>CAURNT010000048.1:0-2648 GCA_963526495.1 uncultured Streptobacillus sp. | reverse complement strand
TTTTTTCAAAGTTCCCAAATAAAATCCCATATTAACAATCATCGCATAAACAAAGCACCTTGACTCTAACGTCTTTATAATACCGATTTTTTCAATACTAATCTGAGTTTCTTTAAAATACATCAAAACTTTATAAGGAAAAGTATAAATTATTGCATGATAATCTTCTTTATACCAATTAAACCCCATAAAAATAAATATTCCCATTACTCAATCAGCTATTATCAAGACTTCTGTAATTCTATTTCTTAGTTGTTAAAATATTTTTTATAATCCATAAAATACTTTTAGTTAAAATAGCTATTACAATTGGTACAACTATGCTTTTAATAAAAAATTTTTTTCTATTATTATTTTTTTCTATTTTATAATTTTGTATGAATTCTTTTCCTAATGAAATCACACTTATAGATTCAATTTCTTTTTCATTTTCAAAATTAGGTATATGGCAATAAATATACTTTTTATCATGCAATTTTCTTAATCTTGTTATTGTATTTTCTTTTTTATTTGGAAATTTATTAAATAAAAATTTTGAAGTATATCTATATTTTTTATCAATATTAAGAAAATCTAGTGTCGCATGTAAAGATTCCCAATATTTATCACCTTTTTCATATCTGTCAATACCTAACAACTTTCTATCTTTATCTTTCAAAAAGATTTCTAAAATCTTTATACATTTTTTCTCCTTAACCTTAGACAAATATTCTAAAATCTTTATATCTTTGTTCTTTAATTCACCCATAATTAATTCTAATCCTCTTCATTAAACTTACATCTTTATTTTCTTAAATTATTAAAATTTAGCATCTTTTAGAAATTTCTTCCATTGTTCTATTCCCTGTTTTTTAAGAATTAATGTAGAAAAATAATGTACACTTTCAACATTTTTAATATCTGTAATAATTTCTTCATTTTCTTTTCCACAGTTTGAAACAATAACTATATTTTCTTTATTTCCTGTTTCAATTATCGCTTTTTTTATTTTCTCAAAATCTCGGCTTATTTTCATTAACACTAAATTTTGATTATTTTCAATTTCTTTATAAACATCAGTTTTTCTATTGACAGAAACTACTTTTAAATCTTCATCTCCAATCATCAGCGGTATATTAAGCCTTGCCGCAATGCTGTTAAATGAAGTTATTCCCGCAATAGTTTCAACTTCCACATCATCTGAAATATGTTCCAATACATAAGTATAAGTGCTATAAGTCATTGGATCACCTATTGTTAAAAACGCTACATTTTTACCTTTTTCCAATTCAGCACTTATTACATCCGCATTATTTTTTCTAAAAACTTTTCTCGCTTCCACATCCTTTATCATAGGAAACTCCAGAAATAATTGCTCTACTTCTGGTTTTACATATTCTTTTACAATATTAAAGGCTGTACTTCCTTCTCCGCTTTTTGCCTCAGGCAGTACTATCACATCTACTTCATGCAGTCTTTTTGTTGCTTTAACTGTTATATTTTCAGGATCTCCTACTCCTACTCCTATTCCATAGAATTTACCTAATTTACTAGCCATTTTTTCTCCTCTAATTTTTATTCATTCCAAATTTTTTAGTTTCAAAAACTTTTTTCCAATAATTTTATATTATCTCTTCCTTTTTTACATTATTAAATTTTGAAAATAATTTCTATTTTTTCTCTGAATTCATCACTTGATTTTCCCCCATCTTTTCTTTTTCTATACCACCATGCTGAAGCAGGGTGACAAAAAGTGTAAGTATTTTTTAAGGATTCTGAATTCTGTTTTTCAAAAATACAATAACTTTTTTTACTAAGAAATAATATATAATTCGGTTTCAACACTTTAATTACTTCTTCAAAATTATTTAAAGACTTTTCTTCCATTTCCTTTGTAGCTATTATTCCTCTACTTCCATTTGTTGAAGGAACTACAAAAAAATTCATGAATGAAACTCTTTCCCAAAAATGTTTTATATCAATATTTGCTTTTTCAAGTTCTTTTTTTATTCTTTGAAAAAAAACATTCCCTCTAGAAAAACATTCATCTACTACTCCTCTTGTATATATATATTTAGGACAAGATAAAGAAATATTTCCTTTATCCCCATATCATTTTTCAAAATTATCTACTTTTTTTCTATCTTCTTCATTTTTAAGGTAATGACTTTCAGCAACTAATAATACTCTATATTCTTCATATTTAAAGCCAACATAAGGCAACATACATTGATGTATTTTTGAATTTTTATAAAATTCAATTTCTTTTAACTTAGCATCATAATTTTCACTACTTTTTAATTTCATAATTTCTAATTCCAATAAATTCATCCTCTCAATTAAAATTTAAAAAAATATATTAAGTTTAATTTTTGAAAATTTTCCATACTTAACAATCAATTTGTTTTCAATATTAGAAACTTCCATTTTTTCCATTGATTGATTTTCAAAAGATAATGTCAAGACTAAAGTTATCGTAAACAAAGAAAATTTTCTTTAATTTTACGGTTTTACCTAATTCCTCAACAACCACTCCAGAGCATTTACGACCTTTATTCCGTCATAGTCAGTATTTACCATTACATCATCTAAGGTTATAAGATACTTCGGATAATTATCCTTAATATTTTTAAAGGCATCCAGTTCCCTTTTTAAAGTATTTTTATCTA
>CAURNT010000047.1:0-2708 GCA_963526495.1 uncultured Streptobacillus sp. | reverse complement strand
CCAATCAGGAAATCATGAACTGCTCCTCCAAAAATACATCCAAAAACAATCCATAGAAACGAAGCCGGTCCCCACAAAGCACCTGCAATAGCTCCAAAAATTGGTCCTGTTCCGGCAATATTTAGAAATTGAATCAGAAATGCTTTTGGAGTGCTAACTTCCACATAATCCACACCATCATAACACTCGATTGAAGGTGGAGTTCTATTAGGTTCTATTCCAAAAACCTTTTCCACAAACTTTCCGTAAACTACATAACCTAAAACAAGAGCGATTATCGCTAAAACAAAAGAAATCATAAAAAACCTCCAAAAATTTTAAATATTAATTTTTATTTAATGTATAGAAATTTTAAAACACATTTTACTATACTAATATGATAACTTGATTTTGGAAAAAGGCAGGTGTGTTTTTTAAATATTTAATCAAAATATAGTTGTTAATTAGAAAACTATGTGATAGACTTTAAAATAAAAAAGAAATTTGAATAGGAAGTTTAAGTGGGAAAGAATTTTAAAATATGAACAGGACAAGTAAGAATAAAAATTGGAAATTAAAGGAGAAAAAGTGTTAGAACAAGATATTAGATTTTTAGCAGAGGAATTAGAAAAAGGAAAGTTAATAGTTTTTGTTGGTGCAGGAGTTTCTAAAAATAGTGGATTACCAGATTGGAAAGAATTAATAAAAGATTATGCAGAATATAGAGGAATAAAAAAATTTACATCAAAAGAATACTTAACTATACCAGAAGAAGTTTTTGAAAGATATGGTAGTTTAAAATATTATGAAATTGCAGAAAAAAGATTTTCTGGGAAATATTTTCCTAATTCTATTCATAGAATATTAAAAGAAATGGATTTGACTTACATAATTACAACAAATTATGATACATTGATTGAAGATGAAATAAAAAATTTACAGGTTGTAAGCAAGGATGAAGATTTACCATATACTAGTTCAAATAAAATGCTTATAAAAATGCATGGCGATTTTAAAAATAAAAATATAGTTTTGAAAAAAAGTGATTATGATAATTATGAAAAGAATTTTCAATTAATTTCAACTCTTATAAAAGGATTATTTACAACAAATACAATATTATTTATAGGTTATTCATATAATGATGTAAATGTAAAACAAATTATGAATTGGATAAAAGAGATTTTAAAAGAAGAAACTAGAAAAGCATTCCTTGTTGAATTTACGGAAAAAGATGATAAAGAAGAAGAAAATGGTGAACAGATAAATAGAATTTCATTAAAACTTTTAACTGAAAATAATGATAAAGTTTTATATGAAGACAAAAAAGAACAATTTAATAATAATTATGAAAAAACTTTGACTAAGTTTTTATCAGATATATACAATAAAAAAGAGGATATAGTAAAAGATATAGATATTGAAATATACAAAAATTTAAATTATTTAACAGAACACAATTGGAGAAAACTTAGTAAATATTCTGAAATTTATATAGATGAAGACTGGAAAAGAATTTTAAATATAAGATTAGAGTTTAAAGATATAGGAAAATATGAAGAGATGCTATTTAAATCAAGAATAAAAAAAGTTGTTCAAAATATAAATGGAAAAGAGAAGGAAATACTTATTCCTTTTTCAGAAAAAGAAATTACTTCTGAGAGAAAAAAGCAAAAAGAAAATCTTGAAGAATTAATAGAAATAGAAGAAAGATTTTTAGAAACAATTTGTGACTATGATTACCAAAATTTTCAAAATTTAGTAGAAGAGTACATAGAAAGTAATAATATTAACAAATATATAATTGTATACGGATATTTATTTTTTAAAAAAATATATGAAGCAAAAAAAATAATAGAAAGTATGATTGAAGAAAAAGAAAATTCAAATAAGAAAAATGAAAAAATAATTTGGAACGATTTTATATTAACCGTTATAAATACAAAAATTGATTACGATATTAGAAAAAATAATCAAATATTAAAAAATAGATATTTTGAATATTTTAAATATGAAACGGAACTTTTTAATGAAATATTCAAATATTCAACTTTAGAAGCTATAAATAAGGAAATGAATAGATTATTTGATAAGGCAAGAAAAGAAAAAAGAGTATCATACTTAGGAACACCACCATTGGATGAAGCTAAAATTTTGTCAAGAGATTTATTCTATTTTTGTTCTTTAAATGGAATATTTGGAAATTCGTTTTCTCCTTATTCAGAATTTATGAAAAAATATATTGAAATTTTACTTATGTCGTATAGAAATAAGGATGTTGAGGTTAAAAATCAAATGTTTAAAAATAGAAATCTTTTAGAAGAATTTGAATATTTTGATTTTTTTATGATGTTAGAATTAAGTTACAGTGATTTAAAAAAGTTATTTAATGATGAATATAAAATAGAAAATTTAAAATGTAGAGAAGAAATTTTGGATAAGTTACTTGTACTACTCAAAAATATACTTGATTGGATAAAAGAAAACGATATAGAAAAAAAGGATACTTTGGAAAATATTATATTAATAATTTCAAAATTGGATTTAACAGAAAATCAATTTGAAAAACTAATTGATGTAATATTAAATTACAAAAATAGCAGTATTTTTTTTGAAGATAATCCTATTTTGGGGATAGTGAATAACTTTAGAATAATAATTTGTAAAAATTTTAAAAATTTGAATAAAGAGTTTTTTGATAAGGTATTAGAAAAGATTTTTTCAATTGA
>CAURNT010000046.1:0-3175 GCA_963526495.1 uncultured Streptobacillus sp. | reverse complement strand
TAGAAAGTAGTAAAACAGTTATAATGATAACACATCAATATAATGAAGAATACTTGAAGAAATTTGATGTTGTTATAAGAAAGTGATTATAAAATTTTGAATAATATAAGAATATCAAAAATTATCTCTAATATAGAAAATAAATTTTCAGATGGACTACTTGGTATAGATTTTTCTATTAAAGAATTTTTAGATATGATAGGTGGTGATGTAAAGTGACTAAAGAAAATTTTTTAAAAAGAAATTACTATTTAATATTTATTACTTTTATAAAAGCGTTAATTGAGTCAACTGTACCTCTATGTTTTATGCAGATTATAAATCAAATTGTCAAAAAAGATTTTAATTTATTTCTGTTATGGGTGTGTATAACAATAATAACATATTCTGTACTTTTAATATATGTAGTTTTTTATGAGTATTCCAAAGAAAAGATAATAGAAAAAAAGCTGCTTGAATTTAAGAAAATGTTATTACAAAAGTATGTAATAAATGATGGTAAAAATAATGAATATTTGACTATGATTTATACAGATGTTAATATTTTGAAAGGATATTTTTTATCAATATATGGCTTATACTTATCATCTTTTACATTAATAGTTACTTTTTTAATATTGTTTAGAATAAATTTCTATTTATTAATAATTTTTATTATTTCAGTTTATATTTCTTACTATATTTCAGTTACATTTAATAAAAAATTAAATAACATAGGTAAGGAGAAAAGTATTAAGATAAATACAAGTGTAAATAGTATAATATCATTTTTGATGAAATTTAGAGTTTTCAACTTTTTTAATAATGAGAAAAATTACTATGATATAATAAATTTAAAGTATGATGATTTGATAAATAAAAAGAAAGAACTTGAAAAAATGAAAACTATTTATTCTTTTATATTTGAAATAACTAATATATTTTCTTTTACTTTAGTTTTATCAGCTACCTTTATTTTAGTTATATATAACCAAATAACAATAGGTGTATTATTTGCAATTAAAAGTATATTATCTAATACAACAAGATCTCTTGTTAGTATTAATACTATGCTTGAAAATATTGGAGTAGGTAAAGGGGTATTATCTAAATATGAAGATGTTTTTGAAAATGTTGTTGAAGAAAAGACTTACTTAGAAAATGATATAGAAAATATTACTTTACATAATATCTGTTTATTATATGATGATAAAGAAATTTTTAAGGATGTAAGCTATAATTTTGAAAAAAGTAGAAAATATCTGATAATAGGAGATTCAGGTAGTGGGAAATCAACTCTAGTTAAGATGTTAATAGGTTTAATAAATCCTAGTTCTGGAAATGTATATATAAATGGAGTAGATATAGAAAATATATCAAAAGAGTACATATTTGATAATATAAGTTTTATAGATTCAAATAACTATATTTTAGAAGCTAATATATATGATAATATATCTTTGTATAATGAAGATAAATTAAGAGTAGAGGAAATAATAAAATTATTAGAATTAGATAATATAGATAAAGAAATGTATTTGAATGAAGAAAATATATCACAAGGACAAAAGCAAAGAATAAATATAGCAAGAGCTATATACTTTAATAGAGATGTAGTAATAATTGATGAAGCTTTTGTGAATTTAGATAAGAATTTAAGAGAAAAGTTAGAAAATATATTCTTAGAAAGTAGTAAAACAGTTATAATGATAACACATCAATATAATGAAGAATACTTGAATAAGTTTGATAAGATAATAAATGTATGAAGTTGGAAGAAGTAAAATCAAAGAATATTGTTTCAAGGAAAGAATTTGATAGTAATTCCTTAGATGAGAATAATTTATTGAAAGCCTCATAATTTCGCCAAATTAAAATTTAATACGCCAAAATAGGAAGAATGGCGAGATTATTCTCGCCATTATTGATTTTTCATAGCCAAATATGATATAATGGCTATGAAAAAAGGAGGTTATGTTTTGAGAAAATTTAATTATTTAAAACTTATGGAACTATCTTTACCTGTTAATATATATCATACCATTGCAAAAATCCATGAATATAAGGGAAAGCAGGAACTTTATGTCGAAAATTATCCTGATATTTTAAAAAAGATGATAGATGTTGCAAAAATACAAAGTACAAAGTCTTCCAATGCTATTGAAGGAATTTATACCAATGACACAAGACTTAAAGAACTGATGAATAAAAAAGTAGAACCGAAAAATAGAAATGAAGAAGAAATTGCAGGGTATAGACATGTACTTGATATAATCCATGAAAATTATGACTATATAGGATTTAATAAAAATGACATCTTAACACTTCATAATCAGTTGTATTCTTATTCCTACGTAAATCACAAGGGAAAATTTAAGACGATGGATAACACCATTGTAGAAGTAGATGCTTTCGGAAATAGAAAAATACGATTTCAACCGGTAAGCAGTTTTGAAACAGAAAATTATTTTGATGAAATGGTGGAAGCTTACAACGAAGCAGTGAAAGCAAACATTCCACCACTAATTCTAATCCCAGCACTGATACATGATTTCTTATGTATTCATCCCTTTGATGATGGAAATGGAAGAATGAGCAGGATATTGACACTTCTTTTGCTATATAAGTCCAGTTATTTTGTTGGAAGATATATCAGTATAGAGATGCTTATTGAAGAAAGTAAAGATTCTTATTATGAAGAATTACAAAATTCCAGTGAAAAATGGCATACCGGGAAAAATGATGAACTTCCGTTCATAAAGTATATGTTAGGGATTTTCTTAAAAGCATATAAGGAATGTGATGACAGATTTAACTTAATTGGGAAAGAAAAACTAACTTCACCGGAAAGGGTATTTTCTGTTATTCAAAAATCACTAGAACCTCTTTCTAAAAAAGATATTATGATTCTTTGTACTGATATATCTCAAAGGACAATAGAACGAGCCTTGAAAGAATTGCAAGACGATGAAAAGATAAAACAGGTAGGCAGTGGTCGTTCAACAAAATATGTAAAGATTTAGACATAGGACAAAAATAAAATAACTAGATAAAAAGCACTTAAAAATTAGTAAAATTAAACTCAGAAATTTAAGTGCTTTTTGAATATCGATTACTTGACATTGTAGGGGAAATCAACTCTAGTTAAGATGTTAATAGGTTTAATAAATCCTAGTTCTGGAAATGTATATATAAA
>CAURNT010000045.1:0-3185 GCA_963526495.1 uncultured Streptobacillus sp. | reverse complement strand
AGGATAAAGAAATTTTTTCTAAAAAATGGGATCATATTTATTCTGAATATGTTTTATATGACTATGAAGAAAAGAAAGAATATAGAATAGATAGACTTATGATAAAAGATAATGGAAACGGAACAGGGGAAATCTATATAGTAGATTTTAAAACTGGTGGAAAGGATGAAAGTCAGTTAAAAACTTATAAAGAAGTATTAAAGAAAAATTTTGAAGAATTACAAAATTATAGTATAAAAACTAAATTTTTAGAATTTGATATCTAAATACTTTTATTTTGAAATGTTTATATAAAAAATTAAGTTAGTTATATTCATATAATCACAAATCATTACTTCAAGTTTGATTTGTGATTTTCTATTAAAATTAAGTAGCTTTTATTTAAAAAATTTTTCTATAAAATATTCAATTATTCTTAAAAATAAGTATATCAAAATGAATTTAAAAGAAATACTAAAATCTCCAAATAAAAAATAAAAAGTATTAAAATAAACATTTTTTAAAAAATCAAAAATTTCTAATTTTTTATCAATACCCCAACTAAAGATATAATAAAAGAATGTTAACATTACAAACCTGTTAGCAGTTATCATTAATTTATCATTTGTTTTTTTGTAGCCATTGTATTGATAACTATAACCTTTATTATAAATTATAAAAGCTATATAGTAGTCTTCATTGAAAATATTTTCTTTTAAGAAAATTTTTTCTTCTTGATCCTTATTATTACTATTGTTACTAGTACTGCTTTCTCTTTCTATATTTTCTCTTTTAGTTAGTTGTATTTTTAAAGCACAATTAGAATCTTTTTCTTCTGGGAATAAGCCAATAATATACTTATCATTCATATTTTTAAAAAATTCTTTATAGTTTTCAGACAATAAAAAAAGTATTTTCTTTTTCATTTTTTCCCATTGTTTTTTATCAAATGTAAGAGTATTTGCACCATCATAATACCCTATAGAATCTTTACATAACCGTGCTTTTTTATGTTCTTCCATAAGTATTATCATTATTTGATACATTAAAGACTGATTTTTATTTAACTTAAATTTAAAATATATCTTTTCAAACATACAGCATCACTATATTTTTTTGTCTTTTTTAATAGGAATAACTACTTTATATTTTCCACCAGTTAAAGGTTTTTCACTTTCTATTAAAAAAGAAATTACATCTTTATTATTTTCTTCTACTTGAATATTTCTAATAGGACAATTGTATAAAGAATAAAATATTCCTTTTGCTTGTGTCATATATTTTACAAAATCTTCTACTGGCATACTATCCCTCTTCATTTTATTTATTATATATAAATATTAAGAAACTACCTAATTGTATTCTAAACTTAACATATACATATTTAATATAATTCTTTAAATCCAGCTATTTTATTTCTAAAAAAAGTAAAAATTTGAAACTATGATAGATATAAAATCTAAATTTATTTCTTTTATTTTATTTTAATTCTGTTTTTTTGTCAATAATTTTTATTTTATAGCGTTATATTTATTAAAATTATTCATATTTTAATATTTCTTAAATTTTAAAATCAAATATAAAATTTTATTTCTTAATAGAATTTAAAAATTTAAATTTATTTTTAGTTATATTATATTCATTTAAGATTAATGCTTTTTTGTTGATATAAATAGATAATAAAGATTTTATAAATATAAAAATGAAAAAGAAATACTTTTTAATCATATAAAATGTAGTGGTATAATAGAATTGTAACACAAGAGTCTAATAAGATAAAATATTTTATGGAGGTTTCTATGATTAATAAATATGATATTGAATTTAAGAAAAAAATTGTTAGACTTTTCCTTGAAGAAGGTAGAACTAAAAAGAGTATATCTAATGAATTCTCTGTTTCTGTTGCTACTATTTCTAATTGGGTTAGACAATTCCATGATGAATGCCAAATTAATGAAAAAGCCAATCATGAATACGACTATATGAAAGAAAATCTTAGACTTCATAAAGAACTTGAAGAAACTAAAAAAGAAAACCAATTCTTAAAAAAAGCAGTGGCATTCTTCGCGAAGGAAATCGATTAATGGCTTATCGTTTCATTCAAAAATATAGTTTTCTATTTGGGGTTAGATGGTTACTAAGAAGACTTAATATCTATCCTAATGCTTATTACAATTATCTTAAAAATAGAAAAAAGGAAAGTGTTCAGGAAAAAGAAAATATAAAAAGTAAAATTAAAGAGATTTATCATTCTAATAATGATATATTAGGTCATAGACAAATTAAAAAATTTTTACAAAGATTGTATAACATTAATATTAGTAAAACTACTGTACATAAATATTTTAATAAGGAACTAAAACTCTTTTTTATTGTAAGAACTAAAAAAACTAATTACAAAAAAGGTAAGCCTCATAAAATTTTTGAAAATTTATTGAAGCAAGATTTTTATGTCGCAGAACCTAATAAAATTTGGTGTACAGATTTTACATATTTAAAATTAACAGATGGAAGCTTTAGATACAACTGTAGTATTTTAGATTTATATGACAGAAGTATCGTATCCAGTATAACAGATAAGGAAATGACAAGTGAATTAGCAATAAAAACATTAGAAAAAGCATTAAGAAAAGTAAAAAAAATAAGGAATAAGATAATATTATATAGTGATCAAGGAAGCCAGTATTCTTCAAAGAAATTTGTAGAGTATTGTGAAAAAAATATGATACAACAAAGTATGAGTAGAGCAGGATGTCCTTATGATAATGCACCAATGGAAAGATATTTTAATACATTAAAAAATGAGTTAATAAATCATTACTATTACAAAACAGAAAAAGAGATATATGAATCAATAGAGGAATTTGCATATGTATGGTATAACCATGTAAGACCACATTCTTACAACAATCATATGACACCATATGAGAAAAGAAGAAGCTTTAAATAGGTAAATAAAGAAATTAATTTTTAATTAGATGTTACTGTTACAATTTTACTTGACCAGAACAAAACTCATTTTTTATAAAAAAAGTTGTTGTAAAATAACAATAAAAATTATAATTTACAACAACTACTTATTTATTAATTTGTTTGTTTCTTTTTAAATATTCCATTAAGGATAAGTGCCAAAGCTCCATCACCTGTAATATTACAAGCAGTTCCAAAGCTATCTTGTAAAGCAAATATTGTTATCATTAAAGCAG
>CAURNT010000044.1:0-4108 GCA_963526495.1 uncultured Streptobacillus sp. | reverse complement strand
ATATAAAATAGATTTTTCTTTAAATGAAAATTTTTCTATAAAAGATTTATTTCAAGACATAGATAAATATGAGCTTGAAACTTACTGTTCTCTAATATTAAAAAATTATAAAAATTTAGAATTAAATACTTTAGTAAATTTTGCTATTGAAAGAACAGATTTAAAAGGATTAGAATGTAATAAAAAATTAAATTCTTTAAATAATAAAGATTATAATAGACTATATTACTTTACAAAAGATAAAAATATCACAAGAATTCCTAGCTGGTATCAAATAGTGGATTGCTTTGCATTAGCAAATATAAAACAAAAAGCTGAGGATATTTCATCATATACATTGATGTTAGAACCAATAATTGTCAAACTGTATCTATCAATTTTAAAGGATATAATGAAAAAGAATCTAGATGAACTTTTTAGAAAAGATAGTCATGGATATAAAATAGAATTGAAAAGATTAGAAGAAGATTTAAAAGAAATGATAAAAGAAGATTTAAAAAGAGAATATTTAAAAGATGATGTTTATATATCAGCACAAACTTTAGCATCTACAATAAAATATTATTTAAAAAAAGAAAAAAAATTAGCTAGTATAATGAATATTGATTATTTTATAAGTCTAGCTGAAACCTTAGCAAAAATGAAAAATGTTAGAAATACACTAGCTCATGAATTGAAATCAATAAGTAGAGAAGATTTTAATAGAGAAAGTGAAACAACAGTTGAACAAATCAATAGCAAAATTTTAGATTTCTTTAATAAATTTTATAATTCACTTGGTTATAAAAAAGAAATGGTTGAAGTGTATGACAATATAAACAAAGAAATAGTAAAATTATTAAAATAAAAGAGGTAGAATAATGAGTAATCTATATATCTATGAACAAGGAATAGTTTTAAGGTATAAAGAAAACAGACTACTTATAACATACACAAATGATGACTCTAAATCTATTCCAATAGAAAATATTGACAACATTGTTATATTTGGAGCTATACAATTAAGTACAACTTGTATGCATAATTTACTTGCTAAAGGTATTCATGTTACTTTTCTTTCTAAAAATGGTTCTTATTTTGGTAGACTAGAGTCTACTAGCAATATAAATATAGATAGACAAAGAGAGCAATTTAGAAAAAGTGATGATAAAGAATTTTGCTTAGAAATAGCTAAAAAATTTATTAAAGGTAAAGCAACTAACCAGAGAACTATACTTATTCGTGCAAATAAAGAATTGAAAAATGATGTTTTATCTAGCACAATAACAACTATGTTTGGAATAATAAAAGATATAAATAATGCTAAAACAATAGAGGAACTTATGGGAGTTGAAGGTTATTTAGCAAGACTATATTTCAATGCATTAAATCAAATTATAGATAAAAAATATAGCTTTAAAACAAGAACAAAAAGACCTCCTAAAGATCCTTTCAATGCGGTAA
This sequence comes from uncultured Streptobacillus sp., assembly GCA_963526495.1. GTDB lineage: Bacteria > Fusobacteriota > Fusobacteriia > Fusobacteriales > Leptotrichiaceae > CAURNT01. The sequence goes on along the minus strand of CAURNT010000044.1, from coordinate 2,665 downwards.
TAAGCTTTGGTTACACACTTTTACATTATGAGATATTCACAATTTTGGTAACAAAAGGATTAAATCCTTATGCTGCATTCCTACATTCAGATAGGCATAAGCACCCTGCACTTTGTTCTGACTTAATGGAAGAATGGAGAGCTATTTTAGTTGACTCCTTGGTAATAGCACTTTTGAATAATAATAAAATTACTTATGAAGATTTTGATTTTGATGAAAAAAGTGGAGGAGTGTTTTTAAATAAAAAAGCTTGTGAAAAATTTGTAGAACAATTTGAAAAACGTCTTAGACAAGAAGTTTCCTATATAAAGGAAGTTCCATATAAGATGAGTTTTAGAAGAATAATTGAATATCAAGTTATGTTATTAATTAAAGCTTTAGAAGCAAGTGATGCAGATATTTATAATCCAGTTTTAATAAGGTGATATTATGGAGAATTGGGATTTTTTAGATGAGGATTTTGAAAAAGAAATTTTTGAGGATAATTTCACTGTTATTGTAATCTACGATATTATTTCAAATAAGAGAAGAACACAATTATCAAAACTTTTAAGTGCTTTTGGTTTTAGAATACAAAGATCAGCTTTTGAATGTTTGTTAACAAGAGAAAAATATAAGTTACTTGTTGAAAGAATTAATAGATATGCTAAACCTGAAGATTTAATAAGAATTTATCGTTTAAATCAAAATGTAATAACTGAAATATATGGAGAAAATTCAGAAGCAGAAAATGAAAATAAAGCTTATTATTTTTTTTAAAAATATAGAATCTCTCAATTAATATTGGGAGATTTTTTATTTATTGAAAATTTAAATAAAACATGTTAGTATGTAACTACACTGAGAGAAATCCTAAGATTATAAAAAGATATTAGTTAGACGATATGTAAAAAATGAGGAGTTAAAGATGCTTTCTTCTGAAATAAACAAAAAAATTTCAAAAATAAAAATATTGCACGATAACATTCTAAAAACATATTGCAATAAAAGACTTTTTTGACCGTAGGATAAGAATGAATGATACTCCGTAAGGAGACGGAAACAATATTTTTAAAAAAGGTATTGACTTTTTATTAAAGGTATATAAGAATGAATGATACTCCGTAAGGAGACGGAAACCAGATTTTTTTATGAGGTTTTAAGATCCCCACTAATTTTTTAAATAAGAATGAATGATACTCCGTAAGGAGACGGAAACTTTTTTAAGTATAGAGGATTAAAAGAGTGTTATTAAATAAGAATGAATGATACTCCGTAAGGAGACGGAAACTCTATAGCATTGTTTACCACTAACAAGTGTGGTAAAAAATAAGAATGAATGATACTCCGTAAGGAGACGGAAACCCGTCTAATTCGTATTTATCCATTATAAAACTATCGTATAAGAATGAATGATACTCCGTAAGGAGACGGAAACAACTTCGTATCCTATGGATACAACCGAGAGCCTACAATAAGAATGAATGATACTCCGTAAGGAGACGGAAACCCGTCTAATATTCAATTAACTTGAATAAGTATCATATAAGAATGAATGATACTCCGTAAGGAGACGGAAACCATGAAGTTTTTTCAAGTTCACTAGAAAAAAACGGGAAAAATAAGAATGAATGATACTCCGTAAGGAGACGGAAACTAATTCGCATAAATTACCGTTTACAAGTATATCAAACTCCATAAGAATGAATGATACTCCGTAAGGAGACGGAAACTTTTTGATTTTCTATCTATGAAAAAAGATTTTTTATTCATATATAAGAATGAATGATACTCCGTAAGGAGACGGAAACTTCTAATACTTCGTTCATTGTCATACTAATCACTCCTCTAATAAGAATGAATGATACTCCGTAAGGAGACGGAAACTCATAATACAATCTCCAGTATTATATACTAATCCATAATAAGAATGAATGATACTCCGTAAGGAGACGGAAACTAGTAGCACCACACCAAGCTATGTCAGTATATATTTTGATAAGAATGAATGATACTCCGTAAGGAGACGGAAACAAAGTGCCGTTTTATCGGCTATATATTCATTTTCTAATGTCCATAAGAATGAATGATACTCCGTAAGGAGACGGAAACTTTTCATTTTTTACCACTCCTTAAATTTTTTTATTTTCATAAGAATGAATGATACTCCGTAAGGAGACGGAAACGTTTTTTTCATTCTCTATAATTTCAATTATATTTTTTAATAAGAATGAATGATACTCCGTAAGGAGACGGAAACATTTAATACCATTTCTTTTAAATTTTTAATTTCATTTTGTATAAGAATGAATGATACTCCGTAAGGAGACGGAAACTAATTTTTACTCCTCGTATCTCATAATATGCAGCAGTATAAAATAAGAATGAATGATACTCCGTAAGGAGACGGAAACTCACCTACCTTTCTTGAATGAATTTCTGTCTTTCCAGAATAAGAATGAATGATACTCCGTAAGGAGACGGAAACCATCCCATAGTGATGTCATAATCGGTAAAATTACCAGTTTATAAGAATGAATGATACTCCGTAAGGAGACGGAAACCTATGACTATGCAGCCATATATCATTCATCATGCTGAAATAAGAATGAATGATACTCCGTAAGGAGACGGAAACACACTCACTAAGTTTCCTAATTCTTGTAACTTGTTGAAAGCATAAGAA
>CAURNT010000043.1:0-4620 GCA_963526495.1 uncultured Streptobacillus sp. | reverse complement strand
AGATGGACCATTTAAAACTTATTACGAAACTGGGGAAATTAAAGAAAAAGGAAATTACAAAGACGATGAAAAAGATGGAAAATCTTTTATTTATAAAAAAGATGGAACAATAAAAAAAATAATAACATATATATTCGGTGAAATTAGATATGAAAAATAAAAAAATATAGAAAAATAAAATGTACCAATTAACTTAAGATGAAAAATAAAAAGTTTATTGGTACATTTATATATACTCAAATATTTGATTTTTTAAATTTATTGAGATATAATTAAATCAAATACAAAAAAAGATATGGAGAGGATAAATATGTTTAAAGCAGTCGTTACAGATCTAGATGGGACGCTATTAAATAATAATCACGAAGTTAGCGAATACAGTAAAAAAGTTATACGTAAACTTGTTGAAAGTGGTTATAAGTTCTATATAGCAACTGGTAGACTAGAAGCTTCTACTCGAGAAATTGCTGAATCTATAGGTGTAAAAATACCATTAATAACTGTTAACGGTACAAGAATTTTAGATGAAGAGGGTAATGAAATACATAATTCTACACTTGATCTTGAAACTGTTAAAGAAATTGCAAGCATAGACTATAAATCTTGTGGAGAAGATTTATTAATAAATGGATATTTTAGAAATGTATGGCTTGTTCGTGATAAAAAAGCAGAAGAATATTATAGAACTATGAGACCTGATAAACCTTATTTCCCTAACACGGTTTCTCAAGAAGAATTCATTTCTAAAACATACAATAAAATGCATTTTATTGGTAAGCACGAAAGTTTATTGAAACTTCAAAAAAAATTAAGAGAAGAACTTACTAACAAAAACTTAAATATGGTCTTTGTAGGAGAACATTGTTTAGAAATCTTTTCTAATGATTCTAATAAAGCTCTTGCTGCTGAATTTGTTTTAAAAAGAGATGGAATAAAACTAGAAGAAGCCATAGCTTTTGGGGATTCTGTAAATGATTTTGAAATGCTTACAGAAGTTGGTCGTGGCTTTGTTATGGGTAATGCTATATACCTTTTAAAAGAAATGGCTAAAGATTTAGAAATAATAGAAACTAATCATAATGATGGTGAAGCAAAAAAAATCGTAGAAATATTTAATCTAGAGGTTTAATATGAAAAAAATTGCTCTTGTTGTTGATGATAACTCATATATTAGAAAAAATATACGAGAAATTTTAGAATCATATAATTTTTATGTGCACGAAGCTGACAATGGTCTTTGTGCTCTTGAAAAATTTGAGGAAATTAACCCTTCTATCGTAATAATGGATATTAACATGCCTGTATTAAATGGATTAAAAGCAACAGAAAGGATTATATCTAAAAATCCTAATGCAAATATTATCATTTGCTCATCTATGTTATTTATTCCTTATTATCAAAAACTTGCTTTAGAATCTGGAGCAAAAGGTTTAATTTCAAAACCTTTTACAAAATCTGAATTTATAAAAGGCTTAAATAGTTTACTTGAAAATAAAGAGGTACAAAAATGAATATTTTAATAGAATTAACATATATCCTAGGATTTTCTTTCTTAGGACAAACTATAAGTAAAACAACAGGTATCCCAGTACCTGGTTCTGTAATAGGACTTATTCTATTTTTCTTATCTCTTCAGTTTAAAATAATTAAACTTGAAGGAGTAGAAAAAACTTCAAATTTCCTTACAGATAATCTTGCTATATTATTTATACCCGCTGGAGTTGCAATAATATCTAATTTTAATAAAATAAAGAATATTTGGGTTTTACTTGCTATTATTTGTTTTATTTCAACAATAATTTCTTTAATTTTTGTTGGAAGATTAACTCAACATTTAATTAAGAGAGGTGAAAAAAATGAATCTAATGGAACTAACTAAAGACCCTCTTTTTGGAATGTTTTTAACATTAATAACATTTGTTTTATTTAAAAAATTATCAGATAAAGTCAAGAGTTCTCTACTTAATCCTCTTGTACTTTCATTAATTTTTATAATAGTTTTTCTTGAAACATTTAAAATTCCTTATGAAAATTATTACAACGGTGCAGAAATTTTTAATACAATGATAATTCCTGCAACAGTTGCTCTAGCTATTCCTTTATACAAAAACTTTAATTTATTAAAGAAATATTATAAAGAAATACTATTTAGTATAGGATTTAGTACATTAGTTCTTACATCTCTTCTTGCTATATCTATGGCTCTTCTTGATGTAGATAAAGAAATATTATCTTCTGTATTACCTAAATCTGTTACAACAGCAATAGCTGTGGGTGTTTCTGAACAAATACAAGGAATTCAAGCTATAACTATTATAATGGTTATAATTTGTGGTAATATTGGGGCAGTTTTTGGAGAATTAATATTTGATATTTTCCACATACATCATCCTATTGCACAAGGTATATCTCTTGGAACAACATCACATGCTGTAGGAACAAGTAAAGCTATTGAATTAGGAGAAATTCAAGGGTCAATGTCTGGACTTGCAATTATTGTTACAGGATTATTTACAGTTGGACTTGCTCCTATAATATATATGATAGTTTCTAAAATATTTTATTAAAATAGGGTCTGTCCACAAATAGAATATAAAACGTGAAAAAGCCTAAAAAAAATGGAGTGAATTTTAATTTTATTTTAATTTTCACTCCTTTTATTTTATAACTAAGTTTTCTAATTTAATTATTAAAATTTAATTAAAACTCCTCTTTTGTTTTTAGATAATTATTCTATTTGTGGACAGTTCCCAGTTGTTTTTTGTTAATTAAAATTTATTTCTTGAATAGTTCAGAATGCGAACCTAACCTATACAACATTAAAACAAGTACATCATTTTGATATTCATAAACCAAGAGCCAGTCTGGTTCAATATGATACTCTCTTGTTCCTTTGTAATTCCCTGATAGATCATGATCCTTATACTTAAAATCTAACTTTTCTCCATTAGCTAATAATTCTACAACCGCAAATAATTTTTCTATGTCTTTGTTTTGCTTTTTTGCAAGTTTAAGGTCTTTTTTAAATTGAGTTGTAAATTTTACCTCATATTTCATACTTCAAGCGCTTTTCTTAAATCATCCATATTTGAATATCCTTTAACCTTTTTATCATGAGCTATTTCTTTTCCCTCTTTAATAGCTGCGATAGTCGTATTATTTGGTATTTCTAATTTTAAATTAAAAGGAATTCCATTTTCTCTGATGATTGTTCTTAAAAACATATTGATAGCAGTTGTCATATTAAGCCCTAATTCAGAAAATATTACTTCTGCTTGGTCTTTTATATCTTTATCTGTTCTGATATTTAGATTTGTTTTTGCCATAATATAACCTCCAATCTTGTCTATATTATATTCTTATTTTCGTTGCTCGTCAATACATAGTGTTGTTATTAGCAACATATTTATTTAATATTCATCCGCAAAAGTAGATTCAAAAAGGCAATTGTCCTTGAGATGTTATATTATTAATTGAGTAAATTAATTGATAATTCATAACTAATTACACCATAAAATAGTAATAAAATCTGTATTTATGAGTATAATTGGTTATTTTTTTATTAAAAGAATAATAAAAAGAGGAAAATTAAAAAATTTTAATAATCAAGTTATTTTATTAAAATTTAATCAAAATTCCTCTTTTGTTTTTAGATAATTATTCTATTTGTGGACAGCTCCTATTTAATTAATGTTCATTTATTTCTAAATTTTCTATTTGTATATTTACATGTTCTATCCCATATTTTTCTTTTAACATATCAGAAATATTTTTAACTATAACATAGTCATTTACTCCGTTATATTTTTTTAATAAAACATGAAAAGATAGACTAAATTTATCCTCCGTAATACTCCACAAATGAAATTCATGTATATCTTGTATATTTTCATCTACTTTTAAAATATTTTCTCTAATTTCTTCTATTTCTAGCCCTTCAGGAACTGTTTCCATTAAAATATACCCTGATTCTTTTAATATCTTTACTCCACCTATGAATATAACAATGCTTATTATAAAGCTTATTATAATATCATATAATATATTTCCTGTAAAATGAATAAGAAATGCTGCAACTATTACCCCTATTGAATTTAATATATCTCCTGTAAAGTGTAATAAAGCACTTTTAACATTCATATTTTCTTCGCTTTTTAAACTAATTGTTAAAATTACAGTTAATACTATATTAATAATCAATCCTATAACAGCAATGGTTCCCATCGTTTTAAAATCAACATTTACTGGATGTATAAATCTTATTATTGATTCATATAATATTCCTAAAGAAATTACACAAAGTGCTAGACCATTTAAAAATGAAGCTAATATCTCAAATCTTAAATATCCAAAAGTAAATCTCTTTGTTGGTTTTTTTTCTGAATAATATATAGCTCTCATAGATATTACTAATGCTGCAACATCTGAAAACATATGAAAAGAGTCTGATACTAATGATAATGAATTACTAAATATTCCACCAAACAATTCTAAAAAAGCAAATATTAATGTTAAAATCAATGAAATCCATATAGTTTTTTTTGACTTCAATTGTTTTTTAAAATGTTCATCATGATGATAATAAAAATCTATTTTTTGCATTTTTTCCTCCGTTTCTAA
>CAURNT010000042.1:0-5863 GCA_963526495.1 uncultured Streptobacillus sp. | reverse complement strand
GTAGTGCATTATATGAAACTTTAACAAGTTAAAAAATTAATAATACCCTAAATTTATTATAATTTATAAAAAATATGTTTATTATTAAAATTAAAGTTGCTTAAAATTAGTATTTATTGTAGAATTAAATTAAGAAAAATTAAAATAATGTTTAATATATAAGGAGGATATGATGGCAGTAGATTTAATTGAAAAGATAAAGGAAACAGAGAAAGCTTTTGCAAAGACAGTAGTTCTTCCTGAGTCGGAAGATGAAAGAGTTTTAAGGGCTGCGGAAAAAATAAAAAATGAAGGATTTGCAAATATAATATTAGTTGGTAAGGATTATCAAGTAAGAGAAAAAGCTGCAAAAATTGGAGTATCTTTAGAAGGAGTTCAAATTATAGATCCGTTATCTTATGAAAAAACTCCAGAGTTTATAAGACAATTTGTACATTTAAGATCTAAAAAAGGAATTACAGAGGAACAAGCACGTGAAATAATACTTAATGATTCAAGATTTTTTGGAGCTATGCTTGTTAGAAATTGTGTAGCTGATGGTATGGTAGCAGGATCAAATTCACCAACTGCAAGTGTATTAAGAGCTGCAATTCAAGTTATTGGTCCAAGAAAAGGACTTAAAACTGTTTCAAGTTCTTTTGTTATGTTAACAGAAACTAAAGAATATGGAGAAAATGGAACTCTAATATTCTCAGATTGTGGAGTTCTACCCAATCCAACAGCACCTCAAATAGCTGATATAGCTGAATCTGCTGTTGAAAAAGCACGTTTTATTGCCAAAATACAAAATCCTAAAGTTGCACTTTTAACATATTCTACTAAAGGTTCAGCAGAAGGTGAACAAGTTACTAAAATGAGAGAAGCTTATAAGATTTTAGAAGAAAGAAAAGTTGGTTTTGAATTTGATGGAGAATTGCAATTAGATGCTGCAATAGTTCCTGAAGTTGCAGATCAAAAAGCAAAAGGATCAAACGTTGCAGGTGCTGCAAATGTTTTAATATTCCCAGATCTTTGTTCTGGTAATATAGGGTATAAACTTGTACAAAGATTTGCTAAAGCGAAAGCTTTAGGTCCATTAATACAAGGTCTTGCAAGACCAGTACATGATTTATCTCGTGGATGTAGTGTAGATGATATAGTAGATGTAGTTGCTATAACTTGTGCAGAGGCTGCAGAATTTTGTGAAATTTTAACATTATAGGAGAGTATTAAATATGAAAGTATTAGTAATAAATAGTGGAAGTTCATCATTAAAATTTGAATTAATTGATATAGAAGGAAATAAAACATTAGCAAAAGGAATATGTGAAAGAATTGGTATATCAGATCCGATATTTACATATAAAAATTTAGTGGATTCATATCAAGTTATAGAAAGACCAGAACCTTTAGATAATCATAAGGTTGCAATAGATTTAGTTTTACATGAATTAACTGGTGAACATGGAGTTATACAAACAGTAAACGAAGTAGAAGCTGTAGGACATAGAGTAGTTCATGGTGGAGAATATTTTGATGATTCAGTTTTAGTAGATGATGAAGTTATCAGAAAATTAGAAGAAATTTCAGAACTTGCTCCATTGCATAATCCAGCAAATGTTATGGGTATAAAAGTTATGAGAGAATTATTACCAGGTAAACCAAATGTTGCTGTATTTGATACTGCTTTCCATCAAACTATGGAAAAAGCTGTATATACTTATCCTTTACCTTTAGAAGATTATAAAGAATTAAAAGTTAGAAAATATGGATTCCACGGAACTAGTCATAAATATGTTTCAGGAGTAGTAGCAGATCTTTTAGGTAAGAAAGATTCTAAGATAATAGTATGTCATTTAGGTAATGGGGCATCAATAAGTGCTGTAAAAAATGGTAAAGTTATAGATACATCTATGGGACTTACACCTCTTGCCGGTATAATGATGGGTACTCGTTGTGGAGATATAGATCCAGCAGCAGTTCTTTATGTTATGCAAAAAAGAGGATTAGATATTAAAGAAATAGATGCAAGAATGAATAAAAAATCAGGATTCTTAGGTATATTTGGTAAGAGTTCTGACTTTAGAGATATACAAAATGGAGTAAAATCAGGAGATGAAAGAGCTAAACTTGCTTATGATATGTGGTGTTATAGAATTAGATCGTACATAGGTTCATATATAGTAGCTTTAGGTGGTGTTGATGCTATAGCCGTAACTGGAGGTATAGGAGAAAATGCAGCTTATGCTCGTGAAGGTATATTCAAAGGTTTAGAATTTTTAGGTATAGAATTAGATTATGAAAAAAATAATGAAAGAATTTCTGGAAATGTTGAATATTCAAAACCTGAATCTAAAGTTAAAATTTATAAAATAGAAACAGCAGAAGAAATGATGATAGCTATGGATACATATAGATTAAGTAAATAATTTTTGGCAAAAATATACTCCGGTATATTTTTTGTCTATAAAGGAGTAAATTTATTGGACAAAATCATAGAAGTGAATAAAATTAAAAAAGTTTATGGTTCAAAAATAGCGGTTAATGATATAAGTTTTTATGTTGGAAAAGGTCAAATATTTGCCTTTTTAGGAACTAATGGTGCTGGAAAAACTACAACTATAGAAATGATATGTACTTTTTTGAAAAGTGATTCAGGAAATATAATAGTAGATGGTAAAACTGTTGGAAAAGATGATACTGAAATAAAAAAAGTTATAGGTATAGTTTTTCAAAATAGTTTACTTGATGATACTTTGAGTGTTGAAGAAAATCTTATTATTCGTGGAAGTCTTTATGGTTTTGATAAATTAGAATTAGATAAAAGGATAAAAGAAGTTTCTGAAATGACTCATATATCAGATTTTTTAGATCAATATTATGGCACTTTATCAGGAGGTCAAAAAAGAAGAGTTGATATTGCAAGAGCTTTAATTACTAAACCTAAAATATTATTTTTAGATGAGCCAACCACAGGTCTTGATCCACAAAGTAGAAAAAGCATTTGGGAAACTATAATTAGAATACAAAAAGAAAATAATATGGCTGTATTTCTAACAACACATTATATGGAAGAAGCTCTTAATGCAGATTATATTGTTATACTTAATAAAGGGAATATAATTGCTACGGGTACACCTAGTTATTTAAGAGAATCTTTTTCTACAAATAAGTTGATATTAGATATAGAAAAAGTAGAAAAATTGAAAGATATAATTAAAAATTATGATTATACAATAAAGAATAATAAGGCTATAATAAAAATAAAAAATACTCTTGATAGTATAGAGATATTAAAAAAGGTAGAAAATGAAATTTCAGGGTTTGAAGTTATAAAAGGAAGTATGGAAGATGCCTTTATATCTTTAACAGGGGAGGAATTAAAATGATTTTTGTTATAGTTAAACGGAATGTCACGATATTTTTTAGAGATAAAATGAATGTATTTTTATCAATGCTTTCAAATTTTATTATGTTGGGAATATATTTATTATTTACAGGAAATATATTTAAAAGTAGTTTAGCTGGTTTTGATAAAGCGGGTATTTTACTTGATTCATGGCTTGTTGCAGGACTTATAGCTACAACAACTATTACTTGTACTGTAGGTATTTTTGGTAAAAGAATAGAAGATGAAAATAAAGGTATAAATAAAGATTTTAATTGTTCTCCTATAACTAAAAGAGAATTAGTAGGAGGATATATATTAAGTGCCTTTTTTATAGGGTTCTTGGTTTCTTTAATATTCTTATTTTTCTCTTTAATTATACTATTTCTTCGTGGTGGCGATATTTTGGATATTTATTCTATGCTTAAAATAATAGGAGTAATAATCTTAGCTGATTTTACAAATTCATCTATGATATTCTTTATTACTTCATTTTTAAAAACGCATTCAGCATATTCTACTGCTGCAAGTATAATAGGAGTATTATCAGGATTTTTAACAGGTATATATATGCCTATAGGGAATTTACCTAAATTTATGCAAACTATAGTTAAAATATTTCCTACATCTCACGCGGCAAGTCTTTTAAGACAAATATTTACAAAAGATATTACCTCAAGTTTGCCGGTTGAAGTCGTGAATGTAATAAATGAAAATTTAGGGATGATATATACATTTAATGGTAAAGAATTAAGTAATATAATAAGTGTATTTATATTAATAATTAGTGGAGTATTATTCTATATTTTAGGAGTAATATCTCTAAGTAGAAAAGTTAAATAGGAGGAAAAATGAAAAAATATGATGTATTAGTATTGGGATGGGGGAAAGCAGGTAAAACATTAGCTGCTAAAATGGCAAAACAAGGTAAAAAAGTTGCTATAATAGAAAAAAATCCTAAAATGTATGGAGGAACTTGTATAAATGTTGGATGTCTTCCAACTAAATCGCTTGCAAATAGCGCACATTTAATACATGAAATGACTAAACTTGGATTAGAAAGAAACTATGATATTAATAATGCCTATTTTAAAAAAGCTATGGAAGAAAAAATAATTTTAGTAAATAAGTTAAATAATAAAAATTATGGACTTTTAGCAGATAATCCTAATGTTGATGTATATAATGGTGAGGCATACTTTATCTCAAATAAAGAAGTTAAGGTCGGAGAAGAAGTATTAACTTCTCAAAATATAGTAATTAATACTGGTTCTGAATCAAGAAGATTAAATATACCTGGTATTACTAATGATAAAATAGGGTATAGTAATGAAATATTGAATTTAAAGGAATTACCTAAAAAATTATTAGTTTATGGTTCAGGATTTATAGGTCTTGAATTTGCTTCTATGTTTTCAAGTTTTGGTAGTGAAGTTTCTGTATTTCAATTTGATAATACTTTTTTACCTAGTGAAGATGAAAAAGATGCAGAATTTGTTAAAACAGTTTTAGAAAATAAGGGAATTAAATTTAGTTTTTCTAGTCCAATTTTAAAATTTGAAGATGGAGAAAGAGTTAAAGTTAAATATTCTAAAGATGGAGAAGAAAAAGAAGAAGAATTTGATTTTGTTTTAATTTCTGCAGGAAGAGTTCCTAATATAGAAGGTCTTGGGTTAGAAAATACTGATATAGAACTTACTGATAGAAAAGAAATTAAAGTAAATGATAACCTAGAAACAAGTGTTAAAGGAGTATGGGCAGCAGGTGATGTTAAAGGAGGACCACAATTTACTTATGTATCATTAGATGATAGTAGAATTATACTTCCACAATTATTAGGTAAAACTTCTAATAGAACTTTAAAAGATAGAAGTTTAATACCAACATCTACATTTATTGAACCACCTTATTCAAGAGTAGGATTAAATGAAAAAGAAGCAACTAAATTAGGTGTTGAATACAGTGTTAAATATATGTTGACAGCAGGAATACCTAAAGCTCATGTTTTAAGAGAAACAGAAGGATTTTCTAAAGTATTAGTTAATAAAGAAGATGAAATTATAGGAGCAGTAATGTTTAATTCAGAATCACATGAGATTATAAATTTACTAGCTTTAGCTATTAGTGAAAAAATTAAATCTACTGTGTTAAGAGATTATATATATACTCACCCTACATTGACAGAAAGTTTAAATGATTTAATGGTATAAAATAGACTAGGAATCCACTTGGATTCCTAGTTTTTTAAAAAATATAAAATATTTAAAGCTTTTTTATTGACAAGTAAGTATTTTTATGATAATATATTTATTGTCAGTGTGCCTAGGTAGCTCAGTTGGCTAGAGCATGCGGTTCATACCCGCAGGGTCGAAGGTTCGAATCCTTTCTTAGGCACCAAAATTTTTTCTTGACAAAAAATAAAAAATATGATAATATAAATATTGTCACGATAAGTGAGCCTTGGTGGTGAAATGGTAGACACACAGGACTTAAAAT
>CAURNT010000041.1:0-5949 GCA_963526495.1 uncultured Streptobacillus sp. | reverse complement strand
GTATAATACTATAAAATAAAGCTCCTATAGGTGTTCCAAGATGTATCATTAAAAAGATGAAGTTTAGTATCAAAGAAAATATTATAAATATTTTATCAGAAAATATAATATTTTTTTCATCTGACTTAAATAAGAATAATAGAATTATTATAGTCCATATAATTCCTATATTTATTATAGGCATTTGCTCTGTCAAAACTCTGTTTACTTCAAAAGAGTTAGATATCACGGAAACAATACTGTCAGGTCTCATAAAGGTTGCAAGGGATGTAACCAAATTTGTCCCTCCAAGTTTAACAACTTTTTTTATATATATAAGAACCCCCAAGTAAAAAGGGAGTGCTATAATTCCAGCTATACAATAGGGTAAAAAAATTTTTATTAAATCATTTTTTTTATTAAAATTCTCAACATATAAGTATCCATATATTACTGTAAATAAAAAGCTGATAGCAACTAAAAATAAGGAATATTGTATATAACCGGACATAAATCCAAGATATATAATAAACGATGTTAAAAAAATATTTCTTTTAGAATGACAGTTAAATAAATTCAATGAATAATAAATAATCACAGGTGATAACATACTAATTACGGCAAATCCTGTATACCACATTTCATACAAAAATAAAGTTAAGCTTGTAGAAGCTACTATAAGACAAATATTTTTTTCTAATTTAAAATATTTATTACATAATAACTGTAAGTAGAACAAGGATATAAATAGGTGTAATGCATGGAATAATATATAAAAAAATCTATATTTAGAAGTAATCGCTCCTAATACCGAAAACAGCATAAAAATCGGATATCTTGTACTCATATTGGGTAACAAATAAAACTCCGTAGCACCATTAAACGTACCCATATCTACGCCTTGAAATTTCCCAGAAATTAAATTATTCCCTCTCTTTATAAAACCTGGATAACATAATTGCAACTGATCACCTAAAATTCCAAAGGTAACGACATCAGAAAAAACTTTTTGACCTAAAAATACTACAAATACTATAATAGTAATTATTATGCTAGTTCTTATAAAAAAGCTAACATTAGAATTCATTTTTTTTACACTATGATTCATCATCTTAATAATCCATTCTAAAAAATTATATTGTTTTAATTAAAGCCTTTCTAAAATATGGTTCTTTATATCCTCCCCAATCAGATAAAACATATCCTTTGCTTGAAATATATTTAAGACCAATGTTATTAAAGAAACTTGATATTATATCATAATCATTTTGATTGTGATATGTACAAACTATTAATTTGCTTTCCTTGCTCAGATTGTCAAAATTTATACTTTTTAATACATCCATTTCGTTACCTTCAACATCTATTTTTATAAAATATTTTTTATCTTTTTTAATTATTTCAGAAAGTTTCATAGTACTATTTCCTTCTTGAGAACTACAAGTTTTATTATATAAAGTAACTTTATTTTCATACTTTTTAAATGTTTTTCTTAGCGAATTTATCCATTTAATATCATTCTCTATTAAAAAAACATGTTTAGCACAATTAATAAGTCTGAGAGAGATTAATCCTTCTGCAGCTCCAACATCTATAAAAATATAATCTTCTATGAATTTATACTCATCATTAAAATAACAATGGGGAGATCTATAATCTTGCTCCATAGTTAAAAAATTATAATAGTCTTTTGTGCCTTGAAAATCAAAAAATTCTTTATCAAAATATAAATTTTTACCATGATCTTTTATATATAAATATTTTAGATCTTTACTCTCATGTATAGAAACTTCCTTTTTCAGATACTTTGATAAAAAATTATAAGGATACATAAAAAGGGTATTTTTTCTTAAATATCCTAAAATACTCATTTTTTCCTTACTAATATTTTTACAATCTTTATAATGTAAAATTATTACTCTACTCAATATATAATTTAACTCTCTTCTATCCTTCAAAATCATTTCATGTTTCTCATGGAATAGTGACATACTCTTATCATTTAAATTTCTCAATTGTTCAGCTATACTATCTATTTCTTCTCTATCTTTCAAAATCATTTCATGTTTCTCATGGAATAATGACATACTCTTATCATTCAAATTTCTCAATTGTTCAGCTATACTATCTATTTCTTTCCTATCTTCCAAAATCATTTCGTGTTTCTCATGAAATAATGACATACTCTTATCATTCAAATTTCTCAATTGTTCAGCTATACTATCCGTTTCTTCTCTTAGATTTCTTAAGGATTCTTCCATTTCATAAACTTTTGTATCTAATAAAAAAATAGTTTTCATTATATTATAAATTTTATTAAAAAATTTTTTTATCATCATATAATCCATTCCGTTTCTAATCTACAAATACCCACATCATGATTTTCAGAGATTACATCAAAAAATAAAACTCTCTGTATTTCATGATATATTTCTCCTTGTTCTGACGACATTCCAACATTGAGCATATATCTGTTTTTTATAAGATTTGATTTATTAATTTTTATTTTTATATAATTTACATCATCATGCTTTACAAAGATCAATTTTTTTGTTTCATTATATACATTAGTAGAATAGCACATTATCTCCTGCATGTTTGATATACAAAAACTAAAATCTACATATAAATTATTCTCGGATTTAGATTTGTATTTTAAATTTATATATATGTCATCAGATGTATTAAAAATATTTTTTTTATTATTAAGAAAATCTGATAGATATACATCAATAAATTCTATTTTTTTATTTCCATTAATTATAGATAACGAATTACAAAAATCCGGTATTTTTATAGGAGAGTTTTCTTTATTAATTTCTTTATAATATTTTCGTAGTCTTTTTTCTTCCATATTTTCTCTATATTTTTCGTTAATTTCTTTAGATTCTCCAATTTCTTTTACATATCCGTTATCTAACCAAATACATCTGCTACAAAGTTCTTCTATTTGTCCAAGAGAGTGAGAAACAATAACTATAGTTGCTCCGTTTTTCTTAATTTCCTTTATTTTATTGAAACTTTTCTTCTGAAAATTTATGTCTCCCACTGATAGAATTTCATCTATAAGTAATATATCAGGTTCAACATTTACAGCCACAGAAAATGCAAGTCGTAGATACATCCCAGAAGAATATGTTCTAACAGGATTATCTATAAATTCTCTTAGCTCAGAAAATTCTAATATGTTATCAAATTTTCTATCTATTTCTTTTTTTTCTAAACCCAAAATAGATGCATTTGTGTATAGATTTTCTCTTCCACTCATATCTGGATGAAATCCCGCTCCAAGCTCTATTAAACTTGAAACTCTACCATTTATTTGTATATTTCCAGAATCAGGATATATTATTTTAGAAAGAAGTTTCAATAATGTACTTTTTCCGCAACCATTTTTACCTATAATACCAATAGTTTCGCCTTTATTTACCGTGAAACTTATATCTTTCAAAACTTTCCTATTATCCACAGTTTTTTTATTAGCTTTGAACAACATCTTTTCTTTAAGAGTTTGCCTCTTATCTGTATATATCTTATATGACTTACAAACATTTTTTAATTTTATCGATATACTATCTAACATATATTTATAATTCCTCTGCAAATCCTTTTTGTAATTTATTAAAAATAATAACTCCTATAATTAAAATAAAAAGACTTATGACAATAGACTTAACAACTACTGCTAATTCAGGTATCTCCTTATAATATAAAATAGTCCTATATAGTTTAATTATATGTGTCATAGGATTAAGCTTAAATAAAAATATATATTCATCAGGAATCATATCATCAGAATACATAATCGGAGTTAAATATTGCCATGCCATAACAAATATATTTAAAATATGCTCCATATCTCTAAAATATACTGTCACAGAAGAGGTAACCAAAGAAATACCTAAAACAAAAATATATTCATTAAGAAATGCTATAAACAAATATTTTAGTAAAAATATATTGATACCGTATCCAGAAAAGATTAATACTGCAAATATAATAAAAAATGATAATATCATATTTACAAAGGACGTTGTAACAAATGATATTGGAATAACCATTCTTGGAAAATATATTTTTTTAATCAATTCTTTTTTTGATATAACTGAAACGGAACCTCCAACAGCAGAATTACTAAAAAAAATCCAAGGTATTAGAGCAACAAATAGAAATATAGGGTAATTTTTTATATCATTTTTCATTATTTTTGAAAAAACTATTATATATATAAATAATTGTAATAAAGGATTAATAAAAGTCCACAAAAATCCTAAAATAGCTCCCTTATATCTTGATTTCAATTCCTGTTGAACCATTCTAAATATCATGTGTCTATATAAATAAAGTTCTTTTATTATAAACATTGTAAAACTCCAAATCATATTATTTAGAGAAATTATTCTTAAAAATTATCTCTAAATATTTTTTTATACTTTTCATGTCTTTCTTTTAAGATATTTTTAGAAAATCTTCTTAGGAAAATTTTATAAACTCTTTGCATAAACCAGGATTTTAGCGGAAAATTTATTAATTTATCTTCTAAATAAATATCATTTATATTAGTTTGAGACGAAATATAAGATGCTTTATATATGTCGTATTTAACTAATCCTCTAATAAATCTTATTTGTCTATGATAATCTATAGCTTTGTATCGATTATCTTTTTTAGAAAAATTATAAACACATGTCATTCTTTTCGAAAAGCACATTTTCTTTCCATATTTAAGATTTAATAAATTTATATATTCTGCATGTTCAAGTCCATCAATATAATCAAATGTATAGTCTGGGATGAATTCTTCACATTTCTTTGAAAATAAAAACTGCCCTGGTATAGGCATATTCTTAGGATGTTCCTGATAATATATGGTATTAAAATCTAAAGTATTGAATAAATCTGTTCTTTTGTATCCAATATTATCCATTGAAAGCCTACCAGAATAAGATATTAAAGCCTCACCATCATCTTCTAATGTTCTCACCAAAGTAGTTATATGATCATAAAACCATGTTTCAACACTAGATATATTGATATAATAGTCATGCGGAATTTGTTTTTGTATTTCTTTTATAATTCTTGAGTCTGTAAGAATTTTAGTTCCTTTATTGTTATATATTTTGAAAATTTCTATGCTTATATCCATAAAACTTGAATTAACAAAATTTTTAACATATTCTTCTATAGTCTCATCACATGCTACAACAAAAATAATATTACTATATATCTGATTTTTAACATTATTTGTAACTATCTTTAATTCTTCAATTATGTCTTGTTCATTTTCAGAAGAAATAATATGGGTTACAAGAACAGTATTAATTTCGGTTTTAGAAAACAGCTTCTCTTTTACAGCTGTAAATCGATTATTATGGTTTTTAGCAATACGAATAAGTTGATTTTCTAATAAAAATTCTTCTAAGAAAATTTTCTGAGATTTTTTTGCCATTTGTAATGCTTTATCCTTGTTGTTAATAATCCAGTTATATTTTTCCATTATTTGTTCAAACGTATCTTCTGGCTTTTTTATATTATACTCAATATACAAAACAGAATCACCAAACTTTTCTTTCATAAATGGATTATCATCAGAAATTATTATTGCTCCAGCTGCACAAGCTTCATAAGTCCTATTTGTAACAGCTCCTGCTCTCCTATGAATATCAGAAGAAATAGATAAACATATTCCACAGGAATTAATTTCATCAAGAATAGAAAAACCATCAAATGGTATAGAATATTGATAACATTCATAACCTTCCCATGGACGAATCCCACCCCAGGCTGAAACTTTTTCTGGTCCATAAAACTTTACACATTTTGTTTTATCTAATAGTTTAAATAAACCTTCATGTCTATTACTATTTGAAACTACTTTCTCCCAATTCATACCACAATAAAAAATTTTGGGATTATCCAAATTGGGAGCCAAAATTTTATTTTTAGGAAAAGAACTTACTAACATAGATG
>CAURNT010000040.1:0-6484 GCA_963526495.1 uncultured Streptobacillus sp. | reverse complement strand
TTGGTTACACCAATTTTCAACTCTTTCATCTGAAAGTTCTGGTTGATTTAATTCATCTATAGCAAGACATATAAATTGACCATTTTTAACAGCAGTTGATTTGTCAAAATTATATCCGTCTGTACTTGTAAATCCTATCAATTTAGCATTTGCTTTTTTTGCTTTGTTATATAATATTTCAATAGCATCTATGAAAGAATCAGAAAAAGAAGCTTGATCTCCTGTTCCGAATAGAGCAACATATTTATTGCTTAAATCCATATCTTCTATTTCGTCTATGTATATCATCCATTCATCTTGTAAGTCACCTAATCCCCATGTTGGAGATCCTAATATTAATAAATCATAATCAAGAAAATTATCGATTCCTTGAGATATTTCTATAACATCAACATCATCAAAATGAGTAGATATTCTATTTGCTATATCCTCAGTTGTACCAGTTGTAGTTCCGTAGTAAATTCCTACTTTCATTTTTCCTCCTTAATAATAGTTAAGTATACTTTCATCAGCATATATTACTTTTCCATTTTTTATATCTTGTAATAAATTTAATTTATTTTTAATGGGTAAATATTTACTGAATAAAAGGTCATAATTTATTTTATTTAATAAATTTTTATCAAATTTTATTACATTTTTAGGTAAATGTATTTCTTTTTTTATAACATAAAAATTATCTTTTGTATAGTCTTTACTAGAAAAAATAATACATTTATTGTATTTTAATTCAAATTTTACTTTTTTTATAGTTTGGAAATCAAATATACAAATATCTTCATTATCCTCTTTTGTTATTATATTTTTAAAATTAAAATAATGTTTTAATTGTATATTTTCAACATAAAATTTATTTGTAGTATAAAAAGTCATTTTTTTATTATTTTCAAAAAAGTATTTCATACCAATTGTTAAAAGTAAAGGATAATAAAATTCTTCTTTTATAGCTATTTCTTTTTCTTCAATATATCCTTTAATATTTACTTTAGAAATTATTATTGATTTATTCTCTCTATAAAATACAGAAAGAGCTTCTTTAGTAAATTCGTTATATTCAATATCGCCTAGAAGAAATTTTTTGATATTTCTAAATTGTACGGCATCTTTATTCGTGAAATTTTCTAATTCATATTTTCTTTTTATAAGTATATCAACTATTTTGTGATTTTGAAATGTATGTATATTTTCTATTTTTATTTCAAAATTGTATTCATAAAAGTTTTCTAAACAATAAAGTAAATTGGAAATGTTTTTATCAAGTTTAGATATTGATTTTTGTCCTCTAAATACTGAATAAGAATCAAAATTCCTTTTTAAATATATTTTGTCGTTTTTATCTATATCTAAATTAGTGTAGAATAGTGACTTCATTGGGAAAGAAGTATAGTACATAGAATGATAAAAATGGAATCTATCATCTTCTAAATCAGAGATTTTCATATCTTCTATTATTATATTAGGATATATTCTATCATTAAACATAGATGTTTCAAGTTTGAATACTAAATCGTAAAATATATTTTCATTTTTTAATTCGTTAAATTTATTTCCATTATTAAACCAAACAGCACCTTTAACTGAAAATCCTTTTTGATCTATATCAAATTTTAGATGGTCGCCATTATTACCAATTCTTGAAGGATTATGTATTATACAGTTTTTTGTCATTAAAATTGGTGTAGGGTTACCAAATCCAAAGGGTTTTAATAGATTTAGACTTTGTATAAATTCGTATGAAATTTTTTGAGCCGGTATTCTCATATCTATATTAATATTTTTAATAAGACTAATACCTTTTAATTGTTTTTTTGCATAATTTTTAATTTCTCTTTTAAAATCATCTAGATGTTCAAGTTTTAATGTGAATCCTGCAGCGTTTGCATGACCTCCGAATTTTATTAAATATTTAGAAACATAAGATAAAGCACGAGTTATATTAAAACCTTCAATAGATCTACAAGAACCAACAGCTATACCTTCATCTAAATTTTCTTCCATTATTATACTGGGTTTATAATAAGTTTCAACAACTTTAGCTGCAACTATACCAATAAGACCATGATGATATTCTGGAGAATGAGCTATAAGGATATCTTCTTCATAATCTTTATTTTCTTCTATTTTATTTAAAACTTCTTCAATAATGCTATCCTGTATTTTTTTTCTATTTGAATTATTGAATATTAAATTATCGACTAAAGTATTTATTTCATTAATGTTATCTGATATTAAAAGTTTTACAACAATTTTAGCATCGGATAGTCTTCCTGCTGCATTAAAAATTGGTGCTATTTTAAAAGAAATATTACCCGGAGTTAAATCTTTTCTATAAAGGTCTAACTTTTCTAATATACATTTTAAACCAAGATTTTTGGTTTCTTTCATTTTTTCTAAACCATACTTAACTAAGATTCTATTTTCTTTTATTAATGGCATAATATCAGCAACAGTACCTAGAGCAACTAAATCTAAAAATTCATATGCTTCTTCTGGAGTTAATAGTTTTTTATATAACTCTAGTATAACCATAAATATTGTTCCTACTCCAGCAAGACTAGGAAAAGAATAAGTGTTATCTTCTATTTTAGGATTTATACATGCGTGTGCCATGGGAAGTCTTCCAGCTATATCGTGATGATCTGTTATTATGACCTTCATATTTAATTTTTTTATATATTCAACTTCTTCAAAAGAATTAATTCCACAATCTACAGTTATTATTAAGTCTGTATCAGAGTTTTTAATTTCATTTATTGCATTTTTATTTAAACCATACCCTTCATCTCTAAGGGGAATATAGTAAAAAACATTGTTATGATTTAATTTTTTTAGTGCTAAATACAAAATAGATGTAGATGTTATACCATCTACATCATAGTCTCCATATATACATATTTTACTATTATTTTTTATTGCTTGTATAATTATATCAAGAGCCTTATTAATGTTGTATAATCCTTGAGGACTTTCTAAATTAGAAATTTTAGGATTTAAAAATTCTATAATTTCTTTTTTATTTTTAATACCCCGATTAGTTAGTATATTTATTATATTATAGTCCACTGGTATATCAAAAGGTGTTATTTTAGCTCTTTTTTCTAATAAAGACCATTTTGTTTTCATGTTCGCTCCTATTTTAATACTTCAGCAATTGTTTGTAGAAATAAAGGAATAAATAAATGACCATCAAAATCATCAGTTGCACGTCCTTTATCAAATATTAAAACTAGTGCTTCATCTTCTAAATAAAATGAACTAACTGAATTGAATTCTTTAAAGTTTTTTACAGGAGTTACACCAAATTGAGCAATTCTATCATTTAATAAATTTTTAAGTGCAGAGTCGTAACTAGGTGCTAATATATCACTTAAGTTAAGTAGATTACCTGTTTCAACTTCAAATACTAACCCTTTATATTTAAGAACTTCTTTGGAATCTTTATTTTCTAAAATTATAGATAAAAATTTAGAATTATTAGTTATTACTTTTACATAAGTGTTAGTATTTTCTTTAGTAATAAGTTTTATTTCTTTTGCAATTCTATCATTAATTTTTTTATTTATTTTTTCATTGCTAGAATTAACAACAAATTTATCATTTTCTTGAATAGTTGTTAAAACTGCAGGACTTTGGAATTTATAATCTTGAAAAGTGAAAGAAAAAGCACTAACACTTAATAAAATTCCTGATAATAACATTAATTTTTTTATTGATTTCATAATTTCACCTCTTTTTCGTTTGATAAAATTATATAATAAAAAAGATAAAAAATCAATATATCTAAGCTATATTTAAGTATGTGAAAAGTATATTATATATTTCTTTAAATTGTTGAATTTAGTAAAAAAAATATTGTATAATAAATTTAAGTGAGGTGCTTTATGTTAAATGAATTTGGAGAAAAATTGGAAGTATTGTATAATAAAGAAATTAAGGTAGAGAGAATAACTTCTTTTTCAAATGTTACAGGATATATGTCTGATTATAGAGATGAGATCGTATATTTATTAGAAGGTATGGCTATACTTGAAATAGAAGGTAGAGATATTACTTTAAAAAAAGATGATAATTTTTTAATTAATAAAAATACGGTACATAGAGTTAAGTATACAAGTGAAGATTGTAAATGGTTATGTATATTTATAGGAGTTGACTTATGATTATAGGTATTACAGGTTCTATAGGTGTAGGAAAATCTGAAGTTTTTAAATATATACAAGAAAAAATGGGAGATTTAGCTGAATATATAGATGCTGATATTATTACCCATAATATATATGAGAAAAATGAAGTTAAAAATTTTCTTTACAGGGAGTTTAATACAATAAATAGAAAAGAAATAGGTAAAATTGTTTTTTCAAATAAGGAAAGTCTTGAAAAATTGAATGAATTTATGCATAAAAGTATAATAGAGGAAATAGATATAAGGATAAAAAAATCTAATAAAAAATATGTTTTTGCAGATATCCCTCTTTTATATGAACTAAAACTTGAATATATGTTTGATAAGATAGTTGTAGTATACGCAAGTAGAGATGTTCAGATTTCAAGAATAATGAAAAGAAATAATTTAAGTGAAGATGATGCGATTAAAAGAATAGAGTCACAAATGGATATAGAATATAAAAGAGAGAGAGCAGATTATGTAATAGAAAATATGGAGACGTTAGAAAAACTTAAATTTAATATAGATAAAATTTTAGAGAAAATAAAGGAGTAAAATAATGGAAATTAAAAGTGCAGAGTATACGAGAAGTTGTGTGAAAGAATTAGATTATCCAGAAAAATATGATAAAGTAGAAATGGCATTTGTTGGAAGATCTAATGTTGGTAAGTCTTCTTTAATAAATTCATTGGTTAAAAGGAAAAATTTGGCAAGAACAAGTAAAACGCCAGGTAGAACGCAATTAATTAATTTTTTTACTATAAATAATGATAGATATTTTGTTGATCTTCCTGGATATGGATTTGCAAAAGTTCCTGCTAATATTAAAAAGAATTGGGGTAATCTTATAGAAGAATATCTTAAATCAGATAGGAAAAAGGTTGTGTTTGTTCTTTTAGATATTAGGAGAGTTCCAAGTGGAGAAGATATGGAAATGTTGAAATATTTAGAACATTATGATATAGAATATTATATAATATTTACAAAATCAGATAAGTTATCTAATAATGAAAAATTTAAACAGTTAAAGGAAATAAAAAAGAAATTAGTTTTTGATAATGAAGATGTATTTTTTCATTCTTCACTTAAAAACACAGGTAGAGAAGAAATATTAGATTTTATTGAAAGTATAAAATAGGAGGTTATGAAATGTTTATTTTATTAGTTATATTAGGAATAGTTGTGGTGTTATTTCTTATTATTAGTAGAATATATAATAAGTATGTTGTTTTAGATGTGGAAAATAAGAAATCATTTAGTGATTTGGGAGTATTTTTACAAAAAAGATTAGATTTAATACCTAATCTTGTAGAAACTGTTAAAGGTTATGCAAAACATGAATCAGAAACTTTAGAAAAAGTAATATCTGCTCGTTCTCAAATGATTAAATTAGATTTGAGTGATGTTGAGAATGTAGAAAAAATACAAAGTTTAGAAAATGGTTTGACAAAAACTTTGAGATCAATAATGGCTTTGAGTGAATCATATCCAGATTTAAAAGCAAATACTAATTTTATAGAACTTCAAAATTCTTTAAAGAGTTTAGAAAAAGAAATTGAAGGTGCAAGAAGATATTATAATGCAACAGCAGGAGAGTTGAATATATTTGTTAGACAGTTCCCTAATGTTTTATTTTCTGGTATTTTCAAATTTAGAAATGCAGAATTATTTAAAGAACAAGAAGAGGCTCAAAATGTACCAAAGGTGAGTTTTTAATATGAAAAAAATATTTGTTTTATTTTTAATATTTCTATTAAATATAATATCTTTTTCTAATGAAAAAATAACAAATTTTGATGTTGATTTTAAAGTTAATAAAAATGGTAGTGTGGATGTAATTGAAAGAATAAGTTATGTAACAGATGAATATGGGAAAAGAGGTATTTATAGAAACATACCTTATAAATACGATAATGCTTCAGTTATTAAATTTGAAAATAAAATAGGTATATATAATTTTAAAGCTACTTATTTAAACGGTACTCCAACAGGACTTTATTCTCAAAATGAAGATAATGTTATGTATAATAGATTAGGAAAAGAAGATATATTTTTGAAACCTAATGAAGAATATACATATATTATTAGTTATACTATGTATAATTTAATTAGAACTAGTGGAAATGTTAAACAGATATATATAAATGCAATAGGTAATTATTGGGAAATACCTATAGAAAAATATAGAGTTAAAATTTCTGGTATAAACGGAGATATTAAAGTTTATACAGGGAATATAGGTGAAACTAACAATGAATATATTTTGGATAAAAGTAATGGTGAATATGTAATAACATCTACTAAAAATATATCACTTGG
>CAURNT010000039.1:0-7087 GCA_963526495.1 uncultured Streptobacillus sp. | reverse complement strand
GAAGGTGGAAGAACAGTTGCATCAGGAGTAGTTGCAGATATTAACGAATAATAAAATTAAAATATATAAAATAGCCTAATTTATTAGGCTATTTTTACAAAGGAGAGAACATGAAAAAAATACCTAACGCAGTAGGGCCTTATTCAGCATTTTATGTAGCAGGAGATTTTCTATATATTTCAGGTCAACTTGGAATTAATCCAGAAACTAACCTTATAGAAGGAAAAACGGCGGAAGAACAAGCTAAACAATCATTAGAAAATATTAAAACTATACTTGAAATAAATGGGTTAACTACTAAAAATGTAGTTAAAACTACAGTTCTATTAGATAGTATAGATGATTTTGTAAATGTTAATGAAGTTTATGCAACTTTCTTTGAAGAACCATATCCTGCAAGATCAGCTTTTGAAGTAGCTAAATTGCCTAAAGGTGGACTTGTGGAAATAGAAGTAATAGCATATATGAAATAATTATAAAGCCAAATTTTAGATTAATTCTATTATTTGGCTTTTTTATTTTTGTTATTTTATGATGAAATTATTATAATTTGTAATAATTATTTTTGATTTTTAGGAAAAGCAAGATATACTTTATAAAGGAGATGTTTTAAGGAGGAGTATTTTATGAAAGGGAAGGAATATTATATAGGATTAGATATAGGAACTAATTCTATAGGTTGGGCGGTAACTGATACAAATTATAATATATTGAAGAAAAATAGAAAGTTTTTATATGGTGTTCGTTTATTTGAAGAGGCTAAGACTGCTGTTGAAAGAAGAATTAACAGAAATAATAGGAGAAGCTTGGATAAAAGAAATGATAGATTAAAATTTTTAAAAAATTCTTTTGAAAAGTATATATTAGAAAAAGATTCTTTATTTTTTGAAAGAATGGAAGATTCTTTCTTTTATGAGGAAGATAAAAGAACTAAGCAAAAAAATACTTTATTTAATGATGAAAATTTTAAAGATAAAGATTTTCATAAAAAATATCCTACTATATATCATTTGAGATATGAATTGATGAATAGTAAGGAGGAGCATGATGTTAGAGAAGTTTATTTAGCAATAAAGCATATTCTGAAAAGTAGAGGACACTTTTTATTTGAAAATTTTGAAGTTAGTGATTCTGAAAAAACAAATAATAAAGATACTTTAAAAGAATTGATTATAAATTTTGAAGACCATATTTCTACTTTAGAAGATCTTGATTTTGAAATAAATGATATAGATAAGTTTTGTGATATATTATTAGATTCAAGTATTAGAAAAAAAGATAAGGAAACTAATTTAAAATCTTTGGTTAAGGGTAAAGATAAGGTTATTATTAGACTTTTAATTGGTTTTAAAACTCAATTAGATAAGATATATATAAACAATGAAAAGATAGTTGAAAATAAAGTTGAAAATAAATTTGAAATTAATTTTTCTGATTCTAAGTATGATGAAAAATATTCTGAAATAGAACCTATTTTAGGTGAAGATATTGAATTAATAGATAAATCTAAAGAAATATATGATTATGTTATACTTCAAAAAATACTTAAAGATTCAAATTCTATTTCAGAGTCTAAAGTTAAATCATACGCTAAGTATAAAGAGGATCTTGCTAAAGTTAAATATTTTATTAAAAAGTATTTTGGTAATAAAAATTATAAATTAATTTTTAATTCCAATGTTACTTCAAAATCTAAAATAAATTTTGGAGATTATAATAATTTTATTAAAAAATATTTTGGTAAAGAAGATGATTATAAAAAATTAAAAAATTATAGAGCAAAAATATTAGCACTTAAAACAACTGAATTAACCAAATTAGAAATAGAAAATGAAGATAAAGAATTAGCAGATTATATTATAAATGGTATAGCAGAAGGGGATTTATTAGAAGTTCAAAAGAGTATTTCAAATTCTGTAATACCTATGCAATTACATCTTTATGAGTTGAAAAAAATTCTTGATAATGCAAGTAATTATTTAATATTTTTAAATGAAGTAGATGATACTAATTTAAGTCTTAAGGAAAAAATTATACAAATTTTTGAATTTAGAATACCCTACTTTATTGGGCCTATGAATGATAAAAGTCAGTTTTCATGGGTAGAAAGAAATGATTATAATTCTAAAGTATATCCTTGGAATTTTAATGAGGTAATCAATGTTAAAAAAAGTGCTGAAAATTTTATAACTAGAATGACTAGAAAATGTACTTATTTACATAATGAAAATGCATTAGCTAAAAATTCTTTATTATACTCTAAGTTTATGGTTCTTAATGAATTAAATAATGTTAAAATTAATGGTGAAAGATTAAGTACATATTTAAAACAAAAGATATATAAACAATGCTATTTATTAAATGAAAAAATGAGTAAAAATAAATTGAAGAAAATGTTGAAGTTGAATAATTTATATAACGATATTGAAATAACAGGAGTTGATGAATTAAATGCAACTTTAAAACCTCATATTGATATGTACAAGATTTTGGGAGAAGACTTTAATAGAGATCCATATAAAGAATTAGCTGAAAATGTAATATTTTGGGTTACGGTTTATAATGGTGATAAAAAAATGATTTCAGATAAAATTACTGAAGTTTATTCTGATATGTTAAATCAAGAACAAATTAATAAGTTATCATCGTTAAAATATTCTGGGTGGGGTAATTTATCTAGAAAATTTTTAACTGAAGTTGAACATTATGGAGAAGAAACTGGTGGAGCATGTATTAATATAATTGATATGATGTGGGAACATTCACTTAATTTAATGGAATTGTTGAGTAATAAATATAAATTTTTAGAGTCTTTAGATAAAATTAAAGAAGTTAAGGTTATAAATAAATTAAATTATGAAAATATAATGGAAGATCTTATTTTATCTCCAAGTGTTAAAAGATCTGTCTGGCAAACTTTAAGGATTATTGAAGAAATTAAAAAAATAATGAAATATGATCCTAAAAAAGTTTTTGTAGAAGTAACTAGAAAAGAAGATATAGTTAAGATAAAAAAAGATAAAAGGAAAAAACAATTAGAAGATAAATATAAAGATATTAAAGATATTGATAAAAATATACTTAATGAATTAAAAAATATAGATGAAAAAGAATTTAGACGTAAAAAACTGTATTTATATTTTAGTCAAATGGGACGTTGTATGTATAGTGGAGAAAATATACATTTAGAAGATTTATTTAATTCTAATATATATGATATAGATCATATATATCCAAGATCTTTAACTAAAGATGATTCTTGGAATAATTTAGTTTTAGTTAGAAAAGTTATAAATGGTGCTAAAAGTAATAATTATCCATTGCCAAATGATATTAGAATTTCTAGACACGCATTTTGGACTTTATTAAAAAATAAAAAACTTATAAGTGATATAAAATATGAAAGATTAATAGGTAGTGAAAAATTAAGTCCAGAAATTTTAGAAAAATTTGTTGCAAGACAATTAGTTGAAACTAGTCAAACAATAAAAAATGTTATAGAAGTACTTAAAACGATGTTTACAAATACGCAAATGTGTTATGTTAAAGCTGAAGGAGTATCAGAGTTTAGAAAAAGATATAATTATTTAAAGGTTAGAGAAATAAATGATTTACATCATGCTCATGATGCTTATTTAAATATAATAGTTGGAAATGCGTATGATGAACAATTTACTAGAAATCCTATTTTATGGCTGAGAAAAAATAGAGAAGAATCTAAAATTGGTAAAAATGACTATAATTTAGAAAGAATGTTTGATGATAATATTATTATTAAAGGTAAAAAGATTTTTGATAAAATAGAAGTTAATAAAAAAATTGAAAGATTTTTGTATCAAAAGCTTCCTTTAGTAACGAAGAGAACGAAAGAAGAAAAAGGTGCTATATCTGATTTACAGTTAATATCTAAAAAAACAATTGATCTTAAAAATATGTATATACCAATTAAGGGTAATAATAGCATATTAGCTAATAATTTAGAAAAATATGGTGCTTTTAATAAGGTTTCTGGTTCGTATTTTGTTTTAGTGAGTCATGTACTTAAGAAAAAAAGGGTTAGAACTTTAGAGACTTTACCAGTATATATTAGTAAAGGAATAAAGAGTAGAGCTGATTTGATTTTGTATTTTAAAGAAAAAATGAAATTAATTGAACCTGAAATATTAATTGATAAGATACCTATAGGCTCTGTATTTAAGATTAATGGTTGTTATTATACTCTTAGAGGTAGAAGTAATGATGGACTTTTATATAATTTGAATTTACAATTAAAATTAGATCGAGATAATACAAACTATATTAAATATATTATTAAATTCAACGAGACAGGAATTAATAGAAAAGATAAAAATGATAATTTCCTTATAACAAAAGAATTAAATAAATTATTGTTTGAAGAAATAGTAAATAAAATTACTAATACCATATTTTATTATAGAAATAATAAAGGGAAAGAAAATGAAGTTTTAAGAGTATTAGCTAAAGATAAATTTAATGATTTAGATTTAAAAAATCAATGTAGTGTAATTGTTAAAATATTAGGATATTTCTCTAATTCTAGAGATTTATTTGATTTATCTGATTTTGGTGGTGCTTCAAAATCTGGAACTATACAATTTAGTAAAAATATTGAAAATATAGATGAAATTAAATTGATAAGTAAATCTATAACAGGAATATATGAAACAGAAATAGATTTAAGAAAATTATAAGAGTGATGAATTATGAGTTGGAGAATTGTTTCTATATCTAGTATATCTAAATTAGATTTAAAATTGAATTATTTAGTAGTAAGAGCAGAAAATAAGATAACAAAAATATATTTAAGTGAAATTTCAATATTGATAATAGAGAATACGGCAGTATCACTTACTGCCGCTCTATTAAATGAAATGATAAAAAGGAAAATAAAAATTATATTCTGTGATGAAAAAAGGAATCCGTCTTCAGAATTGATTGGATATTATGGTAGTTCAGATACAAGTTTAAAAATACGAAGTCAAATTAAATGGGATGAAGAAATTAAAATTTTAGTTTGGACAGATATAGTAAAAGAAAAAATTAGAAATCAAACAAAATTAATAGGTAAATTTGGATTGAGAAACTTTGAAATTTTAAAATCTTACATAGAGCAGGTTACGTTTAATGACGAAGATAATAGAGAGGCTTATGCAGCTAAAGTTTATTTTAATTCATTGTTTGGAAATTCTTTTAGTCGTAGTAATATATGTTCAATAAACGCTGCGTTGAATTATGGGTACATGGTTATGTTATCTGCATTTAATAGAGAAATAGTTTCTAGTGGTTATTTAACTATGCTTGGACTTCATCATAAAAGTATGTTTAATCAATTTAACTTATCATGTGATTTTATAGAACCTTTTAGAGTTTTAGTAGATGAAGTGGTATATAGAAATAAGCCGGATAAATTTGAAAAAGAGGAGAAACTTATGATGTTAGATGTTTTGAATTCTAAGGTTAAAATTGATGGTAAAGAACAATATGTTAATAATGCAATTAAAATTTATGTTAATAGTATTTTTGAAGCATTGGAAGATAAAGATGTTTCTAAAATAAAGTTTTTTGAATATGAGTTATAGATTTGTGAGGATATTACTATTTTTTGATTTACCAACAATGACCTCTAGTGATTTAAAACAATATAGAAAGTTTAGAAAGTATTTAATTTCTAATGGATTTGTAATGATTCAAGAATCTGTTTATGTAAGATTATTACTTAATTTAGGAATGGCTAAATATATGTGTGATAATTTAGTTAAAAATAAACCTAAGAGTGGATTAGTTCAAGTTTTGATAATAACAGAAGCTCAGTATAATAGAATGATGTTTTTAGTTGGAGAATCTAAAAGTGAAGTTCTTGATACTACAGATAGATTGGTGATATTATGAGAATTGTACATAAGGATATATCTAATCCTATAATTATAAATGAAAATAAAATTAATATTTTAGTATTAGAAAATAAAAAATTTTTTATTGATAAAATTAATGAATTAATTAATCAGATAAATGGAGATTATGGTGATTATTTTTTGTTTGATTTAAATGATGAAAAATTATTGATTTCTAAAAATTGTGAAATTTTAACAGACTTATTTTCTTTAGATTTTGATTCCAAAAAAATAAAGAGCGCAATATTTAACGAATTAAAAAATATCTCTAATTCAGAAGTTTTTTACATTAAAATTAGAGAATTAGAAAAAAATATAAGAGATTTAATTTTGGAAATAATGTATGAATCAGATTTTGAATTAGAATTAGATGAAGATTTTGATGTCACTAAATTACTTAAAATATATGATATATTTATTTCTAAAAGCTATGATACACTTATAGAAAAATTTATAACTTATATTGATATCCTTACAGATGTATTAAAAATAAAAGTGATTTTTTGTGTTAATTTATTGAATTTATTTGATAAAATTGATAGAATAGAGATATATAAATATTTATTGTTAAAAAAGAAAAAAGTAGTATTTATAGAAAATGATTATGAATCAAATAATTTGGAATATGAGGAGAAATATATAATTGATCAAGACATGTGTGAGATATTTTGAATTGAAATTTTTGCTATTTAGTAAATGTATTAAACAATTACAGTGAAGAAAGTGTTACAGTAGAAGTTTTAGAGTTGTGTCATCTAGTAAATATATCAAACTATTGAAACTTATAGAACACAAATAGCAGAGTTTGAGAGTTGTGTCATCTAGTAAATATATCAAACCAATATACTTAATGAATTAACTCAAGAAGTGTTTGAGAGTTATGTCATCTAGTAAATATATCAAACATTAACTCAAATAATTAGAGGCGAGTTACAGTTTGAGAGTTATGTCATCTAGTAAATATATCAAACATTAGTTATCGGTAAAAAAGAAGAAGATACGTTTGAGAGTTATGTCATCTAGTAAATATATCAAACTATAGAAACAGTAAAAATATATAAAGGGTAGTTTGAGAGTTATGTCATCTAGTAAATATATCAAACTTGAGGGTAACAAGTATACCCTTGTTACCAGTTTTAGAGTTATGTCATCTAGTAAATATATCAAACTTGTAG
>CAURNT010000038.1:0-8194 GCA_963526495.1 uncultured Streptobacillus sp. | reverse complement strand
TTTATATATACATTTCCAGAACTAGGATTTATTAAACCTATTAACATCTTAACTAAAGTTGATTTTCCACTACCTGAATCACCTATTACTATATATTTCTTTCCCTTTTTAAATTCATGATAAAAATTTTCAAAATATTTTCTATCTTCAAATCTTAAACACACATCATTTAAATTTAAAGTTTCAACTTTTGTAGATAAATACTCTTTTTTTATTTCATTTTGTATATACTCATCATACTTTTTAAATAAATTAATTGAAGAATAAACATCTGCTAAAGATCTTAACATTACTCCTATGTTATTAGATAACTCACCACATATCTCTCCTACTGCCAATATGACACCAATAGATATTTGTCCCATTAAAACTAAAAAAGAAGCAAAAGATAATATTAAAATCTGTGAGGCTACTGATAAGAATCCAACTCCACCCATTATTTTAAGTTCAATCTTCTTAAAGTTATTATTCTCATTAAAATAATCTCTCAATTTTTCATTTACTAAAGTCTTTGATTTTTCATACCTATTAAACATTTTAAATACATTAATGTTTGATATTACATTACTAATTTCCTTTATATTCCCATCATTAAATATAGTAAACTTAGTTAATGCCTTTTCATATATATCATTAAACTTTCTTGAAAGTATAGTAATTGAAATTATTATACACATAGAAACAAGTAATAAAGTTTTATTTATGAAAAATAGTGTAATAATAGAAAATATTATAAATAAAATATTTTTTTCTAATGAATTAACTTCATCAAAAAATCTAACTTTCAAAATTTCCAAATCATTTAGTAACCATGAAGTTTGTTTATCTGAAATATCATCTTTACTTTTTAGATTACTTTTTTCTAATAATATAATATATAGTGATTCAAATATTTTTTCTTTAGAAACAAAAGAATAGAATCTATTAAATTTAGAAATTATTATCCTAATAATATTAACCAAAACAAATAATAACAACAACTTTAAAAATTCTTGAATATTTTTATCTCTAATTGTATTAAATAAATATATAATCAGCAATGATCTAAATAACATAAGAAAAACTTCAAAAGCATTTAAAATAAATATGTTAATAAATTTCATTTTTTCTTTATATAGAAGTTTTATAAAAATATTTTTCATATATAACTACTCCTTTCCTTTAATATAGTATACCTAAATTTTCATAAAATACAATAATTACATCAATATATATTTATTATTAATATAATATATATAATTAATGTTTATTTTTAATAATAATTATGATAAAATAAATTGAGGTGATTAAATTGAAGAAAAAAGCATATATATCTGAAACAATAATAGCATACTACTTAGTAAATAATAAAGTTATTGAAGAAATAGTTTCTTTTGAAGAAATAGAAAATTCTAATAACTTAAATGAACTAAAAAAATCATTTAATACTTTAAGTCCTGCTGTATGTAAATTCAATGAAAAAGAAGAGAATGAATTAGGAATTGCTGTATGTTTTAATGAATTATATAACGAAGAAAATGAAATAGAAATGGCTAATCTTTCTTTTATAGATTTAGAAAATATTAAAGATATCGTTAAAAAAATGAATTCAGACTCAAAAATATATGAATATATAATTTGCGAAAAATAATTTGACAAACTGATGATTTTAGTGTATACTAACTTTATATGTGTGCCGCTTTAGCTCACTAGGTAGAGCAGCTGACTTGTAATCAGCAGGTAATTGGTTCGAATCCGATAAGCGGCACCATTTTTTTATATAATAATTTTCAAAATATTTTGTATAATAAAAATAAGCACTTTTAGTGCTTATTTTTTATTATTTATAAACTATACCTTCTGTCTCTATTGGCTCTGTCCCTCTTATAAACAATGCTTCTCTTGCATTATTTCCATCTGTATCTAAAAGACCCGTTCTTAAATCTATAGTTTTCTTAACCAAAGTTCCATTAGCTAAAACTTCTTCTATAAATTGGAATTTACCTATATCAAAATTACTTAAATTAGAAACTGTTTGCATATAGTTTTTCCAAATTGGAAGAGCTGCAATTGCACCTGACATTCCTCTACCCATAGATTTATTATTATCATTCCCTACATATACAACTGTTACAAGAGTTGGTGTATATCCAGTAAACCATGCAGAAACATAATCACTAGTAGTTCCTGTTTTACCTGCTACAGGTACAGCAGTTCCCTTAGCATAAATTTGTGCTCCTTTGCTTCCTCCATTTTTTACAACTGATTGCATCATATGAGTAACTAAAGCTGCATATTCTGGTTCTAATACTTTTTCTTTTTTAGTATCAGCTTCATATATAACTTCTCCAAACTTATTTTCTATCTTATATATAAATTGAGGTTTAATTTTATTTCCTCCATTAGCTATAACAGAATAAGCACGAGCCATATCAATAGGAGATAATGTTACAGAACCTAATGCTATTGTTAAATCTTTAGGAATTTCTGTATCTTCAAATCCAAAGCTTTTCCAAAGTTTAATAAGTTTATTAAGCCCAGCAAGATCTAAAGCCTTAACAGCAACTATATTATCTGATACTTCTAAAGCCTTTAATAAACTCATATTGTTTCTATATTTCCAATCATAATTTTTAGGAGTCCAATTACCAAAAACTGTAGGTGAATCTTCTAAAGTAGTTCCCATTGTAAGATTATTTTGTAATGCAGCTAAATAAACAAAAGGTTTAAATGATGAACCGGGTTGTCTTTTAGCACTAGTTGCACGATTAAAATCACCTTTAGCATAATTTTTCCCTCCAACCATAGCTTTAACAAAACCATTACTTGGATCTATAGATATTAGTGCACCTTCAAGTTCCGCTCTCTTATTTAAATTATTATTTGTTGCAAATGCTTTATAGGCTGCTTTTTGCATATTTATATCAGCTGTTGCATATATTTTATATCCTGTAAATAATAATTTTTCATCTTCCTCATTTTCTATACCTAATATTTTCTTAACTTCAGAAAGAACAACAGTTGTAAATTCTGGCGCAATATTAGTTGAAGATATTTTTTCATCCTTATTTCTTTCTAATGCTTTATTATTTGAAAATACTATTTTTTCATTTAATGCTTTTTCATATTCTTCCTTTGTTATCGCATTATTTTTATACATTAAATTTAATACAACTTTTTGTCTTTCTAAAGCATTCTCTAGTTTAGAATATTTAGTTGGTGATTTTGGCATAGAGGCTAATATTGCAGCTTCTGCTACACTTAAATCTTTTGGTAATTTATTAAAATAAACTCTTGCTGCATTTTTTATTCCATAAGCACCTCTTCCAAAGTTTATTGTATTTAAATAAAGTTCTAATATTTCATCTTTAGTTAATTTTCTTTCTACTCTTGTAGCAAGCACTGCTTCTACAATCTTTCTTTTTAAAGTTCTATCTGGAGTTAAAAATATAGTTTTAACTAATTGTTGAGTAATAGTAGAACCTCCTTCACGTCCAGTTTTAGTAACATTTAAAAATAGTGCTTTAGAAAGTCTTACAAAATCTAATCCATTATGACTTCTAAATCTTTTATCCTCAACAGAAATAAAAGCATTTTGGACCATTTCCGGTATTTCATCTATACTTATTGGATCTCTATTCTCAACTGTTATTAAATCTAATTGATTCCCATTAATATCATAGATAACAGAAGGAGATAGTGTTTTATAATTTTCTATTAAATCATCCGGATACTTTCTATTAACTTCAAA
Organism: uncultured Streptobacillus sp.; assembly: GCA_963526495.1. Taxonomy (GTDB): domain Bacteria; phylum Fusobacteriota; class Fusobacteriia; order Fusobacteriales; family Leptotrichiaceae; genus CAURNT01. Next base: position 4,464 of record CAURNT010000038.1, on the reverse strand, counting down.
AATAACATATCCTAAAAATAAAACACCAATAAATACTAAAGAAAGAATTATAGTTATCGTGTATTTATATATTTTCTTCATTATCAATTTCCTCTTTCTTAACTTTAAGTTGACCACAAGCCGCTTGTATATCTTCTCCTTTAGTCTCTCTTAAAGTTACATTTATTTTATTATTTAATAAATAAGTATAAAAATCTTTTTGTTTTTTCAAACTAGGTGTTTCATAAGGTTTCCCTACAACTTTATTATACGGTATTAAATTAACTAAATGATTAAATGACTTCATAAATTTAACAAGATTTATCGCATCTTCTCTTTCACAATTAAAATCATCTATCAATATATATTCAAAAGTTATTCTATTTTTTGTCTTACTTTGATAATTTAATAAAGCTTCTTTTAATTTATCCAAAGGATTAACCTTATTTATAGGCATCAATTCAGATCTTTTTTCATTATCTACACTGTGAAGAGAAATAGCTAATCCTATTTGCTTTTCATCTTCAGTAAATCTATTTATCTCTTTAACTAATCCAGAAGTTGAGATTGTGAAATTTCTTTTAGAAAATTCCTGACCTTCTTTGGAATTTAAAATATTAATAGACTTAAGTACTGCATCATAATTTAAAAAAGGTTCTCCCATACCCATAAATACAACATTAGAAATCTTATCACCCTTTTCTTTCAAATAATTTTGCAAATAATAAAATTGCATCAAAATTTCTGAAGCTTTAAGATTTTTTTCAAATTTCATCATACCAGTCGCACAAAAATCACATTTTAATGGACATCCAACTTGAGATGATACACATATACTATATCTATTATTGTACTTTAATAAAACTGATTCTATCAATCTCTTACCTGATATTGAAAAAAGAAACTTCACAGTTTCTTTATCACTAGAAGTCTGGTGCATAATATATTTCAAACTACCAATTTCAAATTTTTCTTTTAATATTTCTATATCCGATTTAGAAATATTTGTAAATTGTTCAAAATCAAACACAAGTTTTTTATGCAACCACTCATATATTTGAGTTGCTCTAAATTTTTTAAATCCCATACCCAGTAAAACTTCTTGCAATTCTTCTAAATTAAGATTTAATATATCTATTTTTTCCATATTTTCTCCTATAAAGTAAATAACTTATCAAAAGCATTACGAGTAATTTCTAAAAGAGAATTTAATTCTTTTAAATTAAAAGTCTTTCCTTCACCAGTTCCTTGTATTTCTACAAATTCACCCCTATCATTCATAATAATATTCATATCTACTTCAGCTATTGAATCTTCTTCATATTCTAAGTCAAGTAAAACCTCACCATCAACTATTCCAACACTTATAGCAGCAATTTTAGAAACAATAGGATTTTCAGTTATTTTCCCACTATCTAATAGTTTATTTACAGCTAATTCCAAGGCTAAATATCCACCTGTAATAGCAGCAGTTCTAGTTCCACCATCTGCTTGTATTACATCACAATCTATCATTATAGTTCTTTCTCCAAGTTTTTTTAAATCTATAGCTGCACGTAAAGATCTTCCTATTAATCTTTGGATTTCCATGGTCCTTCCAGTTAATTTACCGTTAGAAGATTCACGCTTAGTTCTTGTATTAGTAGCACGTGGTAACATAGAATATTCAGCTGTTATCCAACCTTTTGAGCTTCCTTTCAAAAATGGAGGAACTTTTTCTTCTACAGTGGCATTACATATTACTTTAGTATTACCTAACTCTATTAAAACAGAACCTTCTGGATATTTAATATATTCTTTACTTATTCTAATTTCTCTTATTTCATCTTTTTTTCTATTATTTCTCATATTTCTCCAATCTTTATTCGATTATACCACAATTAAATTTAAAATACAATTTAGTCTGTTGTATCAGTAAATCTCCCTGTTTCTATATTATATTTTTTTAAAAATTCTAAAAATTGTTTTCCAAAAAAATCTATAGGTTCTTTATATATTATATCTACTATTTTTTTATCTATTATTGTTTTTTCTATAATTTTTTTAATTTCAAATATATTATTTTTATTGACTCCATTAATAGCAAATACACGTGTTTCTCTATTATTAATATTTTTAGAAAGTATCAAATGTATCTTTCTATCTTCTATACATACAATCTTATTTATTACCTCTAATTGATTCTTACAATTAACATATATATCCAACATATTTTCATATTGAGTTATATTTAATAATAAATCATCTTTATTAAATATTTCGTTTATATAATTTAAATCATATTCTTCTATATTTTCAAAAAATAATTTTATATTATATATATTTTTATTATTTTTTATTTCATTTAATTCTAAAGAAATTATAGCTTTATCATCATTTACTATTTCATTTAATATATCGCTTATATTATACTTATTATCAATTTTATAGTCTGTTATAAAATAATCATATCTATCATCATCCAATGATAAAGGAATATAGTTATATGCTTTACCTTTTTCTTTAAGTCTTGTTAGTATATTCCTTCTTGAAAGATAAAAATATGGTGTATTAATATCTAATTTAAATTTAATATAATAATATTCTTTATTTTTATTAATCTCTTCCAAACCATCAATTAATTTTTTTATATACTCTTGTAATTTTTCACTAGATAAATTAATTTTATATTTACTCAAATTATTTCTCATATACTGTTTATACAACTCTTCAAGATTAATTATAGAATTAAATAAATCATATTTAAATCTAAAATATTGTTCAGGATATTTTTCAATATAAACAAAAGTTTTACGTATAACTGAAAGATATTCTATGTCCACTATATTACCTATTATAAACATATTATTTTCTATTTCATTTATTAACTTTATTAAATATTCAAAATCCTTTTCTTTAGGTATAGAAATTTCTAAAAGAAGATGTTCTATTTCTTTTATTTTTTCTATATCATACTTTAAAAAACTTTTTTTCTTATCCACTTTATTACCCCTTTAACATTTTTATAATACTACAAAGATCTATAACTTTAGCTCTTTTTAGGGATTTCAAAAGATAATCTCCCATATATATTTTAGAATCATAATTTTTTTTCATATATATTTCTTCATAATATATATCCTTAGAACATACATCTATAACTGTATATCTATTATTAGATTTAATCAATAGCCCTTTTCTATTTTCAGTATTTTTTAATTTTCTTTCATTTAATATACTTCTATTTTCACTCTTATCTATAGGTAAGTTTATATACCCTAAATTTTTACCATCATATTGATAATATTTAAGTGAATTAAGTTCTATAACTTTATCAGGATTAAAATCAAATATATCTACTATAAGAGAATTATCTAAAACGTAATATTTCTTATCTTCAGAAAATACAAAACCTTCAAATAATATTATATTCAAAGGTATTTTCGTAACATATTCAACACTTTTGCCTTCTTCATTATGAATAAAAATATCTCCACCTAATTCATCTACTATATTTCTATATTTTATATAACTAATAAGTCTTTCTTTATCATATAAATCAATTGCTGAATTTATATAATTCTTATTAAAAATAGAGGTTAAAATTTCAGCTTCAGAATAATCATAATTAGATTTTAAAATACCTGCATTAATCGCATTATTATGAATTTTATCAATTTCAAGGCTATACCCATTAATCTGTATTGATAAATATAATTTATCTACTTCTTGTTTGATACAAAAATTAATTTCAAAATCATAATCTCCTTTATCAAATAACTTAACAGTATAATCAGATATAGACATAACTATAGAATGTAATACATCAATTATTGCATTTTTTATTCTAAAAAATAGTATTTTATCTACTTTCAAATTATTATCATTAAAATTTAATTTAACTCTCAAACCTAATAAATCTATATATTCCATTATTACATTTTGTATATTTTGTAATTCTTCTTTCAAATCTATTACTCTTAAATCAAAAACCTGTCTTTTCAAATTATACTTAAGTTCTGATAAATCTTTGATTAAATTTTTAAATTCATCCTGTTTTTCTTCTTTAATATAATCTTTAAAATTATATAATTTTTTTCTAATATAAAATATATTATCCACATTTTCAATAATATTAGATATATTTTCAAGAGAAATAGTAATCATTTCTTTATTTTTCTTTGATAAATCTACTTCTTCTACTTTAACTTCTTTTATATATTCTAAACTTTTAATCTTTTCAATCAAAGATAAAGAACAAGAAGATAATGTACATCTAATACTTGTATTCAATTTTAAAACATCATATGATTCTAACGTTAAAGAATTATCAAAAATATATTCTTTTTTTAAAATTTCTGTTTCATCTTCAAGTAATTTTTCAAATTCAAAAATATCAATTTTTTCAAAATCATAGTTTTCATAAAAAAATATATTCAAATTATACACCAATGTTTCCATTTCAAGTCTTTTTTCGTCCATAAATAAATCCTTATTTAAATTTTT
>CAURNT010000037.1:0-8674 GCA_963526495.1 uncultured Streptobacillus sp. | reverse complement strand
TCCCACTCTATAGTTGCAGGTGGTTTAGAAGATATATCATAGGTTAATCTATTTATTCCTTTTACTTCATTTAATATTCTATTTGATACTTTTTCTAAGAATTCGTAAGGAAGACGTGACCAAGTAGCTGTCATAAAGTCTATAGTATTCGCTGATCTTAAAACTGCTGTGTATTCATAAGTTCTTTCATCTCCCATAACTCCTACTGATTTAACTGGAAGTAGTACAACAAACGCTTGACTTACCTTACTATATAGTCCTTCTTTTCTTAATTCTTCTATAAATATATCATCTGCTTCACGTAGTATATCTGCCTTTTCCTTAGTAACTTCACCTAATATTCTAATACCAAGACCAGGTCCTGGAAATGGATGTCTATCAACCATATAATCAGGTATTCCTAATTCTCTTCCTACTTTTCTTACCTCATCTTTAAATAACTCTCTTAAAGGTTCAATTAATTTAAAGTTTAAATCTTCAGGAAGACCTCCAACATTATGATGTGATTTTATAGTTACAGAAGGTCCTTTAACAGATACTGATTCTATAACATCTGGATAAATAGTTCCTTGTGCTAAAAATTCAGCATCTTTTAATTTACTAGCTTCTTCATTAAATACTTCAATAAATTCTTTTCCTATAATTTTTCTTTTTTCTTCAGGATCTTCTACACCTTTAAGTTTACTTAAAAATCTTTCTTCTGCATTTACACACTTAATATTCATATCAAAATTCTGAGCATATATATCCATTACACTCTTAGCTTCATTTTTTCTAAGTAATCCAGTATCTACAAATATACATGTTAACTGTTTACCTATAGCCTTGTTAATAAGCATCGCTGCAACTGATGAATCTACTCCACCTGAAAGTCCAAGTATTACCTTTTTATCTCCTACTTTTTCTTTTATCTCTTTAACTGTTGTTTCAATATAGTTTTCCATAGACCAATTCTTTTCAGCACCTACTATCTCAAAAACAAAGTTTTTTAACATTTCAAAACCATGTTCAGAATGTGTAACTTCTGGATGATATTGAAAAGCATATATTTTTTTATCTCTATTTTCTATAGCTGCTATAGAAGAATCGGTATGTGCAATTATTTCAAAACCTTCTGCCATTTTATTTACATGATCTGCATGACTCATCCAAACTATAGTATTATCAGGAATATTTTTAAAAATTAAGCTATCTTTTTTATCTAATTTTAAACTTGCCTTACCAAATTCTTGTTTATCTGCTCGTTCAACTTCACCACCATGTAAATGTGTTATTAATTGCATACCATAACAAAGTCCTAGTATAGGTATATTAGCATCAAATATTCTCTTATCTAATGTTGGCGCTCCTTTTGCATAAACAGAAGCTGGTCCGCCTGATAAAATTATACCTTTAGGCTTTCTTTCTAGTATTTTATCTATATCTTCATGAAATGGTACTACTTCAGCATAAACTCCCATTTCTCTTACTCTTCTTGCTATTAATTGATTATATTGTGAGCCAAAATCAAGTATAACAATAGAACCATTTTTCATTAAATTTCCTCCTATTTAGAATAGTTTGGCGCTTCCTTTGTTATTGTAATATCATGAGGATGACTTTCAATTAATCCTGCACCTGTTATTTTTACAAATTTTGAGTTTTCTTGTAATTCTTTTATAGTTGCACATCCACAATATCCCATACCCGCTCTTATTCCACCAGCAAGTTGGAATATTACATCTTTTAAAGACCCTTTATATGCTATTCTACCTTCTATTCCTTCTGGAACTAATTTAGAATTATCTTCTTCTCCTGCTTGGAAATATCTATCTTTAGACCCTCTTTTCATGGCTGCTATAGATCCCATTCCTACATACATTTTATATTTTCTTCCTTCATATATCATTTCTTCACCCGGAGCTTCTTTAGTTCCTGCAAGCAATCCTCCAAGCATAACACAATCTGCACCAGCTGCTAATGCTTTAACTATATCACCTGATAATTTTATTCCACCATCAGCAATTACACCTATTCCCTTATCTTTGCAATATTCATATACATCATTAACGGCTGTTAATTGTGGTACTCCTACACCAGCAACAACACGAGTTGTACAAATAGAACCAGGTCCTACTCCAACTTTTACAGCAGATACTCCTGCTTCTATTAAATCTTTGGCTGCTTCAGCAGTTACAATATTTCCCCCTATTATTTCAAGGTCAGGAAAAGCTTTTTTTATTTCTTTTACTTTGTTTATTACTCCTTGAGAATGTCCATGAGCTGAATCTAGCGTTACTATATCAACTCCAGCTTTAACTAAAGCTCTAATTCTATCCACAGTATCTGATGATATTCCTACAGCTGCACCACATCTTAATTTACCTGTTTCATCTTTACAAGCATTAGGATATTGTATTAAATTATCTATATCTTTTATAGTTATCAAACCTTTTAAGTATCCAAAATCATCTGTAATAGGTAATTTTTCTATTCTATTTTCTAATAATATATTTTTAGCTTCTTCTAATGTAGTTCCAACTGGAGCTGTTATTAATTCTTCTTTTGTCATTATATCTTCAACTAATTGATCCATATCTTTTCTATATTTAATATCTCTATTAGTTATTATTCCTATTAATTTCCCATCTGATTCTACAACAGGAAGACCTGATATTTTATATTTTTTCATCAACTCTTCAGCAACTTTTACCTTACTTTCTTTATTAAGAGTTATAGGATTTGTAATCATTCCACTTTCTGATCTTTTTACTTTTTCTACCTCAGATGCCTGTTCTTCTATAGACATATTTTTATGAATAAATCCAATTCCTCCTTGTCTTGCTATAGCAATAGCAAGTTCTGCTTCTGTAACCGTATCCATCGCAGCACTAAGTATAGGTGTGTTTAAAGTTATCTTTTTTGTTAACTTAGTTTTAAGACTTACAGCATTTGGTAATACATCTGATTTTGATGGGATTAATAAGACGTCATCAAATGTATATCCTTCTTTTATAATCTTCCCTTTCATATCTCCTCCTATATTTTTTATTTTCGTTATTATATCACATATAATTTTGGTTGTAAATGTTAATTTAGCTAATTGGAAGAGTTAAATTTAAAATGTAAATTCTATTCACTACATTATTATATTCTCTCAAACAATAACCAAAAAAAATAATCATTGAGTATATACTTTAAAAAATCAAAAAGGTCTAAAACCCTTTAGTTTATGGGCTTAGACCTAATTTTTTTCTATTATTCATCCAAAACTTTAGACTTTCATAAAATACATTCTTATTATTCCTAATAATAATAAATGTAACGGATAAAACATATAGTTTATATATTTATTTTGTTTTCCTCTTTCACCGTTATATAACATGTTTATACCAAATCCTAATATAGACCAAGGAGCTTCTAATAAATATGGAAAATTAAATATTATAGACAAATATTTATTACTTTTAAAAATATAGAAAACATATATACATAAAATACCATAATATTCATAATCACTTGAAATTATTATAGATATAATACATGAAATAATTAATATTATAACAGAACTTATTATCCACAAATATCTATTCATTTTATCTTTTATACTATCTATAATCCAAATACTAACTAGTGCCAATGAAAAAGTAAAGAGTATATTACTTGTATTAAAATTAAAGAAAACTCCACTTTGAAACATATCATAAGGTATTTCTGAAATAAAAGCAAATAGTAATAAATTCATTAAATATTTTTTTCTATTATGTGTTTTAAAATAGCCTTCAGATATCAAAAAAGCAAATATAGGGAAAGCTATTCTTCCTAATATATCAAAAATATCAGATATAGAATTTAATATACCATCACCTGTTAAATAATTATATATTATAGCTTTATTTATATGATCTAAAAACATAGATATAAAAGCTATATATTTTAATGTTGCTCCAGATAAACTAATTTTTTTTATCATTTTTCTCCTTATTATTTTATTTTAAACTCCTCAAGCATATATATTCCTTTTCTACCTAAGACTTCATTAATTTCATTTTCTAATTTTTTTGAAATTATACTTGGTCTAAAAGAAGATATTTTTTCTTTTATACTTTCTTCAGTAAATATATATTTAACTTTATAATCATCTAATCTCAAATATTCAATAAGTCCTTCTAAGGCTTCATCAAATCCACCTATTCTATCAACTAAACCTATTTCTTTAGCTTCTTCTCCAAGCCATATTCTTCCACCAGCTATAGGTTCAAGTTGACTCTCCGTCATTATTCTAGCATTCATTACATGAGATTTAAATTCTGAATACACATCCTTCATTGATTTTATTATTCTCTCCTTCATTTCTTCTGTTAAAGGAAGTGAAAAATCAAACATAGAACCAACATTTGAATTTGTAATATTTTCAACATTTATCCCTACTTTTTCAAATACAGTATCAAAAGTTGGGTAAAGAGCTACTACACCAATAGAGCCTGTTATTGTTGTTCTATTTGAATAAACTCTTCTTGAAACTGTTGAAATATAGTAACCACCACTAGCACAAACACTTCCTTGAGATATGAATATTGGAACTTCTATATTTTTTAATTCCTTATATATCTTTTCTGATTCTAATGCTGACCCACCTGGAGAATTTATTCTTAATAAAACACCTTTAACATTTTCCATTTCATTTACTTTCTCTATTTTTTCAAGCATATCATCATAATTAATATCTTTATCAGGTCCTATTTCTCCATCAGCAAAAATAACCGCTATTTCATTCTTACTTTTATTTTCTTTCTTCTTTAATTTAGATATATAGTCATCAAAATCAATAGTATCTTCTGAATAATCTATTTCAAGTTTATCAAAATTACTTCCACCATCTATAAGACCAAGAGCCATAGCTTCATGATAATTAGCAAATATTGTTTTACCTTCTAATATTTCTTTACTAATATCAATATTTCTATATTTTTTAATTTTTTCAATTAATTGTAAATATATTTTATCATATATTCTAAGAATAGATTCTTTTTGTTCAGGACTCATATTTTCCCTACTAAAATTTTCTCCTGCCGATTTATGACTACCTATATGTATAACATTGACTTTTATACCTAATTTATCTAAAAGTTTTCTATAATACCAAAAACTTTTATTATATCCTTCTAAAATTAAATTTGAATTTAAAGAATTAAACATATATATTTTATGAGCATATAAAGCAAAAAGATAATCATTTTTTAAAAATTGTGTAGCTATTGCTACTATCTGCATTTTAGTTCTTAATTTTTCAAAAATACTTTCTAATTCTTCTATTTGATTTAAAGATAAATCAATATTATCTATATCTAATATTAATGTTTCTATATTCCCTTCATTATATAGCCTTTTTAATTTATCCTTAAATTCAAAAAATGATTTTTTTTCATTAATTGTAGAATATTTTTTATCTTCATCTAAAAAATCAGTAGTTAAAATTATTTTTTTTACTTTTTTCTTAGAAATACTTCCTTCTTTTTTGGATTTAAATTTATTTAAAATAAATATAGTTGCTATAAATAAAATAGTTAAAATAAATAATGCTGTTAAAACAGATTCTAATAGTATTTTAATTAAAAACATTCAATCACCCTCATTCTAATTTTCTTTATTTTATTGTATCATTTTTATTTTTTTCTGTCTATTTTTAATTTTAGGTCTTTACTTTTTCAAAAATCGAAGTATAATATATTAGAGACTTTAAAAAAAGAAGGAGATTTCATTATGAAAAAAACATTATTAACTTTAGCATTATTAAGCTCAGGTTTAGTATTTGCTGCAGGACCAAAAGTTCCTTATACTCATGAAGGGTTCAAAACTACTGATCAAGTACAAAAAGCTGTACACTTTGTATCAGTTGATGATATTAGAAAAAGTTTAGAAGGTACAGGACCAATAAATGTAAGTTTTGATATAGATGATACTTTAGTTCACTCAAGTGGATACTTTAAATACGGACAAGATCATTTCCAAGTACCTGGAGATCCTAAAGGTGCTATAAGCTATTTATATAACCAAAAATTCTGGGACTTCGTATCAGATATGGGAGATGAATTCTCTATACCTAAACAATCAGCTATAGATTTAATTAAAATGCATATAGATAGAGGAGATAGAGTATTCTTTATTACAGGAAGAACTCAAAAAGAAGGAGAGCCTAACTATACTTCAACTAAATTATCTAAAACTTTAAAAAGATTCATGAACTTACCTTATGAAGTTTATGTTGAATATACTAAAGATACTCCAACAGGTGGATATAAATATGATAAATCATTCTACATGAAAAAACACAACATATCTCTTCACTACGGAGATAGTGATGATGATATCCTAGCTGCAAGAGAACTTGGTATTCGTGGAATAAGAGTTCAAAGAGCATATAACTCTACTAACCCTCAAAAAGTTAATGGAGGATATGGAGAAGAAGTTCTTATAAACTCAGCATGGTAATCAATAAACCTAATGTTTTGATATAAAACAAAGACTGTTATTAGAAATATTTCTTTTAACAGTCTTTTTTATAATATAAAAATAAAAGCAGCAGGAATAAACCTACTGCTTTCTATATAAGTCTAAAACTATTTAGATTCTTTGTTTGCATCTGCTGCTGCATCTTTGTTTTCAGTTGCTGCTGCATCTTTATTTTCTTCAGTTGCTGCTGCATCATCTTTCTTTTCTTCAGTTGCTGCTGCATCTTTGTTTTCTGCAGGAGCTGCTTCAGTTGTAGTTGCTTCAGCTGGTTTAGCTTCTTCAGCTTTTGCTCCACATGAAACTGCGAATAATCCTAATGCTAATACTAATAATGCTAATTTTTTCATTTTCTCTCTCTCTTTCTTTCTTTTGATTTTATATGAGTTTACTCTCAAATTTCACTTAGCATTCTATCATAGGTATCTTTGATTTCAATTATAATTCCCTTATAATTTCCTTAGAGCTATTCCTTTATAATCATTCTCAAGGTATACTGTTTTTTTTATACAGCTGATATATAAATTTTTGTTATAACATATAATATCTCATACTTTTATAACACCTTACTTGGCTAATGAACCCATTGGATCCCAAGGTTTTAAACGAATAACTTCCTTATTTAACATTTCTTTCTGTTCTTTACTTAAAAATTTCTTATTAATAACTATTTGATATGTAAATCTATCCATCCAAGCATCCGTCATAACAAAATAACCTTTATCACCAGGAACTTCTCCCCAACTATTTTCCACTTTCCATCTATTAGATTTACCATCTAATATATTAACTCCTGACAATACCATTGCATGTGTCATTAAACTTTCAGAATAATCTAAAGCATTTGCTTTATCTTGTAATATATCAAATCCAAATGATTTTTCATATTCATATAAATCAAGATCCATTATTCCTTTTTCTCTATCTGAAATTTGACCTACATCACAACCAAACCAAACTGTTTCACCACTTTTAATTTGATCTATTGCTAATTGTTTAAATTCATCCATAGGTAAATTTAGATATTTAACTTCTCTTCCAACTACATTTCCTAAAAAATCTACTGTGAATGTTGAATAATATGGTTTATCTTTAGTTGGTGCATTTATTATACTCACATAATCATCTAAATTTATCCCTATATACTTTTCAAAAAATTTAATAGGAGTTAAATCTGTATCTCTATGAAAGTTCTTATCTTTATCATAATATTCAAAATCAAATTTTTCTATAGGTTCTCCTAAAGTAACACAAAGATATGAATATATTTCACTCATTATTTTATCTTTCAATGAATATAACTCTTCCAAACTCATACCTTTTTCATAACTATTACGTAAAAGTTGTGCAGAATGTCTTAATTTTTTATTAAGTACATTATTTAACACCATAGAAGCTGATGAATGAAAAATTTCACCTTGCTTTTGTTTAGGTACCACTCCATATTTTTTAATCAATGAAACAAGCATATCCCATTGACCTCCATCTTGTTGTGGTGTTTGCAATAAATGCCTAACAATTCTTGAATCTAAATCTTCATCAAGAGTTCTTATTATCGCATCTAAGAAATAATTTGATTTTTCAAATTTATCCCAAAAGAAAACATAAGATTGAGATAATTCAAAATTCTCTAAATTATACTCTTTGTTCATCTTGTGTCTAAAAGTATTAAGTGCTGCGAATATCCAACAACGACCACTTTGCTTTTGAAAAGTTACCTTTCCAGTTTCAATGTTTTCAGAGAATAGATGTAATGTACTATTAAATACATCATTATTCATTACAGATGCATTTAATCCATTCTTCAAAACAGAATTTTTTAGAACATTAAGTCCTCTTTTTTTGAAGTCTTCTTTCATAGCTTCAATTTTTTTAAAATCCATACAAGTACTATTAACCATACTTTATACCTCTTTCTAATATCATTTCAAATATATTGTAGCACGAAAGAAAAAAAATTTCTAGTAAATAAAAAAGATAGCATAAGCTATCTAATAAATGTTAATAGTTTAGCAACTTCCTATCTTCCCAATTACTTAGTATTTTTGGCGTTCATAGACTTAACTTCCAGGTTCGAAATGTTACTGGGTGTATCCCTATGGCTATAATCACTAAACTTTATAAATAAAAATGGCGTCCCTGGTAGGACTCGAACCTACGACCCTCTGATTAACAGTCAGATGCT
>CAURNT010000036.1:0-8861 GCA_963526495.1 uncultured Streptobacillus sp. | reverse complement strand
GAAGGTGGAAGAACAGTTGCATCAGGAGTAGTTGCAGATATTAACGAATAATAAATATTAACTGTAAATAAACAAATTGAGGAGGATTTATTTTGGAAACTAAATTAAAAAGAATTTATCTTCAATCTTATGATAACAAATTACTAGATCAAACTTCATTACAAATAGTAGAAGTAGTTAAAAAGGCTGGGGCTAAAATAGCAGGTCCTATGCCTTTACCTACTAAAACTAAAAAGTATACAGTTTTAAGATCAGTACATGTTAATAAAGATTCAAGAGAACAATTTGAAATGAGAATACACAGAAGATTCATTGAAATTAAAGAATCAAATAATGATATTTTAAAGGCATTAAGCTCACTTAGCTTACCTGCTGGTGTTTCAATTGAAATAAAGCAATAGTGCTTTGATACAAGTTGGTATATGAGAGACTATATCAACCAATATATTAAGGAGGATATTAAAAATGATATTAGGTAAAAAAATCGGAATGACACAAATTTTTGAAAATGAAAAATTAATACCAGTTACTGTTATTGAAGCTGGACCAAATTTTGTTGTTCAAACTAAAACAGAAGATAAAGAAGGATATACTTCAGTAACATTAGCTTATGATGAAAAAAGAGAAAAATTAGTAAATAAACCAGAAATGGGTGTTTTCAAAAAAGCCGGAATCACAGCTAAAAAATTCTTAAAAGAGTTCAGATTAGATTCAGTTGAAGGATTTACTTTAGGACAAGAATTAAAAGTTGATGTATTAGAAGGAATTGAATTTGTTGATATTCAAGGAATCTCAAAAGGTAAAGGGACTGCAGGTGTTATGAAGAGACATAACTTCGGTGGAAACAGAGCAACTCACGGGGTTTCAAGAAACCATAGACTTGGAGGGTCAAATGCAGGAGGAGCTGCATCAAACTCAAATGTACCAAAAGGTAAGAAAATGGCTGGAAGATTAGGAAATGAAAATGTAACAGTTCAAAATCTTAAAGTTGTTAAGTTTGATGTAGAAAATAACTTATTATTAGTTAAAGGTGCAGTACCAGGTCCTAAAAATGGTTATTTAGTTATCAAAAAATCAGTGAAGAAATACTAATATAGGGAGAGGAGGCAAAAATGTCAGATTTTAATTTAAAAGTATATAATTTAAATGGTGAAGAAAAAGGTCAAGTTAAAGTTAACGAAATCTTTGGATTAGAACCTAATAAATATGTTATGCATGAAGTTTTAACTGCTGAACTTGCAGCAAGTAGAGCAGGAACTGCATCAACAAAGAGTAGAGGAGAAGTTTCTGGAGGAGGAAGAAAACCTTTCAGACAAAAAGGAACAGGTCGTGCTAGACAAGGATCAACTAGAGCACCTCACATGGTAGGTGGAGGAGTTGTTCATGGACCTAAACCAAGAAATTATGATAAGAAAGTAAATAAAAAAGTTAGAAAACTAGCTTTAAGATCAGCTTTAGCTGCAAGAATTCAAAATGGAGATGTAGTAGTTTTAGATGACTTTACATTAGAAGTACCTAAAACAAAAACATTTGTTTCATTTACAGAAAAAGTTAATATTTTAAATGATAAAAAATTATTCGTAGTTAATGATTATTTAGAAGAAGCAGATTGGAACTTATACTTATCAGTTAGAAATATTGAAAAAACTGAAATATTAGATCCAAGAGAGTTATCAGTATATGCTTTATTAAAATACAATAAAGTTGTAATAACTAAAGAAGCTCTTGCCACTATCGAGGAGGTGCTTGGATAATGACAATATTTGACATAATCAAAAAACCAGTATTAAATACAGAAAAATCAAGAATTTTATTAGATTCTAATGAATATGTATTTATAGTTGATAGAAAAGCAAATAAATTACAAATAAAAGAAGCAGTAGAAAAATTATTTGATGTAAAAGTTAAATCAGTTAATACATTAAATATGAAACCTACAACAGCTAGATCTAGAATGACTGTTTACAAAACACCGGCTTATAAAAAAGCAATTGTTAAATTAGTAGATGGTGAAACTATAAAAGCTTACGAAATATAAAAATAATATGTTAGAACGAAGGAAAAGGGAATATAGATTCCCTTTTCTGCTATATATAAAAAGGGTTCTTAATAGAACCCATATTTTATTTGATTGTAAATTGAATAAACATTGGATCGTGATCACTAAATGATCCTTGTGATAATGTAAATTCTGAATTTCTTCTTATAACATCTACATTTACTTTTCCTTTATATTTTTTATTTATTAAGATATTATCTAAAGTTTGAGCATTTCCTTGATATATATAAGTAGATCTTTCGCTTTTAGGAAGTTCTGAAATAGTATCTATTAATATATCTTTAGACATTAATTTTATAGTATTTGAAAATTCAAAGTCATTCATATCTCCAAGTGATATTATAGTTGCGTTTGGATCATTTTTTAATATTTCTTTAGCAAATTCATTTATTCTTACAGCTTCAGGATTTCTTATTTCTTCAGATGCACGGACTACTGGTTGATTGCTTCCATATATTTTATGATCAGCTCTCTTAGATTTTAAATGATTTGCTATAACAAATATATTTTTTCCTTGAAATTCAAATTGAGCTATTACAGGTTTTCTTACATCTTTCCATATAGGATCATTATTACCTATTCTACCTGGATTATAACTCATATATGTTTTTCCATTTTCTTTCATTATTTGTGTATCTATTTTTGAATCACCTTGATTAAATTTAACAGGATTTAATCTATCTTTTCTATAAAGTATTACATTACGTATATGCATATCAACCCATCCACCATCTTTACCGTGTTCTGGAGCAACAGTCATTATACCGTATTCTAAACCTGTTTGTTTTTTTATTTCATTTACAATAGCATTAACATTTTCAGTAGCTTCAACTAAAGTAGTAGCTTTATGACCATCATCATCTCCTACCTCTATTAATCCTAGTATATCAGGAGTTTGTAATTCTTCTTTAACTTGTTTTGCAAGTTCAATTACTCTATCTGGAGCATCTACATGAGAAAAGTTTTCTATATTATATGAAACTACATTTAATTTTTTACTGTCATATTTAAATTTGTTTTTTTCAGGAGCAGTTTTACTATCTTGTATTCCTGGAAAATCATTTATAGGTAAAATTCTATATTCAGCATTGTCATAATATAAGACACCAACTATATCCCCTTTAAAAGTATCGCCAGGATTAGGAGTAATTCCATCTATAAATTTAGAATTTTTAGTTAATTTCCAAGGAGTTGTAGTGATAGTTATTCTTTGTGTTTGTTCATATTTATAGTTGTTATAAACCACACCACCATTTTTACTTCTAGTTTCTGCATATTTTCCTAAGTTAGGAACTACCCAAATATCACCATATTTTTCTTTAAAACCTGTTATTAGTGGTTTTGGTATGCGAACTACCATACCTTCTAAAGATTCATAATAATCCATTGCATTTGTTTTAGTATTTAAAGTATTGAAATCACCGTTATGAACAGTTCTAGGAGTATCTTTACCTGAAATAACAATAGGTTTTATACTGTAAGTGTTATTTAAATCTAGTAATTCAATTTTACTTGCAGCTATAGCAGTATTAGTTAGTTGACTTTTATCAATTCTACTCATATATGTTTCTTTGACTACACCATCAATTTTAACTAATTCACCAATTTTTACATCTGCTTTTATCTTATTTTCAATATATATACCTTCTGAAGTTTTAGAATTTTTATCAGATTTTATAGATTGAATAAAGAACCCTTTACCATCTTTAACTGAAGTTACGATTCCTATAACATCTTTTACTTCCTTATTTTCCATTTTAGAAGTTATAGATGTTCCCTGAATTTCAGAAATTGTTTCAGCGTTTGAAATAAAGCCAAAATTTACAATAATAGTTAATAATAATAATTTTTTCATTTTATACCTCCTACATATTTCTTAATAATAGTATATAGTTATAATTAAAAAAAAACAAGTTGTAAAATAAATTGTTTTAGTATTTTGAAAAATGGTATATAATAAGATAAAGGAGGTAATGTGAATAAGGAAGAATTTTTAAAACAATTTATAGATAAAGATTTAGCAAGTAGGGTATATAATACACTTAATATATGTTTAGAATATGATGTAGTAGCTAATACTGAAATATTTTTAACACCTAATATATGGAAGAAAATAAGTAGTGAATATTTTGGAATTAAAGTAGAAATGAGAGGATATGATAGAAAACAAATTTGTTTTTATCCTAAAGACTCTAACCCTGTATTTGAATATGATATTTTAAAAATAAAAGTGGATAATAAGTTTAAAGAATATACCCATAAGGATTTTTTGGGCTCAATAATGTCATTGAATATTAAAAGGGAATTTATAGGGGATATTTTTATAGAAGAAGGAATAGCATTTGTATTTGTGTCGAGTAGTATAAGTGAATATATAGAGAATAATTTATTAGAGATAGGTAAAAATAAATGTATAATAAATAAAGTTGAAGAAAGGTCATTTGAATATAAATTTTCAAGTTTTAATGTAACTATAGCATCTAATAGATTAGATGTATTAGTTTCAGAAATTACAAATCTTAGTAGATCTAAAAGTGTGGAATATATTGAAAGTGGTTTAGTTCAAATAGATTATGATGTATGCAAAAATAAGAATGAAAAAATTGAAAGTGGGATGATAATTACTATTAGAAAATATGGTAAATTCATACTTCAAACAGAGATAGGTGAAAGTAAAAAAGGTAAGAAAAAATGGGAAGTTAAAAAATATATTTAATTTATAAGATAAAAAATGTAAAGTTGAAGATAGAGATTAAATATGATAATATTTAATTGAAAGGAGATAATAAAATGAAAAAAATAACATTAATAGGATTATTATTTTCTATAATTTCATGTAGTAATATAGACTCATATTTAAAAGATAAAAATTATATTACTTTTAATGATAATGTGAAATATAAAGTAATAGAAAATAAAAGTGAAAAAGAGAAAATAATAGAAAAAAAGAGGGAATCTCAAGAAAAACAAGTTATTAATAATAAATCTGATAAAGTAATAGTAGAAATTCCTAAAAAAATAGATGACAAGAAAAAAGAAGATATACATAAAGAAATTATAGAAAATAAAGTTGAAAAAGAGAAAATAGAAAAAAAGAAGGAATCTCAAGAAAAACAAGTTATTAATAATAAATCTGATAAAGTAATAGTAGAAATTCCTAAAAAAATAGATGATAAGAAAAAAGAAAAAATAAATGATATTGTAAATTCAGAATCTATAAATGTGGAAAATAAAGTAAATAATGTGTCTGAAGAAAAAAAATCTATCAAACTTATAAATAAATTAACTAAAAGAGTTTCAAGTTCATCAGTTAATTTTACAAGTGAAGATGAAAAAATAATACAATATATATCAAGTATTGTAGTTGAAAATGAGTCACAAATAAAAGATAAAACTTTAGATAGCATAAATAGATTAAAACAAAAAGGTATAAATTTAACGACTAAAGAATTTTTAGCTTTAGCATATAAAAATATTAAAGATACTAGAGTTAATTCATATATATTAGCAGTAGCAAGAGTAATGAATAATGTAGAAAGAGGGAAAAAATGAGACTTGATAAATTTTTGAAAGTAACAAGAATAATTAAAAGGAGAACAATCGCAAATGAACTTTGTGATTTAGGAAGAGTGAAGGTAAATGGTGATGTAAAAAAAGCCCTTTATTCAGTTAAAGATGGTGATAAATTAGAAATAAGATATTTTAATAGAATATTTAATGTAGATGTTTTAAAGTTACCTCCAGAATCATTAAGAAAAGATGATATATCTATGTATATTAATATATCTGAACAAAAAGAAGAAAATTAAAAAATGGATTGGCAAAAAGCCAATCCATTTTACATTATTTAATTTTAGCATTACTTATATCATATTGTGTTCCAAATGTTGGGAATTTAATACCATCTACTTTATCTTTATTAGTTAAGAATATATTTTTCTTTTGGAATAAAGGTGCTATAGGTACATCTTTTGCAATTATTTCTTCTGCTTTCTTAAATGCTTCAAATCTCTTATTAGGATCATTTGTAGTTTTAGCTTCTTTAATTAAAGCATCATATTGAGGGTTTGAATATTTACCGTGATTATTACCAGAATTTGAAACAAATAAATCTAGGTAAGTCATAGGATCTAAATAATCAGCACTCCATCCTGCAAGAGCTATATCATAGTTTGCGTTATGCATTCTTTGTAATCTTTCTTTGAAAGCAATTAATTCAACATCAACTTCTATTCCTAAGTTTACTCTGAAGTTTTCTTGTAAAGTTTCTGCTATTTTCTTATTAAGTCCACCATCATTTACAATTATAGATATTTTAGGCATAGATTGTAATCCTAATTCTTTTAATCCTTCAGCTAATAATTGTTTAGCTTCATCTGGATTAAATTTAGCACCAAGTGTTCCAACTTGTTCTGTAAAGTCTTTACCATCAGTTCCGTTTATACCAACACCACTTGGAACAAAGTTATATACTGGCTTATTAATATTATTAAATAAAGATGAAACTATAGTTTCTTTATCAATAGCTTGTAATAAAGCTTTTCTTACTTTTGCATTTTTAAGTACATCATTAGTATTGTTAAATGATAAATACCATACTTGAGCTGTATCAACTAAATCAACATTTTTATTATCTTTAAATTCTGGATATTGTTCCTGAGTAATTTCAAGAAGATCTACTTCATCATTTTTGAAAGCATTTAAAGCTGAAGCTGAATCTTTAATAAATTTAATTACTACTGTATCAATATCAATTTTGTCTTTATTGTAGTAATTAGGATTTTTTTCAAGTATCATTGAAGAATTGTGTTCCCAACTTTTAACAACATAAGCACCTGATGAAATTAGAGTATCTGCTTCAAGAGCATAAGTATCTCCTTTTTCTTCAACAAACTTTTGATTTACTGGATAGTATGTAGCAAATCCAAGTAATGTATCAAAGTAAGGTGTAGGATTTTCAAGAGTAACTTTTAATGTCTTAGCATCAACAACTTCTATTCCAACTTCATCACTACTAGCTTTTCCTGAATTAAATTTTTCTCCATTTTTAATTGGGAATAACATATATGCATATTCAGAAGCAACATTTGGATCAAGTGCTCTTAACCAAGCATATTTGAAATCATTAGCTGTTAAATCAGAACCATCAGACCATTTTAATCCATCTTTAAGATGTATAGTCCATTCTAAACCATCTTCACTTACTTCCCATTTTTCAGCAAGAGCAGGTTCTACAACTTTTGTTTCTGGATTAACTTTAGTTAATCCTTCATTTAAGAAAGATGAAATGGTACCAGCCACTTGACTTGTCATAAGTGTAGTATCCATCGTTGATCCTTCTTCATTTAAATTTATAACAATTTGTTTATTAGCTGAGCTAGAACCACAGCTAAAAATAACAAATGCCATCATAAAAGTGATTAATAATTTTTTCATTTAATTTCCTCCTATAATTTATCGTAATTTTTTTCTACATAATGATTATCATTTAATTTTATTAATCCTGAATTTTCTTCAATATTTTTTAATTCAGACATAGTACCTATTGGTGATCTTAAATATTTTTCATCCATAACAATTTTTTCAAATTTAACATATTCTGGATCAGGTATAGGAACAGCTGATATTAAAGACTTAGTATATATATGTTGTGGGTTATTATATACTTCATCAGGACTTCCAAGTTCTACAATTTTACCTCTAAACATTACAGCAACTCTATCTGATATATATTTAACCATTGATAAATCGTGTGCTATAAATATCATAGTTAATCCTTTTTCTTTTTGTAAATCTTTTAATAAGTTTACAACTTGTGCTTGAATTGAAACATCTAAGGCTGATATAGGTTCATCACAAATTAATATTTCAGGTTCAAGTGCAAGAGCACGAGCAATTCCTATTCTTTGTCTTTGCCCTCCACTAAATTCGTGTGGGAATCTGTTTATATGTTCTCTATTAAGTCCAACTAGTTCTAATAATTCATAAACTTTTTCTCTCATTTCATCACTATTTTTATACATTTTATGTATTACCATACCCTCAGATATTATTTCTCCTACTGTCATACGAGGATTAAGACTAGCTTGTGGATCTTGAAATATCATTTGAATTTTTTTTGTTAATTCTAAATTTGAAAAGTCTTCTATTTTTTTACCTTCAATAATTATTTCACCAAAATTTTTCTTGTACAAGTTTGCAAGCGTTCTTCCAAAAGTAGTTTTACCACTTCCAGATTCTCCAACAACAGATAAAACTTCACCTTTTTTTACATCCAATGTAACATCATCTACTGCTTTTAATACTTTATCTCCACCTAATGGGAAGTATTTTTTTAAATGTTTAATTTCTATATACATTATTTAGCCTCCCCTATATTTGCAAATTTTATACCTTTTTTACTTTTAGTTGTTTCAACTGTTTCACGTCTTCCATCAGGAAACGTTAGTGTTATAGTTCCATTAGGATTAAACTTCATATCAGGTGCACCATCTACATATATCCATGACTTAACAAAGTGTCCATTACCAAGATCAACCATAGGTGGTTTTTTTTCATAATCTATTTTCATAGAAAATTCAGATCTTGCTGCAAAAGGATCACCAACTGGTGGATTAAGTAGATTAGGTGGTGTTCCCGGTATAGAAAATAGTGCAGTATTAGAATCCATATCTAAATGAGGAAGTGATTTTAATAATCCCCAAGTATAAGGATGTTTAGCATCTTTGAATATTTGCTTAACAGGTGCTTCTTCTAATTTTTCACCAGCATACATTACAATTACTCTATCGGATGTTTCAGC
>CAURNT010000035.1:0-10483 GCA_963526495.1 uncultured Streptobacillus sp. | reverse complement strand
ACATTAAAAATTTCTTCATATATATCACCTCTTTATATAAGTATACAATATTTTTGTGAAAAATCAAGATAAGAGCACTTTAAAATATTTATAGTTATTAAAAAAATATTCGTTAATAACTAAAAAGTAATCATTAAAATATATTTTTTTATTTAAAATCTTTGCTGATTGTTCCGGGATTAAATTTTTATTTTAGAACTTTTACTTATTTTATTTTTTAATATAACTAAAATTTAGAAATAAATAACTTTATATTCCAAGTTTTCCCTTAATTCTTGATTTATCCCTTGAAATATGCTATATTTTAAGGGAAAAAAGAAAATATAAGGGAGAAAATTAATGAGAAGTTTTGATTATTCTATAATTAAAGATAAAAAATGGGATTCAGAAGTACTTGGTTTGGTAGCTTCAATTTATAGATATCAGGGCAAACAGGAAATTTATTTAAAGGAAAAACCAAAGGAATTAAATAAACTTATAGAAATTGCAATGATTAAAAGCACTGAAGCTTCAAATGAAATAGAAGGAATTGTAACAACAAGTGTAAGATTAAAAAAATTAGTGGAGGAAAAGACTAAACCAAGAAATAGAAATGAACAGGAAATTGCAGGATATAGAGATGTACTTAATATAATTCATGATAGTTTTGATGTTATTCCTATTTCAAAGAACTATATTTTGCAAATGCACAAAATTATGTTTAGCCACATGAATAACCCTATAGCAGGACGAACAAAAGATGTACAAAATTATATTGGTATTACTTATTCAGATGGACATACAAAAGTCTTATTTACACCACTTTCACCTTTTGAAACTCCTGAGGCATTAGATAAGATATGTGATGAATATAATAAGGTTATAGGTAATTTAGAATTAGAACCTCTTATTGCTATACCTATTTTTATTCATGATTTTTTATGTATTCATCCATTTAATGATGGTAATGGTAGAATGAGTAGGTTACTTACGACTCTTTTGTTATATAGAAGTGGATTTTATGTAGGTAAATATATATCATTAGAATCTTTTATTGCTAAAAATAAATCAGATTATTATGATACATTGAGACAGTCAGGATTACATTGGCATGAAGAAAATGAGGATGTATTACCATTTGTGAAGTATATATTAGGAATAATTCTTGCAGCATATAAAGAGTTTGAAGATAGATTTTCTATTATAGAAGAAAAACTTTCTGCAGTTGAGCTTGTAAGAAAAGCGATTTTACATAAACTTGGAAGGTTTACTAAACAAGATATTAGAGAACTTTGCCCATCATTAAGTATAAGTTCAATTGAAGGAGCATTAAGAAAATTATTAGCTGAAGGTGAAATTAAAAGAGAAGGTGTAGGAAGAGCGATAAAGTATATACGATTAAAATAAAAAAACTTAAAAAGAATTGTGTGTTAATGACAATAATAAAATTAAGGGTAGGTATCTATTAAAAATAGTTGTTTTTGGATATTTTAAATATCAATATTGATGTTAAGTATATCGAGTTTAATATTAAATATGATATAATATTATTAATATTTAGATAAAATTAGATTTTGTAGGTTATAGTGAATGTGTTTTATAAAGCATAGTAAGCGTATTGATGTGATGCTAACTATTATATTAATATTGTTGGGAAAAGCTTAAAATGTGTAGAATTAGAGATATTTATTAAGTAATAAAGGGAATATAAATAAAATAATGAATTATAGGGAGGTATTATGAGTAAATTGGTATGGGGGATAATATTAATCGGTCTTGTATTGACTAGAGATGTAAATGTTTTAAAAACTATTTTAGTAGTTTTAATATGTTTAGGTGTATTCTGGGGTTAAAAAATGAAATGAATAATTTAAAAATTAGGCACTTAAAATTTTAGTAAGTGTCTTTTTATTATGTAAAGATTATAAATTATTAGTTGGGATTTATAATAAAATTATAGTAAAACTAGAAAAAAATATTTCTTATAAAATAAATTTTTTATATTATTTTATTTTCTCTCTTGATTAAATTCTTAAAAAGTTGTATTATAGAAATAACGGCATATAAAGTGGTATATAAATAATTTGAACACAATATATTGTGATAGAAAGGGAATGGAATGAGTGAAAGAATAGTTGTGTATTATGATTCAATGACAGGAAATGTAGAAAGATTTATAAAAAAAATTTCTAGATATAGTGATTTTGAATTTATTAAAATAAAACCAGATACAGTTGTAGAAAAATTTTCTCATTTCATAACTTTTACAACAGGTATAGGACAAGTTCATAAAAATACTGTTAGGTTTTTAGCAAATACAGAAAATTTTAAAAAAATTAAAACAGTTTCTGTTAGTGGTAATATGAATTGGGGACCCTATTTTGGTTTAGCAGGTGATAAAATTTCTAAAAAGTATAATATACCGTTAATTATGAAATTTGAGTTATCAGGAACATATGAAGAAGCTCAAGAATATGTTAAAAGAATTTTGGAATTTGAAAGAGGTGTAGATAATTGAAATATATTTATTTAAATAATGAGGTAATGGTTAAAGATTCAGAAGGAAGATTACAATTAGATAAGGATAAAGAAGCTGTTTATTCATATTTTGTGGATTATGTTAATAAGAATACAGTATTTTTTCATAATTTAAAAGAAAAAATAGATTATTTAATAGAAAATGATTATTATATAGATTTTTACAAGTTTTATACAATAAATCAAATGCAAGAAGTATTTGATTTAGTTTATTCTAAAAAATTTAGATTTCAATCATATATGGCAGCATCTAAATTTTATCAAAGTTATGCATTGATGGATGATAGTGGTGAGAAATTTCTTGAAAGATATGAAGATAGAATTTCAATAGTTTCACTTTATTTAGGTCAAGGTAATATTGAAAAAGCTAAAAATTATGCTTTGATGTTAATAAATCAAGAATATCAACCAGCTACACCTACATTCTTAAATGCTGGTAAAAAAAGATCTGGAGAGCTTGTTTCTTGTTATTTAGATGAAATAGGAGATAATTTATCAGGTATAGGATATGCTTTAGATGAAGCAATGAAATTGTCATCTATTGGTGGTGGAGTTGCATTTAATTTATCTAAATTAAGAGCTAGAGGTGAAGCTATTAAAGGTGTAGAAGGGCGTGCAAGTGGAGTACTTCCTATAATAAAGATACTTGAAGATATTTTTTCTTATGCAAATCAATTAGGTCAAAGACCTGGAGCTGGAGCTGTATATTTAAATGTATTCCATGCTGATATATTAGAATTTTTAGATACTAAAAAGATAAATGTTGATGAAAAGATAAGAATTAAATCTTTATCAATAGGAGTTATAATCCCTGATAAGTTTATGCAACTTGCAAGCGAGGATCTTCCTTGTTATACTTTTTATCCTCATACAGTATTTAGAGAATACGGGTTATATTTAGATGAGTTGGATATGGATGAATGGTATGACAAGTTAGTTGCAAATCCGAATATTAAAAAGAAAAAGATTAATGCAAGAGAATTTTTAGTTAAAATTTCTCAAACTCAAAAAGAAAGTGGGTATCCATATATATTCTTTAAAGATAACGCTAATCGTGAACATGCTTTAAAGGAGATAGGACAAGTTAAATTTACTAATCTTTGTACAGAAATAATGCAAGTAACAGAAGTATCTGATATAAATCATTATTATGAGCAAGATACTATAAGAAGAGGTATATCTTGTAATTTAGGTTCTGTAAATATAGTGCCAGTTATGGAAAATAAAAGGATAAGAGAGGTTGTAAGAGATGCAGTAGATTCATTAACTACAGTATCAGATATTACTAATATAGAGATAGTTCCAAGTATAAAAAAAGCAAATGAAGAATTACATTCTATAGGTCTTGGAGCTATGAATTTACATGGATTCCTAGCTAAGAATCTTATACAATATGAATCAAGAGAAGCACTTGATTTTTGTAATGTTTTCTTTATGATGATGAATTACTATTCTTTAGAAAGAAGTATGGAAATTGCAAAAGAGAGAAATGAAACATTTAAAGGTTTTGAAAAATCAGAATATGCTAATGGAAACTATTTTAATAAATATATAGAAAAAAACTTTGAACCTGTTACAGATAAAGTTAAATCTCTATTTGAAGGTATATATATACCAACTAAAGAAGATTGGGAAAATCTAAAAAATCAAGTTATGGAAAATGGAGTATATAATGCATATAGAATGGCTATAGCACCTAATCAATCAACTTCATATATTATGAATTCGACAGCATCTATTATGCCTATAGTGGATAAAGTAGAGGTAAGAGAATATGGTGATTCAACAACATTTTATCCTATGCCATACTTAAATTATGATAATTTCTTCTTCTATAAATCAGCCTATGATATGGATCAAAAAAATATATTAAAACTTGTTTCTGTAATACAAAGACATGTAGATCAAGGAATTTCTACTATACTTTATACTAAGAGCACTGACACGACTAGAGATTTATCTAAACTATATATATTAGCACATAAATTAGGGCTTAAATCTCTATATTATACAAGAACTAGAAAATCAACTATAGAAGAATGCATAAGTTGTTCTGTTTAGAAAGGAATTAAAATGGATAATAAGATATATAAAGCGGTAAATTGGAATACGCTTGATAATGATTATGTAGAAGCTTTTTGGGAGCAAAATTTAAGACAATTTTGGATAGATACGGAATATATTCCATCAAAAGATATAGATTCATGGCATTCATTAAGTCCTGAAATGCGTGAGGCATATAAAAAAGTTTTAGGAGGATTAACTTTACTTGATACTTTACAATCTCATACAGGAATGCCAAAGATTATAGATCATATTGATTCTCTTCAATGTAGATCTGTACTTTCATATATGTGTATGATGGAAACTATACATGCAAAGTCTTATTCAACTATATTTACAACAGTTGCATCAACTGAAGAAATAAATGAAATATTTAGATGGGTACAAGAAAATCAACATTTACAATATAAGGCACAAAAAATAGATTATTATTATCAAGCCCTTAATAATCCTGATGCAACATTAAGGGAGATATATTTAGCTTTAGTTGCTTCTGTTTTTCTTGAATCATACTTATTTTATAGTGGATTTTTCTTGCCTTTATGGCTATCAGGACAAGGTCAAATGGTAGCAAGTTCAGATATTATAAAAAAAATAATAGCTGATGAATCTATACATGGAGTTTTTGTTGGTAAACTTGCACAAGAGATATATGATAAAATGAATTTTATTGAGAAAGAAAATGTAAAAGATGAAATAATGGAATTATTTTATGATTTATATGAAAATGAATCTAAGTTTACGGATGAAATTTATTCAGATGTAGAATTAACTTCAGAAGTTAAAGAATATATTAAATATAACGGTAATAGAGCTTTAATGAATCTTGGATTAGATGAAGAATTTGAAGTTAAAGAGGTAAATCCTATAGTATTAAATGGTTTAAATGTTGAAACTACGCAACACGATTTCTTCTCTAAAAAATCAACTAATTATGAAAAAACATTAGAAGTAGTTCATTTAAATGATGATGATTGGGATAGCGATTTTGATGTAGATGTGGATATTTAGAGGAGGGGTATATGTATATTAAATATATATTTATACAAATATTTTATTGGGCACTTTCTTGCTCTACATATGCTTTTGCTAATTCGTATTTTACATATAAAGGGTTTGGTATATCTGATGTAGGGAATGTACTTGCTATATCTTCTTTAATTTCAGTAATTATACAACCTTTAATGGCAAAATTAATAGAAAAAAATGAAAATTTTACTGTTAAAAAGTTTATAATACACTCATTATTTATTATAGCTATAACTTCTATAGTGATTTTTAGTATTAATAATAAATTATTGATTTTAATTTTTTATGTTATATTAGTTACCTCTTTACTTAATGCACAAACATATTTATATACATTTATTTTTGAGTATATTAATAGTGGTTATAAAGTTAATTTTGGTTTTGCAAGAGGTGTAGGTTCTGTATCTTTTGCAATGACTTCCTTATTTTTAGGTAAAGTAGGAGATAAAATAGGTTTTAGTTTTATACCGATTCTTGCTTTTGTATTGTCAATAATATTAATATTATTGATTTTGAGTTTTAATAATTTAGAAAATAAGATTAAAGAATATAAAAAAAATGATAAAAATGAAAAAGATAGTATTATAGATTTTTTTAAAAGAAATAAACATTTTTCACTAGTTCTTGTAGGAATAGTATTCATAATGATGACACATAGTTTAATAAATACTTTTATGTTAAATATAACGGAGAGTTTAGGGAAAGGGTCTGAAGAAGTTGGAATAGGTCTTATGATAGCGGCTATGGTAGAACTTCCTGTTATGTATTTAATTGTATATTTGAATAAAAAATTAGGATATGTAAATTTATTTAAAATATTTGCTATTTCTTTTGTTGTTAAAATACTAATAACTATATTATCTGTATTGACAAATAATATTTATTTATTCTATATAGCACAATTTACTCAAAGTAGTGCATATGCTATATATCTTCCGGCAACTGTATATTATACTAATGATGTTATAAATGAAGATGAAAGAGTAAAAGGACAAGCTTATATGGGAATTACAAGCATAATAGGAGGAATATTAGGTAATTTCTTAGGTGGAGTTATTATAGAAAAAAGTTCTGTGATAATTATGTTGTATTTTACTTTATTGATAGGGATGATAGGTATGATTATTATACTTATGGCAGCTAAAAAAATGAAGTTGATAGTTATTGATAATTGATTAAATGTTATTGATTTTATTTTTAAAAAATATTAAATAAATTCCTGTTGAAATTTTTTTATAAATGTGATAAAATCAATAAGGAATTGTTTTGAAAGGGAGATGTTTAAAATAGTAATATATGCAATTATTTCTATAATAATAACGATTGTGATATATTTTCTCATCAATGTATTTGGAACAAGTTTTTTTTATGTAGAACTAATAGAAAAGTCTTTTCTTAAAGAAGAAGATGAAGAAGTTTTGAAAAAGATTTCGTATTATTTAAAGAATATTTTAAAATATAGAATTTTAATAAATCTTTTAAATACAGTAACGTATATATATTTGATTATTAGATATTTGCGTTTATTTAATTTAGAATTTTATGCGATTACTATCTTGGTTTTTGTATTAGTCTTTATTCATTTAATTGCTAGATTAATAGCTAAGAAGGATATATATAAATCATTGGTGTTTAGTATAGATTTTATTGATTTTTTTATGTTTATATTGTATCCTTTATTGTGGATGTTAGAAAAATTATATAATTCTTTGAATATATTATTTAATGATGGGAAAAATATGGAAGATATCTATTATAGTGAAGAAGATATTAAACGTATGCTTAATGACTCGTCAAATAGTGATGTAGAAGTAGAAGAGAAAGAAATGATACACAGTATATTTAATTTCACAGATACTACGGTAAAAGAGATAATGACTCCGAGAACATCTATAATAGCATTTGATAAAGATGAGATCTTAGATAATGTTTGGAACGATATAATAGAGCATGAATTTTCAAGAATACCGATATTTAATGAAAGTATAGATGATATTATAGGTATTCTTTATACTAAGGATTTGTTAAAATATACTAAAAATTATGCAGCAAATATTAAACTTGAAAGTTTATGTAAACCTGTAGCTTACGTTCCTGAAACAAAACATTTGACAGATATGTTAGAATATTTTAGAAGAGAACAATTACATATGGCTATAATAATAGATGAATATGGCGGAACTTTAGGATTAATTACTATAGAAGATCTTCTTGAAGAAATAGTAGGTGAAATAAGAGATGAATACGATATTGAAGAAGAGAAGATTAGTACTAAAGGTGAAGATATATATGAAATATTAGGTGAGACTTTAGTTGAAGAGATAAATGAAGAATTAGGTATAGATATAGAACTATCTGAAGAATATGATACTATATCTGGATATATACAATATAAATTAGGTAAAGTAGCTAATGTAGATGATAAGGTAACAACAGAAGGATATATAATACAAGTATTAAAAGTTGATAATAATAAGATTGAGAAAATAAAGCTTGTTATTAAAAGATAGGAGAGAATATGGACAATTCAAATATATTGAAAGTAGAAAAAATGATTAGAAATATACCAGATTTTCCAGAACCAGGTATATTATTTAGAGACATTACTACGGCTCTAAAAGATAAGGAAGGGTTAAAGTTAATAATAGAAGATTTTACAAAGAGATATATTGATAAGAAAATAGACTATGTATTAGGAGCTGATGCTAGAGGATTTATATTTGGAGCAGCAATAGCATATAATATAGGAGCAGGATTTGTGCCTGCAAGAAAAGCTGGTAAGTTACCTGCAGAAACAGTAAAGGTGGAATATTCTTTAGAATATGGTAAAAATGTAATAGAAATACATAAAGATGCTTTTGAAAAAGGATCAAATGTTTTAATCGTTGATGATTTATTAGCAACGGGAGGAACAGCTAAAGCTATGGTAGATTTAGTTGAGGAATTAGGTGCTAATGTTTATGAACTTGCTTTTATGATAGAGCTTGAAGATTTAAAAGGAAGAGAGTTATTAAAAGATAAAGAAGTTTATTCTATATTAAAATATTAAGAACACTATTAGTGTTCTTTTTTTTATGTAAAATTTTATTAGGAGGATGATATATATTATGGAAAATTTAACAATCAGAACAAAATTTATTCTTGGATTGCAACATGTATTAGCAATGTTTGGTGCCACGATACTTGTGCCTTATCTTACAGGTCTTAACCCATCTATTTCCCTTATTTGTGCAGGATTGGGAACTTTAATATTTCACTTGGTCACTAAAAGAATGGTTCCAGTATTTCTTGGCTCATCATTTGCTTTCATTGGTGCGACAGCATTGCTATTTAAAAATGAAGGTTTAGCAATTCTTAAAGGTGGTATAATAGCTGCTGGTATTGTCTATGTAATAATTTCGCTTATCATTTTAAAATTTGGTGTTGATAAAATAAAATCATTATTTCCACCAGTTGTTGTTGGACCTATAATAATGGTAATAGGTCTTAGACTTAGTCCTACAGCTTTAAGTATGATAGGTTATAATAACAATAGTTTTGAAATTAAAAATTTAATTGTCGCATTTTCTGTAATTATAACTATGATTATAGTAAGTAGTCTTAAAAAGTCTTTCTTTAAATTAGTCCCAATTTTAATAGCAATATTTGTAGGATATATAGTTTCATATATGTTAGGTATACTAGATTTTTCAGGATTTAAAGAGGCAAGTTGGATAGGTTTATCAACAGAGTCGTTAAATGAATTATTAACTATGCCTAAATTTACGATTTCTGGAATACTTGCTATAGCACCTATATCATTAGTTGTTTTAATAGAACATATAGGTGATATATCTACAAATGGTGCTGTTGTAGGTAAGGATTTCTTTAAAAATCCAGGTGTACATAGAACTTTATTAGGTGATGGTATAGCTACTATATTAGCTGGTATTTTAGGTGGACCTGCTAATACTACTTATGGAGAAAATACAGGAGTTTTAGCAGTGACTAAGGTTTATGATCCGCAAGTATTAAGAATAGCAGCATGTTTTTCTATAGTTCTTGGCTTAATAGGTAAATTTAGTGTGATACTTCAAAGTATTCCTCAAGCAGTTATGGGAGGTGTATCAGTTATATTATTTGGTATGATATCTGCAGTTGGAGCTAGAACTATGGTTGATGCAAAACTTGATTTTGGACATTCTAGAAATTTGCTGATAGTTTCTTTAATATGTGTTTTGGGTATAGGTATAGGAGAAGTTAATATTTATGGTAATATCTCAGTATCAGGATTAGCACTAGCATCATTATTTGGAGTCTTTCTTAATAAGATACTTCCTGAAGATAAATGATAGACTTTAAATAGAAATTCAAAAGTGAAAAATTTTATTTTATAACTAAGTTTTATAATTTAATTATTAAAATTTTTAAGTACAACAAAAATGATATGATAGCTATATAAAAAAAATTAACTTACTTTTAATTGGTTATTTTTAATGGGTTTATCTATTTGTGGATATCCTCAAAAAATAACTAATATAAAATCAAGTATTGATTGACAAATTATAATAATTTAGATATAACTATTTTAAAGGAGAGAATTATTATGAAAAAGTTATTATTATTTTTTATATTTTTTATATCAATAAATACTTTAGCAGGACCAAAATACATTAAATATGATAATGGCGATGTAGAATTTGTTGAAAATATTAAAAATAACAAGAAAGAAGGTCCTTATAAATATTATTTTAAAAATGGAAATACAGAAGAAGGAACTTATAGAAATGGGAAAGAAGAAGGACCGTATAAACAATATTTTAATGGTCAAATAAGAATAGAAGGAACTTATAGATACGGAAAACTTGAAGGACCATATAAAGAATATTATGAA
>CAURNT010000034.1:0-12045 GCA_963526495.1 uncultured Streptobacillus sp. | reverse complement strand
TCTATCAGAGTTAAATTCTCTCTTACCTTCTTCTCTATTATCTTTATTAAATGGTCTTCTTTCTCTATTACCATTTTCATTATTTCTAAAGTTATTTTTTCTATCAGAGTTAAATTCTCTCTTACCTTCTTCTCTATTATCTTTATTAAATGGTTTATTATTTTTATTCTTAAATGTTAATTTTTCTGCAATAACTTCTTCACTATGATTATTATTTTGTTCTTTTTTTTCTTCAACCTTTGGCTTAGGATTTAATTTATCCTTTATATCCATAACATCAGTTTCTTCTAATACAGAAAGATTAGCTTTTTCATAACCATAACTTTTGATTTTATCTACCAATTCTTTTGTTGGTATACCTAACTCTTTTGCTAATTCATAAACTCTCATCTATCCACCTCCATTTTATTTAAAATTCCTCTTACAACTTTTTTTGTTCTTATTCCTATTACAGTTACATTACTTGAAAAAATTGCTTTCAAAGAACTCTGTTTACTTATAAAAATTATTTTTGTATTATTTATTTTTGCATTCTTTTTTAATCTATTTATTTGTTTTGAATTAAGATCAGACGGTACAACTAATAATTGTACTGTTTTATCTTTCATACCCTCAACATTATCCTCAACTCCATATACTAAATATTCTGATAATTTTAATTCTTCTAAAATATTTATTAAAATTTCATCATTATCTTTTTTATTTGAAGTTGAATTTATATATTTAAGTGCCTTTTCTGCACTTTCTAAATTAATCTTATATTTCTTAAAAAACTTTTGAAATACCTCTATATCATTTTTAATATATATTCCTCTATGTTGAATATTTTGTTTTTCATCAAATATATATTCACCACTATTAGTTTCAATAAATTTCAAAAGTTTAGATTTTTCATCATTAGCTCGTGTAATTACGCAAGTTCTAACAACAACATTATTCTTGAATTTCTTCTGTTTCAACTTCTCCATATTCATCTACACTCGATTCTATATTTACTCTTAATTTACATAATTTCCCTGCTAATTTTGTATTTACCCCTTTTTTACCTATAGCAAGAGTTAATTGAC
This sequence comes from uncultured Streptobacillus sp., assembly GCA_963526495.1. Lineage (GTDB taxonomy): Bacteria > Fusobacteriota > Fusobacteriia > Fusobacteriales > Leptotrichiaceae > CAURNT01. The sequence continues at coordinate 10,978 of CAURNT010000034.1, read as the reverse complement.
TAGGATCTACTTCAACTTTAGCTATTATTTCTTCATCATTTCTTACTATTTCTACAGAATTTAATTCAGCTGGATATAGTGCATTTTTAACAAATACTCTTAAATCCTCATTCCATTCAACTAATTCTATTTTTTCACCATTTAATTCATTTAAAATATTATTTATTCTTAAACTATCCTTACCAATACAAGCACCTTTAATATCTAAATTTTTATCTTCAGAGTATATCGCAACTTTAGATTTAACTCCACATTCTCTTGATATACCTTTTATAGTTATTAATCCTTGTTTTATTTCTGGAACTTCTCTTTCAAGTAATTTAATCAAATATTTATCATCACATCTAGTTAAATCAACTTTAGGATATTTACCATTTGTATCTACAGTTCTAACATATGCACTAAACTTATCTTCAGCTTTAAATTCATCTGTTGGTAATAATTCTTTTTTAAGTATAGTTACATCTAAATCATTCATATTAGAATATAGATTCCCATTTGGCTCAACTCTCTTAACAGTTAAATTAACTATTTCATTCTCAACCATTTTAAATTGTCTTACTACTTCTTCTTTTTCTTTTTCTCTAACATATTGAACTATTATTGATTTAGTTCTTTGAATAGCATTTCTCTTAAATCCATCAGCTTTTAATTCTATTTTTATAACATCCCCGATTTTAGCTCTTTTTTGATATTCTTTTGCTTCATCTAAAGGTATTTCTAAATCTTTATCATAAAATTTAACTATATTATCTATAACAGTTTTTTCAGAATACATTTTAACAACACCTTTTTCTGTTATATCAACACTAATATTTTCATGATCATTAAAATCCTTTTTATATGCTGCTAAAAGTCCAGCTTTCAATCTTTCAAATAATTCTTCTCTTTTTATCCCTTTTTCTTTTTCTAATTCAATTATTGCATCTAAAAATATTGCTGTATCTTTTTTAGATCCCATCTCCTTCCACATCCTCTCTAAAAGTCATATCTGATAAAACAAATGAAAGTCTTGCTTCTTTAATTTTTTCTAAAGGTATTTCTACAATTTCATCATTCATATTATCTTTAATATACACTATATTTTCTTTAAAATTTTTCAATTCACCTTCAAATCTTTTTTTATTATCAATATTACTTCTTGTTTTAACATTTATTACTCTACCTAAAAATCTTAAAAAATCTTTTTCTCTTTTTAACTTTCTTTCAAGACCAGGTGTTGAAACTTCAAGATAAAATTTATCATCTATCATATCATCTACAATAGAATCAATCTTTGTACTAAGGGCAACACAATCATCAAGAGTTGTTTCATTTTTTAAACTTTCTACATAAACTCTTAAAAAATTATATCCACCTTCACGTACATACTCAATATCTGCTAGTTCTAAATTTAAATCTTGCAAATACGGTTCTATCCTTTCTTCAATTAGTTTTAATTTTTCTTCCATTATTTCACCTCTATTAAATTTAAAGAGTGGGCTTAACCCACTCTCTTACTTTTATTTAATTATATCATAATTTTAGATATAATACAAGAATATTTAAAATTCTTTATCTTCTAAACATTTCAATTCATAATCAGTTAAATATTTTTTGAATTTATTATAATCATTTCTTATTTTAGTAGCCGATACATTAACCTTCATTCTTTCTTTATCTATTAAGTGAACATCTAATTCTTGAGAAAATACTTCCCTGTCTGTAAAATATTTCAAATAATTTTCTTTATCCTGTATTTCATTTGTAAATATAGAATTAATATATACATTATTTACTTTAAGCATAGATGTAACTCTATCTGCCCATTCTTTCCAACCATTCGGATAATAATTTATTCCTTCTTCTCTTAAGGTCAATATTTCTATTCTAGGTTCATTTTTAAATTCGTTAAAAATAAAATTAAATCTATCATTTTCAGAAATATATTTAGGTAAAGTTGATTTTTTAATCAATTCATTATCTCTATTCTTTTCAAAACAAATGACAACATAAAGTTTATCAACTAATTCAAGAGCTTGATTTATAAAATTCATATGTCCCTTATGAAAAGGTATAAATTTACCAAATATTATACCTGATTTAAATTTAGAATCTAATTTTTTATTAATAATATTAATTGTATTTATAAATAAATCATAATCCAAACACATCCCATTTAATACTGAAATTAAACTTTTAGAATTATAGTAACCTATTTTAAGTATATCTCCTAACATTTGACGTCTTAATTTAGAATCTTCACTACCCATCAATCTATTTTCTATAATATCAGATACAGTATAAGTATATGTTCTAGTATTTTTTTTATCTTTATTATTTAAATATTCTAAAAAAATATTATATATTATATTTTTATCTATATTTTCAACACCAATATTACCATCTTTATCTGCCTTCGTTCTTGATACATGTATATTCACTATATTTTTATTAATTCTTCTATTTATCTTTTCCCTTATTTTTTTACCAGTAAAATCAGGATCAGTAAATATTACAATATTATTATTTTTAGCAAGAGCTTCTATTTGATTAAGTTTCTTATCACTTAAACCTACACTTCCATGAACAGGTATTATAGTTGCATCTATAACTTGTGAAAGATTAGTAACATCATCTTTACCTTCAACTATAATAATATCATCTATCTTTAATTTATTTTCCATATTATTTCTCTAAATCATATGATTTTAAAATTTCAATTAAATAATCCCAAGTTTCTTTTACGCTATCTAGTCCCATTCTTTCATCAGGTGTATGAGCACCAAATATATCTGGTCCAAATGAAATAACATCTAAATCGTGCATTTTACTAACAAATAAGCCACATTCAAGACCTGCATGTATAGCTTTAATTTCTATTTCTTTACCATATTTATCTTTATACACTTTTTCACTTAATTTTCTTAAACTAGAATCTTCTCTATATTCCCAAGGATAAAATGAAGGAACTTTTTCTCCGTAAGTTTCATATTTTTCACCTAATTTAATTAAATAATCTTGAAGTTCATCTAATTCTTTAATTTTTGAACTTCTTAATAAAGAATTTATTCTAAATACTTTTTCATTTCCTTCAATTTCTGTTTTAAGAACACCAAAATTAAGAGAAGTTTGAACTAATCCTTTAATTTCTTTACTCATAGTTCTTACTCCATGAGGAAACTCATTATATAAAGCTATTAACTTTTTAGTATCTCTTGTAGAAATTTTTCTTAAATCTTTTCTTTCAACTTCGATTAACGAATATTTAAGAGCTGGTTCATTTTTAAATTCATCTTTTTTTAAAGATATATATAATTCTAACACTTCATTTATATCTTTTAAATCAACTTTTGTAGCTATAGTAGCATGAGCTTCTCTAGGAATAGCATTATCTTTATTTCCACCATCAATTTCTATTAATTCAAAATCATATTTTATATTTAAATGTTTTAATGCTTCTGATAATATTTTAATAGAGTTTCCTAAATTTAAATGAATTTCTGCTCCAGAATGACCTCCTTGAAGACCTAAAATTTCAATTAAATAAACTTTATCTTCTTTATCTAAATTTAAAGTTTCAACTTTACTTCTTAACTTAATTGTTGCTCCACCTGCACTACTAACATATATTTTCCCAACTTCTTCAGTATCTAAATTTATCATTTTTTTACCTTCAAGTAAACTCATATCTAAATTTTGGGCACCTGTCATAGAAACTTCTTCATCAGTTGTTATAAGGATTTCAAGTTTTGGATGTTTTATATCATCTGAATCAAGTATAGCCAGTCCATAAGCAATGGCTATACCATTATCTGCTCCTAGTGTAGTCCCTTTTGCTTTTAAATAACCATCTTCAATTTTTAATTTAATACCTTCTTTTTCAAAATCAAAATCTACATCCTTATTTTTTTCCCAAACCATATCCATATGTCCCTGAAGTATTAAAGGAGCATATTTTTCATAACCTTTTGTAGCTTCTTTTTTTATTATTACATTATTAACAGAATCTTGATAGACTTCTAAATTTCTATCTTTCGCAAATTTAACTAACCAATCACTTATTTGTTTTTCCTTACCAGAACCTCTGGGAATTTTTGATATTTCTTCAAAAAAACCTAAAACCTTTTCTGGGTATATTCCTTTTGTAACTAAATTCATACATTTCACTCCCTATATTATACTATCTAATAATTCTTCTAAATATCTTCTTTCTTCTTGATTTAAATCTATATTATTTTTTAATTTTTTCAAAATAGGATCATCATTACCTACAATACTTCTCTCAAGAATTTTAATTATTAATTTTTTATAAAACTCCATTAATACTCCTATAAAAATATTTTTTTATATTTATCTTTCAATTTTAAAACTCTATCAGTTTTAAATTTACCCATACCCTTTATACTATATATATCATCGTAATTAGCATTAAATATATCGTTTAAAGTTTTAAACTTTTCAACTATATTTTCTACATCTTTTTTAGTTAATTTATTTACTTCACTTAATATTCTATAACCTTTAGGTGATATATTTTCATCTATCATTCTTTGTTTTAAATCATATCCTAATATTTTTGCCATTTTAGCATCATCTCTTATTTCATCTTTTTCAAGTTCCATTAAAACATTAAAAACATGTTCCACATTTTTTATATCATTTGCCACATAGTCTTTAACAAAATTATTAAATGCAGTTTTTTGATTAGCCATTATTTCATAATGTTGTAGTTCTAAAAGTCTACCTTCATTCCCTAATTCCATTATGTATTGTTTAATTTCTTTATCCATAGTAAACATTAAATAAAAATATCTAAGCCCATCTAAAACTTCTTCTAATATTACAGTATTTTCTATTTCTGATTCAAATAAATCATCTAAATATTTATTAACAGAAATAGCATACTTTTCAAGAGACATGATAGCTTGTGATGACTTAATCAAAAGATCTCCTATAAGGTCTAACGTATATTTAAACTTACCTTTAAAAACTGTGACCCTTTTTCTTCTTTCAGATATTGTAATAACTAATTTATTAGTTATTTGTGCCATTCTATGTGCCGTTCTGTGTCTCGTTCCACTTTCATCTGTAAATACTTCTTTATTTGGTTGTAATTGAATATTTGCACCGTATATAGTTTTAAGATCTTCTGATATTAATACAGCACCATCCATTTTAGCTAGTTCATATACTTTTTGAGGAGAAAAATTTGTATGTAAATCAAATCCAGCATCTACAAATTTTTCTATATCTTCTAATGAACTAAATACTAAAAGTCCACCAAGTGAAGCTTCTTGTATTCTTTCTATTGCCATTCTTAAAGGTTGACCTGGTGCAATTAACTTAAATATACTTTCCTTAATTTTATCACTTTCTTTTTTAGGCATTATCTCACAACCTTTCTGATAATTCATTTATATTATTAATATAGTTTAATTTTAACTTAGTTTCAAAATTTTCAAGTTCTAAACTATGAGCCTTAGGTAAATATACACCTGAAAACCCTAATTTTTCTAACTCTTTAATTCTTTTCTTTATAAACGAAACTTTTCTTAACTCTCCTCTTAAACCAATTTCACCAATCGCAGCTATCTTTTGACTAATATATATTCCTTTAACAGTAGACAACAAAGATAAAACTATAGCTAAATCTGCAGCTGTATCATCTATCTCTAACCCACCAGGTATATTTATATATACATCATCTGATAAAAGATCCATATCAAATAATTTAGACATTACCGCTATTAATATTTCTATCCTATTTTTATCATACCCATTAACTATTCTTTTAGGTATTCCGAATTTTATATGATTAGATAATGTCTGTATTTCAAATAACATAACACGACTTCCTTCAATAGAACTAGTTATTATGCTTCCCACATTTTTTTCTTCTCTTTCAGATATAAAGAATTCAGATGTATTTTTAATCTCATTTATTCCATCTTCACGCATTTCAAAAATTGAAATTTCATTAGTTGAACCATATCTATTTTTAGTACTTCTTACTATTCTATAAAAATTATTTTCATCACCTTCAAATGATAAAACAGCATCTACCATATGTTCTAATAACTTAGGACCTGCAAGTTTCCCATCTTTAGTAACATGACCTACTATATAAAAAGAAATATCATTAGTTTTAGCTATATCTATCAATTTAATACTACAATCCCTAATTTGACTAACACTACCTGGAACTGAATTAGTAGCTTCAGAAAATATAGTTTGTATAGAATCGATAATTACAATTTTAGGTTTCTCTTTAATAATTGTTTCTTCTATAATTTCAAGAGAAGATTCACTTAAAAGATAAAGTTCATTAGAATTAACATTAATCCTCATAGCTCTCTCTTTAATTTGTTTACTTGATTCTTCTCCAGATATATATAAAACTTTAGATTTTTTAGCATATTCATTTGATAATTGTAACAGAAATGTTGACTTTCCTATACCTGGATTACCTGTTATTAAAACAACTTCTCCATGAGTAAGTCCTCCACCTAAAACTCTGTCAAATTCTTCATATTTAGTTTTTGTCCTAAAATCTTTTTCAAATTTAATTTCATTTATTTTAATAGGTTTTTGAGCTTCTTTTTTTAAACTTGTTGTAGATATTTTAAATTCAAATTCTTCATCAATAGTTCCCCAAGAATCACAATTTGGACATTTACCCATCCATTTAGATGTAACAAATCCACAATCACTACAAACATATTTAATTTTCTTTTTTTCTGCCATTTATATCATCTGCTCTTTTTTCTATATCACTTATAATTACTTCCGGTATAAACTGTTGAAGATTACCCTTATTTAAGGCAATTTCTTTTACAATACTTGAACTTAAATAAAGATACTTTCTTGAAGCCGTTAAAAATATAGTTTCAAAATTACTATTAGTTAAACTTTTATTAACTAAATTAATTTGAAGTTCATATTCATAATCAGATACCGCTCTTAACCCTCTTACAAGTATATCTATATTTTCTTTTTCTATATAATCAACTAAAAGTCCTGAAAATTGTACTACCTCAGCATTTTTTATCCCTTCACTTTCAAGAACTTTTTTTATTAAATTTACTCTTTCATCTATATCAAACCATTGATTTTTAGATGAATTTATAAAAACCCCTATTATAACCTTATTAAATAAACTAGATATTCTTTTTATTATATCTAAATGGCCCTTAGTTATTGGATCAAAACTTCCAGGATATATTACCTTTTTATCCATTTATTCTCCTTTTATATTTTCAATAGCAATTTTAGCTGCTAACTTCTCTGCAGATTTTTTACTTTTAGCTGTAGATAAACCATATATTTTATCACCAATCTTTACAGATATTTCAAAACGTTTATCGTGATCTGGTCCACTTTCAGAAACTAACTCATATACAGGTATTGTTTTATACTTCATTTGAGTTAATTCTTGTAATTCTGTTTTATAATCTAAAACACCTTCTATTTGATCTAAATTTTCAGCTTTTTCTATCAATAATTTCAAAAATATAGACTTTGTAGTTTCAAAATCTGTGTCTTCAAACACGGCACCTACTAAAGCTTCAAAAACATCACCTAAAATAGAATTTCTTTCTCTACCACCACTATTTATTTCTCCATTACTCAAAAAAATATATTTACCTAATTCTAAATCACGAGCTATAGTTGCAAATACAGCTTCACTTATTATTTGACTTTTTATTTTAGATAATTCTCCTTCATTCCGTTTATAATGCCTTTTATATATATATTCCGTAGTCATTAAATTCATAACAGAATCACCTAAAAACTCAAGTCTTTCATTATCTTTAGCATTTGGATAAGAATGTTCATTTATATATGATCTATGAGTAAAAGCTTCATATAGTAATTTAATATTTTTGAATTTATAGCCTATTTTTTCCTGTAATTCCAAAAATTTATCATTATTATTCATTTTTATCCTTTCTTAATCTTAATTAATTCTACTATATCTCCTACTTTAACTATTTTTTTTAATTCTTCTTTATCTATAGTAACTTCATACTTTTCTTCAAAACTTGATGCAAGCTCCATTAAATCTAATGAATCTGCTCCTAAATCTTCAACAAACTTTGATTCTAAAGTAATTTCTTCTCTCTCAACATCTAATTGTTCTATTATTAATTCTTTTATTTCTTCTAACATAAATTTTCCTTTCTTTTTTATGATATTATACCATAAATAAAACCTCAAAATCAATTCATTAAATTTTTATTAAAAAATAAAAATATACACCTTTTATGAAAAGTGTATATCATTTAAATTTTTAAGGTGTTTTTTTTGCTTCAAAGTATAATTTTTCATATTCTTTAGCTGATTTAGTCCATGAATTATCTATATTCATATTTCTTTTAACCAATTTATTCCATATATCTTTTCTATCATAATATACATATTCTGCATATCTTATTGTGTATAACATATCATCTGCATTAAAATTTAAAAAGCTGAATCCATTACCTTCATCATTTTCAAAATTATATGCTTTTACACTATCTCTCAAACCTCCAGTTTCTCTTACTAAAGGAATTGTTCCATAACGCATTGCTATCATTTGAGATAAGCCACAAGGCTCATATCTTGAAGGCATTAAAAATAAATCTGAACCAGCATATATTAAATTAGCAACTTCTTCAGAATAACCTATATATGCTTTAAATTTATTTGGATACTGATATTCAAGATATCTATAATAATCTTCATATTCTTTTGACCCAGAACCTAAAAATATAACTTGAACAGAATCATGCTTCAATATTTCTTCTATTCTAGCACTTACTATATCTAATCCCTTACCTTCAACTAATCTTGAAACAAGACCTATTAAAATATCATCTTTTTTTTCAAAATCAAATTTTTCTTGTAATTTTCTTTTATTTTCTTTTTTCCCATCTAAATTTTCTATATCAAAAGGAATAACACCTTTAGTATTCATTGGCTTATATAAACTTACATCTATTCCATTTAATATACCATATATATGCTTATATGAAGTGATCCACTCTAACCCTTCTGCAAAATATGGAAAAGCTATTTCTTTAGCATAACTAGGACTTACTGTATTAACTATATCTGCATAAGAAATACCAATTTCCATAAAATTTAGTCTTTCACTTTCTCTATAATATCCTAATCTGTCAAATGAATAATTATTAAATCTTCCTTGATACATCAAATTGTGTATAGTATATACTACACGCATATCCCAATAAAATGGATCATTTTTCTTATATCTTTCCTTTAAAAAATATGCTACTGGTCCAGTTTGCCAATCATTACAATGCAATATATCTGCTTGTATATTTTGTCTTTTCAAAAACATTAAAACTGCTTCAGAAAATAAGGCGTATTGATAATCTTCATCTAAATCTCCGTATACTCTACCTCTTTCAAAATATGTTCTATTTTCTATAAATAAATAGTTTATATTTTCATCTGGATACTTAACTAAATTGATTATTTCACCATTTATTTCTATACTATCTATATATACTATTTTTTCTAAATATTTTAATGGAATTTTATCATATTTAGGCATTATAACCGTAACATCATGACCATTTTTAGAAATTTCTTTAGGTAAAGAATACATTACATCTGCAAGTCCTCCTGTTTTAAAAAAAGGATACACTTCAGATGCTAAATATACTATTTTCATTATTTTCCCTCTTTTTTATTTTTTTATTGTTTGACCACTCGCTATATGTTGTCCCTCATCAGATATATTAGCATATGCAAATATTCTAACATTTCTTCCTATAAGTGTACCATCAGCAATATGTGCACCTTTTCCTATAACACTTATCCCTTTACTCAAAAGATCTGGTTTTTCAATATTAGGAGTATAATTATTCCCATAACCTATTACTGAATTTTTTCCAATATATACATTTTTATCTATAATAACTGTTTCAAGATGAGTATTTTCATCTATATATGTACCAGAAAATACTATACTATTTCTAATAGATGCACCTTTTCTTACAGTTACTCCAGGTCCAAGAACTGAATTTTCTACACGACCTTCTATCTTACATCCATTACATATCAAGGAATTAAAAACACTTCCAGTTATTCCTATTCTAACTGGAGCCATATCTTCACTACGAGTATATATTTTCCAATTTTTATCATAAAGATCTATACCAACTTCTTCTGATTTTTTTATTAGATGAAGATTAGCTTCTAAATATGAATCATAAGTTCCTACATCCATCCAATAACTATTATAGCAATGAATAAATACTTTTCTTTCCTCTTTTATCATTTTAGGTATTATATGCTTTCCAAAATCTAAATCTAATATTTCTGATTCTTCTATATACTTAATTAATGTTTCTGTATTAAATATATATATACCCATAGAGGCAAAATTACTTTTTGGATTTTCTGGTTTTTCCTCAAAACTTAAAATCTTTTTATTTTCACCAACCTCAAATATACCAAATCTTGAAGCTTCTTCCATTGGTACATTTATAGCTGCTATTGTAAGCTCTGCATTATTCTTTTTATGTTCATCTAACATCCAAGAATAATTCATCTTATATATATGATCTCCTGAAAGTATTAACACATATTTAGGATTTTTACTTTTTATAAACTTTAAATTTTGTCTTATAGCATCAGCTGTTCCCTGATACCATGATTGCCCATTTAATGTTTCATGAGGTTGTAAAAGTGTAATACTTGAATCACGTCTATCAAAATCCCATGGTTTCCCTGAACCTATATGTTCATTTAATGATAAAGGTAAATATTGAGTAAGAAGAGCTACATCATATATACCTGAATTAGAACAGTTGCTTAAAGTAAAATCTATAATTCTAAATTTTCCTGCAAATGGAACACTAGGTTTAACTCTTTCTTCAGAAAGAATATCTAATCTCGATCCTCTTCCACCTGCAAGTATCATTGCTAAAACTTCCATATTAATCACACCTTTCATTATTTATACTAAAGTATACCTTGATTT
>CAURNT010000033.1:0-12218 GCA_963526495.1 uncultured Streptobacillus sp. | reverse complement strand
TAAAAATAAAGAGGGTAGAAAGAGGGAGAGTTGGAAACTATAAATAATATGATGAAAATGGAGAAATAATAAATGAGTATATTTATGAAAAAGCTAGATTTTAGTTTTTTATAAATGATTTTTCATTTATAATTATAAGATTAAAAAATTTATAAAAAAAAGGCTGTCCACAAATAGAATATAAAAAGTGAAAAAGTCTAAAAAAATGGAGTGAATTTTAATTTTATTTTAATTTTCACTCCTTTTTATTTTATAACTAAGTTTTCTAATTTAATTGTTAAAATTTAATTTTCTTTTCTTAAAAATAAAAGAATTTTACCTTCAATACATTCTATGGTTGCTAAATTTTCTGCTACCACATTACTAACTAATCCCGTAGTTGATGGTATATCTTTATTCTCTAAATTATATACAAATCCTTTAAGCGTTAAAGATTTAATATTAGTAAATGGAACAGGTGATGCAATATATCCTTTTTTATCTTTTATTTCATATTTTTTATCAATATACACTACATATTCATTAGAAGATGTAATAAAAACCATATTAGGATTATTTTCTAATAATTTCAAATTAGATAAAGTCATATCAACTCTATAACCTGTAGCTCCAAAAACAACAGCATCTATATCCGTTTTTATTTGTATTATTTCATCATTAAATCTCGTATTCATATCATAACTGAGATTTAATATATCCATCAAAACTAATTCAAAATCAGTATAATCTTTATCTCCAGAAAATTTAACTATCCTTACATTATTTGATCTAAAATATTCTAAAGCTTCAGAAGTTATAGAATCAAGATCCCCTAATATTACATTAGGTAATATTCTTTCTCTATACGCAAAATTCGCTCCTCCATCTGCACAATATATTACTCTATCTTTTAATAATTCTTTATATTCTTCTATAAATTCAGGATATTCACCATTTAAAAATATAGCATATTTCATAATTATCTTAATTCCGCATCAAATTCTTTTTTTAGTTTTCCTACTATTTTATCCATAACACTATTAATATCTTTTTCTTCAAGAGTCTTATTATCATCTCTCATAACTATACTTATAGCAACTGATTTAAACCCAAGTTTAACTCCTATACCTCTATAAATATCAAATAATTCAACTTTTTCTATTAATTTATCTACTTTTTGTATAGATTTAATCATATCCCCTACTAAAACTTCTTCTTTTACAACAACAGCAATATCTCTAGGAACAGATTGATATTTACTTAATCCCTTATATTTTATTCCTTTATTAATATATTTTGATAATAAATCTAAATAAATTTCAGCATATATAACACGATTTCTATCAATTTCCATATTTTCTAAAACATCAGGATGTATTTCACCAAACGTTCCAATTAACTCTTTACCTACAAATAAATCAACACTTCTTCCAGGATGATATGAAGAATTTACACTTCTTCTAAGTTGATAAGATTTAAAATTCAACTTATCAAACATAGCTTCAACTATACCTTTCATATCAAAGAAATCATAACTTTCAGGTTTAGGTGCCCATAAATTTTTAGTAAATGAGCCACTAAGAACTATTCCTAAAGTTTCTCTTTCACTCACTCTTTTTTCATTAATATATACAGATTTTTCTATTTTATCATCAGATAAAACAAATCTCTTAGAAAGCTCAAAAAATCTAATATCTTCTTGACCTCTATTTAAATTATCCTTAACATTTTTTAATAAACTATACATTAAAGTAGGTCTTAAAACCGAAAATTCTTCAACTATAGGATTTTTTAAAGTTATTATATTTTCAGAATCTATATTCATATTAAGTTTTTCAAATGAATTCGCCGGTATAAATGAGTAATTTATAACCTCTCTTAACCCTAAATTAGAAACAAGCACTTTAATATCTGTTGTATATTTAGTTGTATCGTTTAATCTATTTTCTGAAAGAGTAATTTTAGGCATTTTATTTTCTATATTATCAAAACCATACATACGTATTACTTCTTCAAAATAATCAAACTGATTAATTAAATCTCCTCTAAAACTTGGAGCTGTTAATTCTAAAGTATCTCCTTTATCAACAACTTTTATTTCTAATTTATTAAATATTTCTATAACTTTTTCTTTTGGAATAACCTTACCTATAAATCTATTCATTCTATCTAAAGATAATTGACATATATTTTTCTCTTTTTTAACAGGATATACATCATTTATATCACAAACTTCTCCACCTGCTATTTCAACAATTAAATCAGTTAATCTATTCATAACATAATCAAAGTTTTCAGTATCCACAGCTCTTTCAAATCTATATGAAGATTCACTAATTAAAGAATGTCTTCTACTTGTTCTTCTAACTGAGATATTATCAAAATGAGCTAATTCTATTAATATATTATTAGTATTTTCACTTACTTCTGTATTTTCTCCACCCATAACACCTGCAAGTGCTATTACTTCTTCCCCATTTCTAATTACTATATCATCATTTGATAAAATTCTTTCTTTAGAATCTAAAGTAGTAAATTTTTCATCATTTCTAGCTTTATCTACTATAATTTTATTAGACTTCAATTTATCAAAATCAAATATATGATTAGGTTGATTTGTTTCTATCATAACAAAATTAGAAATATCTACTAAATTATTTATACTTCTTATTCCCATAGAAGCCAATTTACTAACAAGCCATTTTGGTGATGGTCCAACTTTTACATTTTTAATAACACGAGCCATATATCTCTTTGATAAATTATCTTTTATATTAATATCAATAAGTTCTTCAGAAACTTTATGATTATTAATTTTAGGTATTTTTAACTCAGTATTATAGTAAGCTGAAAGTTCCCTAGCTATACCAATGTGAGATAAACAATCAGGTCTATTAGGTGTTATTTCTAGTTCAAATATAATATCATTTAAATTATAGTATTCATTTAAAGGAATACCTAATTTTGTATCTTTAGGGAATATTATTATACCTGAATTATCATTACCCACTCCAAGTTCTGTTTCAGAGCATAACATACCGTTAGACTCTATTCCTCTTATCTTACCTTTTTTTATAACAAAATCTTCACTAAGCTTAGCACCAACTTGTGCCATAGCAACTATATCACCTTCTTTATGATTACTAGCTCCACATACAACTTGTGAAACAAAAGAACCATTATCTACCTGGCATACAGTTAAGTGATCTGAATCTGGATGCATTTTCAACTCTAAGATTTTAGAAGTTAAAATATTTTTTAAATTTTCTCCTTGTAATTCAATATTTTCAACCTCTTGACCTATCATAGTTAAAGCATTTTCCAATTCTTTTATATCTATATTTTCATCAAGATTAATATAATCTTTTAACCAATTAAGTGAAATTAACATATTTCCTCCATTAAAACTGTTCTAAAAATCTAATATCATTTTCAAAGAAAGCTCTTAAGTCATTTATTCCATATTTCAACATAGTAATTCTTTCAACTCCTATACCAAAAGCAAATCCTTGATATTTTTCTCCATCTATTCCGGCATATTCAAGAACCTTAACATTAACCATACCTGAACCTAATATTTCAAGCCATCCAGTTCCCTTACATGTTCTACAACCTTTACCTCTACATACTCCACATTCTACATCCATTTCTGCACTTGGTTCAGTAAAAGGGAAAAAGTGAGGTCTAAACCTTACGTTTCTATCACTACCAAATATTCTTCTTACAACACTTTCAAGTATTGCCTTAAAGTTAGAGAAAGATACATCCTCTCCAACCATTAAACCTTCTATTTGATGAAACATAGGTGTATGAGAAACATCATAATCTGGTCTATATACCTTACCTATAGATATCATTTTAAATGGTGGTTTATGTTCTTTCATATATCTAATTTGAACTGGTGATGTTTGAGTTCTTAATATTACATCATCATTTATATAGAACGTATCTGTCAATTCTCTTGAAGGGTGAGTTTTAGGTATGTTTAATGCATCAAAATTTAATTTTACCTCTTCAACTTCAGGCCCATCAACTATATCAAATCCCATTTCACTCATAATTTCTTTAACTTCTATTAAAGTTTTAGTAATTGGGTGTAAACTAGATTTTTCTAAACTTCTTCCTGGTAAAGATATATCTATAATCTCAGATTCTAATCTTGCTTTTTTTACTTCTTTTTTTAACACTTCAAGTTTAGCATCTATATCGTTTTGTATTTCATTTCTAAACTCATTTGCAACAGCCCCATATTCTTTTCTTTTTTCAGCTACAATATTCCCTATTTCTTTCATAGCAGAAGTGAATAGACCTTTTTTACCAAAGTATTTAATTCTTAATTCATTAAATCCTTCAATAGAAGATATATCTTGTATCTCTTTAAGAGCTTCTTCTCTTATTTTTTTTAAATCATCAAACATTTTTCCTCCACTTCATCATTTAACTTTTACTATATTATTTGATTTAAGTACATTAATTAACTCTTCTTTATCTATATATATTTTTTGTGCTTCAAAGTTATTTAATGCTTCAAATCCTACAATATTAGAATTTTGTTCATACATAACACCTATATATATTAATTTATAGACAATATTAATATTATTTAAACCTACTATTTCTGTAATACTTAATTGATCTTTATCAACTTTTTCTAAAATATAGTATTCTTTTTTACCATCTTTTGCATTACCTTCATATATACCTGTAATATCATCATGTATACTTTTAGATATATATCTTCCATCATATTCATTTAAAAAATTAAATAAACTATTAATATTTACATTTGATATGTTATTTACTATTTTAGGAACTTTATCTATGTATACTTTTGTTTTAAGATTCCCTGTTTTTAAACCTAAAAATTCCTTATTATCTACATCATAACTAACATTAATTGATTTTTCTTCATTTCCAACTAAAGCTTGTTCTGGATTTTCAACTTCATAATTAACTCCTTTTAGATATAGCATTCTAAAAGCTGGGTCTATATTATTTGCATTAACTTTCTTCATATTTATACTACCAACTAAATATACATCATCATTATTATGAATATAGTTTTTAACCATATATTCTAAAGGATTAAATTGTTTAACAGAATAATTAATATATAAATTCCATGATACTAAAGAAAATAAAAGAATAATTGATGATAAAAATATACCTAAATTTAATTTAGCAAATTTAATATCATCTGATTTATCTAATATCTCTCTAATATTTAGAATTATTGCACCCAATGTTGAAAATAGAATTATAAATAACAATATTATTATTATATCTCTAAAATCAATTATTTTTTGAACTCTTCCTAATAAATACATTGCATTTTCAAAACTTAAACCATATTCTCCTGTTGTTATACTATTTAAAGCATAAAATACATCTCTTGTAATATATACATAAAAAACAGTACTCATAGATGATACCCATATCATAACAGTGCTAGCTTGTAATAATCTATTATTTTCTTTTTTAATCACTCTATAAACTATGAAGGCAGCAAATACAAATAACAAAATCAATAAAAATAAACGATTTGTAGCTCCCAAAAATTGTATAGCTTTTAAATCTACACTTTTTGTTGAAAGTTTAGTCACTAATGTTATAAAATCTGTTTGATTCGTTATACTTCCTTTTAAATTATATGCTAAATCCATAATCTTAAATACTAAAAGAAGTTGCGTTATTAAACAAAGAGATAAAAGCCATACCATTACTGTCTCAAACATTTTAACACTTTTTTTAAACATTTCGTCCTCCTTTAAATTCTATCTTGCCATCTTGATATATTGCATATTCATGATTTACTATTGCACCAGGATTAACAAATAAAATATTATTAAACTCACTTAAATGCTGTATATGTGTATGACCAAAAATCACCATATTAGCATTTTTTTCAGCGCCCATAGTATATATACTATTCATATTTCTTTTAACATCAAATAAATGACCATGCGTAAGTATAACCTTACCTAAGCCATCTATCTTTATTTCTTCTATATCTATACCCGTATAATCATCATAATCACAATTTCCTCTAACTATATATACTGGAATATCAAAAGCTAAATTTAAATCATATGCATCACTACTATGATCACCTGCATACATAATTATATTTGGATTTTCTTTTTCTACTACTTCATAAAGATATTTTACATCTCTATGAGAGTCTGAAACCAATAATATTTTCATAACATCACCCTATAAATATTGGAGTTTTAGTATTTTCTAAAACTTTAACTCCAACTTGTCCTGTTAATTTTCCAATTAAAAGAGAATATCTCAAATTACCCATAAGTAACATATCATATTTAGAAGAATACTCTAATATTATTTTAGATGGATCCCCATTTTTATCAATAATATTACATTGTGACCCAAATCTTTCAACAAGTCTATTTTCATCTTCTACATTTACTCTTAATACATCTATATCCTTAACACCAAATATATTAAAATATTGATATACAGTAGTATTTACCCTATATCCTCCATCATTAAGCATAAGTATATTATCAAAATTATAATCAGTATCAGTATTTGACAATATTATCATTGGCTTATAATGATACTTTAACAATCCATTAAGATTATCACTCAATCTATTACCATCATTTTTACAAACAACAAGTAAATCATAAGCTTTTAATTCTTCTAAAACTACATCTAATATTGTTCCTTCTAACGTATAAACTTTTCTAAAATATGGTTCAAGTTGAATATAATAATCATTATACTTATCATTTTCAATAGTTCTATATTCTTTCGCCAAATCTACTGTATTATTAACAACACCTAGACCTTGTATTGTCAAAGGTAATTTTTCATAAATTTCTAAATTTTTAACATATACAAGGTCATTTTCAATATTATCTCCAAATTTTTCTTTAAGGCTTTTTGAAAATTTAATTATTTCTTTTATTTCAGTATCATTAGTTAGTAAAAATAGAAATCTTTTAAATCTTTCCATAACTTATAACCTCTAATCTTCTACATCTTCCTCTTTGCTTTCAGAAATCACTCTATCGGCTGAAACTAAATACTCATCTTTATGTTTTAATTTTTGTATTCTAACACCTTGAGTACTTCTTCCTATTACAGATAAATCTTTAATAATTGTTCTAATAACTGTTCCACTAGAAGATATAGCTATAAGGTTAATTTCTCCATTTTCTACTTCATTTTCTTTAATTATCGCAGAATAAACTACAAAATTATTTTCTCCTACTAACTTATAATTCTTAAGACCTTTTCCACCTCTTGATTGAGTCTTATAATCTTCTAATGGTGTTCTCTTACCATACCCTTTAGAACTTATAGTAAGTACAGTTAATTTTTCAATATCATCATTACTATTAATGATATCAGCTGAAACTACAGCATCACCTTCATTTAATTTAATTGCTCTAACTCCTGCTGCACTTCTTCCCATAGAACGTATATCTTTTTCACTAAATCTAATAGCTATTCCATCTTTAGTTGCTATAAATATTTCATCATTTCCACTTCCTGATGTTACACCAACAAATTTAACTTCATCACTATCATCTTTAAATGTCAATGCTTTTTTACCATTTTTATTTATACTTCTAAATTCTTCAAGCTTAGTTTTCTTAATTATTCCACTCTTAGTAATAAATACTAAATCTCTTGTATCATTTTCTTTTTCATCAACTCTAATAATTACACTTACCTTTTCATTTTCTTCAAGATCTATAATATTTTGAATCAATTTACCACGTGCTTGTTTAGAACTTTCAGCAATTTCATAAACCTTAGTAGAATATACTTTACCTTTATCACTAAATATCATAAGCTTATCTAAAGTTTTAGCAGTGTATATATCCTTAAGAACATCATCTTCAACTGTAGTTGTACTTGATACTCCTTGTCCACCTCTTTTTTGTGCTTTATATGCATCTAGTGACATACGTTTAATATATCCTTTTTTAGTTATAGTAACTATAACATCTTCATTTTTAATTAAATCTTCTATTCCTATTTCTAATCTATCATTCTCAATATCAGTACGTCTATCATCACCGTATTTTTCTTTAAGCTCTAATACTTCATTTCTAATTATTTCATATACTCTTGAATCATTAGCTAATATATCTTCTAAATCTTTAATTAAAATCAATAATTCTTTATATTCATTTTCAATTTTTTCTCTTTCAAGACCTGTTAATCTTTGTAATCTCATATCAAGTATAGCTCTTGCTTGTATATCTGTAAAATCAAATTTTTCCATCAATGCTATACGAGCAGTATTACCATCACTTGATGCTCTTATTATTCTAATAATTTCATCTATATGATCTAATGCTTTTCTAAATCCTTCTAATATATGTGCTCTTTTCTTAGCTTTATTTAATTCATATCTAGTTTTTCTTACTATTACATCATATCTATGTTCTAAGTATTTAACTAATATTTGCTTTAAATTTAATACACGAGGCACATCATTAACTAATGCAAGCATTATTATACCAAAAGTTGTTTGAAGATCTGTAAATTTATACAAACTATTTAATATCAATTCACTTTCTTCACCTTTTTTTAGTTCTATAACAATTCTTGTATCTGTTTTACTTTCATCCCTCAAATCAGATATCCCTGTAATCCTTTTATCTTTAACAAGTTCTGCTATTCTTTCTATAAGTTTAGCTCTATTTACTTGATAAGGGATTTCAGTAATTACTATTGATTCTTTTCCTGACTTTTTATCTTTTTCTATATGAGTTTTACCTGAAACTCTTACCTTACCTCTACCTGTTTTATACGCTGAGTATATTCCTGATTTACCGTATATTATACCTCCAGTTGGAAAATCAGGTCCTTTAATATGTGCAATTAATTCATCAACACTAATATCTTTATTATCTATTAAAGCAACTATAGCATCTGATACTTCTCTCAAATTATGAGGTGGAATATTCGTAGCCATTCCTACAGCTATTCCAGTAGTACCATTTAATAATAAATTTGGAAGTTTAGCCGGAAGAACTTTAGGCTCATCTAAACTTTCATCAAAATTCTTTCTCCAATCTATAGTATCTTTATCTATATCCACAAGTAATTCTGATGTAATTTTTGCCATACGAGCTTCCGTATATCTCATTGCTGCAGCTGAATCTCCATCAACAGACCCAAAGTTTCCATGTCCATCAACTAACATATATCTAGTATTAAAATCTTGTGCCATTCTTACCATAGAATTATACACTGCACTATCTCCGTGTGGATGATATTTACCTAATACTTCCCCAACTATTCTTGCTGATTTCTTATACGGTTTATCATACCCCATACCCATATCATTCATAGCAAATAAAATTCTTCTATGAACTGGTTTTAATCCATCTCTAACATCTGGTAGTGCACGAGAAACTATAACACTCATAGAATAATCTAAATATGAATTTTTAATTTCATCTTCTATGAATATAGGTATTTCATTAGACATTTCTGTTCTACGCATTACCTCTAATACTTCAGCACTATCTTCCGTATTATCTTCTGTTTCTTCAATAATTTCTTTTTCTAAATCATCAAATTCATCATATTTATCCGACATTTTTCACCTCTATCTTAAATTTTATATATCTAAATTTCTAACATAAGTTGCATGCTCTTCAATAAATGCACGTCTTGGTTCAACCTTATCTCCCATCAATATATTAAACATTTGATCTGCATACTGTGCATCTTCTAATGTTACTTTTAAAAGAGTTCTAACCTCTGGGTCCATTGTAGTTTCATAAAGCTGTTCTGGATTCATTTCTCCCAACCCTTTATATCTTTGTATATTATATCTTCTATTTTCTCTTTCTATAACTGAGGTAATTGCTTTAAGTTCAGCATCTGAATAAGCATACTTAATACTTTTACCTACTGTTATTTTATACAATGGTGGTTGCGCTATATATATGTGTCCACGATTAATTAATTCTCTTAAATATCTATAGAAGAATGTAAGCATAAGCGTTCTAATGTGAGCACCATCAACATCGGCATCTGTCATTATTATTATTTTATGATATCTTAATTTTTCAACATCAAATCTATCAAGTATACCTGTACCAAACGCTGTTATCATATTTTTTATTTCTGAATTTTCAAGTATCTTGTGTTCATTAGCTTTTTCAACATTCAATATCTTACCACGTAACGGAAGTATTGCTTGAAATTCTCTCTTTCTTCCTTGTTTTGCAGAACCTCCTGCACTATCTCCTTCGACTATAAAGACCTCTGAAATAGTTGGATCTTTCGATTGACAATCTGCAAGTTTACCAGGAAGTGAACCAAATTCAAAACTATTTTTTTTAGTAACTGCTTCACGTGCTTTTTTTGCTGCCTCACGAGCATCTTTAGATATAGATATTTTATTTATTATAACCTCAGTTTCTTTAGGATTATCTTCTAAATGCATTTTAAGTTTATTAGAAACTACACCAGATACTATTCCTGTTGCTTCTGTTGTCCCAAGTTTTGATTTAGTTTGTGATTCAAATTGAGGTTCTGGATATTTTAAGTTTATTACGCAAACCAACCCCTCTCTAACATCACTACCTTGGAAATTACCTTTTTTACCTAAAGTACGTGCCATATCATTCATTATACGAGTTAAAGCTGTTCTGAATCCTGATACATGAGTTCCACCATCATACGTATTAATATTATTAACAAATGAATATTCTCTTGTATCTTGAGCATTTCTATAAGTCATGGCAATTTCAACTTCTGAATATTTATCAGGAAGTGGATTCCCATCATCATCAAATTCATTTTTAGATAAAACAACTTGATCTTTCATGTATATTACATTACCTATAATATTATCTCCATCTGAGATTTCTCTTACAAAATCTTTTATACCACCTTCAAAACAAAAATCAACTTGTTTAATATTTTCCTTATCTCTTTCATCTATTAAAATTATTTTTAACCCACTATTTAAATATGCTAATTCTTTTAATCTTCTTTCTAATACCGAATATTCAAAATTTATATTTTCAAATATTTCTGCATCAGGTTTAAAACTAATAGTTGTACCATGAGCATTTTTAGGAGCTTTTCCTATTTCCAACGCTTCAGTTATAGGTTTACCTTTTGAAAATGTTTGTCTTACAACTTTACCATCTCTTGTAACCGTTGCTATTAATTCTTCTGATAACGCATTAACTACTGATACTCCAACTCCATGAAGCCCTCCTGAAAATTGATAATTTGAATTATCAAACTTACCTCCTGCATGAAGCACTGTCATTACAACTTCTAAAGTTGATTTCCCTGATTTATGAGTTTCTGTTGGTATCCCTCTACCATTATCTGTTATTTCTATCACAGAATTAGGCAACATTTTAATAGTTATCGTATCACAAAATCCTGCTAAAGCTTCATCTATACTATTATCAACTATCTCCCAAACTAAGTGATGCAATCCACTTGTTCCAGTAGATCCTATATACATTCCTGGTCTTACTCTAACAGCTTCCAATCCTTCTAAGACTGTAATACTATCTCCACCATAATTTTTATCTGACATATTCCCTCCACATTATTTTCTTTTATATATAATTATAGCATAAAATCAAGATTTTTTAAAGGTTTACGATAAAAAACAACCTTAATTTAACATTAATAGTACAGTGAAAAAAACATAAAATAAAAATAAATTTTAATATATAAAATATAAGGTTTAAAAAATATTTACTTTTTATTTTTTTATAATTAAATGAATATATTTTTTATAAAAATAATTTGAAAAATTTTTAAAAAAAATAAATTTTATTATAATAAAAAAAGATAGAATAAATCTATCTTAAATTACGTTGCAACCGCAACAACTCACTAAATGAGTACTCTCGACAATGTCCTATTTGAACACGTCATGTCATCTAATAATATAATAACCTATTTTTTAATAAAATGCAAATTTTATTTTGGGGTTTGATATATTTACTAGATGACATAACTCTCAAACTGTAACTCACCTCTTATTATTTGAGTTAATGTTTGATATATTTACTAGATGACATAACTCTCAAACATATGACACTTACGAAGATTTAAGATTGAAGTTTGATATATTTACTAGATGACATAACTCTCAAACTTTAACAATGATTGAGCTTCTGATATACTTGTTTGATATATTTACTAGATGACATAACTCTCAAACTAGTATCAAGGGTATAGTTGTTACCCTCAAGTTTGATATATTT
>CAURNT010000032.1:0-13996 GCA_963526495.1 uncultured Streptobacillus sp. | reverse complement strand
ATTAAAGTTTATAAATTAATTATTTTAAAGGAGAGAATTATTATGAAAAAGTTATTATTATTTTTTGCATTTTTTATATCATTAAATACTTTAGCAGAACCAAAAGTATTCAGGACTGATGAAGGTATGTTATATGTTGAAAATGTTAAAAATAACAAGAAAGAAGGAAAATATATATATTATTTTAATGATGGTGATATAGAAAAAGGAACATATAAAAATGATAAGAGAGAAGGACCTTATAAATATTATTTTAACGATGGTTCTAGAGAAGAAGGAACATATAAAAATGGTGAAAAAGAAGGTCCATATACGATTTATGTGTATTATGGTGATAGAGAAGAAGGAATATATAAAAATGATGAAAAAGAAGGACCTTATAAATATTATTTTAACGATGGAGATATAGAAGAAGGAACATATAAAAATGATAAGAGAGAAGGAGCTTATAAATATTATTTTAACGATGAAGATATAGAAGAAGGAACATATAAAAATGGTCAAAGAATAAAATAAAGATAGATGAATTAAAATAGAAACTAAAATTTTTTCATTATATCATAAAATTAAAAATAATTAAATTTTAAAAAAGATTGAAAAAAACGACAATTTTTTTTATAATAAAATAGGCACAAAAAACTGTATTGATAATATAACGGCACTAGCTTTTTATTGTTAAAAAAAGTAAAAAAATATGTTATTTGTAAGAGCATTTATTGTAGCTAAAGAATATTGTGTTTGGGAGGATTTATGAAAAAGAATAAATATATGATTATATTATATTGGAGTGTTTTTATTGTTTTCTTTATTAAAGCGCTTATACATTTACATAATTATTTAAAATTAAACTATATATATATAATTATAGGAATTATATTTTTAGTATTATATATAGTTATAAAATCTTTGAGAAATAAATAAACAAATTAATGTACTCTTAGGAGTATTAATAAATTAAAAATGACTGCTTCAAAAATTCAATTTAAGAAAAAAATGTACTTCAAATTTTGTAAAATTAGAAAATTTTAGTACATAAAAAATAAAAAAAGTTAGGTGTGAGCTAACTTTGATAGAACATGTACCAACAAACTGTTTTCATTTTTTCTGTTCAGTTTGTCGGTACATATTTTTATTTTACCTTTTTTCTATTTATTTAGGTGAAACAAGTATTTTAACTTGATTTTTTTCTTTAACTAATGCATTGAATCCTTCTTCAACTATATCATCTAATTTGATGTGTTTTGTAACTAATAAATCTTTAGAGAAGTATCCTTGAGTCATTAATTCAAGTACACTTGGGAATACATCACGGTATGCGATAACTCCTTTAACAGTTTTTTCTTGAATTACTATTTCGTTAGGATTTATAGAAGCTTCACCTTCCCAAATACTTACTATCATAGCTTCTCCATCTTTTTCAACAACTTCCATAGATTGTTTTAATACAACAGGTACTCCTGTTACTTCATAAGAAACATTTACTCCACCGTTAGTTAATTTTACTATTTCTTCAACTGGGTTTACTTTTGAAGGGTCTATTATAATAGCACCTAATTCTTTAGCTTTAGCTTGTCTTTCTGGTGAAAGTTCTACTGCAAATATTTTAGTAGCCCCTCCTGCACGTAATGCATCTATTATTAATAATCCTATAGGACCACAACCGAATACTGCAACAGTATCTCCAGTTCTAAATTTACTTTGACGAACTGCGTAAAGTGCAACAGCTGATGGTTCAGTTAAAGCAGCTTGTTCATAATCTATAGAATCTGGTAATTTGTGAGCTTGATCCTCATTAACTACAACGAATTCTGAGAATCCACCTCCACCTCCTCCAAGTCCTATGAATGTTAAGTTTGGATCTAAGTTATATTTTCCTTTTAAACCATTTTTTGCAAATATTGGTTCTATAGTTACTCTATCTCCAACTTTGAATTTAGTAACACCTTTACCAACTTCTACAACTTCTCCTGAAAATTCGTGTCCCATTGTTATAGGTGCAACTTCTTTTGTATAAGGGTGTGGAGTTGTTGTAGGAATAAATATTGGACCTCCTAAAAATTCGTGTAAGTCACTTCCACATATACCACAATATTTAATAGCAACTTTAATTTGCTCATCGTGTTGTAATACAGGTACATCTATTTCTTCAACTCTTACATCTCCTCTTTTATGCCATCTAGCAGCTTTCATTTTGCTCATCGCATACCTCCTAAATCTTAAATCTATAGCTATTAAAGCTACTTCGTTATTTTAAACTTAAAAGTGAAAAAAGTCAAATTTATTTTAAAAATTTTTTATATATTAAGATATACATATAATATGAATATATAAAAATTACATAATATGAAATAGAAAATAAAATTAAAATTAAGTGATACAAGAATAAAAAAATATGGTATAATATTTAAAAAGAGTAAAAGGAGATAAAGATATGATTTACATTATTAGTGATACAAATGAAACAGCTTTTAACATAGCATCAGAAGAGTATGCTTTCAAGAAATTATTAGATGAAGATATGATTTTTATGTTATGGATTAATAAACCTTCTATAATAGTAGGTAGACATCAAAATACCATAGAAGAAATTAATAGAGATTATGTTAAGGAAAATGGCATAGAAGTTGTAAGAAGAATTAGTGGTGGTGGAGCAGTTTATCACGATTATAACAATTTGAATTACACAATAATTTCTAAAGAAAGTGAAGATAAAGCATTTGATTTTAAAAGTTTTTCTATACCAGTAATAAAAACTTTAGAAAGTTTAGGAGTTAAGGCAGAATTTACTGGAAGAAATGATTTAGAAATAGATGGTAAAAAATTCTGTGGTAATGCTCAAGCATATATTAATGGAAGAATCATGCATCATGGGTGTTTATTATTTGATGTAGATCTTTCAGTTTTAGCTAAAGCTTTAAAAGTTTCTAAAGATAAAATAGAATCTAAGGGAGTTAAATCAGTTAGAGCAAGAGTTACGAATATAGTAAATGAATTACCCGAAAAAATAGATGTTATACAATTTAGAGATTTATTATTAGAATATATGAAAAAAGAATATCCAGAAATTCATGAATATAAATTTAATGAAGAAGATATTAAGGAAATAGAAAAATCTCGTAAAGAAAAATTTGGTAATTGGGATTGGAATTATGGAAAATCTCCAGAGTATAATATTACAAGATCTCATAAATTTGAAAAAGGTAAAATAGAAATATATGCAAATGTTATAGAATCTAAGATAGATAACATTAAAATATATGGAGATTTCTTTGGAATAGAAGATGTTTCTGCTGTTGAAGATATTTTAAAAGGTGTTAAATATGAAAGAGAAGATGTTTTAAAAGTTCTTAATAGTATTAATTTATCAAGATATTTTGCAGGTATAACACCTGAAGAAGTTGCAGAGGTTATAGTAGGGTAGGTGAATTGATTGTGGTTTTAGATATTACAACACCGGCTGTAATGTTTCCAGCTATTTCATTATTATTACTAGCATACACTAATAGATTTTTAGCACTAGCTTCAATAATTAGAAATATGAATGTGTGTACTATAGATGAATATGAGTTAGAACAAATAAAAAATTTAAAATTAAGAATGATGTATATTAGGAAAATGCAATATTTAGGAGTTTTTAGTTTACTTCTTTGTGTTTTTTCAATGTTGTTTATATTTTTATCTTTTAATATATTAGGTGGAACTATATTTGCTATAAGTCTTTTATTAATGATATTATCCCTTATATATTCA
Source organism: uncultured Streptobacillus sp. (assembly GCA_963526495.1). Taxonomy (GTDB): domain Bacteria; phylum Fusobacteriota; class Fusobacteriia; order Fusobacteriales; family Leptotrichiaceae; genus CAURNT01. Next base: position 10,246 of record CAURNT010000032.1, on the reverse strand, counting down.
CTGGCAGAGATAAGAATATCTTTACAAGCTTTAGATATACACTTAAATAAATGTGGGAAAAAATAAAAGGGTGAGAACTACACCCAAAATCTTTTATAGAAGATTAGTGGTGTAGTTTTTAAATTTCATAATATTGGATATTTGTTTAAATGTGTCAAAAAAATTTAATACTTGTAAAATTTGTGAAAAAGATATATAATATAAGCAATAAATAAAAGAAAGGAGAATATATGTTTTTAAAAAAATCAGATAAACTTGCTATAGTAGATTTTGAAAATAATCATATAACTCATGAAGAGTTAGTAAATAATGTTAAATACTACTCTAAATATTTTATACATACAGATAGAAAAAAATCATTTAATATATTAATGTTTGAAAATAGAAAAGAATGGATATATGCTTTTTATGCTATATGGGACATAGATTCTATTCCTATAACTATAGATGCTTCATCTAGTGTGGATGAATTAAAATATTTTTTAGAAGATTCAGATGCAGAATCTATTTTTGTATCTAATACAACAATAGAGGTAGCTAAAAAAGCTATAGAAGAGCTAAACAAAGATATTAAATTATTTAATGTAGATGAATTTAAGGTAGATACTTCTAAATTAGAAGAAATAAAAAAATGTGATAGAATTACTAATCATCCAGAATGGGATGATACAGCTGTTATGCTATATACTTCAGGAACTACTGGTAATCCTAAAGGTGTAATGCTTAGTTATGGAAATATATTAAGTCAGATTGATTCTATAAAATCTGTTAAGGATATTAAGGAAGATGATCAATTGATAGCTGTACTTCCTTTTCATCATATACTACCACTTATGATAACTAATTTAATAATAATGTATCATGAAACACAATTATCAGTAGTATTAGTTGAAAAACTTTCAAGTAAAGATATACTTACTGCATTAGAAAGAAATAGAGTAACTATGTTAATACTTGTTCCTAGAGTTTATTATTTATTTTATAAAGCATTAAAAGATACAATCGATTCTAAATGGATTACGAGAACGATTTATAAAATTGCTAATAAATTAAAAAGTCCAACTTTTTCAAAATTAATATTTAAAAAAGCTCATGATAAATTTGGAGGTCATATACGTGATTTCTTAGCAGGAGGGGCAAAATCTAATCCTGAAATGATAGAGTTTTTTGATACGATAGGATTTAAGTATTCAGAAGGATATGGTCTAACAGAAACATCTCCTTTAATAGCAGCTTCTACTCCAGAACATGGGAAAAAAGTTGGAACAGTAGGTCTTCCAGTTGAAAATGTTGAAATAAAGATAGTTGAAGAAGAATTATGGGTTAAGGGTCCTATTGTTATGAAGGGGTACTATAATAAACCAGAAAAAACAAAAGAGGTCATAACTGAAGATGGTTGGTTTAAAACAGGTGATTTAGTAGAGATGGATAAGGATGGATATATTAGCATAATAGGGCGTAAGAATGCTATGATAGTTCTTTCTAATGGTAAGAATGTTGATCCTGAAAAACTTGAATTTAAACTACTTGAAAAAGGTAATGGAATAATTAAAGAATTAGGTATATTTGGAAATAATGATAAACTTTCAGCATTGATAGTAATAGATAAGGAAGAAGTGAGAAATAAGAATGTTTCTAATATACATGCTCATATTAAAGATGTTGTTGAGTTCTATAATGCTTCTGTTCATAACTATGAGAAAATATTAGATTATAGAATAACTGAGAATGAATTACCTAAAACACGTATAGGTAAAACTCGTAGATTTATGCTTAAGGATATATATAACTCTCAAGATGAAGTTAAGGATGAAGTTAAATTTGATGAACCTGATACACCTGAATATTTAAAATTGAAGAAGTTTATCTTTAATATGAAGGGTAAATATCCACATCCTGATAAAGATTTAGAAATAGAATTTGGTTTAGATTCTTTAGATCAAATAGAGTTAAGAACATTCATAGAAACAACATACGGATTAAAACTTGAAGAACAAGAGTTTAGAAATAATTTAAGTTTAAATAAGTTATCTAATTTAATCACTGAAAAGGGTAATACAGAAAATACTCAAGAAGGTGGTAACGAATGGACAAGAATTATAGAAAATGCTCCAAAAATTAGTGTTAAAGATGGTATATTAATTACATTGATAAAACCTATAATATGGTTGTTATTTAAACTTTACTTTAGAATTTCAATTAAGGGATCTAAAAAAATTATAGATAAACCTCAAATATTTGTATCTAATCACGAAAGTTTTTTAGATGTATTAGCTCTTAGTCTTTTAATAAATAATAAAATACTTAAAAAGACTCACTCATTAGCTATAGATTGGTATTTTAAATCTGCATTTATGAAATTTGTAGCTAATAATTCTAATGTATTGTTATTAGATATTGAAAATAATATTAAAGAGACTATAGAATCAGTTGCAGGAATTTTAAAAGATGGAAAAAATGTATTGATATTCCCAGAAGGTACTAGAACTAAGGATGGAAATATTACAGAATTTAAAAAATCTTTTGCAATAATTGCTAAAGAATTAAATATACCTATAACTTGTGTTAAGATAAATGGTGGATTTAAAGCATTTTCAAGATATATGAAGTTTCCAAGACCGTATAAATTAGAAGTTAGTTATTTAGGAGAAGTTAATCCTGAAGGATTAAGTTATACTGAAATAGTTGATAAAACAAAAGAATATTATACAAAGTAAAACCTATTTAAAATAAAAAATCTCTCTAAAATATAGAGGGATTTTTTATTTGTCTTTATGTAAAAAATAATTTGTATTAAAAGTAAATGTTTTTTAATATGTAGTGATATAATTTAAAAATCTTAGTAAAAATATAAATAATATATATAGCAATCATAAATAAAATATATAGAAAAAACTTAGAATTATCATTGAAATAAATATGTGTTTTATGTTAGAATTTTAATTATTAACATAAAAAAGAAGGGAGAATGTATGAAAAAAAACATATTTCTTTTAAATGCAATATTGTTATTGAGTACAGTTAGCTTATCTTTAGATGGAGATTTAAAGGTAAAAGGAGATTTAGATATTAATTTTAAATCACAAGAAGATGATAAAGAAACTAAGGTAGATGAAAAAGGTTTCTATTTTTCTAATGCAGGATATAATTTGGGACTTGTTGATTTAAAATTATCAGATAAGGAAACAGGTATAAGTTTTGGTGGTAATTTCAAATCATCAAGAGTAAATATTTTAGTTAATGATAGTGATAATGAACAATATAATAAAATAAGAGAAAAAAAGAGCTTGAATCATGACCTTCAAGGTAAGGTATTTGTTAAATGGGATAATAATAAGGAAAATTCAAAGTTTGGTTCAAATTTAGGATTTGAATATTATTTAGATAACTATGCTAGAAAAAGTATAAGAAATGGGTCTGAAATACTAGATGAAGATACTTTTGATTATGAATATATAGATGGAGATAAAAAATATTTAGGAGGGGACACTAAGTTTAATGCAGCTCTTTATTTCAAACCTATAAATACATTAAAATTAGGATTAGATACAGAATATTATGCAAATAATATTGTTAAATATAAGAAGGGATACCCTACATTTAAAAATGTATCTAGTTTGAATTATGATATTAGTGAAAATCAAAAATTAGAGTTTAAACATAACTTTAATTTAAATCTTAGATCTTTTGCAATGCCATATAAAGAAGAAAAAGAAAATGAGGATAATGAGCAATTCGCTTTTCTTAATAATTTTGTAAGAAGATATAGACAAGAATTTGATACTAAATATACTGTTGATAATAAAGGAGATAAATATAGCTTAACAGCTAATTTTAAAGATCATGGATATCTAATAGCAGGGACTAATTTCTATGATAAGACAGATATAGCTAATCATAGACTATTTTTTGATGTAGAAGGAAAATCTAATCAAGACATTTTAGGAGTTAAATTATCAAATACAATTTTACTTTCTTCTAAATATGAAACTGTAAATTATTTGAATAGTAATAATTATGAGCTATGGGCTAATATTAAACCTAAATATATTTTAGATTTATCTAAAGAATATTTGTTAAATGATTTTAAATTAGTTCCTAATTTAAAATACAGTGGGGAATTAGTTATTCCTTTAACTAAAGGTGTATATAAATCAGAATATTTAATAAACAATCATACTCCAGAAATTAATTTTGAAGCAACATATTCTAAAGATAAATTAAAAGCAAATGTTTCACTATTAAATAAAACTGAATTTAAATTACATAAAAATACTATTCTTAAAATAACTGGTAATTTTGAACAAAAGGCTAATTTAGAATATAATTTAAATGATAAGTTTAATGTTAAAGTTGATGGAGAAAATAAATTAGAATTAACAACTATTAGTGATGTTCAAAAAAGAATTTATCTTGATACTTTAAAAGGTAATTATGGACTTAAAGCTAGTTTGATGTATAAGGTTATAGATTCTGAAAATGAAAAACTTGATATATCAACAAAAATAGGATTTAGCTATGAATATGAAAAAGGATATATATTAGATGGTGGAAAAGTTCCATACATACCTAAGGATGAAATTCCAAAACAACCTGACACACCAAATCCTAATGATTATCCAGAAATAAGTTTTCCTAAGCCTAAACCTAAACCAGAACCTAAGCCAACAGGAGTTTCTAAGTCTTATTTAACACCAGGATATATATTCAAAGGAGATTTAGATATAAATAGGATAAATGATGCACATTCAAGACCATATAATATTAAAGGGGATTTACTTCTATTTATTCAAAGATATGTTGCAGGTGTAGGTGTAAATTATACTAAAAATTTTGATAAATTTACTTTAAAATCAGGAGTTGACACGAAATTTGAACTTGATTTAATAGCTTTAACTAAAGAGAAAAAATCAAAACTTAGAAATACTAAGGAAGATGATGAAGAAAAAAGAATAGAACTTCAAACTTCAACACAAGATAATTTTGTAAATAATATAGGAGGTAAAATTGAAATAACACCTACTACATCTTTAAAGTATGATTTTACAGATAAATTATCATTTACAGGTAAAGTAGAACTTCCAATAAATATATCTAAGAAAGTTATTAATAAAATAACAGATACTAAAAGAAGTGATGAAGGAACTTATGGTCCAAAAGATAAAGAGTTTATACTAAGAAAAATATCTACAAAATTTGGATTTGAGTTAAATTATACATGGTAGGAGGATATTTTTAATGAAGATAAATAACATTTTAAAGATAACACTAGGATTAGTAGCTTTAACTAGTTGTAGTTCTGTAAATAATAAAGAAGAGGATAAGCAAGCTTTTGGGAAAAAAGCTGAAGTTGTAGTATTAAAAAAAGAAAATGATAATTTAGAAAATTATACAACAGAATATACTAGTGAGAATTTTGATATTAGAGGAGATTATGTATATAAGGGTGAACAACTTGATGGAGATTATATAGATTCTGAAACTATAATCTATAGAACTCGTGTTTTTTATGATAGCAAAACATATAAAGAAACAGATAAAGAGTATGGTGAATATCCTGATTTAAGTGATGATAAATATAGTATTACTATAGGTAAAGTAGCTAACCCTAAATATGATGGAACAAATGCGAATGTACCTAAAATGATTAATAGTAAAACTGTAGTAGATTTAACTAAAAAATATGTATATGTAACTTTAAAAAGTTTAGATACAGGTGAAGAAAAAACTATAAAAATTGATAAACCAATAAAAGAATTAGATCCTGTAAAAGATGTATTTAATAAATATTATCCGGATATAGCAAGATATAAGGATTTAAAGAAAAATTTAGATAATAATAGAATAGAATTAAGTGTTGTTAATGGATATAATAAAAAAGAAGAGGGAGTAAGTTTACTTGAAATTTTACCTAAAGAGACTAATTTTAATAAATATTTAGATCTTGATGATATGGTTGGAGAAAAAGAAGTTTTAGTTAGAGTTCGTGTTAATGGAATAGCTTCAGAACGTGACCAATTTGTTAAAAAAACAGTTTCTTTTGGAGAAAAATTAGAAGATTATTCTAATAATTATGAAGAATTATTAACAGACTTAAATAAAACATCTCTTAAATTTAGTGCTGATGGTAAGAGTATACTAGGTGGATTTGATGAATATAAAACATCAAGATTACAATTTAGAACAGATGATTCTAAAGCAAAAAACTTTGAAGATGAATTAGTATTTAATACTAGAATTTTGGATGAAGATCCAAGTAAACCTACAGTAGGTAAACATAGAGTAGCAAGAGAAATAATAAAAAATGGTAAGGTAATATATTCTAAGGAAGATAATGTTTTTGTTGACTTTAATGGACCAACAGTAGCAATAGCTGATAATTCATTCTTTGATATAACTCCTGAAATAGAAAAAAGAACATATAGACAATCACCATATTATACAGATCCTAAGTTTAAATTTGTTGATGAAAAATTAAAAGGACCTGATAGAAAGTATGCTTCACTTGAAAAAACACACGGTGCTACTGTAATAGGTACTATGATAGATGAGTTAAGTTATCACGCTGATACTTGGTGGGTAGCAAATCAGATGCACGCTATAGGAAATGAAGGAAATAAAGTAAATGCTTCAAATAAAGTAAGTGACGAAAAACTTAAAGAATTATTAGAATCAGCATTAAATAAGTTAGTGTTAGATAATCCTGATAAAACTGAGTTTTTAGTTATTAAAGAAGAAATTGTTAAAAAAATGAATAAACTTTTAAAACCTGCGATAGAAGGTAAGGTTAAGGAGTTTGGTAAACCTGAAAAACAATTAACAGATGAAGAAAAAGCTAAATATTTAAAAGAATATTATGATTTTGTAGTATCTCAAGCTCTTAAAGTTAAAAATATTAAAGAATCAGATAAAATACCTTATACAGATATTAATTTTAGTGTTTTAGCTATAGGGCAAGCTGATGGTAGAGGTGTAAGTGGTGGAAAGGTTGGACAATATCTTCCTAAAATTTTAGATGAAAATAAGAATATTAAACTAATAAATATGTCTTATGGTGGAGACTTGAATTATGATGACTACATTCAATTAGATAATATGAGTGATGAGCAAAAACAAAAAGCAGCTGATTTCTATAATTCAAATTCTTTATACAGATTTTTAATACAATCTTGGCTTAAAGTTGAAAAAGAAAAAGGGGTAGAATTTGTATCTAAAGGTAGAAGTGAAACATTTGATACATTAGAATTGTACGATTACTTTAAGAATAAAAAAGAGATAACAAAAGAAGATTTTGATAAATTAGTTAGATATAAAATGGTTTTAACAGAAGCATCTATTAAGAATGCTAAAGAATTTTCTGCAGCAAATCATGATATATTAATGGTAAGAGCTATGGGAAATACATATAATAGTGGGCGTGTAGATTTAACTAATTTCAAAGCTAATGGAGAAAAAATATTAATACAAAGCCCTGATTTGAAATTTAATAATGATTTTGCCTCAGTTCCTAGTATTATAAACTACTTAGGTGCTAAAGATGCTAGAGAAAATGGACAAGACTATAAGTATGATTATTCATATAGAAAGAATATGATAAATGTAGTAGGATTGGCAAGTAAGATGAGTGTATATGGAACAAATTCTACTAATAATTTCTTAGGTTATGGTGTGGGTAGTGCTGCTATTCCTGCTTTGAAAAACAAGAATTTAACAACAGGAATGTATGATAACTATATATCTCTTGTTAAAGAGTTAAATGAAATTAGAAAAAATCCAGATAAATACCCTGTTGAATATAGAAGAGAAATAGAAGATCAAATTATGTATATAGAAGCCTACGCTTCTAGAAATGGACATAAAGGTAATGTATTTTCATTAACTCGTGCTGGAAGTTCAAAACTGTGGGCTATGGCTGCACCTGGTGAATATATATATGTTACTGATGTTGATAATCAAGGTAATAAAATAGAAGACGACTATAAATATCGTATAAACTTTGGTTCAAGTTTTGCTGCACCACGTGTTACAGCTGTTGGATCTTTAGTTCAAAAAATATTCCCTTGGATGAGTGCTCATCAAATAAAACAAACTCTATTAACTACAGCTAAAGATGACTATATAGAAGCTAGTAATGGACTTGCTACAGGAATTTATGGTGTAGATGAAAATATTGGTTGGGGTATTTTAGATAAAAATTCAGCGGTGAAAGGGCCTGCAAGATTTGTTAAGGCTTTAACTCATGAAGTTGGAGAAGAAAACTTTATAGCTAATGTTACTAGTGGTACATCTGTATTTGGTAATAATATAGCAGGTGCTTTTGATATTACAAGATATATGGTAAGTCGTGGACAATTTACTAAGGAAGAAGTTGATCAAATTAATAAAGCTGCAAATGAAGATGAGGCAAGAAAATTATTCCAAGAAAAAGTTAATTCATTTATAGAAAAATTATCATTTGAAGAAAGAGAATTATTCCGTGATGCAGGACTTACAAAAAAAGGTAAAGGAACTTTAATTTTAGATGGAGATAATACATATACTGGAGATACTAAAGTTGAAGATGGTACATTGATTGTAAGAGGAGGAATGAAATCAAACATTACAGTTGAAAAAGGTGCTAAATTAAAATTAGATATCAATAATGAATATGTTACACATAGCCTTAAGAAAGATCAAAAAGGAATTTTAGCTAATATTGTAAACTACGGAGAACTTTATTCATATTCTGATAATGATATTGTAGCCGGTAAGTATACACCTATTATGGGGTCTAAAACTTATGTTTCACCTATATCACTATTAAGTATAGCAAGTATAGATTTAAGTCGTACAGATAACTTTACATTAGATGTATTTAAATCAAGAGGAATACATAATACTTTAAGTAAATTGAGTTTTGGTAAAAAAGAAATAAAAGTATTTGAAGCAAAAGCTAATCAAGATGAAGTATTAACTAGAGTAAAATTAGGAGTTTACCCTATAAGTGAACTACTATCATTCTCTCTTGAATATAAGGATAAAACATTAACTGGTAAAATAATATTAGGAGGACTTGAAAAACCTGCTGAAGATAAAAGACCTGGAAATGATAGACCAGGGTTTGTAAATGAAATAGAAGATAAATTTAAAGAAATAAGAGATAGATTGAATAAAGAAGCTGAAAAAAGAGCTGAAGAAATAGCTAAAAAAGAAAAGGAAAAAGAAAATGAAAATAAACCTAAACCTACTTCAAGTCATTATAGACTTGATAAAGTAGAAGAGGCACTAGATACTATACTTTATGCTACATTTAAAGATACAAGAGTTATAGATGGTGAAACTCTTGCTGATTCATTAACAGCTGGATATACAGTTTCTAGTTTAAAATTAAATGAAAATAATAAATTATTAAATGAAAAATTAGTGGATAAGAAGTTTTCATTATTTACAAATTTAGTAAATGAATTTAATGTTTCTAGAGATAGTATAAATAGATTAGATATTAATTCTCGTGTAAATGGAGTTAACATAAATCTTGGATACAAATTAGGGGATTATAACTTCTTCTTAGGTGGAGAATTCTTAAATGGTAATCATACACAAGATGATATAGTTTCAACTAAATTCAATAGTTTAGGTGTAAGTGGAATTATAAAATACGTTAAAGATAATTATGAGTTTGATGCAACTATTGCAACAAATACTTTATTTAAAAAAGTATATAAAGATTATCTATATGAAAGTAGAAAAGAACATGATCAAAATCAATTTACTATATCTGAACATTTGAATTTTGGATATAAATTTAATCCATTAAATAATTTAGAAGTTAAACCTTATGTAGGAATGGATATTTATACATTTGTATTTAATAAATATGATAGTGAAGATAGCTTATTAGGTATTAAATATGATGCACAAGCTAGCACTAAGGTTGCTGCAAGATTTGGATTAGACTCTAAATTTACAATAAGTAATAAATTTGATTTAGGATTAAATACAGTATATACTAAATGGCTAACTGATCCAACTATAAGATTAAAAGTAAAATCTAGTTCTTTTGAGGATATTAAAAATGAAGTTAGTTCAGTTAAATTGCCTGATAATGAATTTAGAACAAATGTTTACTTAAATTATACACCAACAGATAAATTAAGCATTAAGTTTGGTTATGGTAATAAGAATTTAACTACTCAAAATCTTAATTTAGGAATTAAATATACATTTTAAAAATTAAAAATAGTATATTGAAAATAAATAGGTTCAA
>CAURNT010000031.1:0-14530 GCA_963526495.1 uncultured Streptobacillus sp. | reverse complement strand
ATTGTCCCTACGTTTACGTGTGGTTTACTTCTTTCAAATTTTTGTTTTGCCATTTGAATTCTCTCCTTTAATTATTATTTATTATTTTCCTGTTCTTTCAGCAATTACTTTTTCTGATATAGTTTTTGGAGTTTGTTGATATTTTTCAAATTCCATTGAGTAAGTTGCTCTTCCTTGTGTCTTAGATCTTAAATCAGTTGCATAACCAAATGTTTCTGACAATGGTACAGCTCCATTTATGATCTTAGCTCCATTTCTATCATTCATACCTGCTACAGTTCCACGTCTTGAGTTTAAATCTCCTATAACGTCTCCCATGTATTCTTCAGGTGTAGTTATTTCTAACTTAAATATTGGTTCAAGTAATACTGGATTAGCTGCTCTTAAAGCTTTCTTCATAGCCATTGATCCTGCAATCTTGAATGCCATTTCTGATGAATCGACTTCGTGATATGATCCATCATATAGAGTAACTTTAACATCTTGAACTGGATATCCTGCAAGAACCCCTGTTTCAAGTGCTTCCTTAATACCTTTATCAACTGCTGGAATGTATTCTCTAGGAATTGCCCCTCCAGTAATTTCGTTAACAAATACATATCCTTTTCCATCATTTGCTTCAACTCTGATTTTAACATGTCCATATTGTCCACGTCCTCCAGATTGTTTTGCATATTTTTCTTCAACATCAGATGAACCAAGTATAGTTTCTCTATAAGCAACTTGTGGTTTACCAACATTTGCTTCAACTTTAAATTCTCTCTTCATACGGTCAACTATTATCTCTAAGTGTAATTCTCCCATACCAGATATTATAGTTTGCCCAGTTTCTTGATCAGAAGTAACTTTAAATGTTGGATCTTCTTCAGCAAGTTTTGATAATGCTGTTCCCATTTTTTCTTGGTCAGCTTTAGTTTTTGGTTCAACTGCAACTGATATAACTGGTTCAGCAAATTCCATTTTTTCTAATACTATAGGAGCATTTTCATCACATAATGTATCTCCTGTAGTTGTATCTTTTAATCCTACAGCTGCTGCTATATCTCCAGAATAAACAACTTCAATTTCTTCTCTCTTATTAGCATGCATTTGTAATAATCTTCCCATTCTTTCTTTCTTATTCTTAGTAGAATTTAATACATAGCTTCCTTTTTCTAAAACTCCTGAATAAACTCTAAAGAATGATAATCTTCCAACAAATGGATCTGTTACTATTTTAAATGCTAATGCAGCAAATTTTTCTTCATCACCAGGTTTTCTTGAAATTTTTTCATCAGTTTTAGGATCTGTTCCTGTAACTTCAGCAATATCAACAGGTGATGGCATATATGCAACTATAGCATCTAATAATGGTTGGATTCCTTTATTTTTAAATGCAGTTCCACAAGTAACTGGTACTACAGTTCCTGCAATAGTAGCTATTCTTAATGCTTTTTTAATTTCTTCAACTGAAATTTCTTCTCCAGCAAAGTATTTTTCCATTAATTCATCATCAGTTTCTACTATTGAATCTATTAAGTGAGCTCTTGCTTCTTCAGCATCAGCTAATAATGATTCTCTAATATCTATTACTTCATAATCAGCACCCATAGTTTCATCTTTAAATAAGTATTCTTTCATTTCTATTAAGTCTATAATACCTTCAAATGAATCTTCTGCTCCTATAGGTAATTGTATAGGTACACCATTACCACCTAATTTTTCTTTAATGTCGTTTACACACATTTTAAAGTCTGCACCAACTCTATCCATTTTGTTAAAGAATGCCATTCTTGGTACATTATATTTATCAGCTTGTCTCCAAACTGTTTCTGATTGAGGTTGAACTCCATCAACAGCTGAAAATACTGCAACTGCTCCATCTAATACTCTTAAAGATCTTTCTACTTCAACTGTAAAGTCAACGTGACCTGGTGTATCAATTATATTTATTCTGTGACCTTTCCAGAAACAAGTTGTTGCTGCAGAAGTTATAGTAATTCCTCTTTCTTGCTCTTGTTCCATCCAGTCCATTGTAGCAGCTCCATCATGAACTTCTCCAATTTTATGATTAACTCCAGTGTAGAATAAGATTCTTTCAGTAGTTGTTGTTTTACCAGCATCTATATGTGCCATGATACCGATATTTCTAGTATCTTTTAACGCAACTTTCCTTGCCATCTATATCCTCCTCTTAATTACCATTTGTAATGTGCAAACGCTCTATTAGCTTCTGCCATCTTATATGTATCGTCTTTCTTCTTAATTGATCCACCTTCATTATTAGCTGCTGCTATTAATTCTTTTTTCAATTTAAGAATCATACCATATTCTTTTCTTTCTCTTGTATATCTAACTAACCATCTTATAGCTAAAGTTTGTTGTCTTTCTTTTCTAACTTCAACTGGTACTTGATATGTAGCCCCTCCGATTCTTCTTGATCTTACTTCTACCGCAGGTTTTACATTTTCCATAGCTTTTTTAAATATTTCATATCCTGATTCGTTAGTTTCTTTTTCAATTTCCTCTAATGCTGAATAAAAAATGTTTTCAGCAACTGATTTTTTACCATCAACCATTAAACCATTTATGAATTTTGTAACTATTATATCATTAAATTTTGAATCAGGTAAAACATCTCTTTTTTTAGCTTGATTTCTTCTTGACACTCTATTGCCTCCTTATCCTTATGATTTATATTTATTTAGGTCTCTTAGTACCGTATCTTGATCTTGCTTGTTTTCTATTAACTACTCCTGCTGTATCTAGAGCTCCTCTTATTACCTTATATCTTACCCCTGGTAAATCCTTTGTTCTTCCCCCTCTTAGTAATACTATAGAGTGTTCTTGAAGATTGTGTCCAATACCTGGAATATATGCAGTAACCTCTATTCCATTAACTAATTTAACCCTTGCAACTTTTCTTAACGCTGAGTTAGGTTTTTTAGGTGTAGTTGTATATACTCTTACACAAACTCCTCTTTTTTGTGGATTACCTTTTAATGCAGGTGATTTCTTTTTCTTTTCAGTTTTGCTTCTACCAAATCTCACTAATTGATTAATTGTAGGCATACTTCCTCCTCCCAAACTTTATTATAATTTATATGGTCAAATCATCGTGGATTATTTCTATACATTCTTATATAGACTATATTCCCTCGTGTGCACTTTGACGTTCTAACAAAATAAACACACAAAAAACTATCTACATAGTCTTTAATATAGAAAATACAATAATTTAAACATATATCCAACCACAACAATTCGCTGTACTTAATGATTATATAGTATTTTAGCTAGTTTGTCAATACTCTCCAGCTAAATTCCTATATTTTTTTTACAAATTCTGATTTTAATTTCATAGCACCAAAACCATCTATTTTACAATCAATATCATGATCTCCTTCAACTAAACGTATATTTTTAACACGTGTCCCTATTTTTAAAACAGATGATGTACCTTTAACTTTAAGATCCTTAATTATTGAAACCGTATCTCCATTTTGTAAAATATTACCATTAGCATCTTTGTAAATTTTCTCTTCAGTTTCTACTGAACCTGACCATTCATAAGCACACATTGGACAAATTAATAAATTCCCATCTTCATAAGTATATTCACTTTTACATTCCGGACAATTTGGTAATGAACTCATTTTTTCACCTCCTAACTCCAACTATTCTAACATTTTAAATACATTTATTCAAGATAACTATTATTAAAAAAATTGGAGTGCTTAGCACTCCATGTTATAACTCTTGATCATTTATTGTAGCTAAAAATTCTTTAACAGGTGGAACTATTTTAGCTAAACTTCCATTTACAAAAGGATTATCTAAATCAACTTCTTTTAATAATCCTAAGAAAGTTTTAGATCCTCCTAATTTACATAATTTCATATATTTATCCCAAGCTAATTCTCTATTTTCTTTAGATAATTTCCAAAATTGTAATGCCACAATTTGAGCTAAAGTATAGTCTATATAATAGAATGGCATTTCAAATATATGACCCTGTTTAAACCAGAATAACCCTGTTTCATATTCCTCCATACCATCATAATCTCTAGTAGGTAAAAATTTCTTTTCTAATTCTAACCATTTCATTCTTCTATCTGCTGGTGTTACTGTTGGATTTTCATAAACATAATGTTGAAACTCATCTACAAGAGCTCCATACGGAAGGAATATAAAGGCATCTGCAAGATGATTGTATTTAAATTTATCAGTATCACCTTCAAAGAATAAATGCATCCAAGGCCATGTTAAAAATTCCATACTCATAGAATGTATTTCTGCAGATTCTGACGTAGGCCAAAATTCATCTGATATCTCTACATTTCTCATAGTTGTATAAGATTGGAAAGCATGTCCTGCTTCATGTGTTAATACAACGACATCATGAGATGTACCGTTAAAGTTTGCAAATATAAATGGAACTTTATACGAATCAAGTGATGTACAATAACCTCCACCTTGTTTCCCTTTTTTACTATCTAAATCCATTAATTCTTGATTTACCATCACATTAAAGAATTCATCTGTTTCAGTTGATAATTCCTTATACATAGTTTTAGCATGTCCTACCATCCAATCTCTATCACCTTTAGGCGTTGGATTCCCAGAAAGGAAAGTAATTCCTTCATCATAGTATTTTAATTTTTCTACACCAATTCTTTTTTCTTGTCTCTTTCTCAATTCAGTATAAACAGGAACTATATTTTCTACTATTTGCTTTCTATAATTAGCTACATCTTTTGAATTATAGTCTAATCTTCCCATTCTTAAATAACCTAATTCAATAAAGTTTTTAAATCCTAATTTTTTAGCAATTCTATCTCTTACTTTTACTAAAGAATCATAAATTCTATCGAACTCATCCATATTATCATAAAAGAATTGTCCAACTAATTTAACAGCTTCTTTTCTAACTTCCCTATCAACAGATTGAGAAAACGGTGCCATTTGAGATAAATTTCTTTCTTCACCTTGAAACATTATCTTAGCACTAGATGATAATTTTACATATTCAGATACAAGTTTATTTTCTTCTTGTAAATCTTCTATAATTTCAGGCTTAAACGTTTTTAAACTCATATCTATCTTATCAAATACAAGCTTTCCAAATCTTTCTTCTAATTCTTTTCTAAACTTAGATTTAGCAAAAGATTCATTTAAATCATTAATATATGAACTTATTACAGGAGAATTTTCATCATTAAAATCATTTTCTTTGCTATAAAACTCATCTAAAGTATTTATACTGTGTCTAATATATACTAAAGATGTCATAGTTGTAAAATCTTGTAATAGTTTATCTAATTCTAAATAGGCATCTATTTGAATTTGTGCATTATCTGCATTTTCTACCTTTTCCTTTATTTCCTTTAATTTTTGATTAAGTACTTCTATATCAGGTCTTTCATATTTAAAATCTTGAAAAATCATAATATTACCTCTTTCTCACTTTATTTGTATATATTTTATCATTTTAAAAAGATATATTCAAGGGAAAACTAATCAACTGTTTTTCAACATCAACTTCTGAATAAACTCCAAAAGGTATTATACATCTAGGAGTAGAATGCCCTATATTTATATTATATACAACAGATATATCTTTATCAGAAAGTTCTTCTATCAATATTGCCTTATACTCATCATAATATACTTCATCTTGAGGTTTACCAACTAAAACTCCAGAAAGAACATCAAAAATCCCATATTCTTTTAATTTATTTATCATTTTTCTAAAAAGAATGGGAGTTGGTTTTTCCTCGCTTGTTTCAAGAAGCAATATCTTCCCCTTCCAATCTTCTAAATTAGGAAATATATTATATCTCGTACAAATTTCTACACTATCAGAAAATCTACTATTATCAAATATATTATAGTAAATAGATTCTATACAGCCTCCTAAAATTTCACCATTAAATATTGATTTACCCATCAATAATTCAAATCCTTTATTTTTAAAACTCGGCATATCTACACCAATAGATTTTTCGCTATAATCCCCTCTTTCCTTATACCATACATCACTTGGTCTAATTTCTTTTATTTTCCCTGTTGTTATCAATTCTTCAAAATATTTTTTTGTATAATGTAACATTTCAGAAGAAAGTTCACAAACATCAGTTAGAAATGCTTGTCCATAAAAAGTTTTAATACCTAATTTATTTAACATCAAGTGATTTACTGTGGTGTCAGAAAAACCTAAAAATATTTTTTGTTTAACAACATTTTTTAGCTCATCATTTTCAAATAAATAAGGTAATAATCTATATGTATCTTCTCCACCTATTGCACATAATATCATATCTATATCGTCATTCTTAAAAGCATGCAATATATCTTTTGCTCTTTGTTCAGGATATTTTTTTAAAAATTCAATTCCTTTAAGTGAATTTGGCATAAACTCTACGTTTATGCCATAATCTTTTAGTCTTTTACAACCTATCAATAATTCATGTTTTACAAAATCTTCACCCAAAATTCCACTTGATAAACTAATAATTCCAATTTTATTTATCATTATTATCTTTTCCCCATTCTACCAAATCCAGGAATATTTCCAGAATTTAACATTTTCATCATTTGTTTCATTTGTTCAAATTGTTTAATCAATTTATTTACCTGAGAAACATCTGTCCCAGAACCCTTAGCTATTCTTATTTTTCTACTAGAAGCTTTTAAAAGATTAGGATTTCTTCTTTCTTCTATTGTCATAGAAAAAATGATTGCTTCAACCTTTTTCATTTCTTTTTCAGCAGAATTTAAATCTATTCCATCTAACGCTCCACCCATACCAGGTAGCATTTTTAATATTCCACCAAGAGATCCCATTCTTTTTATTAATTTAAATTGTTTTAGAAAATCTTCAAAATCAAATTGATTTTTTCTAAATTTCTTTTCCATTTCTTTGGCTTCTTTTTCATCAATAGCATCTTGTGCCTTTTCTACAAGAGAAACAACATCTCCCATACCTAGTATTCTACTTGCTAATCTATCAGGATGAAATACGGATATATCATCTAATTTCTCTCCTTCACTTATATATTTTATAGGTTTACCTGATACCTCTTTAATAGAAAGTGCAGCACCTCCACGAGTATCTCCATCAAGTTTTGTTAAAACTACTCCTGTAACATCTAAACTGTCATTAAAGTTTTTAGCAACATTAACAGCATCTTGTCCTGTCATACCATCAACAACTAACAGTATTTCAGTAGGATTTACAAGTTGTTTAATATTTTCTAATTCTTTCATTAAATCTTCATCAATATGAAGTCTCCCTGCAGTATCTATTAATACATAATCAGAACCTTGATTTTTCGCTTCCACCATCCCTTTATTAACTATATCAAGTACATCATTACTTTCATGTATAGTAAAATATGGAACATCTATCTGCTTTGCTAAAACTTCTAATTGTTTCTTTGCTGCTGGTCTATAAACATCGGCAGCTATTAAAAATGGTTTTTGTTTATCTTTTTTTAATAGTTTTGATAATTTAGCAGTAAAAGTCGTTTTCCCTGCACCTTGTAATCCAACCATCATTATTATTGTAGGTTTATGTATAGATTTATTTAATCCTGTATTACTACCACCTAATATTTCTACTAATTCATCATTTATTATTTTTATAAACTGTTGTTTAGGATTTACCCCTCTTATTACTTCATGACCTTGTGCCTTTTCTTTAATTCTTGAAACTAAATTTTTTACTACACCATAGTTAACATCTGCTTCAAGTAACGCTAACCTTACTTCTCTCAAAGCATCTGATATATTACTTTCTGTTATTTTACTTTGGCCTGATATTTTTTTAAATGTATCTTGTAATTTATTTCCTAAGCTCTCAAACACTAATCACGCCTCCTTCATATTCTAGTATCAATTTTTTTAAATTATCAATATTAAAATCTTTTTCTAATTTCTTTAAATTTTCAATATATTTTATATCTTTTTCAAATATACCTAACATTTTTTCATATTTTTCAAGTCTTTTACACCCTCTTTTAATATTATCAAAAACAGCTTGTCTACTAACATTAAAAGCTTCTGCTATTTCTGTAAGACTATTATCTTCTTCAAGATATGCTTCTAAATATTCTCTTTGTTTATCAGAAAATAAATCTTTATAATATGAAAAAAGACTTGAATATCTAACATATTCTTCTATTTCTTTCATTAATCATCCAATCTTATAGACTTTTAAGGTAGTTAATTTCATCTTGTGTCATTTTTCTATACTTACCTACATCTATTCCTCTTAAAGTCAATTCTCCAACTTTAACCCTTTTCAAATTTTTAACTGTATATCCTAATGTTTCAAACATTTTTCTTATTTGTCTATTTTTACCTTCGTATATTGCTACCCTTATTTCCTTTTTAGATATTATTTTTACCTTAGCTGGTAGCGTTCTTTGTCCATCAATTACAACCCCATATCTTAGTGCATCTAAATGTTCATCTGTTATTTCTTTATCTATTTTAGCAATATAGCTTTTATATAATTTCTTTTTGGGATGCATAACATTATTATAAATATCTCCATCATTACTAATAATTATCAATCCTTCTGTCATATAATCAAGTCTACCAAAAGTAAATAATCTTTTTTTAGATTTAATCAAATCTACTGCTAAAGTTCTTTTTAATTTATCTTCATTAGCACATAGCACTCTTTTAGGTTTATTTAAGATATAGTACTCATAATCCTTTTTTACTGTAACTTTTTCCCCATCTATTCTTACTATATCCCCTTCTTCTACTTCACTTCCAATAATAGCAACATTTTTATTAATACTTACTCTTCCTTCTAATATTAATTCATCTGCTTTTCTTCTTGAACAAAAACCAGATTCTGCTATATACTTATTTATTCTCATCTTCTTCCCTTCCCAGCCAATTACTTTTATCAAAGTTCATTAACTCATCTCTATCTTTTAGTCCTATATATCCATAAAAATCATCTGTTACTTCATAAAGATTTGGATTTCCTAAAGTTTTTTTCTTCCCAACAACTTTTATCAATTTTTTTTCAAGAAGAACAGGAACTATATGATCTACTCCTGTATTTCTTATTTCTTCTATTTCAGTTTTAGTTATAGGTCCCTTAAATGCTACTATAGTAAGAACTTCAAGAGAAGATTTAGATAATTTCCTTACTTTTAACTCAGGCATAAAATAATTTTTAATAGTTTCTCCATTTAACGGATTCGTTCTAATTAATAAATTACCATCTTCAACAACAAAATTTATGCCCCTATCTTTATAATCCTTAACTAATTCATCCACAATTTTATTTATTTCTTCAATACTAACACTAAAAAAAGTAGATAAATCTTTTATATTTACTATTTCCTTTGATAAAAAAACTAGCGCTTCTATATCCTCTTTCATATATACTCCCTAATAATCTTCACTAGTTGAAATTAGTATATCTTTAAATTTATCAAATTCTTGGAAAATATTTGCTATACCATTTATAACTGCATAAATAGGTATATCTGCTATTGTTACTTTTAACTTAAATTTATCTTCTATTTTTTGTTTAAGAACCAATATAGAGGCCCCTCCACCTGATAAATGTATTCCTGTTTCATAAATATCTGCTGCTATCTCTGGTGTTATTTCTTCTATAACTTTATCTATTTCATAAATTATATGATTTATACTTTTATCTATAGCATTATTAACTTCTTCAACAGTTATTTTAATTTCTTTAGGTATACCACTTACTGATTCTGCTCCTTTAATTTCATACATTTTTGTACTATCTTCTTCATTTGTAGCAAGTATTTTTAAATCTTCAGCCGTTTTTTCTCCAATATTTAGATTATATTTTTCTCTAACATAATCTACTATATCCATATTTAATTGATCTCCAGCCACTTTAATAGAATGTGTTTTTGAAGCTCCTCCTGAAACTATAAAAGCAATCTCAGTTGTTCCTCCTCCTATATCAACTATCAAGTGTCCCTTAGGCTCAAACATACTAATTCCAGCTCCTATGGCAGCTGCTATAGGTTCTTCTATTAAATAAACTTCTCTAGCACCTGCTTCTTTAACTGCATCAACAACTGCACGTCTTTCAACTTGAGTTACTCCACTTGGAACACAGATTATAACCCTATCATTGTATAATTCTCCCTCTTTAATTCTATCTAAAAATTTAGATAACATTTTTTCTGTAATCTCATATTCTGATATTACTCCATTTTTTAGAGGTCTTTTAACTTCCATATACACTGGTGTTCTTCCCATTATCTCTTTAGCACGAGTTCCAATAAACTCTATTTCTCCATCATTTTTATTATTTATAGCAACATATGTTGGTTCATCTATTACTATATTTTCTCCTTTAACGTAAAGAACTGTATTAGCTGTTCCTAAATCTATACCTATATCCTTAGTATTCTTACTCATGAAAAAATAATTTTTAAATTTTTTTACTATCTTTTTAAACATTTACATCTTCCTTTCTAATAATTATTATCTCCACCTATATATCTATTACTTGAATCTATTATATTATTTTTTTTCAACTGTTCAAATATTCTTGAAGCTCTATTAAATCCAACTCTCAATTCTCTTTGTAAATAAGAAATAGACAACTTTTCATCTCTTGATATTCTAGAAGCTATTTCTGTAGCTTGTTCAAGATAAGGATCTCTATCATCATCATTTTCATCAATACTTTCTAAAACCTTATCATTGTATACAGCTTTTTTACTACTTTTTATTATATCTGTCAATTGTTTTACTTCATCATCAGAAATAAAGGCTCCTTGTAATCTTTCAAGTTTAGCTTTACCATTATCAAGGAATAACATATCTCCCTTACCTAATAATTTATCAGCACCTACTTGATCAAGTATAGTTCTTGAATCTATAGATGATCTTAAAGCAAATGATATTCTACTTGGAAGATTAGCTTTTATTATCCCAGTTACTACATCAGCTGACGGTCTTTGAGTTGCAACTATTAAATGTATCCCTACAGCACGAGCTTTTTGTGCTATTCTAGCTATTGATTTTTCAACATCATTTGATGCAACCATCATAAGATCTGCTAACTCATCTATGACTATTACAATATATGGCATTTTATCATTTTCAAATTCTTTATTATATCCCTCTATATTTCTCATTCTAAATGAAGCAAGTTTTCTATATCTATCTTCCATTTCATTTACTGCCCATTTAAGTGCAACAGATGCCATATTAGGATCTGTAATTACTGGAGTTAACAAATGAGCTATACCATCATATAAGGTTAATTCTACCATTTTAGGATCAACCATTATAAACTTAACTTCATCATCACTTTTTTTACTTATTAAAGAAGATATCATAGTATTTATAGCTATCGATTTACCACTTCCTGTTGTTCCTGCTATTAATAAATGTGGAAGTTTTGTTATATCTATAACTCTATTCTTACCTACTATATCTTTACCTAAAACAACTGGAAGTATACCTTCATTTAATGCATCAGAATGTATAATATTTGAGAAATATACAGGTTCTTTTATCTTATTTGGAGTTTCTATACCTATAGCATCTTTACCAGGAATTGGAGCTTCTATTCTTATGCTTTCTGCCTTTAAATACATTTTAATTTCATTTTCAAGCTCAGTAACCTTCTTAACTTTAACATCCTGAGGTATCTTTATTTCATATCTTGTTATAGTAGGTCCTGTACCATAATCTACAACTTTAGCATTTATACCAAAATTACTAAGAACCGTTTCAAGTAAAGCAATATTAGACTCTATTTCTCTTTTCATTTCTTCCTTTTTTTCTGGATCCATTTGTTTATACTTAAACAATTCTTCTACTGATTTATTTAGTTCTTCATTATCCATATTATTTTCAGTTTGCATAGGAATATCTATATCTTGTTCTTCCTCTACTGATATATCTTCAACTTCAAAATTTTCTTCTATATCTCTAATATACTTACTATTTAACTCTTCATAATTTTCTTCATTTTCTATAGTTAAATTTTCTTTTATATTTTCTTTTAAAAATTTATTTTCTTCATTTTTTTTTAGTTCTTCTTGTATAAATTTTTCTTGTTTTTCTTTTTCAAGTTCACGTAATAATATAGTTTGTTTTTCTATTTTTTCCTTTTCTTCTTTTTCTAGTCTATCTATTCTTTCACAATATTCTATCCATTCTTTTTTCTTTCTTTCCAACTCACTTGGAGTATAAAAATCTTCTTTGTCATGTTCCTTATCCATATCTAATTTTTTAGATATTTCTTTATTTAATTTTTCATCCTTCAACTTAATGAATTGTTGAGCAAATTCTCTTTCTCTCTTCAAGTCTATTTCTTCTTGTTTTTTTCTTTCATATTCTATTTTTAACTTTAATACTTCTTTCTTTTTTTTATAATCTTCACTATTATAGTATTCTAAAATATTTGATGTTATTTTAAATAACAATCTAATATATTTACTTAAAAATAGTAATAATGAAGAAATTGTTAAAAATACTAATATTAAAAACATAGGTAATGTTTTAATTATACTATAGAAAGGTATTGCTAATATAGAACCTATAGCTCCTCCACCTTTAAATTCAAAAGTATAACCTATCAATTCACTTACAGCATCTGAAAAATTAGATGACAAAGGTCCTATACTTTCTGCCGTAGATAATAAAGAATAAGAAAGTAAAAATATTAAGAATACAATTTTTCTTCCTATATATATTTTTCTTATTCTATCCTTATTAAATACTATATATCCATTTATAAATATTGTAAGTAGCAAAACCATATATACTGTTTCACCAAATATAAACCTGAAAGAATATATTATACTATATAGTATACTTTCAATAGTTGAAACTCCTTCTTCTTCTACATTTATATATCCTTTCATTAAAATTAAAAAATATACAAATATAGCAATTAATATATATATAATATTAATTAATACATTTCTACCTTTATTTTTTTTTAAAATATTATTTTTATTTTTTTTATCTATATCCTTATCTACTTTAATACGATTTTTTTTTGCCATTATACCCTCCTCAAATCATTACTTTAATTTTAACATATTTAATATATTTTTTAAAGGAAATATTATCATATTGTAATGTAAAGTTTAAAATGCACAAAATTTTTAAATTAATTTTTTTTGTAAACTCCAAATGCACAAAATCATATTTTATTTTATTTCAAAATATGTTATCATATTTTTAATATTTTGTGGTAGCTTGTAACTATTATATCTTCACAAGCTATTTCCTCTATAGATAATTTATCAAGAATGATTTTTGAAAATTTTTCTTTAAATAACTCTATAGGGGATTTATTTTTATACTTAAATTTATACATACTATTTATATTTGATACTATGAAATTTATATCATCTTGTGTATAATTTGATACATCCACTCCTTTAGGTGTATATCTCCTTAATAGTCTATGTATATTCTCTACCCTTTAATCTTTCTTTTTTACTTATCATTTGATATGTTTCTTTTTATCATTGATATTATATGTGATATAGGTTGTTTCTTCTTTAAACACTTTTTCACTAAATCTAAATACAATTCTTGTTTTATTTCTTACGTTTATCATAACTATCTTGTGCTACATTACTATCATATACAATGTAATAGTATTTCTTTTAAATTTAGGACATTTATTACATACTTTAGGTTGTTTTTCTAAAAGAGTACATATATGTTCTTCTTTAATTTTAATATGTTTTATTACTTTAAAATTATACACTAATATACTTCTATTATTTATTTCTCTTAGTATTATTTGATAAGAATAACCTAAAATTTCAAATATCTCAGTGATTGTTTTCCCTTCTCTCAAATACACATCTATTTTAATCCTTTGTTCTTGTTTTAATTGCATTACACTCTCCTACCAATTTTGTGCATTTCTAATTTAAAATTTTTGTGCATTTACTATTTACATTTTAACTATTTTTAATAGCCTTAACAGTGCAATTTCAAATTATTGTTGTAGGTCGTGTCAATTTTCTATTAAAACGAAAAAATTTTAAACATACTTCAAACTATTATTTTTACTACATTTATCTCTATTTTAGTTTTTGTGCATTTAATACTTTACATTGCCATAGCCCGCACTCCCGATAGCTATCTTATGTTTACTTTTTCTCTTATAATACGTTAAAAATACGGCTATTTCGTTCAGCTTTATATCTAATCATTACAGTACCTCATGATAGTAGACAAACTATCCCTCACAATATATACGAATAAAGCAAGTACCTTGTACCTTAAAAAAGTAATTTGTCTAAGTATAAAAAATAACGTCTACCACTCTTAGTAATGTAATCTATTGCCAAATTTAGAGTTGATTTTATAGGATGTATTTTTGCAATTGCCATACTAATCATGTGGAGACGTTGGTATTATTATCAAGAAAATAGAATAACAAGCTATAAAAATGTCGAAATAGGTGGCTTTTAGGATTTTAAAAGAAATCAGTTATATAATAAATTAAAAATCGTGTTGGTAGAAAAATCGTCTACTTCTACCAACACGA
>CAURNT010000030.1:0-15700 GCA_963526495.1 uncultured Streptobacillus sp. | reverse complement strand
AAGTTTGACTGGAATATATGAAAAATCTAGATTTTAAAAGTAAATGTGATAATAAAAAAGATGGATTTAATGGTTTATTTGGATATTTAGAAAATGATGATTATGGTATATATTCATATATAAAAAAAGAAAATGAAGTAAAAGATGATACTTTACTTGAAACTATAATAAATATAAGCATAGAAGAATTTCAAAATAACCCTGAATATAGTATGAAAAATATTAAAAATATAATATATACTTTAAATGAAAAAATACTTGAAGTAAACATAGACAATATAGAATTTTCTATGTTATATATAGTAACCGATTATAATTCTTTAGTGTATATGAGTTGTGGTAGTTTAAGTTTTAATCTTATTAGAAATGATAATATAATTATTTCTAATCTTTTAGATAAAAATTTTATAGGCATAAATAAAAGTTTCTATATAAATACTGCTAAAGAAAATATATATTTTGTTAAAAATGATAGATTAGTAATATGTTCAAAAAATTTATTAGATTTAATAAATGTGTATGAAAAATTAGAAAATTTAGAAATAAATACCACAACCTCTTATATACTATCTAGTCTAGAGGTGGTGGAAGTTCTAGATAGAAGTCTTTTTGTTAATAAATCTAAGTATAATATAATTAAATATTTATTTATAATAATAATATTAGTTTTAATTTATTTTTTTGTTATTAATTTATATATTTCAATACAATATAAAGAAATTGATAAATTAGATAATAAATTTAAAATTGCGATAGAAGGTAAGAATTTATTAAAATCTAAAGAATATTTAAATGAAGAAATAATATTGTTAAAAAATTTAGATAAAAAATATATTTTTATTAGTAAAAAAGATGCGTTAAATAAATTGAATAAAAAGATACAGAAAGAAAGTATATTGGAGAAATTAAATTTAATTGAAGTTAATTTACGGAATATAGAAATAGAAAAGGAAAATATAAAAAATAGAAAATTTGAAAATGTATTAAAAGAATATATAAAATTAGAGAATATATTAGATATATTTCCAGAGTATTTTGTAAAATTTAAAGAAGAAGTAGAGGTTAATATAGAAGAAATTACTAGATTGATAAATAATCAAAAAAAAGAAAAAGAATCTATTTTTTCAGAAGACAGGTTATTTATGAGTATTAAAGATTTGAAAGAAATTATAGAAGTATATAAAAATAGTAAATTTAAAATAAACGTTATAGATCTTGAAAATAAATTAAATGAATATGTTGAAATAGCAGAAAAATATAAATTAAAGGTAGATGAAGATATTGTAAATGTAAAAATATTGCAAAATGAAAACATTACTTTAGCTGAAAAAAAATTGATAGAAATTAAGAATAATTTAGAAGCTTTAGAAGACAATATTAGACTTAAAGAAGTTGATGAGATATTGGGTAATGTAAGAGAAGAAATAAAATATAATAAAGATGAGTTAGAAAAGAATTTTAATCAAGGACTTATAGAATATGAAAATAAAAATTATGAAGATTCTATTGAATATTTTAAGTATGCACTTAATTCTTCGGAAAAATTAAATAATTTAGAAAGGGCTAAAGAAATAAAAGATAGAATTAGATATATAAGTAAGAAAATAGAAGAAAAAAGACTAAAAGAAAATACTATAGATAAAAATATTAAAAATGATGAAAATATAAAAAAGGAAATTATGAAAAGTATTATGTTAAGTATTCAAAAAGGGGATGAATATCTTAAAAATAATGAGTTTAAAAATGCGTATATAGAATATAAGAGAGCTATGGATATATCAAATAAAATAAATATAGATAAAACCATTAAAAATAAAACTCAAAAGAAAATAGAATATATAAAAAATAAATTAAATAAAAAATGGTGGGAATTATGGAAATAGTAAATATGGATTTTAAAACATATATATACAAAAGTTATAATATATTAATTAAAACATATTTATCTCCGTATAAAGAAATTATAAAGTTTATAATAGATAAAGAAATATTGATTAATGATTATTTAGTTATGTCAAAATTTGAAAATATTCCTAAATTACTTTCAGTACTAAAAGATAGAACTAGTTTGTGTTTTGAAAGAATAAATGGAAGAACTTTGAGGATTTATATATCTGAAAAACATGATTTAAAAAGTAGATTAGATATATATACTAAAATTTTAGAAGTGTTTGAAAAATTACATGATAAAAATATACTACATTGTGATATTAGTTTAGACAATATTTTAATAAACTATAAAAATGAAATATTTATTATAGATTTTTCTGAGGCAGTATTTATTAATCAAAATATATCTTTAAAGAAATATATATCTATTAATAAAGAATTTAGTTCAGAAGAAAAATATTCTATTATAGAAAAGCCTAATCTTGAAATAGATATATATTCGTTAATGATTCTTATAAAATATATTTTCAAAAATGAAGTTTATATATTTAAAGAAATTTTGGATAAAGATCAAAAAGAAAATTTTACCAATTGGTACAAAAATATATATTTGTTTATAGATGGTATTAGGGGGAGTATTGAGTATAATTAATAGAAATGAATTAATGATAAAAACAGATTTTGAATTAACTAAAATTGTAAAAAAAGAAAATTTATTAAATAAATATGCTATATATAGTCAGAAAGATGTATTGATAGAAAATATTTTGCTTTATTTGAATAGAAAATATAAATATACAATATTTAAGTTAAGTAATGAAAAAAAAACTATTTTATCAAAATATATTATTGAAAGTAGTATTGAACAACTATATAATGAAAATGATATAATTTTTAATGAAGAATTTTTTATATATCTAGATATTGATAATGTGACTAATAAAGTATATATTTCAGTTGATAAGCATATTTCTTCAAATTTAATAATATTATCAAATATAGAAAATGAGATATATGCAACTGGATATTTAGAATATGTTACTTCTAATAGAGAATATATAGAGTATATAATACATATACCTAAATGTAATAATTTTATAAAAGAAAAAATATATGATAAATTAAAAATTATATTTTTTGAAGAAAACTCTGATATAAGAATTTTAAATTTATATAAAGGAAATAATGTTAATGATTTAATACATGAAAGTTTGTATGTATATACAGTTTATATTGATAGATATAAAATAGTAAAACCTAATATTTTAGATAGATTATATATATATTTAAAAGATGAAAAGTTAATTTCAAAATATAAAGAAGAAATTTTTTCTATTTTATTTATAGATTATTTTAATGATTCCATAATTTATGGTGAAGATGTTAATGAGTATTTGATTAATGATAGTTTTAGATATAGAGATTATGAAGTTTTAGATTTAGAGTATGTATTAAATAATTTTGATAAGGAAATAGAATGTGTTGATATACAATCAAATACATTTGTATTAAAAGGAGAAGATATTTTTAAATTATTTGTTAATAATTACATTTTTAAAATTGAAGCAAATAATTTAATTAGAATAAAAGATATTGAATATATATCAAATTATCATTTTAAAAAAATTTTGGAATGTCAGTATGATAAATATTTTTGTACTAATCTTAAGTACATTGATATAAATAAAAAAAATAATAATTATACTTTATTTTATATAGATGATAGTGAGTTTAGTATTTTAGATGTGAATTATAGAGTAAGAGATAGTAAAGTTTCGTATGAAGTTGATGTTAATATAGAGAAAAAATATGTATCTGATTTATTTAATATAAAAAATATAAAAAAATATTTGATATATGTCATTAAATTTTTAGTGTTAGAAAATCCTTTAAAAGAAATATTTTATATGGATATGTTAAAATTTGAAGACAAGTTAAAAAGTTTAGAAGATATATATCCAATAATGTATAATGAATATATTTATGATAAGGTACTTTATTCAAAATCTATGCAAAATTATAGAAAATTTGAATATATTTCTAATTATGTATGGGAAATTTATATAAATGATATACATGAACAATTTATAAATCTGGAAAATTTATATGATTTTGGTGATTTTAATATTTTGAATGGAAAATTTATAACAAGAGAAAGTGTAGACCATATAGTAAAACAACTTTCTAAAGTGCATATAGATAATTTTTTTAAGAATTATGATACTATTGATATTATTAAAAAATTTATAAACATAAAAATATCTGGAGAATTATTAAAAACTAAAGTTGTATACGATTATCTAAAAGAATATGTACCTGGTAGATATATTAATAATAATATAAATAATAACAAAGAAGATTTATTTTATTTTTTATATAAATATGATGAGTTAAAAAGTCGTGGAGAAATAAAATTTATATATAATTTAAATGATATTAAATATACATTTAATTTATATTCTTTAAATTATAAAATGGAAAAATATGAAATTATGAAATCTAATATTAATAAATATGGTTATATAGATAGAATTGCTGAAACTGAATATATTGATTTTATTTTAGAATATGAATATGAATATATGGATAAAAATATTAAGAATATTAAATGGAATTTGTTGAAAGAATATATTGAAATGGATGAAAATGATTTTTTAAATATGATTGATATTGGAATAGAAAAAAATTATATAAATGAAGTTGTTGAAGGAAAAATTAGAATTTTTATATATACAGATGGTTATAAACTTAAGTTTTATCAAATAAAAAGAATAAATGATCAAATGTATATTAATTCATCAGAAATATTAATTTAATTTAATTTAATTTGAATTTTCAAAAATTTGACAGTGATTGAATTTTGTGATAGAATTTCTATAAGTCAGAAATGGAGGTACGATGAAAAAATTACTAACTATGATTCTGCTAGCATTACCATTATTAGGTTTTGCTGAAGTGAAAAGTAGTAGTAGTCATTTGGAAAATGCTTCAATTAAAGAAAAGTTGGTAAATGAACTTTTAGGAGAAGTAAAAGAAACAGGGGAGAACATCGAGAAACAAAGTAAGACAGATGATAAAAAGGGTTCAGTTTTTCAAACTGGAGGTGCATCATTCTATGGTGAAAAATGGAATGGTAGATTTACTGCTAGCGGAGAAAGATTTAACACAGAACAGTTGACAGCTGCTCATAAAAGTTTACCTTTTGGAACAAAGGTAAGAGTTACAAATGTAAGTAATGGTAAATCAGTTATTGTTAAAATTAATGATAGAGGACCTTTTATTAAAGGTAGGGTAATTGATTTAAGTAAAGCTGCATTTAGAGAAATTGAAAATATTAGTAAAGGTGTAACAAAAGTAAAATTAGAAATTTTAGGTAAATAATTTTTAATTAAAAATAAATTCAAATGACTATAAATCTAATTTTATATTATGTATAAAATTATTATTAAGTTCAGCTTAGGCTGAACTTTTTAAATTTGAAAAGAAATAATAAGTATGATATAATAAATGGTAATAGATAAAGAAATAATGAGAGGAGATAAGATGTTTCAAAAATTAGACGAAGTTGTAGAAAAATACAATGAGATTAATAAGTTGTTGATGACAAATGAGGTTTTATCTGATCCTAAAAAATTAATGGAATATAATAAAACTTTAAGTTCTATGACTGAAATTGTAGAGAAATATTTAGATTATAAGAATAAAAAAGAGGAATTAGAAACATATAAAGAAGAAATAAAAACAGAAAAAAATGAAGAAATGCTTGAAATGTTAAATATGGAAATATCATCATTAAATGAAGAAATTCCATCTTTAGAAGAAGAATTAAAAATATTATTATTACCTAAGGATCCAAATGATGAAAAAAATGTTATAGTTGAATTAAGAGCGGGTGCTGGTGGAGATGAAGCTGCATTATTTGTTGCAGATATTTTTAGAATGTTTACAAGATATGCAGAAAGAAATCGTTGGAAAACAGAAATGATAGATAAGAATGAATTAGGAAATGGTGGTCTTAAAGAAATTACTTTCTTAATAAGTGGTAAAGGCGCATATTCAAGATTGAAATATGAAAGTGGAGTTCATAGAGTACAAAGAGTACCTGAAACTGAAGCATCAGGAAGAATTCATACATCAACTATAACAGTAGCTGTTTTACCAGAAATTGATGATGTAGAACAAGTTGAAATAAATCCTTCTGATTTACAAATAGATACATATAGATCTAGTGGAGCAGGTGGACAACATGTAAATACAACAGATTCAGCCGTGAGAATTACTCATAAACCTACAGGTATAGTTGTTACTTCACAAGATGGAAGATCACAAATAAAGAATAAAGAAGCAGCTATGAAGGTTCTTGCTTCAAAATTATATGAAATGGAAGTTGAAAAACAAAGAAGTAGTGTTGAAGCTGAAAGAAGAAGTCAAGTTGGTACAGGGGATAGATCTGAAAAAATTAGAACATATAATTATCCACAAGGAAGAGTTACAGATCATAGAATAAAATTAACATTACATAAATTAGAAGCTGTACTTGATGGAGCCCTTGATGAAATAATAGATGCCTTAATAGCATATAATCAGGCAGAAATGTTAAAACATTCAGGAGATAATTAATATGGAAGATACTTTATTGGATATTTTAGACAAGTCAGTAAAGTATTTATCTAATAAAGGTATAGATAATTCTAGATTTATAGTTGAAAAGATATTTTGTACTGTACTTGATATAAACAGAATAGAATTATATACTGAATTTGAAAGATTATTAACTGATAATGAAAAACAAATTTTACGAGAAGCTATAATTAAATATGATGGTACTAAAGAAAAAAAAAGTGAACCAAATACGGTTAAAGAATATTATGAAAAATCTAAACTATATTTAGATAAGAAAAATATCCCAGAAAGTAATGTTTTATGTAATATCATATTTTCTAAATTATTAAATGTTGATATGGCAATGCTTTTTTCAAAATATAATAATATATTAGAAGAAAATGTTAAGATTGAGTTAAAAAATATATTGAAAAAAATAGTAGAAAAGAGAATACCTATACAATATATTTTTAATGAGCAAAATTTTTATGGTTATAATTTTTATGTAGATAAAAATGTCTTAATACCTAGATTAGATACAGAAAGTGTTGTAGAAAAAGCTTTAGAATTGATATCCGATATAGAAAATCCTATAGTTTTGGATATAGGGACTGGAAGTGGAGCGATAGCTATAACTATATCGCTTGAAAATAAAGAATCAAAAATATTAGGTGTAGATATTTCTGAAAATGCATTGAAAATTGCGAAGAAAAATAGTGAACTTTTGAATTCTAAAAATGTAAAATTTATGTATTCGGATGTATTTAGTAATGTATTATTTAAAGATTTTGATTTAATAGTATCAAATCCTCCATATATATCACGCGATGAAATAGAGTATATGGGTGAAGATGTTATATTAAATGAACCTGAAAGTGCTTTATTTGCTGAAAATGATGGTCTATATTTTTATGAAAAAATATCATCAGAAGCAAAAGAGTATATTAAAAATGGTGGTTATATATTATTTGAAGTAGGATTTAAGCAAGGTGAAAAAGTTAAAGAAATACTTGAGTTTTACGGGTTTAAAAATGTAAAAATAGGCAAAGATCTTACAGGGAATAATAGATTTGTATATGGCGTAAAGAGAGAGGTGAATGATGAAAGTAAGTGATTTTGATTTTGAATTACCTAAGGAAAGTATTGCACAACATGCAATAGAACCAAGAGATCATTCTAAATTACTTGTTTTAAATAAGAGTACAGGTGAATATTATGATAAACATTTTTATAATATTATAGATTATTTAAAAAAAGGTGATGTTTTAGTTATAAATAGAACAAAAGTAATACCTGCAAGACTTTTTGGAAGTAAAGAAAATGGAGTTAATATAGAATGTTTTCTTTTGAAAAGAATTGATTTAAATAAATGGGAAGTTTTATTAAAACCAGCAAAAAGATTAAAATTAGGTGGAGAAATATTTTTTTCAGATAAATTGAGTGCTAAATTATTAGAAATAAAAGAAGATGGTAATAGAGTTTTAGAATTTAAGTATGATGGTGTATTTGAAGAAATACTTGATAAACTTGCTGAAATGCCTTTACCACCATATATTACTGAAAAATTAGAAAATAAGGAAAGATACCAAACAGTATATGCGAAAAGTGGAGAATCTGTTGCAGCACCAACTGCTGGACTTCATTTTACAAATGAATTGCTGAAAAAAATAGAAGATAAAGGAGTTACTATATCTGAAGTTTATTTAACTGTAGGTTTGGGTACTTTTAGACCTGTTCAAGTAGAAGATACTAGGGATCATATTATGCATAGTGAAGAGTATGAAGTTCCTGAAAAAACAGCAATGGTTATAAATCAAGCACGTTTAGAAGGAAGAAGAGTAATAGCAGTTGGAACAACATCTTTAAGAACGCTTGAGTCATCTATTGATGAAAATAATAACTTAATTGCACAAAAATCATCAACTGATATATTTATTTATGGAGAATATAAATTTAAAGTGGTGGATGCTCTTATAACTAATTTTCATTTACCTAAATCTACTTTGATAATGTTAGTTTCTTCTTTTGCAGGTAAAGATAATATAATGAAAGCATATAAACATGCTGTTGAAAATAATTATAGATTCTTTAGTTTTGGGGATGCGATGTTTTTATACTAGGAGGTAAAATGAGAGTAACATCAGGTTATTTAAAAAATAGAGTAATTTTAAGTAGAGTAGGAAAAGAAACAAGACCTACTCTTGAGAGATTAAAAGAAGCAATATTTAGTATCATAGGAAATAAAATAGAAAATTCTATATTCCTTGATCTTTATTCTGGTACAGGAAATATTAGTTTTGAAGCTTTGAGTAGAGGAGCTAAGAGGTCTGTAATGATAGAGGCTGATAAAGAAGCTTTAAGAGTAATAATAGAAAATGTTAATAAATTAGGTGTTGAAGAAAAATGTAGAGCTTATAAAAATGATGTCTTAAGAGCTATAGAAATTTTAGAAAAAAAGAATGAAAAGTTTGATGTAATATTTATGGATCCTCCATATAGAGAAAATTTAACACATAAAACTTTAAAAAAAATTTCTGAACATAACCTGCTAAGAGAAGATGGAATAATAATTTGTGAGCATGGTAAATATGAAAAATTAGAAAATGAAATAGATAAATTATTAAAATATGATGAGAGAGAATATAATAAAAAAATAGTAACATTTTATAAATTAAAATAGGAGGGAAAATGCCGAAAGATTTTAAATATGAAGATATAGTAAATGAACTAAAAGAAAAAATTAATAAATTAGAAGATCCAAATTTAAGTTTAGATGATTCTTTGATAATTTATGAAGAGGCAACTAAGTTATTGAAAAAAGCAGAAAAAAAATTAGTAGAAGTAGAAGGTAAATTTAAAAATATTAAAATTGAAGAAGAATAGGTTAGGAATATTATGGAAAAATATTTGTTGAATTTAAAAAATGAATTTAATGAAGTTATTGAAAAAAAATTAAAAGAGCACACTTCTCAAAATGAAGAAATAAATGAAATGATGAGATACGCAATACTTTTAGGAGGTAAAAGAATACGTCCGATAATTATGTATATTTTAGCTGATATATATGATAAAGATCATAGTGTTATAGAAAATGAAGCATTTGCGATTGAACTTATACATTCATATTCTTTAGTGCATGATGATATGCCTTGTATGGATAATGATGAATACAGAAGAGGTAATTTAACTCTTCATAAAAAATATGGTCAAGCTAATGCTCTTTTGGTGGGAGATGCATTGCTTACTTTTGCATTTCAGATATTAGCAGAATCTATTTATTCTAATAAAAATAGTATATTAGCTCTTTCTTATTATGCTGGATATAATGGTATGATAAAAGGACAGTATTTAGATATAGTTTCTGAAAATATAGAGGTAGACTATAATGACTTGATGGAAATTCATTTAAATAAGACAGCAATGCTTTTAATGGCTTCTGTAGAACTTGCTTGTATAAATTTAAAAATTGATTTAGATACTCGTGAGAAACTTCGTAAATATATTATGTATGTAGGTCTTGCATATCAAATACAAGATGATATACTAGAGATTAAAGGTGATTTTGAAAAAATTGGCAAAAAAAATACAGATATTATAAATAATAAAAAAACCTTTGTTACAGTTCTTGGACTAGAAAGTTCAGAATTAATTAAAACATATTTTATAAATCAAGCTAAGTTGTTAGTTGAAGGTAATGAAAAATTGATAAAATTTGCTGAATTTCTTTTAAATAGGGAGTCTTGATGTTTAAAGATAGAGGAAAATATTTTTTGGTTGAAGAATTTGAAAAATACGGTATTATTGCTATTTTCACTAAAAAGATTTGTGGAAATATGGCAGATTATATAGGAGAATATGGAAATCAAAATAGACATAAATTATTAGAGTCTTTAGGTTTAGGAAATAAAAAAATAGTACATGCTTTACAAAAACATACAAATAGAGTAGAATGTATTGAAAATCTAAATAATTTAGATAATCTTGAAAATATCGATGGATTTATTACTAAATCTAAAGATTTTGTTATTTTTACATATTATGCTGATTGTTTACCTATATTTATTTTAGATAAAAAACAAAAAGCTTTTGGTGTTGCACATTCTGGATGGGTTGGTACTTATAATCAAATGATAATAAGTTTAATTGATAAGATGTTAGGCACATTTGATTCAAATTTAGAAGATTTGATTATAGCTTTAGGTATAGGAATATCTCAAGAAGATTATGAAGTTGGAGAAGAATTTTATAAAAATTTTTTAAATAAATTTGGAGAATGTGTAAATTCATCTTTTAAATTTGAAAAAGGTAAAATTTATTTTGATAATACTAAATTAAATATAGAATTTGCAAAAAAAAGAGGAATAAAACATATTATAATTGATGATAGAGGCGTAAAAAAAGCAGATTCATTTTCTCATAGATTAGATAAAAAAAATGTAGGAAGATCTGCAGCTATTATTACAGTAGGTGATTAGGATGAAAAATAAAAAGATAATATATTTAATAATTTTTGGAATTATATTAATAGTATCAGAACAAAATATATATACAAGTAATGTTAATTTTTCAAGAAATGTATTTACTATATTTAAGGTTGTAGAAAGTAAGTTAAAAAATAAAATTGAAATAAAATCAACTGATAATAAATTTTATTTAAAATTTTTTAACAATAAATATTTTCCGTATAGATATATAAAGTATAATAATCCTAGTATTATAAATATTTTAAATAATAATATATTGAAATTTTTAGAGTAAGTTGTATTTATTTTTAAAATAAAATATAAAGGGAGATGAAAATATGAATATAATTGATATGATTAATAAAATATTTGGTGTTTCAGATGAAAAGATAATAAAACAAATGCGTAAAGAAGTAAAAAAAATTAATGAATTAGAACCAAGTATGATTAAATTAACTGATGATGAGTTGAAAGCTAAAACTATAGAATTTAAAGAAAGAATAGCTAAAGGAGAAACTTTAGATGATATTTTAGTGGAAGCGTTTGCAGTAGTAAGAGAAACAGCTAAGAGATTGACTGGTATGAGAATATATGATGTTCAATTAATAGGTGGTATGATAATACATAGTGGAAGAATTGCTGAAATGAAAACAGGTGAAGGTAAAACATTGATGTCAACTTTGGCTATTTATTTAAATGCATTAACAGGTAAAGGAGTTCATGTCGTTACGGTTAATGATTATTTAGCAAAGAGAGATAGAGATACAGGGTCACAGATTTATGATTTTCATGGATTGACTTCAGGTGTTATAGTCGCAAATATTGATAATACTGAAAGACGTAATGCATATAATGCTGATATTACTTATGGTACAAATAATGAATTTGGATTTGACTATTTGAGAGATAATATGGTTCATGATCCTAAAGAAAAAGTTCAAAGAGAACATAATTATGCAATAGTAGATGAAATAGATTCGATATTGATAGATGAAGCTCGTACACCATTAATAATTTCTGGACCAGCTGAGGAAACAACGCATTGGTATGATGTATTTGCAAATGTTGTTTTAAGATTGAAAAGAAGTTATAAAACTGAGGAAATAAAGGATAAGAAAAATACAATTATACCTGATGAAGATTGGGAAGATTATGAAGTTGATGAGAAGGCTCGTACTGTAACAATTACAGATAAAGGGATAAGAAATGTTGAAAAAATATTAGGTATAGAAAATTTATATGCTCCAGAATATGTAGAATTAACTCATTATTTATCACAAGCATTAAAAGCTAAAGAATTATTTAAAAGAGATAGAGATTATATAATAAATGATAAAGAAGAAGTAATAATAGTTGATGAATTTACTGGAAGACTTATGGATGGAAGAAGATATTCTGATGGATTACATCAAGCTATAGAAGCTAAAGAACATATTAAAGTAGCAGGAGAAAATCAAACATTAGCTACAATCACACTTCAAAATTATTTTAGAATGTATAATAAATTATCTGGTATGACTGGTACTGCCAAAACTGAAGAAGAAGAATTTAAACAAATATATAAATTGGGTGTTGTTGTAGTTCCTACTAATAGACCTGTTCAAAGAAAAGATATGCCTGATGTAATTTATCAAACTACACGTGCAAAACATAAAGCTATAGTTAAGAAAATAATAGAATTATTTGAAAAAGGGCAACCTGTTTTAGTTGGTACTGCTTCAATAGAACATTCAGAATTATTATCATCATATTTAACAAAAGCTCGTATACCTCATGAAGTTTTAAATGCTAAATATCATGAGAGAGAAGCAGATATAGTAGCACAAGCTGGTAGATTTAAAACAGTTACAATAGCTACAAATATGGCAGGACGTGGAACTGATATTAAACTTGGAGGTGATCCTGAATCTTTAGCTTTAAAAATTGCTGAAAGAGGTACTCCAGAATTTTATGATGCTCTACATACTTATGAAAAAGAATGTAATGAAAATAAAGAAAAAGTTCTTGAAGCAGGAGGATTATTTATACTTGGGACTGAAAGACATGAAAGTAGAAGAATAGATAATCAATTAAGAGGACGTGCAGGTCGTCAAGGAGATCCAGGAGCATCTGAATTTTATTTATCATTAGAAGATGATTTGATGCGTTTATTTGGTGGAGATAGAATTAAATCTATGATGAGTGTTTTAAAAATTGATGAAGATGAAGAATTAAGAAATAAGAGAGTCTCTAAATCTGTTGAAAATGCTCAAAAGAGAATTGAAAGTAGAAACTTTTCTACTAGAAAGAGTTTAATAGAATATGATGATGTTAATAATAAGCAAAGAGAAGTAATTTATAAACAAAGAGATCAAATTCTATATAATCAAAATTTAAGAGAATTAGTATTTGATATGATAGATAATACTATAGTCACTATAGTTGATAATTTCTTGCCACAAACAAAACCAAGCGATTGGAATTTTGAAGATTTAAATTCTAAATTTATAGAAGTTTATGATATAGAATTACCTGAAACTATTAATAATGCTAAAAATAAAGAGGAAATTTATGATTTATTATTCGAAATAGTTTCTAATAAGTATAAAGAAAAAGTAGAAGAAATAGGAGAAGAACAATTTTCTAATATAGAAAGATATATAATGCTTGAAGTTTTAGATCAAAAATGGAGACAAAATTTAAAAGATTTAACAGAATTAAGAGAAGGGATTAATCTTCAATCTTATGGTCAAAAAAATCCAGTAAATGAATATAAAATATCAAGTACAGATGTATATAATGATATGATTGATGGAATTAATAGAGAAACAACTTCATTCTTATTAAGACTTAAATTAAGAGAGCAAGAAGAAAATATAGAAAATGCTTCTGGCGATGAAGAAAGTATTGAAGATAAAGAAATTCCTATGTCAAGACGTGAAAAAATGGAATAAATATAAAATTTTATATAGTCCATTTAACAAGGGATAACAAAAACCTTTTAAAATAGTATATTACAATACATTTTATAATAAAATACATATAAAAGATTGTGAAAATAGGATTTTAATTTTTGAATCCTATTTTTATTTATAATATTTTTATAAAATACACTATTATAGTATTTTTGATAGACAATTCTAATTAAATATGTTATACTATTATCAAAAAAAGGAAGTGATTATTTTGATAAATTTAGTTGATTTTACTAATGATAAATATAAGTTATTAAAATTTCTATATGACAATCAAATAGAAATAAAAAATAACAAATATATAGTATTATCACAACAAGAGATAGCAGATAGCTTACATTTTTCTAAAAATAAAACTAATAAAATAATGCAAGAACTTAAAAAAGATAACTTTATTGATACTTTTAATAATACTAAAGGTAAATATATTGTTAGTGATAAAGGAAATAAGGTTGTTAAAATTATTGAGAGTGAATAATAAGAGGGATTAAAATGCCGAGAAAAGATAAAAATGTTACTCCAAGTGTTATACGAAGATTACAAGATTTAGATTACAATGTATCAGATTGGGATGATAGTAAAACAGAAACTAAATTGAATAGTTTGATAATTGAAACACTATCGAAAGCATCAAAAAAACAAAATGGTAAGGTAGGTTATCCAGATAGGATATATTTTAATAAAATTGAAAAATTATTAATATTAGTAGAGGAAAAATCTAATGTAAAAGAACATAATATTGAAAACATAGAAAAAGGTACTGTATCGGGGTTAAAATGGTATTTATCTTTTTTTACTAATAATAAGTTTAAAAATTATAAAATATTAGGTTTTGCAGTTAGTGGAGATATTCTAGACTCATATAATCATAAATTTGATTGTTTCGTGATAAAAAACTTAAAAATTGAAAATGTACCTCAAATAACAAATTTTCAAACAGAAGAAAATTTATTATCTATATTTTCTAATTTTGATGAAGAAAATGCCATAAAAACTGTAAGTTCGGCGAGTAATGATATTAATAAATTATTTAGAAATATCGACTCTCAAAAAAGACCTATATTATTATCAGCTTTAATGATTTCATTATTTAAACCTAAAGATTATGAAAATACATTTGCAGAAAATTATAAAAATTATAAA
The DNA here is from genome assembly GCA_963526495.1 of uncultured Streptobacillus sp. Classification (GTDB taxonomy): domain Bacteria; phylum Fusobacteriota; class Fusobacteriia; order Fusobacteriales; family Leptotrichiaceae; genus CAURNT01. Next base: position 648 of record CAURNT010000030.1, on the reverse strand, counting down.
GGGGATGACATTTTATACAATCTTTATCGTACAGTAAAAGATATTTTAGAAAAAGAAAATATCCCAATTGAAAAAATAGAGGTTTTAGAAGCTGAAAAAAATACTATATTTAATGACCAAACATTGAAGAATACAAATATATTAAAATCAATACTTGAAATATTAGATGAAAAAGTAATTCCATTATTTAGTATAAAATCTTTAAATGATTCTAATTATGATATAATGGGGAAATTTTACGAAGAATTTTTAAGATATGCTGGAATAACGAATGTAAAAAAAGGAATTGTCTTAACTCCTAGACATATCGCTACATTATTTACAAAATTAGTGAATATTAAATCTAATGATGTAATATTAGATTTATGTTGTGGGTTTCGTGTCATAATAATGACACAGGCAAATAGTCAAGTAAATACAAGGATTTTAGAGCTTCTACCAAAGTTTAAAATCAAAAAAATGAATAGTTGGTGTGCTGTTTAGAGAAGTTATTACGAAAATAAATGTTGTAAACAGTACATCAGCATAAAGGAGGAACTCACATGTCTAATGCAAAAAAAGACACAATTGAAGCAAAAGGTTTTGCTATTCAAATTTATACTGAAGACTTTAAAAACGACTATATAAGTCTAACAGATATTGCTAGAT
>CAURNT010000029.1:0-15957 GCA_963526495.1 uncultured Streptobacillus sp. | reverse complement strand
AAAATGAGAACGAAAAAAGAGGTGAATCTCAGCCAAAAATGAGAACGAAAAATATAGTAGTTGCGAGTCAACTACTATTCTTTTTAAGGAGGGGTTATGAGGATATATAGAATAAAGGGGTTGAAATATTAATATGATGATAGATGAAATTAAGAGGTTAATTAAAAATGGAGAAAAGATAGATGTTGAGTTTAAGGAATCTAGACATTCTTTAACTAAAGATGTATTTGATACAGTATGTTCTTTTAATAATAGAAATGGTGGGCATATAATATTAGGGATAAATGATAAAAGAGATGTTGTTGGTGTGAGTAAAGATAAAGTTGATAAAGTTATTAAGGAATTCACTACAGCAATCAATAATCCTCAAAAGATTTATCCACCACTTTATTTACTTCCAGAAATTTTTGAAATTAATGGTAAACAGATTATTTATATAAGAGTTCCGGAAGGTTTTCAGGTATGTAGACATAATGGGAAAATTTGGGATAGATCTTATGAAGGAGATATTAATATTACAGACAATGCTGAACTTGTATATAAGTTATATGCAAGAAAACAAGGAAGTTATTTTGTGAATAAAGTATATCCAAATCTTGATGTTGATTTTCTTGATTTTTCTGTTATTGAAAGGGTAAAGAAGATGGCTGTTGAAAGAAATAAAAATCATATTTGGGGAAATATGAGCAATGAAGATGTTCTTAGAAGTGCAAATTTGATATTAACAGATTCGGAAACAAATCGTGAAGGGATTACATTAGCTGCTATTTTATTATTTGGAAAAGATAACTCTATTATGTCTGTTCTTCCACAACATAAAACGGATGCTATATTTAGAGTTGAAAATAAAGATAGATACGATGATAGAGATGTTATTATAACAAATTTGATTGATAGTTATTATAGGTTGATAGAATTTGGAAGAAAGCATTTGAATGATTTATTTGTATTAGATGGAATTGTTAATGTAAATGCAAGAGATAGAATACTTAGAGAAATAGTTTCTAATACATTAGCTCATAGAGATTATTCAAGTGGTTTTCCTGCAAAGATGGTTATTGATACTGAAAAGATTCTGGTTGAAAATAGTAACTTATCTCATGGGATAGGAATTTTAGACTTAAATAAATTTGAGCCTTTTTCTAAGAATCCATCGATATCTAAAGTTTTTAGAGAAATAGGGTTTGCTGATGAACTTGGTTCAGGAATGAGAAATACTAATAAATATACACAACTTTATACTGGTCAAAAACCAGTGTTTGAGGAAGGGAATATATTTAAAACTATTATTCCATTAAAAAAAATAGCGACTAGAAAGGTTGGAAGAAACGATGTCGTTCATAATGTCGTTCATAATGTCGCTCATGGTGTCGTTCACGATAAGTTAGACCTTGTAGAGTTTATAAAAGAAAAAGTGAGAAGTAATAATAAGATTACAAGAAAGTCTATGGCAGATGAAGTTGGAGTTAGTGTAAAGACTATTGAAAGAATTATAAAATTAATTGAAAATTTAAAATATGTAGGAACTGGTAGTAATGGTCATTGGGAACTAAATGAATAGTATTAATTTTTAAATATATAAAAATTAAAGATGATTAGAGTAAAATCTAACCACCTTTTATTATTTATAGTTTAATATTTATATTTGCGAAAGTTCTATTGATTTTAACTTTTTCATTAACTATAAAATTCTCTAAATATGCAGATTTATTTATATTTCTACCTACATATCTATTCATATATGAGTTAACACTTTTCCATACATTATATGTAACTTCATTAAGTATTTCAGCATAATTATTTGTTTTATTAACATTTATTTCTATTTTATATAATTTAGAATATTTTTTAGTTGAATAGTCATATTCAAATATAACTAAATCATTATTTGTTGTACTTATATACAATCTATTATCAACATTATTAATCCATTTATTATTTTCATAATTATTTAATTCTTTAAATAATTCTAATGAATATTTTGAAAATATAAAATTATATACTATACTTCTAGTGTTTAAGTTTTTATAATTATTATTTGAAAAATATGTCATTATTTTATCTGTTTCAAGATTTATTGCAGAATTAATTTTTTCTGTTATATTTTCTGTATCAATAAGTAAAGATTGCTTGTTATATTCGTTTTCAGGTATATAAAAAATAGCTTGTTTTAGTTGTTCGGGTATATTAAAATCCCATTCATTTATCGGGTTATATTTTTCAGCAGCCATACTTTTTTGTATATCTGCAGTAGAATTTTGATTATTTGTATAATTTGAATATTCAGCTCCAAAATTTAATAATGGTAATATAATGGCTGAAAGATATAAAATATTTTTTTTCATAAATATCATCTCCTTTGATATATACATATTATACATTGTATTAATTAAAAAAGGAAGTTAAAAAACTTTAAATTACCTTTTAAATTACTAAAAAAAATTGTATAATATACTAAAAATATTAGAGGTGCTATAATGAAATTAATATATATAGGAATAGGTGCTGCAATAGGAGCTATATTTAGGTATTCGTTTTCTTTTTTAAATATACCGTATAATAAGACGTTGTATATAAATATAATAGGATCTTTTTTGATGGGATATTTTACATATAAATATAAAGATATAAATCCAAATATTAAAGTTTTTTTAACGGTTGGTTTATGTGGAGGATTTACAACATTTTCAACATTTTCTTTAGATATAGTTAAAATGATAGAGTTAAATAGATTTTTTGAAGCAGGTATATATATTTTTTTAAGTGTATTTTTATCTGTTTTAGCACTTTTATTAGGAATGTATTTAGGAGGATAAAATGAGTATATATTTTGATAATGCAGCTAGTACAAAAATTTTAGATATATTTAAAGAAGATCTTGTTAGAATATATGGAATGTATGGTAATCCATCATCTACTCATTCTTTAGGTAAAAAATCAAGATATGAAATAGAAAAAGCACGTGAATATATAGCTGGAAGTTTAAATATTCCAAGTAGAGATTTGATATTTACATCAGGAGCTACTGAATCAACTAATTTAATAATAAAGGGAATAGCAGAAAAAAAAGGTAAAGGACATATAGTAACAACAAGTATTGAACATCCATCAGTTTTAAATGTGTGTAAATATCTTGAAAATAAGGGATTTAGAGTTACATATATTAAACCTGATAAAACTGGAGATATATCAGTTAAAGATGTAGAAGATGCTATTGAAGAAGATACATTTTTAGTTAGTATTATGGCTATTAATAATGAAACTGGTAAAAAATTTCCTATTAAAGAAATATCAAAAGTTTTAAAAAATAAAAATATTTATTTTCATAGTGATATAGTTCAATATTTAATGAAAGAGAAAATAGATATTCAAGAATTGGGAATAGATGCATTTTCTGCTTCTTTTCATAAATTTCATGGGCCTAAAGGTCTTGGTCTTTGTTATATAAATTCTAATATACCTTACACAAAGCAAATTCATGGAGGAGAACATGAAATGAATAAACGTTCAGGTACTGAAAATCTTAATTCTATTATACTGGGATTTGAAGTATATAAATATATGAATGAAAATATTGAAAAAAATAGGAAAATATTAGATGATTTAATGAGTTATTTCATATCTAAATTAGATATATTAAAAGATAAAGTAAAAATAAATTCAAAAGGTATAAATATATTAAATCTACAAATTATAGAGAAAGATATACAATATATTTTACCACTTTTAGATATGGAAGGAGTGTGTGTTTCTGGGGGGTCTGCATGTCAAAGTAGATCACTTAGGGCCTCTCAAGTATTACTTGAACAAGGGTTAAGTATTGATGAAGCTATGAGTTCAATAAGAATTAGTTTTTCTATAGAAAATAGTTTTGATGAAATAGATTCATTTATAGATATATTGAAAAAAATATTGTAAGAGGTGATTTTATGAAATACATTAATTTAAAACTTCATTCGGAATATTCACTTCTTGAGGGTGTGGGTAGCTTAAAAGAGTATGTAGAAAGGGCAAAAGATTTTGGGCAAGAAGTATTAGGGATTACAGATACTTCTCTTTTTGCTTTAGTAAAATTTTATGATATATGTATAAAAAATAATATTAAACCTATACTTGGATATGAAGTATATATTAGAGGGTTTAATAGTGAAGATTTATTTGCACTTACTATATTTGCTAAAAATAATGAGGGATTAAAAGAAATTTCAAATCTATCAACTATAAGTTATGAAAAGCAGGAAAAAGAAGGACTATTAGTAGATATAGAAGATATACAAAATCTAAAAAATGTATATATATTAAGTGGTGGTATTAAATCGGAATTAACTAAATATATTAAATCCGGTGATTATTATAGAGCAAATATTGTAGTTAAAGAATTGAAGAATAAGTTTAATAATATATATTTAGAAGCAGTATCTATTAAATCAACTTTTGAAAATAGAGAAATGTATGAAAAATTATGTGAAGAAAATGAGTTAGAACCTATTTTGACAAGTGATGTTTATTATTTAAATAGAGAAGATCATGAACTTCAAAAAATATTTGCTGCTATTAAAGAAAATAGAACATTAAGTACAGTTAAAAATTATTTAGAAGATCAAGACCTACATTTTAAAGAATCAAATTATTTAGAAAATATATATAGCAAAGATTTTTATAATAAAGCAATGTCTAATATGGAATGCCTTATAAATAATTGTAATGTGAAAATAACTAAGGGAAAAGTAGATTTTCCTGTTGTTCTAGAAAATGAAGAAAAAAAAGATAGAGAATATATAGAAGAGTTGATAAGAGAAAAATTACCTAACAAATATTCTAATATTACAGATGAGATAAGTAAAAGAATAAAATATGAGTTAGATATAATTGATAATATGGGATATATTAGATATTTTTTAATAGTTATGGATTTTATATCTTATGCTAAAGAAAATAATATATATATAGGACCAGGAAGAGGATCAGCAGCTGGTTCAATAATATCATATATCTTAGGAATAACAGAAGTTGATCCTATAAAATATGGACTGTTCTTTGAAAGATTTCTTAATCCTGAAAGAATTTCTATGCCAGATATAGATGTGGATATAGAACAAGAAAGACGTGGAGAGGTTATAGAATATCTTAAAAGAAAATATGGTGCTAGAAATGTAAGTCAAATTATTACTTTCTCTACATTTAAACCTGCTCTTGCCCTTAAAGATATATCTAAGGTATTAGATATACCGGAAAAAAGTATAAGAAATATAATAGATAAATCTAAAATATATGGTTTAGATGGCTTGGATGATAAAAGAGATATTGTAAAAAAATTAATAGATTATGCTAAAAGAATAGAAAATAAGCCTAAAAATATGTCAACTCACGCTGCAGGGGTAATAATTTCAAAAAATGATATGAGAGATGAATTACCTTTAGTTTTTAATGGTAAAGACTATCAAGTACAATATGAAGCTCAATTTTTAGAAGAATTGGGATATTTAAAAATGGATTTACTTGGACTTAAAAATTTAAATACTATAAAATCAAGTGTAGAAAAATCAGGATTAAAGGATAATATATATAAGTTAAAAGATGAAAAAGAAGCTTATGATTTATTAAATTTAGGTGATACTTTAGGTATATTTCAATGTGAATCAGATGGTATTACTAGGCTTGCTAAAAAGTTAAAAATAAATTCTTTAGAAGATATTGCTTTACTTCTTGCTTTATATAGACCTGGACCATTAGAAAGTGGATATATAAACAATTTAATAGAAGTAAAAAACAATAATAATATTAAAGTTAAATATATACATCCTTTATTAGAAAAAATATTAGCACCAACATATGGAGTTTTAGTTTATCAAGAACAAGTTATGCAAATTGCTCGTGAAATATCAGGATATAGTTTAGCAAGTGCAGATGAATTGCGAAAAGCTATAGGTAAAAAAAATCCTGAAATATTAAAAGAACATAGAAAAAAATTTATTGAAAATGCTATAGTTCCTAAAGAAATAGCAGAAGAAATATATGATCTTATTGAAAAGTTTGGAAATTATGGTTTTAATAAGGCACATGCAATAAGCTATGCTGTTATAACTTATCAAACATTGTATTTGAAGGCAAAATATCCTAAAGAATTTTATTCTTCTTATCTTAGCAGTGAATTAAAATCAGAAACTAAGCTTTTACGTGCAAGTGAGGAGTTAAATAGAAAAGGTATAGAATTAAAAAAACCAGATATTAATAAATCTATAGATTCTTTTAGTGTAGAAGATAAAGGAGTACGTATGCCTTTAAGTTCTATTAAGGAGATGTCGGAAAAAAGTGCAAGAGAAATTATGGAAATTAGAAAAAGTGGAGAATTTAAAGATTTTAAAGATTTCTATATTAGATGTAATTTTCTTAATAAATCAAATATAGAAGGTTTAATATATGCTGGATGTTTTGATACGTTTGGAGTTAAAAGAAAAACATTGATAAATAATTTACCAGAATTTTTAAAATGGGCAACTAAAAAGATAAAAGTAGACAATGATATACATACAAAGTTATTTTTAAACCATAAAACAGATATAGAAGATTTTGTATTTAATGATACAGAAGAGTTTTCTTTTAAAGATATTGTTAATTTTGAGGTGGAATATATAAAAATATCATTAAGAATAAAAAAATTTTTACAAGAAAATATATTTTATAAAATATTAAAATTACCAGAAAATTTAAATATAGGTTATATAGAAAGTATCAAAAATAGAGTAACAAAGAGAAATGAATTAATGGCTAATGTTATAATAACAGATACAAGTGGTAGAAAAGAATATATTGTATTTCCAAGAGAAATGAATAAATTTGGAAATCTTTTTAAACAAGATGATATATGTATATTTTCATATAATAAATTAGATGATGGTAAATTTGCTATAAATAGAATAAATAATATCAAAAATATTAATAATGGAATATTAAGTCTTAGAATTAATTCTGACTTTGATAGTAGAGACGAACTTATAGATTTAATAAAGTCTAATAAAGGAAGTAACTCTATTAAAATATATAAAGTTTTAGATGGGAAAAAAGAGGTTAATAATATGGGTGATAAGTATAAAATAAATATAACTGAAGAGCTTATTAATATTTTAATATCTTTATTAGGTGTAGATAATGTTAGGATAGTAGTTGAATAATAAATATATAAATGATATAATTAGCTAAGACTTTAAATAAGGAGGGACTTTATGTCAAGTATAGGAAGAATAGAAATATCTCCTAGTGTTATAGAAGATATTGTTTTAGAAAGTATAAAAGAAATAGATGGAGTTGTATCTATTGCAGATAGAACAGGTAAATCAGAACCAATAAATATAATAAAGAATATTACAGGTTTAGGAAATGCTAAACATATAGATGTTGAGCTAGGAGAAACTGAATGTGTAATTGATTTAGGTTTAGTTGTAAATTATGGAATTAAAATCTCAGAAACTATACTTAAATTTCAAGAATTAGCAAAAAAAAATATAGAAGATTTAACAGGAATTACAGTAAATGAAATAAATGTTAAGGTATCAAATGTAGTGAAAAAAGATGAAGAAGTTGGTGAAAATTAATGTTTAGATTTTTAAATAATCTAATTAAATTTTTCTTCTTTTTAGTTTTGATTTTATTATCATATTTAACAGTTTCAGATATGTTTATGTATACTACATATTATGAAGACATAATATATCAAATAGAACCTTACAAAATGTATGCGGCATATTTAGGTATAGCTGCTATGATATATATATTGATAGTTTTAATAGCAATTATAGAAAAATTATTCAAGAAGAAAAAAGTTATTAAATCTACTAGTAGTAATGGTAATGTAGAAGTTAGTGTTGATACTATAAATGATATATCTAAGAAATTTTTAGAATCTAAATCTATAGTAAAAAATGCTAAAGTTGAAGCTGCTGTATCATTTTCAAGTTTAAGTATTTATAGTAATGTTGAAACATTTAATGTAGAAAATTTAAATGTAAAATTATCAGAAATACAAAATGAACTTAAAGAATATGTAGATTTAATGACAGGAATTAAGGTTAAATCTGTGGTTATAAAAATTGTTAAAATTAACTCTGAAACTGTTATTGAAAATAGTGAAATAGTTGAAAGTATAGAATTATCAGAAGAAGTTAATGAAATAAAAGAAGAAATTAAAGAGGATGGAGAATATTAGATGACTCAAAGAGAATTAAGAGATCAAATATTTAAATTATTATTTGAGCATGAATTGACAAATAATGATATAAACCAAAGAAAATTAGAGATTCTTGAAAGTATGGATATAAGTGCATCAAAAAAAATATTTTTTGAAAAATATATAGATGGTGTTGTTTCAAATGAACAAAAAATTAAAGATGAGATAAAAAATAAAATTAAAGGATGGTCATTTTTAAATTTAGGAATAACAGAAAGAGTAATATTAAAAATGGCATTTTATGAAATTTTAATAGATGAAATAGGTGAAGAAATAGCTATAAATGAGGCTATAGAATTATCTAAGATTTATGGAGATGAAAATACTAAGACTTTTATAAATGGTATTTTAGCAGATTTAGTAAGAAATAAATAATAAGAAAAGCACCTTTTAAAGGTGCTCTATTTATTAATTGAAAAGGTATTATAAAGGAGAAATATGAAAATAATAGTTGTAGGTAATGGTAAAGTTGGAAAATCTTTAATAAGACAACTTTATTCTGAAGGACATGATATTACTGTTATAGATAAAAAAATAGAAAGATTAGAAGAAATTAATAATGAACTTGATGTGCTTTGTATAAATGGAGATGGTGTAGATAATGATGTTTTAACTGAAGCTGGAGTAGAAAATACAGATCTTGTAATTGCGGTAACTTCAAGCGATGAGTTAAATATTGTATGTTCACTTATAGCAAAAAAACTTGGTGCAAAACATGTTGTTTCAAGAATAAGATCTAAGGAATATTTAGGTAGATATAAATTTTTAAAAGAAGATTTAAATATTGATTTACCAGTAAATCCTGAACTTAGAACAGCAAAAGAAATTGCAAATCAATTTAAATTTGTAGGGGATTTTAAAATAGATACTTTTGCTAAAGGTTTAGCTGAAATGCTTTCATTTAGATTAAGTAAGGGTCATCCTTTAATAGGCAGAAAGTTGATAGATATAGATGATAGAATATTGGTCTGTGCAGTTGAAAGGGAAGAAAGTGTAATAATACCGAGTGGAGAATTTCAATTAGAAAGAGGAGATAAGCTATATATCATATTACCGAGTAAAGATGTAGTAAATATACAAGATTTAATTGGAAGTGAAGAAAGAACTAATAAAAGTGTTTTAATAGTAGGTGGAGGTAAGGTAACTTATTATTTATGTAAAGAATTACTAAAATATGGTATGGATATTAAAATAATAGATAATGATAAGGAAGTTTGTGAAAATCTTGCTGAAACATTTCCTAGTGTTACAATAATATATGGAGATGCGACAAATCCTACTGTACTTGAAGAAGAAGGAATATTTGACTCAGATACTTTTATTACTCTTACAGGAAATGATGAAATAAATATAATACTTTCTTTATTTGCAAAAGCAAAAAAATTAAATAAGATAATAAGCAAGGTAAATAATAATAGTTATAATAACTTAATTAAAGATTATGGTTTAACTAATATATTTTCACCTCGTGAGGTAATTACTGATTTAATTTTAACTTATGTTAGATCTATAGAAAATAGTGGTTATGCATCAGCTGATTATGTTCATAGATTTGTTGATAATAAAGTTGAGGCATTAGAATTTCAAGTTCCAGATAATTTTAAATATATAGATATACCTTTAAAAAATCTTACTTTAGAAAGAGATATATTAGTAGCTGGTGTTGTTAGAAAAGGTGAATTTATAGTTGCTGATGGTAATTTAGAAATAAAAGAAAAAGACAGAATAATGATAATATCATTTAAGAAAAAAATTAAAGATTTAAGAGATATAATTAGGGGTTAGTTATGAATAATAAGTTAATGATAAAGATAATATCTAAAATTTTAATGGTTGAAGGTCTACTTTTATTATTACCTTCTTTAGTAGGATTTTATTATAAAGAAATAAATGATGCTATTATATTTGCGTTGGTTGGATTAATAACTATGGCTATAACTTTTATATTATCTAAAATAAAAGTTAATGATAATAAATTTTATGCTAAGGAAGGTTTTATAATTATAGCAGTAATATGGATATTATGGTCTTTGGTTGGGGCCTTACCTTTTACACTACAAGGATATATTCCTAATTATGTAGATTCTATATTTGAAACAGTATCAGGATTTACAACAACAGGATCTACCATATTAACTGATATAGAACATTTATCTAAATCAATGTTATTTTGGAGATCTTTTACACACTGGATAGGTGGTATGGGGGTTTTAGTATTTGTTATGGCTGTACTACCTTTAGCTGAAGGTGGAACAATATTTTTACTACGTGCTGAAGTTCCAGGACCTAGTGTAGGTAAATTAGTTCCTAAAGCTAAAAAAACAGCAATGATATTATATAGTATATATTTTGTTTTAACGGCAATTGAAGTAGTTTTCCTTTTATTTGGTAAAATGAGTTTTTATGAAGCTTTACTTCATTCATTCTCAACTGCAGGGACTGGAGGATTTTCAACAAGAAATGCATCAATCGCTGCATTTAATAGTCCATATATAGAATATGTTATTTCTGTATTTATGTTAATATTTGGTATAAATTTCAATATGTTTTTCTATTTATTGATTTTTAATTTTCAATCAATATATAAAAATGAAGAATTAAAGTACTATTTATCAGTAATAGTTTTTGCTGTTGTAACTATAACAATAAATGTAAGAGGACAATTTGATACTTTAGAAGAAGCCTTTAGAAGAGCTTTATTTCATGTTTCTTCAGTTATAACAACAACTGGATATATAACATTTGATTATAATGTTTGGCCAAGTTATAGTAAGTTTATAATTATTCTTTTAATAATTATGGGAGCTTGTGCTGGTTCTACTGGAGGAGGAATAAAAGTATCAAGAATTTTAATATTATTTAAAGAAATTAAATTAAAAATTAGAAAACTTATACATCCAAGAGCGGTAGATATAGTTAATATGGATGGTAAAAAAGTTACAAATGATGTTAGATATAATGTTATGATATATATAATACTTTATTGTTTAATTTGTGTTGTATCAATATTACTAATTACTTTTGATAATTTTGATTTTGAAACAAATGTTACAGCAGTATTAACTACTCTTGGTAATGTTGGACCAGGACTTGGTAGTATAGTTGGTCCTGTTGGAAACTTTTCAACATTTTCTAATTTTTCAAAAATCGTACTTAGTTTAGATATGTTAATTGGAAGACTTGAAATATTACCTGTAATTTTCTTATTTAGTCCAAGTATATGGAAAAGTATAAGTAGCAAGAGAAAAGTTATTAATGCTGAAAAAGAAATAAAAAAATAGTATTTAAAAAGAGCAAAAATTGTAAAACATTTACAAAATTTGCTCTTTTGCTTTATCTAATATTGTTTGATGAACCTAATTTTTCTGATGCACCTAACATAAAATCGTAATCTTTATAAGAATCTAGCACTAAACCTTTGAACTTAGAGTTTTCAGTTCCATTTATTAATTCATGATCTAGTATTTCTTGTTTGAATCCTAAGTATTCGTCTATATTACTTGAGTCTAATTCTCTAAAGTATATTTTTGATTTATTATTTTCATCTACATATATATCTGATACTCCCCAAGTTACATCAAAGTTATCTGATGGATTTGGATTAGGAACATTAGCTTCTTTAGAGTATGCAATTTCAATAAAGTTATCAAATATATCTAAGAATCCTAATAAAACTATATAATCATTATTAGAGTTTACGTTATTTAAATACATACGACCATTTCTTGAATGAGTTTGTATTCTACATTGCTCTATACCTTGTATATTTTTAAGTATTATTATAGGATTTTCATTTTTTAATTGGTGGTTTCTTGAAATATTATTAAATGTATCTTCTCTAACTTCCCAATAAGCATAAAGTGTATCTGTATTTTTAGGTATAAGTACAACTTCATCTACATAATAAGAAGATGGAAGAGGTTTTTTGTTAAAGAATAATTTTTCTCTTTCTTCTATAAGTTTGTACTTAGCAGCTTCCACATCCATTTTTTCTTTTTCTAAATCAGGATTTTCTTCAAATTCTTGTTCTAAAGGCTCATCAAATAGTTCTTCTTGAATTATTTCTTTTTTAATTACATTTTCTGTCATATTTTCATCAACCTCACTTTTTTTATTTTTTATTTTATACAAATATATGACAATAAATATCATTATTAGTACTATTAAATATTTCATTTTCACCACTTCCTATATTTTTTTATTTCTTTTTGTATCAATTGCATCAACGTGAATATTTTCTTGTAGTTTATTAGAGTTAAATGCAGCAGCAGCTATCATTGCGGCATTATCTGTACAATACTCAAATTTAGGGAACAATATATCTATATTTTTTAATTCTTTAGAATTTTCTATTGCATTTCTTAATGTTTTGTTAGCTGAAACTCCACCTACTATAGATATACTTTTAATGCTGAATTCATCTTTAGCTTTTATTAGAGTATTTTTAACGATTTCTATAACTTTATCTTGAAAAGAATGAGCTATATCTTCTTTTATATATTCCTCATTTTTCATTTTGCAAGAATTAACATAATTAGTAACAAAAGTTTTAATACCACTAAAACTGAAATCATATATATTATCTGTTTTAGGTGTAGGTAATTTTAAAGAATTTTTTCCGTTTTTTGCAAGTTTTTCTATTGCTGGACCACCAGGATAGCTAAGATCTAGTATTCTTGCTACTTTGTCAAATGCTTCACCTATTGCATCATCTTGAGTTTCTCCTAATTTTTCTAAACTTTTATCTTCTTTCATAAGATATAGGGTTGTATGTCCTCCTGAAGCTACTAAGGTAAGCATAGGAAGTTTTGGATCGTTTTCAATAAATGTAGAAAATATATGCCCATCAATATGATTTATAGGAATTAAAGGTATATTATTTGCTATACTTAAACCTTTTGCAAACATAAGACCTACAAGTAGGGATCCTACAAGACCTGGAGTATTAGTCACAGCTATATATGATATATCTTTTATAGAACAACCAGCTTCTTTCATAGCCATATCATATACTGTTGATATATTTTGAATATGATGTCTTGAAGCAATTTCAGGTACTACTCCGCCATATTCTTTATGTATATCTATTTGACTTGCAACTATATTACTTAAAACTTTTTTGCCATTTTCAAGTATAGCAATAGAAGTTTCATCGCATGAGCTTTCTATTGATAATATTAACATTATTAAACCTCTTTTATTTTTATTCTAGCAAATTTAGTAATACTTGTAAAGAAGAAACTATTATGATATTATTTAAAATATAAATATAAAGGAGGGACTATGAAAATATATTTTGTGAGACATGGTAAAACTGTATGGAACTTGGAAGGTAAAATACAAGGATGGGGAAATAGTGAACTTTTACCAGATGATGATTCACCAGAAAGAGCAGCAAAACAACTTGAAGGAATAGAGTTTGATTTGGTGTGTAGTAGTGATTTAAAAAGGGCAATAAGAACTAAAGAAAGAATTTTGAATATATTAGGATTAAATGATAATAAAGTTGAGTATAAAGAATTTAGAGAAGTAGGGTTTGGAAAATTTGAAGGAGCAAATATTGACGAAGTTAAGAAAAATTATAGTGAATTATGGAGTAAATTTAAGTTACAAATTCCTGATTTTGACCCAGGATTGTATATTGAAGGGTTTGAAAGTGTAAAAAAAGTTAAAGATAGAGCAATGTTTAGAATAAATGAATTAAAAAAACAATACGGAAATGATTCCAATATACTTGTTGTTTCTCATGGTTCGTTTATAACAATTATGCAAAATATGGATAAAAAGTTAAAAGAACAAGCAATAATACCAGAAAATGGCTCAGTAACTATATTAGAATTTTAATCAAACTAAGATAATTATAAGAAAAAAATAAGAAAAAAATAATTGAAAATGGAAACGTTTTAGTGTATAATGTTCCTATACAAGAGAAAAAGCTAAAAACTTTTTCTTCATAACTCCTTTTTAAGACATTCATATTCTGGATGTCTTTTTTATTTTATACAAAAAGGATTAGTCTTTAAACTAATCCCTATATTTTATCTATTTAAATATCTATTTTCTACAACATCCCAGTTTACTAATTCCCACCAAGCTTTTAAATAATCAGCACGTCTATTTTGATAGTTTAGATAGTAAGCATGTTCCCAAACATCATTTCCTAATAGAACAATTTTACCTAAGCTAACAGGTGAATCTTGATTAGGAGTAGATAAAACTTCTAAATTTCCTTCTTTATCAGTTACAAGCCAAGCCCATCCAGATCCGAATTGTCCAGCTCCTTTTGCGTTGAAAACATTTTTTAATTCATCTAAAGTTCCAAATGCTTTTTCTATTGCGATTTTTAATTCATTTTTAGGTTCTTTAGATCCACCTGGAATCATTACTTCCCAGAATAAATCGTGGTTATAAACTCCACCTGCATTATTTCTAATACCATTTTTCTTTGCTTCAGGTAATTTATCTAAAGAAGTTAGAATTTCCTCTATACTTGAAGTTTCAAATCCAGTTCCCTCTAATAGATTGTTTAAGTTTGTTACATAAGTTTGATGATGTTTATCATGATGAAAATGCATAGTTTCTTTGTCTATAATAGGTTCTAATGCATCATACTCATAAGGTAATTTTTTTAATTCAAAAGCCATTTCACTTCCTCCTAAGATCTAATTTATATATATTTAAAGTATAACATGATTTAATTTGGTATTCAATGAAACTGCAGAATATATTATTTAACTTTTTTACGTTTGTGTCAAAAAGTTTACAATATGTTAAAAATATGATAAACTAACATATATTAAAAAGAAAGAGGTTATCATGAAAAATAGAGTTTTAAAGTATATATTAGTAATAATTTTATCAATATCAGTATTAGCTGGTTTTGTTGGGGGGTATTTTGTAAATTTCGCATTAAGCAACAAAGTTGATAAAACTAAGGTTAATAATCAGGATAAAGATGGATTAAAAGATAAAGATAAAGAAAAAAATCAAAGATGGTTTGATGAAAATGCAATTGAAGTTAAAATGAAATCTAAATACACAGGTAATGATTTAGTTGGGTATCAATTTTTATCTAAAAATACCAATAAATGGGTTATTGTTGTGCATGGTTTTGGAGAAAATGCTCGTCATATGGCAACATATATTAAAAATTTTTATGATAGAGGATATAGTGTTTTTGCACAAGACTTAAATGCTCATGGTAAAAGTTCAGGTGAATACTATACTATGGGTGGATTTGATGGTAAAGATTTAAAGGATTGGGTAAATTTAATTTCAAAAGAATATGATAATCCAGATATAGTTTTATTTGGTATTAGTATGGGTGCGGCAACTGTAATGAATAGTTTAGATGAAGATTTACCTAATAATGTTAAAGCGTTTATAGAAGATAGTGGATATTTAAGTTTAAATGAGGAATTTTCTTATCAATTAAAAAAATTATTTAATCTTCCACCTATACTTGTACTTCCAGAGGCAAGTATAGTTGCAAAAATAAAAGCAGGATATTTTCTTAAAGATGTTGATGCAACTAAGGGATTGGAAAATACAACATTACCAGCTTTAATATTACATGGGGATAAAGATGGATTTGTTCCTGTTAGTCATGCAGAAAAAATATATAGTAAAATAAATTCAAAAAAAGAAATATATATATTTAAAGATGCTAAACATGTAAGAGCTGAAAGAATGTATAAAAAAGAATATTGGGAATATATAGATAAGTTTCTTGA
>CAURNT010000028.1:0-17076 GCA_963526495.1 uncultured Streptobacillus sp. | reverse complement strand
GGATTACAAAAGACTTAAGTCAGATGAAAATTCTAAGCTATCATTAGGATGGAATCTGAATAGAGAAATTTCTAAGATTAACTACAAAATTCATACAGATGCAATCAAAGAATATCTTTTAAAGGATCTTACCAACGAACAGTTATCTTATAAATACGCAAGTGAAGCAGATATGCTCAATGTTGCCTTATTTAATAAAAGAGCAAAACAGTGGCGTGAAGAAAATCCTGACTTAAAGGGAAATATGAGAGACTATGCAAGTCTGAATGAGTTATTGGTACTAGTAAATATGGAAAGCTATAATGCAATCCTTATTGGTAAAGGAATGGATCAGAAAGAAAGAATGATAGAACTTAGAAAGCTCGCTAAAAAGCAAATAATTTCTTTGGGAAAATTAAATAGTGAGTCAATAAAAGAACTGGAGTATTTTGATAATGGAAAAATCAAGTAAAAAAAACAAAGCAAACAAATGTCAAATCTTTACTCCTGTAAATTACGTTAAAGAGTTATTGGATTCAGTTGATTATTGTGAAAATATAGTAGATAAAACAATATTAGAGAATTCTTGTGGTGATGGTAATATCCTTGTTGAAATAATTACAAGATATATTGAAGAAGCGATAAAACTCAAATATTCCAATAAAAAAATAAAAAATGGTTTAGAAAACAATATTTTTGGATTTGAAATTGACAAAAAACAATTTGAAAAGTGTATCCATAACTTAAACTTAGTTGCGAAAAAAAATGGAATACAGAATGTTAGCTGGAAAATTTATAATGAAGATTATCTAAAAAGTAAAACAAATATACAATTTGATTTTATAGTAGGTAATCCCCCGTATATAACTTATAGTGATTTATCTAAAGAGGAAAGAAGATTTATTAAGGAAAAATATGAGACCTGTAGACAAGGAAAATTTGACTATTGCTATGCATTTATAGAACATAGTATAAAGTTATTATCAAATGAAGGTAAAATGTCATATTTAATACCAAGTAGTATATTTAAAACTGTTTTTGGTGATAAACTTAGAGAATTTATGAGTGAGAATATTATTTGTATAAAAGATTATACAAAAGAAAAAATATTTGATGATGCATTAGTGAAATCAGCTATTATAATTTTTGATAAAAATTATAATAGTAATGAAATTAAATATTTCGATATGTGTTGTAATAATCAATTGTCTATTAATAAAAAAACAATGAAAGGGAAATGGATTTTTTCTAATGAATTTAATATAGGAAATAATCGATTTGGTGATTATTTCAAAGTTTCACATGTGGTAGCAACTTTATTGAATAGAGCATTTGTAATCAACGAAGACATGTATGATGAAATAGATAACTATTTTAAAGTGGGAAATTTTTTTATTGAAAAAGATTCAATTATGTCGACTGCAACGCCAAGAACCATGAGATATGGTAAAGTTGAAAAAATTATTTTCCCATATAAGTATGTTGACAATCAGCTAACAAAATATGAAGAAAAAGAATTTGAAAACTCATATCCCGGTGCTTTTTCTTATTTAAATCAATTCAAGAAAGAATTAACAGAAAGAAAATCAGATATGAGATCAAAGTGGTTCGAATATGGAAGAACTCAAGCACTATCTTGGATTAAATGTGAAAAACTACTTATATCAACAATTATTACAGATAAAGTTTGCGTATATAAGTTAAGGGAGGATTGTATTCCATATGCAGGAATGTATATTTCCTTAAGAGATGAGCATCAAGAGTATGATTTGGATTTTGCAAAAAGAATTTTGGAAAGTGAAAATTTCATGGAATATGTAAAAAAGATGGGGATAAATATTAGTGGAGGTTCATTGAGAATCACATCGAAGGATATTGAAAATTATAGATTTTACATAGAGGAGTAAGTTTATGGAAAAATTAAAATACAAAATATCTTCAAGGGCAACAATACTTTTAGGTAGAGAAAGTGTTTCAAAAGTGGAAAGTGCCATAATAGAATTAATTAAAAATAGTTATGATGCTGATGCTGATATATGTTTTGTATATTTTGATACAAAAGACAATTGTTTGTATTTAATTGATAATGGAATTGGCATGACAAAAAAAGTAATAGAAGATTATTGGATGACTATAGGTACAGACAATAAAAAGAAAGAATATGTATCTCCTAGAGGTAGAATCAAATCCGGTGAAAAAGGAATAGGAAGATTTGCTTTGGATAGATTGGGAAGTATATGTGAGTTATATTCTAAAAATAATGAAGAAGATCTTATTCGATGGAAAACCAATTGGAATAAATTTGAAGAATCAGGAAAAATGTTAGATGATATTAATGCTGAATTTGAATTTTTACCTTTAAAACTGATATCATTTTTGCCTCGAAAAGTGAAGGAAAGTATTGATAAATTGGGGATAAATAAGAACATAAAATTAAATTTTGAAAAAGGAACAATAATAAAAATTCTTGATTTAAGAGATGATTGGACAGAAAATAAAATTTTAAGCTTAAAAAAATCTCTTGAATTTCTTATTCCTCCAATGGAACAGGATAGTTTTATTTTATGTATACAGAGAGGGGACGAATCAGAATATCAAGTCGTTGAGAATTCTTTTTCAGAAGGATACGATTATAAAATTGAATCGGAATTTGATGGTGAGTATTTTAATATCAATCTATTTAGAAAAGAATTTGATTTAGATAGAATTCCCGAAGATATTTTTCTAACTAAAGCTTTTAGTAAATTTCCATATAGAAAGGAAGATTTTTACAAAAGTAATTTATTTCTTAAATACAAAATATCAGAACTATTAAATAATAATTCTGAAGATATTATAAATGAAGTTAAAAAAATTGGAAAATTCAAGTTTAAATTTACATTTATGAAACTATCAATTTCAAAAAAAGAAGAATATTTTTACAAAGAAATTGGGAAAAACAGGAAAAATTGGTTAGAGGAATATGGTGGAATTAAAATTTATAGAGATAATTTTTGGGTACGACCGTATGGTGAAAGTGGATCCAATGCATTTGATTGGCTGGGATTAGAATCAAGAAATAATGCCAATCCGGTAGCTGTATCAGATGAACGTGGAGGATGGACTGTTCGTAATGCGCAAGGACAAGGCTCTGTATTTATATCACGTGTAAAAAATAATGTGATTTTAGATAAATCTAGCAGAGAAGGAATAATTGAAAATAGCTCGTTTAATTTACTTAAAGAGATATTAATTAAATTAATATCAATATTAGAAAAAGATAGAGCATATATTGCAAAAAATTTTAAAATATATAATAACAAAATAAATGAAAAAGAAATTGTAAAAAATAGGAGTATAAAACTAGCAAAATCAATAAGTGAAAGAAATATAAAAGATGAAAATATAGTAAGTGAAGTAAGGAATTTAGTCGATTTAGCTAATACAATTAAATATTTAGAAGAAGATAAAGAGGAGTTGATTTCTGAATTAAAACTTATGAGAGCATTAGCGACAAATGGATTAATCACCACATCAGTTGTTCATGATTTAAAAACTATTAACGATATTTTAGTTTTGAGGGTTGCTGGGTTTAAATCAGCTATAGAAAAGGATAATAAATTATTAATTGATAGAAATATTGACGACTTATTAGAAACCGATAATTTTATGAAGTCTTGGATTTCAGTTATCATTAATCAAGTGAAAATAGATAAAAGAAAGAGATTAAAAAAGAATATTTATAATACCATAATTGAAATAATAGATATTATTAAACCTATATTAAAAAAGAAACAAATAAATCTGAATTTTAATAATGATGAACTGCAAGTTGAAAAAAGGATTTTTGTTTCTGATTTTGAGAGTATTCTTTATAATCTTATTATAAACTCAATGGAATCTTTTGAACGAAAAAGTAGAAAAAGCAGGGAAATAAGTATTTCAATCACAAATCAAGAAAACGGATTTTGTATTTTTTACTCAGATAATGGATATGGTTTAGAAGATAATTTTAAAGATCCATATGAAATATTTGAATATGGTGTTTCAAGTAAAATTAGTAGAGATGGTGATAATATAGGAACTGGTTTGGGGATGTATATTATTTCTTCAACGGTTAGAGAGTATGATGGAGAAATAAAAATTATAGATTTTAAGGACAAGTTTAGTTTGAATATATTTTTCCCCAATTAGTAAAGGAGGTTTTTAACTTTGAAAGTTTTGAAAATAGGAATTCTTGATGATGATAGATCAAAAGTAACTCAAATTATGAATTGTTTAATTAAAGGTGTTGAGGGTGCTAACAAAGAAAAAATCGCAAAATATCAAGAATTTAAACTTGAACCAATTGAAATTAAAATTAAAGATAATATATCTGATTTAATAGATAGTGTAATTGAAAATAAAGTAGACTGCATGATAGTAGATTACAAATTGAGTTCATTTGGAATTATAAATTTTAATGGAATACAGTTTGCAAAGGAGTTATTTAACATATTATATGATTTTCCGATATTTATTTTAACATCGTATGAGGATGATTTATTTTTTAATGAAGTTTATGATGCATATAAAATTTTTGATTTTGGAAGATATTTACTCGAGGATTCAGAGCGAATAGAGCTTAACTTTAAAATAATAGAGCAAGTATGTAAAGCGAGAAAACAAATTTCTTTGTGGGAAGATGAATTATTAGCACTTATTTCTAAAAAAGGTGAATCTGAAGAAATAGATTCACGAATAATTGAATTAGATACAAAAATTGAAAAAAGTTTAAATGGGAAACTATGTTTTTCAAAGAAGAAAAAGTTGGATTGGAATAATAAGTTAGAAGAACTTATTACTAAGTTAGATAAAATAATAGAATAGGATTTATTATGAATAAAATAAGAGATAGAATTCCAAAGCATTCATACAAAGGAGAAAGATGGAAAACAAATACATCAAACAAAAAAAGGCTAGCTAAAGACTTCATGCATAGATGTGCATATTGCGATGATCATGATCATTACAGTGGAGGATATAATACATATCATGTTGATCATTTTGCTCCAAAGAGCAAATTTAAAGAATTAGCATTTGTGTATGAAAATTTAATGTATAGTTGTCCATATTGTAATGCAGCGAAAAAAGATAAATGGATTGGAGATAATAGTGAAAATTCAGTTTTTAATGATGAAGGATTTATAAATCCATGTACTAATGAATATGATAGACATTTTTCTCGTGATAATACTGGCAATATAAAACCTTTAACTAATATAGGGAGATATATGTATAGAGAATTAAAATTGTATTTATCTAGACATAGTATAATTTATCAGCTAGATAGAATCAGATTACAACGAAAAAGATTGAAAGAAAAAATAGATATTAAAAAGAAAAATGGAGAGAATACAGCTAATTTAGAAAAAATATACACAGATTTGTGTGTGATTTTTTCAGAATATTATGAAGTGTTTTTTGAGAATATAAATTAGATTTCACATCCGGAACTGGAGTATTTTTAATAGCA
This sequence comes from uncultured Streptobacillus sp., assembly GCA_963526495.1. Lineage (GTDB taxonomy): Bacteria > Fusobacteriota > Fusobacteriia > Fusobacteriales > Leptotrichiaceae > CAURNT01. The sequence continues at coordinate 11,603 of CAURNT010000028.1, read as the reverse complement.
GGAATGAATAAATTAATTTCTATTATTGAAAATAGCGAATTAAATGATAAAGTTGATAGTATAAAAAAAGTTAAAGAGGATCAATTTATAGGTTTTGAAATTAACCCTACTATGTATATATGTGCCTTATCTAATATGCTGTTTAGAGGAGATGGTAAATCTCGTATATTTAATTACGATTCTATAAACGACTCTAAATTTGATGAGGGATTGGCAAAACTTAAAATGAAACCTACAATCGGTTTTATTAATCCACCTTACTCGTGTAAAGAAAATAAAACTAATTCTACTCCTAAAGAAATAACTTTTTTAGAAAAAATGCTTGATAATTGTTCTAGGTATGGTGTTATTATAGCACCTTTTTCAACTTATTTTAGTGATGAAGAAAGAAGAGAAAATATATTAAAGAAACATACATTGAAATATGTTATAAATATGTCTAAAGATTTATTTCAACCTAATGCAGGTACATATACAGCAATAGCGGTTTTTAAAACAAATCAACCTCATAATTATGCTAAAGATATTGCATTTTATGATTTAAGAGACTATGGTTTAGTATTGACTAAAAATAAAGGGAGAACAGATATTTTTAATAAATGGAAAGAAAATGAAAAAAATTATTAGAATCGTTAACAACAACTATACATGATGATAATATTATAAGCTTAAAACATAAAATTACTATAGGTAGTGAATGGAATATATACGCTTATTCTAAAACGGATTATACTAATTTAAGTGAAAAAGATTTTTCTAAAACAATAGAAGACTATTTAATATTTTCTATAAAAAAAAATTTGAATATATTATTTGAAGAAATTAATGATTTTGAGATTTTAAAAATTCTTATTAAATATTTTGATGATGAAGAAAATAGTTTTAATATTGATGATATTTTCGTTGAGAAATGTAATAAACCAATAGATATTAGTAAATGGAAAGAGTTTAAATAACAGACGTTTTTTAAAAAATAGAATCTACAAAAGGAGAAAAAACATACGAATTAGAGGATGGCAGTGATGTATTATATATAGCAGCAAAAAAAATAATGGAGCAAAGCAATATATTTCATTAAATGAAAATTATATCTCAAAAGGAAATTGTATAGTATTTGTAAATATTGGTGATGGAGCCTCTGGATATAGTACATATCAAATTGAAGATTTTATAGGGATGAATGGTAAAACTATTTGTGGACACTCATTAAAATTGAATAAATACAATGCGTTATTTTTAATAACAATTTTAGATAAACATAGATATAAATTTTGTTATGGTAGGTCTTGGAGTGGTAAAAGATTAAAAAATACAAAATTATCACTACCTGCAAAATTAAATAATAAAAAACAATATGAACCAGATTGGGAATATATGGAAAATTATATTAAAAATACAATTTATGGAAAATATTTGTAAAATTTAATTATCTTTAATAACTCTATCTTTTAACATAATTTTATGTATCATAATATTAATATCATTTTGTTTTAACAACAGACTAGCTAAATACCATTTAGCTAGTTTTTTATATTTAGGGATTTTGTAATGTTTGGCAAGTTAATATAACTTATATGTAGGAATATTTAATAAATAATCTCTTTTATTAAAGGTAGATACATTATCTTCATCATTAAATTTAAAATTAGAATTGGTTAATTATTGTAGTTTCTCTGTTTCTTATTTTAACATTGACATATATTTTCCAGTTGGTTTAGGTAATTCTAACTTTTGATTATTTACATCATTAATAGTGTAGTTTACTTTTTGAGTTAGTATCTCAACAAATATTTTCTCGATATCTTTTTTAGATGTAGGATAATTACCATTTTTAACTTTAAAATTTCTAATATAATTAAAAAATAGAATATAATCATTCAAATATTTTGTAGATACATTTGTTTTATTTATATTTATAAACTTTTTAATCTCATTGTGTAGCTCATTAACTTTTGCAAGATTTAATCTATTTTTAGATTTTAATTCTTTAAATTCTAAATAATTTAATCTATCTTTATTTAAGATTTTATCTATTTTATCATCATTATATAATTTTAATAATATTTTTTCTCTTTGTTCGTTAGTTTTATTAGATAAATCGTATTCATCTAATAATCTATCATAATTAGAGGGTTTAACATAATGAGGTATATTGTTTATTTTACAATATTTGTTGTATATAGAGTTAGAATCAGTACAAATGTATGAAGGAGATTCTAAATATTCATCAAATAAATCAACAAATAACTCACTTGATAATTTACCTAAGAAAGATACAAAACATACAGAATAACCTCTATTATCAATGGCAGTATTTATAGTTGCAAACTCACTTCCCATTATTCCATATTTAGATGGATTGTAACCATATCTTTCAACTCTTTCTTCTCCTTTAATATAACTTATTAAGTTTCTACTTCCTTTTTGACTTTCTCTTATAAAAGTTTCATCTATTTGTATATTACCTGTTAATTTAGATTGAGGTAAATTAGCTATTGAATGAATAAGTTTCATTCTCCATAGCCAAACTGTTTTCTCGTTAATATTAGTGCAACTATAATCTTTTTCTAATACATTAACCATTTTCTTAATAGAAAAATTATTAATAGTCATTTCTAACACTTTAACCCATATATCCCAATGCCATCTAGTTTTTTCTAATATAGTATTTGTAAATTTAGTAAATTTAGTTTTACAATCTTTGCATTTATATTCTTGTATTCCATTAGGTCTTTTACCATTTTTAACTATTATAGATGATTTACATTTAGGGCATTGACAATTTATATTTAATTCATTTAATTTAGATTCTAAACTGTTAGTTACCAATGTTTCCATTTGTGAATCAAAATTAACATTATTCTTATTAGAATATTGTTCCACAATATTTTTAAAATCATTGTATGATAAATTATTTAAAAAATTACTTAAATCACTTATATTTTGAATATTTTGCAATATAACCCCTCCTAAAATATAATCTATAATAGTATTTGTATTTACACTATAATTATGATATAAAATGATTTTTAATTCAATAAACTTTTTATGATTTTTAAGATAAATATGTTAAAAAATATTGTAAATATAAGGATTAAATTTATTCCTTGATTGTTGGAATATATAATATAAAATTATCCAATTTGACAAATACAATAAAATATGATAGAATAAATTTACGCATGCGAAAGGCTTGCTAATGCCTAATGCAGCGATATGAAACTCGGAGGTGAACGTATGTTTGCAGTGATTAAAACTGGTGGTAAACAGTATAAAGTTGAAGTAGGTTCATTATTGAAAGTTGAAAAATTAGCCGTAGAAGTTGGAAACGAAGTTACAATTGAAGAAGTATTAATGGTTGGAGATAAAGTTGGAACTCCATTTGTTAATGGTGCTAAAGTTGTTGCTGAAGTTAAAGAACACGGAAAAGGTAAAAAAGTTATCAACTTTAAATACAATAAGAAAACATACTACAGAAAAAAAGGTCATAGACAACAATATACTTTAATCGAAGTTAAAGATATTAAAGGTTAATTATGACAAAAATTGAATTTTCTGAAATTGATGAGAAAATTGTAAAATTTTTAATTAAAGGACATACTAATAGTTCTGAATATGGGACAGATATAGTATGTGCATCTATTTCTTCAACATCAATAATGACGTTAAATGCTTTGATAGAAGTATTGGGTGTTAAAGATATAGAATATGAGATGAAAGATGGGTATATGTTGTGTGATCTTGCTAAAATAAGTGAAGAAGATTTAATTAAATCTCAAGATTTTCTTAATTCATTTAAACTTTTTTCACAGCAAGTTGCAAAAGATTATCCTAAGAATGTACAATTTAAAGTTTGGAGGTATGGAAAATGATATTAAAGTTGAATTTGCAATTATTCGCCTCAAAAAAAGGACAAGGGTCTACTAAAAATGGTAGAGACTCTAACCCTAAATATTTAGGTGTTAAAAGATATGATGGAGAAGCTGTAAAAGCAGGAAATATAATTGTAAGACAAAGAGGAACTAAGTTCCACCCAGGTGTAAATATGGGATTAGGTAAAGATTATACTTTATTTGCATTAATAGATGGTTATGTTAAATTTGAATCATTTAAAGGGAAAAAAAGAGTAAGTATTTACGCAGAAAAAAAATAAATATAAGCCTTGTATAAGGCTTTTTTTCTTATGGAGAAATATGTTAGTAAAAGATAGAGTAAAGAATGTATTAGAAATTTTAAGTAATAAGTTTGGAGATGCCAAAACTGAATTATTATATGAGACAGAGTATCAATTAATGGTAGCTGTTATACTTTCAGCACAATGTACAGATAAAAGAGTAAATATTGTTACAAGAGAATTATTTAAAGTTATAAGAGAACCTAAAGATGTTTATAATATGGATGTAGAGACTTTAGAAAAATACATTAAGTCGACTGGTTTTTATAAAGCTAAAGCTCGTAATATTAAAGAAAATGCTAAAACTTTAGTTGAAAAGTATAATGGTGAAATTCCTAAGAATATGGAACAACTTTTAGAGTTAGGAGGAGTTGGAAGAAAAACTGCTAATGTTGTTCTTGGTGATTTATGGGGTATAAAATCAGGAATAGTAGTGGATACTCATGTGAAACGTTTATCTAATAGAATTGGCTTTGTTGATAATGATAATGTAGAACAAATTGAGAAGAAACTTATGAAATTAATACCTAAAAAAATGTGGTATTATTATTCTCATTATCTTATACTTCAAGGTAGAGATAAATGTATAGCGCGTAAACCTAAATGTAGTCAATGTGAAATAAAAGAATTTTGTAAATATTATGAAAATAATATTAAAAAGTAAATTATAAGGGGGAATAATGGTTATCGATTTGAAAGATATACCACATAATCCTGGTGTGTATATGATGAAAAATAATAAAGGTAAGATAATTTATATAGGTAAAGCAAAAAATCTTAAAAATAGAGTTTCTAGTTATTTTAATAACCCTAAATCATCGATTAAAACTTTTGAATTAGTAAAACATATAAATGATATAGAATTCTTTATATGTAATAATGAACTTGAAGCACTTATTTTAGAAAATAATATGATTAAAGAATATAAGCCTAAGTATAATATTTTGCTTAAAGATAATAAAACGTATCCTTATTTAAAAATAACAAAGGAAAAATATCCTCAAATTTCTATTATAAGAAGTAAAAAACATTTAGAAATAAATTTAGAAGCATATTATTTTGGACCATATCCTAGTAATCTTAAAAATATGTTAAAAATTTTAATGATAGCTTTTGATATAAATAATATTACTATTGATATGTATAATAAAAAAATAATAGGTACTAATTTACGTTATAATAGTAATAACAGTAATTGGAAATTTATTAATAAAACTGATGAAGAAAAATATATTGAAAATGTAAATAATATGATAGAGTTTTTGAAAAATAAAGATAGAAAAATTATTGATAAATTACATGATGAGATGGTAGAGTTTTCTAATAACTTAGAGTTTGAAAAAGCTTTGATTATAAGAAATAGAATAGAAATGTTAAATGAATTGGTTAAAAATCAAATAATAGAACAAAATAGAGCTGTTGATGAAGATGTTTTTGTTTTTAAAGAAATAGAAAATAGAGTATTTGTATGTATTTTTAGTATTAGAGATGGTAAAGTTGTTGATAAAAATTCGTATAATATTGAAAAAAGTTTTGAAGATAGTGATATTTTACAAAGATTAATTCTAAGTTATTATGATAATAAAATTATACCAAAGAGTATAATTATACAAAATGAATATAAAGAAAATATTGATATTGTAGAAAAGTGGTTTGAAACTGAAAGAAATATTAAAATTAAAATTATCTCACCGATAATAAATAGTACGAAAAAGAAATTGTTAGAATTAGGAATTAGAAATTTAGATTTTATAATAAATGAATATTATAAAAGTGAAAATAAAATAAAAATTGCTTTGATGGATTTGAAAAAACTTTTAAATTTGAAAAAGTATCCAAAAATTATAGAATGTTTTGATATTTCTAATATACAAGGAATAGATAGTGTTGCTTCTAGAGTGGTTTTTATTGATGGGAAAAAAGAAAAAAAACTTTATAGAAAGTATAAGATAAGAAGTGTTGAAGGTCCTAATGATTATGCTTCAATGATGGAAGCGATTAAAAGACGATTAAAATATGAAGATTTTCCAGATTTAATATTATTAGATGGAGGAAAAAATCATGTTTCAGTTATAAGAAAAATGTTAGAGAATTTAAATTACAAAAATATAAAAGTTTATGGTATGTATAAAGATGATAGACATTCTACTTTTGGATTGTGTGATGATAAAGTAGAATATGATATATCAAATAATTTTAATCTTTTTAATATGATAACAAGATTTCAAGATGAGGTTCATAGATTTGGTATAGAATACCATAAAAAAATACGTTCTGAAAGAAATATTAAATCTAAATTAGATGATATAAAGGGGATAGGTCCTAAAAGAAAAAGAGAACTTATTAAAAAATTTGGGAGTGTAAAGAAAATATTTGACTCTTCATTTGAGGACTTATTATTAGTAGTTCCTGAAAATGTAGCAAGAGAAATTAAAAAAAATTAGTGAAAAAAAATATTTTTGTGGATATGGACTATTTAGAAATTGTGTTGTATAATATAATATATACTTTTAAATGGGAGGAAACAATGAGCGACTATATTTTAAAAGAGCAAGGTACAAAAAAAGATGCTTTGGCTGATGTTTCTACTGAATATATTTTAGAAATGCAAAATATAAGAAAAGAATTTTTAGGTGGAAAAATCGTTGCTAATGACGATATTACTTTAAAAATTAAAACAGGAGAAATTCATGCTATAGTTGGTGAAAATGGAGCTGGGAAATCAACTCTAATGAAAATTTTAAATGGATTATACGATCCTACTTCAGGAAAAATTTTCTATAAAGGACAAGAGGTGAGCATAGATACACCTACTGAAGCTGCACGTTTAGGGATAGGGATGGTTTATCAACATTTTATGTTGGTAGAAACATTAACTGTTGCTGAAAATATGGTTTTAGGATTTGAACCTACAAAAGGAAAATTTTTATTTGATTTAGAAACTGCAAGAAGACAAGTAAGAGAGGTTTCTGAAAAATATGGATTAAATATAGATCCTGACTCTAAAGTAGGAGATTTGTCTGTTGGAATTCAACAAAGAATAGAAATTTTAAAAATACTATTTAAAGGTGCTGAATTATTAATATTTGATGAACCAAGTGCGGTTTTAACTCCTCAAGAGGTTATAGAACTTTATGGAATTATGCGTAATTTAATAAAAGAAGGAAAAACAATAATATTCATTACGCATAAATTACAAGAAGTTTTAGATTTATCAGATAATATTACAGTTATTCGTCGTGGTAAGGATGTTGGTAATCTTAAAACTAGTGAGGCTACTAAAGAAGTTATTGCCAATATGATGGTTGGAAGAGCTGTGTTATTTGACATAAAAAAAGAAAAAGTAAATATAGGAAACACTTTAGTTAAAGTAAACGATATAGTTGCTGTGAATGATTTAGGTACTCAAAAGGTTAAAAATGTAAGTTTTGAAATTAGAGAAGGTGAAGTTTTAGGTATTGCCGGAGTTGAAGGTAATGGGCAAACTGAATTAGTTGAAGTTTTAGCTGGACTTAGAAAAGCAAACAGTGGATCATATATGATAGATGGAGTAGAATTACTTAATAATACTCCGAGACAAATTAGATTATCTGGATTATCACATGTTCCGGAGGATAGACATAAGAGAGCTACTATAGATGAATTTACTGTTAATGAAAACTTGATTCTAGGTGACTTAGATAAATATGTTTCAAAAGGTATAATAAATTATAATTTAGTTGAAAAAACAACTAAAGAAATGATAGAAAAATATGATATCAGACCTACAGATGGTAAAGTAATATATGGTGGATTATCAGGTGGAAATCAACAAAAAGTTGTGGTTGCTAGAGAATTAGAAAAAGAAAATAAATTTATTATTGTATCTCAACCTACAAGAGGAGTAGATATAGGAGCAATAGAAATGATCCATAATACAATATTGCACGAAAGAACAAAAGGTAAAGCCATACTTGTTGTTTCAGCAGAATTGACAGAAATAATGACTTTAAGTGATAGAATAGCTGTTATGTATTCTGGTAAAATAGTAGGAGTTTTAGATAGAAAAGATGCTACTATGGAAAAATTAGGAATATTAATGGCAGGAGGTAAATTAGATGAATAAATTAAAAAAATCAGTTTATAATATGTTGCCATCGTTATTAGCTGTAATTATAGCTTTAATTGCAGGTTCTATAATAATGATTTCAAGAGGTGTAAATCCTATTGAAGCTTATGCTGTAATGTTTAAATCTGCATTATATCAATCATCACCTAAATTTCCGTTTAACGGATTGGCAAAAACTTTAGTTTTTGCAACTCCTTTAATGTTTTCAGCAATTGCTGTTATGTTTGCATATAAAGCAGGATTATTTAATATAGGAGTTCAAGGACAATTAGCTGCTGGTGGACTTGGTGCAGTTATAGGAGGTACTATTGTTGCTTCTAACCTTAAATTTTTAGGACCTATTAATATTCTAATAACTTTATTTTTTGCTGCTGCCTGTGGATTTATATGGGCTGCAATTGCAGGTGTCTTAAAATCAAAATTTAATATAAATGAAGTAATAAGTACAATTATGTTGAATTACGTAATGATTAATTTACAAAGATATTTAATTAATCCATCAACTGGTCCATTAAGAGATCCAGCTTCTTCTAATAATCAAAGTTCAAGAATTGAAGAAGTATCAAGATTACCGTTATTTTTCTATAATTATACTAAACAAAATTTGAATTTAGGATTTATTATTATAATTGTATTAGTATTATTCTCTTATTATTTCTTTGAAAAAACAAGATTAGGTTATGAAATTAAAGCTGTTGGTTATAATCCAACATCAGCAGAAAATGCTGGTATTAATCCTAAGTTAATCTCATTTATTGCAATGGGATTATCTGGAGCTATAGCAGGTCTTGGAGGAGCTGAAAGAGTTATGGGAGGAGCTGCTGAATATAGATTTACAGATTTAATTATGGGAGATTATGGATTTACAGGTCTTGCTATAGCATTACTTGGAAATAATAATCCATTTGGTATATTAGTTGCTTCAATTTTCTATGCATCTCTTGAAATTGGAGGGCAAACATTACAAAGACAATTTAAATTAGATAAAGAAATTGTATTTATTATACAAGCTCTAATTATAATTCTTGTTGCTGCTGAAAACTTATTCAAGATGTTATTGAATAAGAGAAAGGGGAATAAATAATGGAAGCTTTAAAAACATTATTGATACAAACTATTACAGTTGCACCACCAGTATTAATAACAGCGGTAGGTGCTTGTTTATGTGAGATACCTGGTGTAATTAATATGGGACTTGAAGGTATTATGTTATCAGGTGCATTTTCTGCAGCTGTAGTTAACTATTTTACTGGTAATCCTTATTTAGGAATTCTTTCAGGTGTTATTGTTGGGATTTTAATGGCTTTAATTCATGCTATAATAAGTATACATTTAAAAGGAGATCAAATAATAAGTGGTGTTGCGATTAACCTTTTTGCAACAGCAACAACTTCTTATTTGATTAAAACTATATTTAAAGTTTCAGGATCAACTCCAGCTGCCGCTAATCATCCGAATAATGCTTTAGTAATTGCATTTATATATATATTAGCTTTTGTAACTTATTTTGTAGTTTATCATACTGTATTTGGTTTAAGAATACGTGCTGTTGGAGAACATCCATTAGCAGCTGATACTGTTGGAATAAGCGTTTATAAATATAGATATTTAGGAGTTCTTTTATCAGGGGCTTTCGGTGGACTTGGTGGAGCTTATATGACAACTGTTATATTATCAAGCTTTACAAATAATATGTCAGCTGGTCGTGGATTTATGGCTATGGCAGCAATGATATTTGGTAGATGGAATCCGTTAGGTGCTATACTTGCAAGTTTATTATTTGCTTTTGGTCAAGCTTTATCAGATTACACAAAAGCAAGTGGTGGAGGAATACCTCAAGAGTTTTTAGCTATGATCCCATATCTATTAACTTTAATTGCATTAGTACTATTTGGACGTAAATCAAGACCTCCAAAAGCTAGTGGAAAACCATATGAAAAATAGAAATTAGTGGTATTTATACCACTTTTTTTATGTAATACTTGAAATTATTTTGTAAAAATTGTATAATTGACATACAGATTAATATTTAGGAGGAATTACAATGAAAAAAGTATTAAGTCTTTTTGCAGTTTTCTTTGCATTTGTATTTTTAATATCATGTGGAGCTAAAACTGAAAAAGAAGCTGCTGCTACAGCAGAAGCGCCTAAAAAAGTTGCTATAGTTTATTCAACGGGTGGTAAAGGAGACAAATCTTTTAATGATTCAGCTTATAGAGGTTTAGAAAGAGCAAAAACTGAATTAGGGATTGAAGTTTCTGAATATGAACCAAAAGATCCAACTGTTGAAGCTAAAAATCAATTAACAGAATATGCTCAAACTGGAGAATATGCTTTAATAATTGGTGTAGGATTTACAATGAAAGATTCTTTACAAGCAGTTGCTAAAGAATATCCTGATCAAAAATTTGCTTTAATTGATGATGTAGCTGAAGGAGATAATATTGCTTCATTATTATTTAAAGAACAAGAAGGTTCATTCTTGACAGGAGCAATTGCAGGACTTATGACTAAAACTAATGTTATAGGATTTGTTGGAGGAATGGAATCTCCAGTTATATATAGATTTGCTACTGGATTTATTCAAGGAGCAAAATATGTTAATCCATCAGTTCAAGTTGTTAGTGCTTATATAAATGGAAATAATCCATTTAATGATCCAGTTGCAGGTAAACAATTAACTGAAAGTTTAATTTCTAATAAAGCTGATGTTATAATGCATGCTGCAGGTGGTTCAGGAGCTGGAGTATTTAAAGCTGCTCAAGAACACAAAGTATATGCTATTGGTGTTGACTCTGATCAAGATGGTGAAATTGAAGGAACTATTTTAACTTCAATGATTAAAAATGTTGATGTAGCTGTATTTAATACTATAAAAGCTGCTTTAGACGGAACATTTACTGCAGGAACTACTTACTTTGGTATAGCTGAAGATGGAGTAGGAACAAGTGAATTTAAATTTACTAAAGATATTATAGGACAAGAAAAAATTGCTAAAGTTGAACAATTAAAACAAGATATTAAAGACGGTAAAATTAATGTTTTAGATGATACTAAAGGTCCTTTAAAATAAAATTCTAAATATTAAAAAACCACTCAAATGAGTGGTTTTTTTATTGAAATATTTAAATTTAAATTTAATTTAATATATTTTGTTTTGGTTAATGCTATAATTTATATTTTAATAAGATAGAAACTAAAATGTAGATGATATTACAGAAAAGTGTTTGCTTATAAAAAGTTGACTATAACTTATAATAGAAGAATAGAAATCTTTATTAAAAGATGCAAAAGTATAAAAAAAGAAAATATTTAATAATG
>CAURNT010000027.1:0-17261 GCA_963526495.1 uncultured Streptobacillus sp. | reverse complement strand
ATTTCCTTTTTCTTTAATTTCCCCAGTTTCGTAATAAGTTTTAAATGGTCCATCTTTTACATCATTTTTATAGTTTCCTTCTTCGTTAAGTTTCCCAGTTTCGTAATAAGTTTTAAATGGTCCATCTAATTCTCCGTTTTTATAAATTCTTTCTTCCTGAAGTACACCTGATTCATAATAAGTTTTAAATGGTCCATCTGATCTTCCATTTTTATAAATTCTTTCTTCCTGAAGTACACCTGATTCATAATAAGTTTTAAATGGTCCATTTGATTTTCCATTTTTATAAATTCCTTCTACCTGAAGTACACCTGATTCATAATAAGTTTTAAATGGTCCATCTTTTACATCGTTTTTATAAATTTCTTCTTCTTGAAGTACACCTGATTCATAATAAGTTTTAGATACTCCATCTAATTCTTCATTTTTATAAATTTCTTCTCCCATAAGGGCACCTGATTCATAATAAGTTTTAAGTGGTCCATCTAATTCTCCGTTTTTATAAATTCCTTCTACCATAAGGGAACCTGATTCATAATAACGTTTAATTGGTCCATCTAATTCTCCGTTTTTATAAATTCCTTCTTGGTTAAGTTTCCCAGTTTTGTAATAAGTTTTAAATGGTCCATCTAATTCTCCGTTTTTATAAGTACCTTCTTCTTTAAGTTTCCCAGTTTTGTAATAAGTTTTAAATGGTCCATCTAATTCTCCGTTTTTATAAGTACCTTTTTCTAGTAGTTCTCCTGTTTTATAATATCTTTTATAAGTTCCTTCTTTTTTATTATCTACAACTTTAACTATTAATTTACTTTCATCTTCATATTTAAATACTTGTGCTAAAGAATTTAATGATGTTAAACAAATTAAAAATAATAATAACTTTTTCATTTTATTTTCCTCCTTTTAAAATAATTAATTTATTAATTTCAATAATGTTATATCTAAATTAAATTATTTTGTCAATATAATATATTTATATAATTTTTATATGGTATATAAGTAAAAAATTAGATTTAAAATTTGTCGTTATTTATTTAAAGATTTTTAATTTATTCCTCTAAAAATTTTTTTGTTATTTTTTTTGTTTATCTAAAAGTTTTTTAAGTATAATATCTTTTTTGTTTTCATCATCATAAAAATTTACTAAGTCTTTTGAATATTCAATATCTTTAAAGTTAATTGAAAAAGGAGCATATCCATTTAAAATAAGAAGTCCACACATTATAAGTTGTGCAGTTCTTTTGTTTCTATCTCCAAAATATTGGTTTTTACACAAATTTAAAAATAAATCTATGATTTTTATACCTTCTCTTTTATCATCGTGATATTTATTTATAGTTTCAAAAAAACTAATATCTAAATTTTCTACTTCAATACCAGTATGTTTTGTACCTGTTATTTTTATATTATAACGTCTAAAACCACCTAAATTATCAAAATTATCATTACTTGCAACTAATCTATTTACTGTGCAAAAAGTGTCTTTATTAAAATAAAAATTGTTTTCTTTAATTTTATTTAAGATATAATCAAACCCCTTTTTTAAATTTGTGATTAATATAACATCTTTAATACGTGCATTTTTAGGTGCTTTTCCAGATAAGGTATGAGCAGTTTCTAATAATGTCATTTGATTTCCTTCTGTTAAAGAAATATCATATATTAGTTCTTCAAACATATAGTTTAGAATAAATAAAGCGTTATTCAAGCCTATTTTATACATTTTAATTTCCCCCTTTTATTTTATAAATTATTTAAGATTATAATATACATTTAACCTATGTCAATATTATATCATAATTATTTTTTAAAACCAAAATTTAAGAGTGTAATATATTTTTTTTAAAATATAAAATAAATTAATCTTTTTTAATTTTAAAATTTTAATTTAACTACCATATTTATTTACTTTTATTCTATTTTGTTTATTATTTTAAAACATTTTATTTTGAAATAAAATAATCAATTTAATATATTGAAAAATATTTCTATTATAGTTATAATAAAATGTATAATGAAAAAATGAGGTGAAATTTAATGAAGATGAGTAGATTAAAAAAAGAATTATTATTTTCTTTTTTAATATCTGGAACATTTATTTATGGAGGAGAAGTAGAAAAACTTGTTAAGTTTGATTCAGGAGGAGAAGCAAGTGCAACTGGTCATGTAGCAATAGGGATTGGACCAAATTCTAAAGCTAATGGGAATCAAGCTTTAGCTATAGGAGCAAATGCAGAAGCTGTTGCAGAAACTAATGAAGATGGAAACATGATGTCTATAGGACTTAATTCAAAATCAACAAAAACAGATGCATTAGCTATAGGTACAAGAACAGAAGCAACTGGTATAAATACTACTTCAGTTGGGGCATATGCAAAAGCATTAGATCAATATGGTGTTGCTATAGGAGCAGATTCATATTCGTTTGGAGAACGTGGTATAGCTATAGGTGTTCATATTAGTGAGTCTGTTTTAGAAGAAATGGTAAAGTATAATGAAACCACTAAAAAAAATGATATAAACGAAGAGGGCTTTAAAAAGCATATAAAATATGAAAAAACAATAAATGATTTAGTTAAAGATGAAGCTTTAAAAAAAGAATTATTAACAGATACGAATAAATTAAAAGAATTAGTTAGTGATGAAAATAGATTAAATACTTCTATAACTGAAGAAGAAAAAAGAAAATCTTTGATTGCTTATGAAAAAGTTATAAGCGAAGCTAGAACAATATTAGAAAAAGATGGTAAACTTAGTAGACTAAAATCATTAAATCCTTATGGTGCCATAGGTGGAAAATCAATAAGTATAGGAGATGAAAATTTAGCTTCAGGTGCTTATTCTATATCCGTTGGTAGTGAAGCTAAAGCAACTAATTACGCTACAGCTGCATATGGTTATAAGGCAGATGCAAGTGGAGATCAAGCGACATCTATTGGATTTAATTCAAAAGCAGATGGGAATTATAGTACAGCTTTAGGAACGGCTGCTAAAGCTTCTGGTGAAACTTCAGTATCTATTGGTTATGCTTCAAAAGTAGAATCAAATAGTGCTATATCAATAGGTAGAGGAGCTTATGTAGGTGGAGAAGGAGAAGATAAAACTGGATCAATAGCTATAGGAAATGGTGCAAGTTCAAAGGCAGGGCTTTCAATAGCTATAGGAAATGGAGCTGAAAATAGAAGTGGTGGAACTTATTCAGGTCAAACAGCACTAGGAACTGGAGCTGTTACGGGAAAAACAGGATCAACAGCAATAGGAAATGGAGCAAGAGCTAATACTGAAGATATAATGGGAAATAGTGCTTATGCAACAGCTGTAGGAACCTCTTCTAATGCCCACGGAACCTATGCATCAGCACTTGGAACACATTCTCAAGCTTGGGGGCATTATTCAGTTGCTATAGGTATGCAAAATAATGGTAATAATCGTGAAAATGGTGCTCGTGGATTTGCAAGTAACGCTATAGGACTTTATGCACATGCTAGAGGAATATACAGTAATGCTATTGGAAGCTATTCTGAAGCTTTATATAATAACTCATTAGCATTTGGTAGAGAAACAAAAGCAAATGCAGTAAATTCAACAGCGATTGGGTCTTATGCTGAAACACTTGGTGTGAATTCTGTTGCAATAGGGTATAACGCTACTGCTGATATTGATTCTGGAGTTGCACTTGGAGATAATTCTAAAACTAATGGACAATTATATACTACAGGATATAATCCACTTGAATTTGATATTCAAAATATGCAAGATATTTTAGGTGCAGATAAAATAAATGAATATATATCTAAAAAGAATGAAATGATTGAACTTGATAACAAAATATATCAAATTAACGAAAAGTTGAAAGATGTTGAATATAAAAGAATATATGCAAAAGAAAAAACAGAAAGAGAAGAAGCTGATAAACTTACGATAGAAAATCGTGTTCTTAGAGATAACGCTATAAATGAAAGACTTAACTTAATTAAATATATGAAAGAGAATTTTAAAAACGCATCAACTTGGGAAAGTACATTAGGAGGGGTGTCAATAGGAAATGCCGAACTTGGATTGACTAGACAAATAAATAATGTTTCTGCAGGATTACTTGATACTGATGCTGTAAATGTAGCTCAACTTAAAAATGTAGCAGCTAAATTTAATGGAGATACAGGAACAAATATATTTAAATTAAGCTCTGGAATTAATATTAATGGTAAGAATGGTATAAAAACAGAAGTTACTAATAATGGAATTACAATTTCTTTAGATGGAAATGTTAATAAAAATATTGAAAATTTAAATATAGGTCTTGCTAATGCGATTGCTATGGCAAATCTTCCTCAAATTGTAAATCTTAAAAATGGAGCAAATGTTTCTGCTGCATTAGGAACTTTTAATGGAGATACATCAGTAGCTGTTGGATTAAGTGGTGTAGATAGAAAAGCAAGTATAGTATATAAAGCAAGTGGAGCACTTAATACTAAAGGTAAAGTAGCTTTTGGTATAGGTGTTGGATATCAATTTAATCGTGAAGTTATTGAAGAAGACAATTCAAATTTAAAGATAAAAAAATTAGAAGAAGAAAATAATGAATTGAAATCAAGAGTTTTAAAACTTGAAGAAAGTTTAAATATATTGATGAAAAATTTTATTAAAAAATAGGTATAAAAATTAAATTTTTATAAAAATAGATAGTTTTAAAAGGTTATCTATTTTTAATAAAAGTAATAATTTTATAAGATTGACAAAAATATGGGGGGGGGTATAATATTATTGGATAGTATCGTATTTAGGAGGGTAATTATGAAAAAATTATTAGGTATATCTTTATTAGTTTTATTAGCAAGTATTAATATTTATGGTGAAGGAATAGAAAAAGGACAAGGTAAAGGAATTTCAATAGGTAAAACTTCAAATAGTAAATATGATACAAATATTGCTGTTGGAGAAAATTCAGATTCTCAAGGATATAATTCTATTGCAATAGGATCTAATTCGAAAACTAAAGAAGGAAATTCAGTTGCTTTGGGAGTAAATGCTCAAGCAATTAAAGGTAATGCTATAGCAATAGGTTCTGGTTCAAAAGCAGAAAACAATCAATCTGTTTCTATAGGTACTTCAAGTGTAGCTGGAGGTCATTCTTCATCTGCTTATGGATATAATTCTAAGAGTAGTGGAATAAGTTCTGTAGCAATAGGGGATTCAAGTAACAGTATTGGTAGTAATACAATTGCTATTGGTAAAGAGGCAGAATCTAAAGGAGATAGTGGTATATCTATAGGTCTTAAAGCAAAATCTTCAACTTCAAATACTATAGCTTTAGGAGCTTATGCAAGTGTTGAAGGAGTTGGAACAAGTTCCTCTATTGCTATAGGAAATGGAGCATATATAGGAGAATTACCTAATAAAGAAAGCAATGATATAGGAGTACCTGGTTATAAAAAAGATTTATTTCCAGAAGATTATCAAAAATATCAACAAAAAGGAAGAAAATACTCTAATTCAATAGCGTTAGGATTACACGCTAAATCATATGGATTTCAAAATATAGCCATAGGGGGTACTGCTGAAACTTATGATACAAATACAATATCTATAGGTCATGGAAGTGTAGGAAAAGGACATTTTTCTGTTGCTTTAGGAAAACAGGCTCAAACACAAAAGGATTATGCACTAGCTAGTGGAAGTTATGCTATAGCTGAAGGAGAAGGTTCAACAGCGTTAGGACATAATGCCTATTCTTATATAGATTCAAGTGTTGCATTAGGAGAAGATTCTTTAAGTAATAGAAATAAGAATATTTTAGGATATGATCCTTCTGGAAATATTAAATCTATAGATGATGTATTAGGTGATAATAAAGAGGAATATATTGAAATTACAAAAAGAATAGAAACTTTAGAAAAAGAAATAGTTACATCAAGAAAAGACTACAAGAAGATAATTGATGATATAGATAATAGCACTTTGACAGGGGAAGAAAGAAAAAAATTTAATCAAGAACAAGCGCAAAAAATGGGAGATAAGCTTAATGAAATATATGTTAAAAAAGAAGAAATAAAAGAACTTGATATTAAGAAAAATAAAATGATTGGTTCTTGGGTTTCTAGTAGAGGAGCAGTTTCTATAGGTAATAATACTCTTGGAATTAAACGTCAAATCACAAATGTTGCTGCAGGTACAGTTGATTCCGATGCTGTAAATGTTGCACAATTAAAGAAAATAACACTAAAAGTAAGTTCGGATAATGGAGAAAATAGTATAAATTTATCAAGTGGAAATTTAGCAATAAAAGGAGAAAATGGAATAACTACTAGAATAGATTCTGAAGGAAATTTAATAATAGGAAATTCTAAAAATGAAATTGATAAATCAACAATATCAGGAATTGCAAATTCTATGGCTATGGCTAACTTAATTAATCGTTCTGAAGGGGATTCAATATCAGTAGGACTTGGAATGTATAAAGGTGAAACCTCTATTGCATTAGGATTGTTAGGAAGTTTAGGTAAAAATGAAAAGGTTTCATATAAATTAAGTTCAAGTATATCATCTCATGGAGATATAGGATTTGGTTTAGGAGTTTCATATCTATTTAATAATAAGAAAAAAGATGTTAAAGATGAAGAAATACAAGATTTGAAAACAAAAATAGCTCAATTAACAAAAATAGTTAATGAATTAAAAAAATAAGATATTTTAAAAGAATATGTACCAACAAACTAGTATAATTAAACACTAATTGTTGGTACATTTTATTTTTTATATTCTTTATTGAAAATTTGTATATGGAATTTCAAAATTTATTCCATTTGGTAAAATGAATTTAACAGAACCCTCTATTTTGTCGTTTTTATAAATTCCTTCAATTTTACTACCATCTTTTAAATATAGTGTGGCTAAACCTTCTTTTTTCCCGTTTATATATGTTCCTTCTTCTTTTGCTCCTAAATTCGTATTATATTTTATAAATGGTCCTTCAATTATTCCATTTACAAAAGTTCCTTCTTCAATACTACCATCTTCTTTAAAATAATATTTATAAGGACCTTCTTTTTTTCCGTTTACAAAAGTTCCTTCTTCTATATCTCCGTTATTTGCGTAATATTTATAAGGACCTTCTTCTTTTCCATTTACATAAGTACCTTCTTTTATATCTTGATTATTTGCGTAATATTTATAAGGACCTTCTTTTTTTTCGTTTACAAAAGTTCCTTCTTCTATATCTCCATTATTTGCGTAATATTTATAAGGACCTTCTTTTTTTCCATTTACAATATCAACGATTAATCTATCACCATTATCATATTTAAACTCCTCTGATAAGGAATTTAATGATATTAAAAACATTACAAATAACAACAATTTTCTCATTAACATTTTCTCCTCTCATTCAAATGATTTATTAACTTTGTCAAAAGTATAACTGAACTATAAAAGTTTGTCAATATATTTAGAAAAATCATTGTTAAAATATTCTTATTTTTATAACATTTATTCTTCTTTTTTTTTGGATTAAAATTTGGTATAATTAATATATAAATAGAAAGGAAATTATAATGATTATAGATATATTTAAAGTTTTTTTATTATCTCTAGTGGAAGCTTTTACAGAGTTTATACCTGTTAGTAGTACAGGACATATGATATTACTTGAAAATTTAATAAAATTATCAGAAAATAAGGTATTTGTTAATGCTTTTCAAATAATAATACAACTGGGAGCGATACTTGCTGTTGTGGTTGTATTTTTTAATGAAATATATCCTTTTAAATATAAAGGAGAAAAAAGAAATGAACTATTTTCTTTATGGAAAAAAATAATAGTAGCAGTTTTACCAGCTGTTGTTTTAGGTTTGCTTTTTGATGATTTAATAGATAAATATTTATTTAATCCTATAATAGTATCAATAATGTTGGTTATTTATGGTGTGTTACTTGTATTTATTGAAAGTAAAAATAAAAAAGTAAAGGTAGAAAGTGTTAAAGATATATCATATACGATGGCGATATATATAGGGTTATTTCAATGTTTAGCAATGATACCGGGAACCTCAAGATCGGCTGCAACAATAATAGGTGCGATGCTTATAGGGTTAAGTAGAATAGCTGCAACAGAGTTTTCGTTTTATTTAGCGATACCAACAATGCTAGGTGCAACAAGTTTGAAATTGATAAAACTTGGTAATATATTAACTTCTTATGAGTTAATATTAATATTTTTAGGTTTAATTTTAACCTTTATAATGTCACTTTACATTATTAAAGGATTTATGAAATATATAAAAAATAGGGACTTTAAATTATTTGGTTATTATAGAATAATTTTAGGTTTAATTGTCTTAATATTTAGTTTGTGGAGGTAATATGAAAGTTTATTTAGATTTAGTAAATTATGTTTTAAAAAATGGAGTAAGAAAGGAAAATAGAACAGGAGTTGATACTATATCTACATTTGCTTATTCATATAAGGTAGATTTATCTCAAGGTTATCCTTTACTTACAACAAAAAAGATGTATTTTAATTCAATGTTACATGAGCTTTTTTGGTATTTAAGTGGAGAAGAACATATCAAAGAATTAAAGAAAAAAACAAAAATATGGGATGCTTGGGCTGATGAGGAAGGTAGACTTGAAACAGCTTATGGTAGATTTTGGAGAAGATATCCTGTTCCAGAAATTTCTCTTGATGGAGAAGTATTTGTAGATGAAAACAATAGATGGACAACAAGAGAAGAAAATGGCTCTTTAGTATTTGATCAAATACAATATATAATAGATACATTAAAAGAAATGAAAGAAAATCCTAATCATAAAAATGGAAGAAGATTAATAGTTCTTGCTTGGAATCCGGGTAATGCGAGTATAAGTAAATTACCACCTTGTCATTATACTTTTGCATTTAATGTATTAGGTAATAAATTAAATTGTCACTTAACACAAAGAAGTGGAGATATTGCATTAGGTATACCTTTTAATTTAGCTTGCTATTCTTTATTAACTATGATGATAGCTAAGGAATGTGGTTATGAAGTTGGAGAATTTGCACATACAATAATAGATGCTCATATATATGAAAATCATATAGAAGGCTTAAAAGAACAGTTAACTCGTCAACCATTGAAATTATCTAAAATAAAAATTGCAGATAAACCATTTAATGAGTTAACATTTGAAGATATAGAGCTTATTGATTATGAGAGTCATCCTCTAATAAAATTTGAAGTAGCAGTTTAAGGAGTGAAATGTTTAGTATAATAGTAGCTGTTGGTAAAAATATGGAAATAGGTCTTAATAATAAGTTATTATGGCATATTCCAGAAGATTTAAAAAAATTTAAAGAAATAACAACTGGGAAAACAATAATAATGGGTAAAAATACCTTTGATAGCATAGGAAAGCCTTTGCCTAATAGAAGAAATATAGTTTTATCTATTGAAGAATTTGATAAAGGAAATTTAGATATAGAAGTATATAATGATTTTGATAAGTTGATAAAAAATTTATCTGATTTAAAAGAAGAAATTTTTATTATAGGTGGAGCTAGTATATATAAAAAAGCGATGGAGTCAGGTTGTGTGAGCAATCTTTATGTAAGTCATGTAGAGTTTGAGGGTAAGGCAGATACGTTTTTTCCTGAAATAAGTGATGAATGGGAAAAAGAATTAGAAGAAAAATATCTTGGTTGGAAATTTTGTAGATATATAAAAAAGGGGGATAAATGATATTAGATGGTAAAGCTTTGTCTAATAAAATATTAGATGAAATTAGTAAAGAACATGATTTTATGTTAAAAAAAAATGGAAGGCGTGCAGGTCTTGTTGTGGTTATAGTTGGTGATGATAAGGCCTCTCGTGTTTATGTAAAAAATAAAAGAATGACGTGTGAAAAAGTTGGTTTTTTTACAGAAACTATAGACTTTTCTTCTAATATATCTGAAGAGGAATTGTTAAAAGAAATAGAAAGATTAAATAGTGATGAAAGATTTGATGGTATTTTAGTTCAATTACCACTGCCTAAACATATAGATGAACTAAAAGTTTTAAATACAATAAATCCAGATAAAGATGTGGATGGATTTCATTTTAATAATATAGGTAAAATGGTAGTAGGAGATGATACAGGATTTTTATCTTGTACACCTTATGGGATTATGCAATTATTTGATGAATACAATATAAATGTAGAAGGAAAAGATGTAGTTATTATAGGTAGAAGTAATATAGTTGGTAAACCTATGGCACTTTTATTAATACAAAAAAGAGCTACAGTTCAAGTATGTAATACAAGAACAAAAGATATGAGAGAAAAATTAAAGAATGCAGATATAGTAATATCTGCTGCAGGTGTTCCTAATTTAATAGGAAAAGAAGATGTTAAAAAGGGAGCAGTTGTTATAGATGTAGGAATAAATAGAGTTGAAGGTAAGATTTGTGGTGATGTAAATTTTGAAGAAGTAAAAGATATAGCTTCATATATAACACCGGTTCCAGGTGGAGTAGGACCTATGACTATTGCTTCTCTTATGAAAAATACTTTAAAATCTTATAGAATGAGAGTTGATAAGGATGAAAGTAATTTCTGATTTTGAAATAGATGAAAATAAATGGAAAGAATTTCTTTATGTTTTTTTTAGAGATAACTTTGACACTGTTCTTTTAGAAGTATGTAAAGAAGATGGAAGAATAGAAGTTTTAGCAACAAATGGTAGGGATAAAATATATATAAATAAAGAAGAATTTTTTAGCAATCAAGTAGATGTAATGCAAAAATTAGCAATTTTAAAACTATATGATATATCTGTACCTTGGGGAACTCTTGTGGGAGTAAGACCAACTAAACTTGCAAGAAAATTATTGGAAAAATATGATGAATTTAAAGTTGAATATATACTTGAATCGATTTATGGGGTAAGTAGAGATAAAGCAAAATTATTATTAAATGTAGTAAAAAACTCAAAAGATTTTTTAGATAAAGAGAGTATTAGTGTATATATAGGATTTGCATATTGCCCTACAAAATGTAGTTATTGTTCATTTCCAGCCTATTTAAAAAGAGGTAAATATAACGAGAGATATGATGAATATTTTGAAAAATTACTTAAAGAAACAGAAGAAGTAGGAAAATTATGTAAAGAATTGAAAATAAATATAAACAGTATATATGTAGGGGGAGGAACACCAAGTTATCTTGAGCTTAGTGAAATGGATGAATTTTTAAAAACAATACAAGATAATTTTGATTTAAATAATATTAAAGAATATACATTTGAAGCGGGTAGAATAGACACATTAGATGAAGATAAACTTAATTTAATGAAGAAATATGGAGTAAGTAGAATAAGTATAAATCCTCAAAGTTTTAAAGAAGAAACTTTAAAATTAGTTAATAGATATCACGATATAGATAAATTAAATGAAGTGTATAGTATATCTAAAAATCTTGGCTTTGATATTAATATGGACTTTATAATAGGTCTTCCTAAAGAAAGTACGGAAGATATATTAAATACTTTAGAGAAATTTAAAGAATATAACCCAGAAAATGTTACATTTCATTATTTAGCTTTAAAAAATGCTTCTAATTTAACAATGAAAAAACATAGTTTAACTAAAGGGTTAGATTATGAAAAAATTGAATCTAAAATTAAAGAAATAACACAAGAAAAAGGATATATACCATATTATCTATATAGACAAAAAAATTCTTTTGATTTTGGAGAGAATTTAGGATATTGTTTTCCAGGGAAACAGTTGATATATAATATAGAAATGATAGAAGAAAATAAAAGTGTAATAGCAATAGGAGCTGGAGGAATAACGAAGATAATAAAAGATGGATGTATTACTAGACAAATAAATTCTAAAGATCCATTAATGTGGTTAAATGAATTTGAAGATAGATTAAATAAAAAGTTAGAAATAATTAGGGGGTTAGGTGAAAAAATTTAGAGGTGCAGTATATCTCTTTTTTATAATTGCTATAATAAATTTTTTAAATAAATATACAAATTTTTCAGAAATAATAAATACAGGTTCACCTAAAGTTGAAATAAATGAAGAGTATATTGTGTATGATGAAAAAGATGATGAAGTTAGTAAAAATAAAGATATAAATAAGATTGATTTAAATGATTTAAAAAATATAGGTATAAGTAAAAATAAAATATCTAAAATTAAGGAATATAAAAATTTTATTGGAAGTATATATGATATAGAAAAAATTTATGGTATATCTAAACAAGATAAAGAAAAAATTGATAAATATTATTTTGTTTCAGATGTTAAATTTAATAAATATAATATTAATGAATTAAATAATAGAGAGTTAAAAATTTTAGGATTTGCTAATAAGGAAGTTGAATATATTGAATATTTAAAAAGTAAAGGAAATATTAATTCTAATATTGATTTAAAAGATAAGGTAAATAATGAAATTTTGAAAAGGAGTATAAAGTTTGATGAATGATGAAATACGTAATAATATTTTAATGCTTTCAGGTTGTTTGAAAAAGTCTATTTTAAATAATAATAAAGTAATGAGGGAGTTTTGTTCAGCTCTTTTAACTAAATATTTAGAAGAAGGAATAGATGTATATTCTTTAGTACCTAAAGAAGAATTAGAGTCAGAAATTTTACAAGGTATGCAAGATTTTAAGAGCAGAAAACAAAGAGCATATTTTAAAAGGTTAAGTATAAGTTTATTTACAGGAATAGCTTGTGGACTTTTTGCTTATCTTTATTTAAGATTGTTTATATTCCATTCTTTAATGTTTTTTATAGTTGGATTTTTAGGAGATTATTTTTTAAAAATTAAAGTTAATAGAATAATTTTTGTAGGAGAAGCAAAAAGAGAATATAATAAATATGTAGATAAAAGTGTGTTACATATTAGAGAAAGTGAGGATCCAAGTAAGTTATGGAAATAAGATATCCTAAAACAGAAGGGTATGTAAAGGGTAGTATAGATCCTAATGTTATAACAACAACTAATTTAAAGAAAAAAGTTGCTCTAGAAAGAGGATTAAATAATATAAAATATTCTAATACTGTTGATAAAATGAGAGCTGAAATGTGGTTTCCGAATATTGATATTACAGATATAGAGATATATAATATTAAAGATAGTTTTAATGGAGTTTCAGCTATAAGATATGAAAGATTTAATCAAGACAAGAAAAATGTTATAGTATTTTTTCATGGTGGAGGATTTTATGGTGGTTCAGTAAATACAATACAAAATACATGTAGATATATATCACAAGAAACAGGAGCTACAGTAATATCTGTTGATTATTCTTTAGCACCAGAATATCCATTTCCTACTGCAATAAATGAGGGTTATAGTGTTATAAATAGCATAAAAAATGAGTATGAAAATATTTATTTAGCTGGAGATAGTGCTGGAGGAAGTATAGCAACTTCGGTATTGATAAAGGATATAGAAGAAAGTGAAACAAGAATTTCTAAAGGTTTAATTCTTTATTATCCTGTTCTTTTAATAGATCTTAAAGATAATGTTATGGAAGATTTTGTTTGGGATCTTAAAGAATATAACATAGATGAAAATGATGCTAATTCTCAATTGATGAAGTCAGAGGCAACTGGACTTAAATATGCTATGCCGTTTATAAAACATCAATATATAAAAACAAAAGAAGAAGTTTCAAATTACTATATATCTCAAATATCAACTCCTGATAGTATTTTAAGAAAATTTCCTAAAACTTTAATATTTACAGTTGAATTTGATTATTTAAGGCTTGAAGCAGAATATTTTTATAATAGATTAAAAAACTGTAATGTTGATGCAAAAGGAATTAGATATGCAGGTGAAACTCATGCATTTATAGATAAAACAGGATATAACGATAATTTAATTGACAGTGTTTTTGTCATAAAGGAGTTTTTAAATGATAAAAGAAATAAATAGTCAAGAAATACAAAATATAAAGACGCTATATAAAGATGAGGGGTATGAAGAAAAGGGTTATTACTATGAAACAGGTATCCATAAAATATATTATGAAGTTAGTGGAAATCCTAATGGAATACCTGTAGTATTTGTTCATGGAGGGCCTGGTTCTCCTATGGGCTCTTATTCTAAGAGGTTTTTTTGTAAAAATAAGTATAAAATAATAGTGATAGATCAAAGAGGCTCAGGTAAAAGTCTTCCTTTTTCAGAATTAAAAGAAAATGATACTTTTTCTTTAATTAAAGATATGGAAGCTATAAGAGAAATATTAAATATAGATAAATGGATGGTATTTGGTGGATCTTGGGGGTCAACTTTATCTTTGGTTTATGCTATAAATCATCCAAATAGAGTGTTAAAACTTGTATTAAGAGGAATATTTTTAGCAAGAGAAGAAGATGTAGTTTGGTTATATAAAGAAGGAGCATCATATTTTTATCCTAAAGAATTTGACTTATTTTTATCACCTCTTACAGAAGAAGAAAGAAAAAATCCAGTAAAATCATATTTTAAATATTTAAGTGCTGATTTAGAAATAGCAACAAGATATGCTAAATTTTGGTCAGATTGGGAATGTAGTTGTATTCGTTTAATAAGAAAAGATAATAGTGATGAAATTACTCCTATGGATATTAGTATGGCAAGAATAGAATGTCATTATTTCAATAATAATTCTTTTCTACCTACTCCAAACTATATTTTAGAAAATACTGATAAGCTAAAAGGACTAGATATAGATATAGTTCATGGAAGATATGATGTAGATTGTAGAATTAGTGGAGCTTATGAACTTTATAAAAAATTAGAAAATGCTAATTTATACATAATACAAGATGCTGGACATTCAAGTCTTGAAAGAGGAATAACACATAAGTTGGTTGAAATTACGGAGGAATTTAATGAAAGATAAGATAAAATTAATAGCTATAGATTTTGATGGCACATTTTTAGATAATAGCCATTTAAAATCAGATTTAAGCTATATAGAAAAATTAAGAGAAATGCAACTTAGTCAAGAAATAGTATTTGCAAGTGGTAGAGCAACAGCGGGTATTCTTACTCTTGTTGAAAAATTGGGTATGAAAGATATGGTTAGATATATCATAGGTCATAATGGTGCTGAAATATATGATTTAAAGGAAGAAAAAATAATATATCAAGATAGTATAAGTGATGATACAATTTTTGGAATATTTGAATTACTTGAAAAAGAAGGAGTCAAAAATCCTTTAAGTATACATGATTGGAATAAACTTGTAACATATAACTATGATAAAAGAGCAGATTTAGAATGTTGGGCTAATTTTACTACTTGTGTGAAAATAGATGATATAAAACAGTTTCCTAAAAATAAATTAAAACTTATGATTTTTGCAACAGGACAAGAAGTTGATGATATATATAACATAATAGATAAAAGTCAATATGGAGATAAAGTTACACAAGCGAGAAGTATGAATATTTTAGTAGAAATAACAGATAAAAATGTTAACAAATTTACTGCACTTGAAGTATTATGTAAAAAACTTGGAATAAGCACGGATAATGTATTAGCTTTTGGTAATGCAGAAAATGATGTAGAAATGATAACTGGAGTAGGATATGGTTATGCTATGAAAAATTCAGAGGAACATTTACTAAAAGTTGCTAAAAGAATTACTAAATTTACAAATGATGAATGTGGTGTAGAGCGTGAAATAATTGACATACTAGGAAATTAAGTGTATACTGAGAAAAAAGACTAAAGGAGAGATTAAAATGAATATAATATTATTTGGACCACCAGGAGCAGGAAAAGGAACACAAGCAAAAGAGTTAATAGAAAGATTTTCTATACCTCAAATTTCAACTGGAGATATTTTAAGAGCAGCAATAGCTAATAAAACACCACTTGGACTTGAAGCTAAAAAGTTAATGGATGCAGGAAATCTTGTAAGTGATGATATAGTAAATGGATTAGTAGCAGAAAGATTAAAAGAAAAAGATACTGAAAAAGGATTTATACTTGATGGATATCCAAGAACAGTAGAACAAGCTAAAGCTTTAGATGTAATTTTAGAAAAACAAGAAAAAGAAATAGAAAAAGTAATAGCTTTAATAGTTGAAGATGATGAAATATTAAAAAGAATTACAGGAAGACGTGTTTCTAAGAAAACAGGAAAGATATATCATGTGATATATAATCCACCTGTAGATGAAAATCCAGAAGATTTAGAACAAAGAGCAGACGATACAGAAGAAGTTGTATTAAATAGATTGAAACAATACAAGGCACAAACTGCACCAGTTTTAGATTACTATAAATCAAAAGGAAAAGTTGCTGAAATACAAGGAGAAAGAGAAAGTAAATATATTACAGAAGAAATAGTAGATTTATTAAAAAATAACTGTAATATATAGGTGATGTATGGTTAGATTAAAAACATTAGAAGATATAAAAAAAATTAAGGCTGCAAATGAAATAATTGCAAGACTTTATGAAGATATTATACCTAAATATATTAAAGCAGGAGTATCTACTTGGGAAATAGATAAAATTTGTGAAGACTATATTCTTTCTCAGGGGGCACTACCTG
Organism: uncultured Streptobacillus sp.; assembly: GCA_963526495.1. Classification (GTDB taxonomy): domain Bacteria; phylum Fusobacteriota; class Fusobacteriia; order Fusobacteriales; family Leptotrichiaceae; genus CAURNT01. The sequence continues at coordinate 720 of CAURNT010000027.1, read as the reverse complement.
GAACAAAGGGATATGATATAGGGTGGCCTTATCCTCCATATCCAGCATCAACTTGCATATCTATAAATGAGAAAGTTGTACATGGAATACCTAGTAAAACAGAAATTATTAAAGAAGGAGATATAGTTTCTTTAGATACTGTAACAATATTAGATGGATATTATGGAGATGCAGCAAAAACTTTTGCAGTTGGAGAAATAGATGAGAAATCTAGAAAATTATTAAATGTTACAGAAAAAGCACGTGATTTAGGAATAGAAGCTGCTGTTTTAGGAAATACTACAGGTGATATAGGAGCAGTTATACAAAATTATGTAGAAAGAAATGGATTTTCTGTTGTTCGTGATTTTACAGGTCACGGTGTAGGATTTGAAATGCACGAAGATCCTTATGTACCTAATTATGGAAGACATGGTTCAGGTACAGTTTTACAAGAAGGAATGGTAATAGCTATAGAACCTATGGTGAATATAGGGACATTTAAGGTAAAAATATTAAAAGATCAATGGACAGTTGTTACTCAAGATAAGAAAAGATCAGCACATTTTGAACATTCAATAGCTATAGTAGATGGGAAACCATTGATATTAAGTCAAAAATAAAAATTGAATTTAAAATTGAAAAGTGCTATAATTGAAATATAAAAAGAGGTGAATCTCAGCCGTAAAATGAGAACGAAAAAAGAGGTGAATCTCAGCCAAAAATGAGAACGAAAAATAT
>CAURNT010000026.1:0-17381 GCA_963526495.1 uncultured Streptobacillus sp. | reverse complement strand
CCCTTTAAAAACATGTTCTTTATTTAAGGGAGTTAAACCTCTTTTTTTATTTATATTTAAAACTTACTATTATAATATTCAAAAATACATTCTATACTTTTTAAAATTAATGTTTGTGGTTGTGACAAGAACATCCACAAGTTTTATCTGAATTCTTAAAGTCTATAACCATTCTTCCTTGAATAGTTCCATCTTCCATTTCTTTAAATATTAATGGAGCATCTTCAACACATCTCTTTTGAACTACTGGTACAACTAAACCTTGAGCTCCAAAGTCAAATGCTTCTTTTAAGTCTTCTCTTGTTCCAACAAGTGAACCTATTATTTCTATACCATCTAATACTGTTTTAACTATTGATACATCCATTGTTTCTGAAGGTAATCCAACAGCAACAACTTTTCCTGCAGCTCTAGCTGAATCAATAGCTTGATTGAAAGCAACTTTTGAAACTGCTGTAACTACTGATATATGAGCTCCACCATTAGATAATTCTTTAATTTTAGCTACTGGATCTTCTTTTTTACCGTTTATAACGTAATCTGCTCCAACTTCTTTAGCTAATTCTAATTTTTCATCATTTATATCTACTGCTATTACATGAGTATTGAATACTTTTTTAGCATATTGAACAGCTAAATTTCCAAGTCCTCCTGCACCCCATATAACAACCCATTGTCCTGGTTTAGGTTGACCTACTTTTATAGCTTTATATGTTGTAACTCCTGCACAAGTTATACTACTTGCTTGAGCTGGATCTAATCCTTCTGGTACTTTAACTGCATAATCAGCTGTAACTATACATTCTTCAGCCATTCCACCATCTGCTGTATATCCTGCATTTAAAACACTTCTACATAATGTTTCGTTTCCTGTTACACAGTACTCACATCTTCCACAACCTTCAAAGAACCAAGCTATACTAACTCTATCTCCAACTTTAAGTGAAGTAACACCTTCAGCAACTTCTTTAACAACTCCGATTCCTTCATGTCCTAAAACTGTTCCTGGTTTTTTACCAAAATCTCCATGAGCAACGTGTAAATCTGTATGACATACACCACAGAATTCTACATCAACTAATGCTTCTCCAGCTTTTAATGGTCTTAATGTTTTTTCTACAACTTCAATACCAGTTGAATCTTGATTAACTACTACTGCTTTCATTTTTATACCTCCAAAAAATTCTTATATATTAATAATAGCACATAATACTAAATAAGTAAATAATTTTTTCACATTTTCAGTCTTATTTTTTTTATTACCTTAAAAAAGCATTTATTAATGCATAATAAATTACATATATTTTTTTTATTATTTTTCAGTATTAACGATATTTTTGACATTATTTAACAATAACACTGATTCTAAAAAATTATAGTACAATATTTCAACTCGAATATATAAAAAGGAAATTGCATAATTTCACAATTTCCTTAAACTAATTCAAAATATTTTTCTCTCATTTTATATAAAAATACTGCAACAGCAACAGAGACATTTAACGATTCAATATCACCATATATAGGAATTATAGCTTTTTGATCTAATTGATTTAGTATTTCTTTAGAAATACCATTACCCTCATGTCCGAATACATATGCATTATTATTTTTATTTAGTACTACTTCACTATAATCTATACTATCTTCTTGTAATGCTGTGCCAATAATATTATACTCTTTTTCTTTTAAAAATTTTAATATATTTTCTCTATCAGAATATATAACATTCACTTTAAATATACCTCCCATTGTAGCTCTCACTACTTTAGGTGAATATACATCAACACTAGACTTTGTCAATAATAAGTTTATAAATTTAGTAGCTATCATAGTACGTATTATTGTCCCAATATTACCCGGATCTTGAACATCATCTAAAACTACAACATCCCCTTTTATTTCATCTAACCTTTTAGCATTTTTAGAATAAATCAATAATATACCTTGGCTTGTTTCTTGTGTACTTATTTGCTCAAATAAATTTTCAGCCAAAACTAACACATTATCATATTTTGAAATATTATACTTATCTTCAAAATATTTATACTTTGATTCATTAATTATAATCTTAGAAAAATGTATATTTTCTTTTAAAAATTTTTCACCTTCTGCAAGAAAAACATTATTTTGATCTCTATATTTCTTATCTTTTAATTTTTTTAAAAATTTATATTGCTTATTATCACGACTTACAATATATTCTGCCATTATCCCATTACCCCTAATTTTTGTCCACCTAATATATGATAATGTAAATGATAAACCGTTTGTCCTCCATTATCATTTATATTAGTTACAACTCTGTAGCCATCTTCACTAAGTCCTAAATTTTTTGCAATCTTTGAAATAGCTAATTGTAATTTACCCAAAATTATCAAGTCTTCTTCAGTAACTGCATCCAGATTTTTTATTTCTTTTTTAGGTATAACCAAGACATGTACCTTAACAACAGGGGCAATATCTTCAAAAGCAATCACATCATCATCTTCATAAATTATTTTAGCAGGTATTTCTTTATCTATTATTTTTTTAAAAACTGTTGACATTAAAATATACCTCCACAACTTTCAATCTTATCTACTCTGTTTTGATGTCTTCCACCTTCAAATTTAGATTCTAAATACGCATCAAAAGAACTCTTAGCTACCTCAATCCCTAAAACTCTTGCACCAAAAACTATAACATTGGCATTATTGTGTTGTTTTGAAAGTCTTGCAGTAACTTCATTATGAACTAAAGCAGCACGAATACCTTCAACTTTATTAGCAGCTATAGATATCCCTATTCCTGTTCCACATATTAATACTCCAAAATCAGCTTCATTATCTAAAACTTTTTTACAAGTAGCCTTAGCTATATCAGGATAATCTACAGAATCTAAAGTATCTACTCCTATATTTATTACCTCAATCCCTTTACTTTCAATATATTCTTTTAATTGATTTTTAAATTCTACTCCAGCATGATCATTTCCAATTACTATTTTCATATCTCCTCCAATTTTTATAATAAATATATACATATATATTAGCATAATTTTTTTTAATTTGATAGATTTTTATAGAAAATTAAATGTAAAAAAAGAGAAAAGTTTTAAACAACATTATACATGTTTTCATTTAATTCTTTTCTCTATATTTTTAATTTCTAACTATTAATAATACCTAGAAAACTATTTTTCTAATTTATCACTAACTTTAATTTTACCATCTTTAATATCTTGTTTAATTTGAGCAATTTTATCTAAGTTTTCTTTACCTATTATATCTTTAGTATATTTAAATTCTGTAGTATCTAATCCATCTTCAGCAAGACCTATATATTTTACTCCAGCTTCAAATTTTCCATCTTTTAAGTCTTTGATTATATCATAAACTCCATTATCTACTCTCTTAAGCATAGAAGTTAAAACTTTTCCTTTAACTATATCATCTTGATCAGAGTCAACACCTATAGCATAGAATCCTTTTTCTTCAGCAGCTTTAAATAATCCTGAACCTGAACCACCTGCAGCATGCATTATTACATCTGCACCTTTAGAATTTAAACTTTCAGCTAATTGTTTTGCAGCAACTGGGTCATTCCAAGGATTTGAACCATTGATATATGAAATTAATACATCTATATTAGGGTTAATATATTTTGCACCTTGTTTAAATCCTGTTGCAAATCTAGCAATAACTGGTGCATCAGTACCACCTATAAATCCAACTTTATTTGTTTTAGACATTAAAGCAGCTAATGCTCCTGTTAAGAATGTTCCTTCTTGTTCTTTATATGAAACTGATAATACATTAGGTAATCCTTCTATTGCATCATCTATTAAAACAAATTTTTGATTAGGATATTCTTTAGCAACTGAAGTTAACGGATCAACTGAAGTAAATCCTATAGTCATTATTAAATCATATGTTCCATCTTGAGCATATTCAGCTAATTGATTTCTTATTTCTACTGAAGCATCCTTAGGTTCATATTCTGCTACTTCAACTCCAAATTCTTGCATAGCTCTTTGTAATCCTGCATAAGCTGAATCATTGAATGATTTATCTCCTTTACCTCCAACAGAATAAACCATCGCAACTTTTAATTTTCCTTCTGTATTTTCTGCAGCAGGTTCTTCCGTTTTAGAACTACCACAAGAAACTAGAAAGAAAAATCCAAATAAAACTGTTAAAATTGAAAATACCTTTTTCATTTCTTCCTCCAAATTTTTTTGATAATATAGTATACCATATTTTTACCAAAAAATAAATTTTTTAAAATTTATTTTTCAAAACTATATCCAATATTTATTAAATATTTGTATAATCCATTTGAAAATATAGTTCTTAATGATGTATTTAATCTATGCCTTTTATTAAACTCTACATCACCACCAACACCTAAAATATATTCTAATTTATTATGATTTATAGTTGTTGTATAATCACCATTTTTAAATTTTAATAAAAAATTATCATCAAAATTTATTTTTTTATCTATACCTCCTAAAATATGAAAATTATATAAAGTATCACCTTTATTTTCAATTCCTATTTTCAATCTACCACCAACTATAAATTTACTTTTAGATTTTATTTCTATGTTTGTTTCATTAAATTTTAAATTATCATTCATTACAAAAGAATATAATCCTCGAATATCTGGTTCTATATATATTAAACTACCTAGTTCCTTTTTTAATTTTAAACTTGCACCACCTAATATCTGATTGTTATTTCTATCTTTTGATATTTTTTCAAAATTATATTCACTTAATAAATATAGATTAATTCCACTTTCTAAATTTTTGGCATTAGCTTCAACCCCTATACTAAATCCATGAAATAATGTATTATTTTTTTTTATATTATATGATGTATAAGCTCCCATTTCAAATATATTACTATCTGATTTTTTGATGCTATCTATACCTAAATTGATATTATTATATAATTCATTATCAACATATTCAAAATCATTACTTATTTTAAATTTAAAATTTTCTTCTTCATATTCTCCTTCTATTTCTTCTAAAAATAGCTCACCAGAATTAATTTTCTTACCAAGCATATATTCCTTATCTAACTTGAGATTAATATTATCTAATTTTGCTGATACTGATGAAGAATAATTTTTCATTTCAACTTTTTTATCTATATTTAAATTTTCATAAATAAGATATTTATTACTAGATGTATAAGATATACTTGATATTAAAATTATTAAAAAACTTTTTTTCATTTCCCCTCCTCATTTTGGCCAATATATTCCATCAACTTTTAAATATCCATTTTTAGTCTTTATTTCTCCCTTAGCCTTATATTTACAATATTTAATTTCATTATTTTGATTTCCTCCTAAACATAAAAAACAACGACCATCATCCGTTATATCCGTTATAAAAGTTACGTGTCCAAAACTTGTTCTTTCTCCATTTTTATTATATCTAGTTAGTATAAGTATAGCACCGTATTTTGCCTTATCTATTTTTTTTAAAATATTTCTTAAATTTTGTGAGGAGGAAGTCGTAAAATTAATTCTCCCTACTTTTCTTAGAATCCAACAAGTAAATGAAGCACACCACGGAGTCAAATAAGTTGCATCTATTCCACCTCCTATTTTATGATATTCTATAATTTTTTTGTTTAAGCCTCCATTTCTAGTGTGTTCTTTTTGTCCTCTATATTTCAAATATTCAGACTCTAAAATAACCATCCATGGACAATCATTTTTATCAATATGTTTACTTTGAATATAATCACTTGCATCTATATTTTTAGCATTTGCTATATATTCATTTACTAAATCTGTTGCTTGAAGATTATTCCCATATTTTTTATATAAACTATACCCTTTGCTTGATTTTTTATCCCTTAAAAAATATTCTTTAATAACATCGAAAATATCATTCATTTCATATATTTTCTTATTTCTAGAATCATATATTGGTAAATTAAAATTAGTATTTTTTTCATCTAATTTAGGTTTTAAAATTGATTTCATTTTAATTGCACTAGAAATTACCGTAGGAATAATTAATTTACTATTCACATCATAAAAAGAGGATATTTCTAAATTTAAATTTTTTTTAAAATCTTCCATATCAGTATACGGAGCGATTTTTTCAACGTTTTTATTTTCTTTTTTATGTTTGACATTAACGTTAGAATTATATGTACTTGTAGAAAATTTTTGTGATAAAGTTATTACTCCACCGTAAACACAAAAATTAGTAGAATTTTCACTTAAACTTTTAACACCAGATATCATTACATTCGTATCACTATTCCAATCACCAACAATATTAGGAACACATTGTTTGCAAACAGAACATGAACTAAATGGTTTAATCTTTTTATCTTTTATAGAAACTAATTTTTCTCCACTTATTAAGCTTTTTGAAGTAAGTCCTATAAAATTTGAAAAACCAACACCAAAGCTACAATATACTTTGGCACTATCCGTAACAACTTTACTTAAAATATTTTTTTTTATATTTTCTTGTGTATATATAGGCTTTAAAAAAAAGGATATATTTGACAAATTTTTAATTTTAAAAAAATTTTTCATTGATTCAACATTAGGGAATATAGACTTAATCAATTTCGAATCCTTATTTTTTGTATCTCTTTTAACGTATTCTTTATAATTCTTATTAATTTGCGATGAAATATATTTAAGACTTTCTTCCCTATACTCAATTTTGTTTTTCAAAATCGTATATATTAAATTAACTAAACTAATTTCTTTCCCCATATTTATATATGTTTTATAATCTTCTTTTTTTAGTCCTTCTTTTTTTTCATCTAAAAAAAGTAAATATTTTCTAAAAATATTTTCTTGTTTTTCATTGACCCCATCTACAGAATTCTCTAATTTACATTTTCTTTTAATATATTCTTCTATAACGTTATCCATAATTCTTCTAAATCTTGGATATATTCTTATTCCTTTTGAATCTAATCTATAACTTTCTTTTACCAACCTTTTTTCAACTAATATATTTATTAATTTTTCGTATCCTATAACTTTAATATCATCAATATCTTTTTCTCCAAATTCAAGATAATCATATTCTCTAAAATCTACATTAAATCCTATATTGTGGTAATCTAACTTTGAATTAACATAATCATTAACCTTAGAAAGAAATAAATTTTTTAAAAACGATGTTCCTCTTTTAATAAAACTTTCCTTAATATATTTGCAAGAGTATTTACCTAAACTTTTTTCAATTTTAGTTAAGTTATTGTCTTTATTTATTAACATATATAAGACTTCTTCTAAATTAATTTCTTTATTCACATCTTCAATTTTTCTAAATGTGTTAAATCCCTTTTGCTTTACTAAATCACCCACATTTTTATCTTCAGATTTTAAATTTTTATTTTCTTGATCTTTACTTTGATTATTATATTCTTCTAAAATATTATCTATATCTTTTGAAGTCTCTTTATCAATCTTTCTATTAGTCGTTTTTTCAATGTATTTAGATGGAGAAGAATGATAATCTTTCTCATATTTTTCATTTAATTTTTGTTCAATATCATTATTTCTATTTATTATATATTTAGTTTCATTCGGAATAATTTTATTATTAATTATACTTTCGTTATTTTTTTCTTTGGATATATCATAATCATTATTTACTTTGTTATTATTTTTATATTTTAAATATTCTAAAACGAAATCCAATATTTTAGTATCTTTAACCATATTTTTTAAATCTTCAATACTAAATTCACTGGATTGACCTATAAAATCATCTTTTTCATCTATTTTATCCGTAAACTCTTTATCTTCAGGGTTATCAACAGGATACACTACTTTAGCATTATCTTCAATTTTCATTATACTAGATATATCATATTTCTCTAAACTTCTAACATATATATCCATCCCTACTTTAAATGAATCTGTATATATCTTGTTTTTTTTCTCTAAAAATTCAATAACTCTATTTTTACCAAATATATATATTAAAATCAAAATAGTTCCAATATTTATTTTATAAGATTTCCCTTTTATATCATCTGTATACGATTTTAATTCATTTATATCACATATAGATTTTTTTATTTCTTCCCAATTTATAACTTTATTATCAAATATATATTCTGAATTTTCAGATATATATACATTTTGATTTAAATATTTATCTATCAATTCTTTATTATCATTATATAATTGAGATGTAAAATATTTAATTATCAGTTCATCTTGTTCTTTATTCCCCTCTCCAGTATAAAGAAGATAATCAAAATCTACATTTTCATATATTTCTTCTATCATACCTTTACTCATAGCATATCTTCCATAATAATTATTCTTTAACGAATCATAATTTCTCCTAACAAATACTTTAGCTAATAAATCAAAGTATTGTTTTATATCTTCTTTTAATTTATTTCCATCATATTCCTCAATTAACACTTAGTATACTCCCTCCATATTTAATTATTATGTATACTTTTAGCTTTCAAAATCAAATCATTTTTACTAACAATATTGATTTCATTTTTCTTACTTTTAATATCTATTCCTTCTCCAAAAATTTCTACTTCTTTACAAGCTTCTATAGATATGTATCCTTCCGAAGCAACATCTATATTTTTATTTGATTTAAAATGAATTGACTCTGTATTAAATTCAATTTGCTTAGAATTAAAATCAATTAAATTTTTTGAATTTATTTCCATACCTTTTTTATCTATTTTAAAATCTACATTTTCATTAACATAATTTCTTTTATTTATATCGTTAAATCTAGAACTGTTAGTATTTTTTATAGCCCAAGATACTTTCATATCATTTTCATCTTCACTATAAAATTCAACATCTACTATATCATCTATATCTGGTGCTGGAAATAATCCTGTATTTGTTTTAGAATAAAATGTTTTATAATATATATCAACCATATTAGTACTTTTTATTCCTGAATAATCCAGTCCTTCTTCAAACTCTACATTCATTATAGCTAGATTATTTTTACTAGATAATTTTTTTACCTTCGCGAATAATGAGGTACCACGTATTTCTTTATTAAACTTCTTTTCTACTTTAAACAAATTTTTATCAACTACTGTTAATTGAGTCACAAAAATACTATTTCTATATAACAATTCACTTTCAATAACCATATATTCTTTATTATCAAAAATTAAATTCATTCCCACAGAATAAAAATCTTCAGTTAATAATTTAATATACTCTACTCCTTTTTTATATTTAAACTTCACGTCAAGCATTTACAACACTCTTTCTATATTAGAAATACAATCATCACCAAAAAGTATTACACCTTCATTAGTTACAAAAATTGCTTCACCTAAATTTGAACAAATTCTAACCAAAAAATTCCAATCTGTTTCTAATTGCCTAAAAACTTTGTTAATAGCTACATTAAATTTTTTAGAAACCACATAACTTATATTACTATCTTTTAATATATCGTCTATGATATTTTTATATGTGATATTTTCATCTTGATATACTCTACTTTTTTTATTTTCATCTAAAAATTTTGAATTATCAAAAGCTTCTAATCTTATAATTACTTTATTATCCATATTTTTATCACTCATAACTTCATAAAGTGTACCATCAAAAATGTTTACTCCTCTATTTCTAACTTTAAATTTTGATTTTGGATTATAAAAGTTTGTTTTAAGTTCTTTATACTTATTTGAATCAACTTCAAAAATCATAATTAAATTAGTGTGCTCATTAAATTTTGATTTCATCTCTAATTCAGATAATTTAAACTCTTTAACTAGACAATCTCCTAATTCAAGTTCTAATACTTCTCCATTGATTTTCATATTAATCATCTCCTAATATTAATCTTTTAGATTTAAGAAAATATTTTTGCTTAAATCGTATACAATAATCACCTAAATCATTATCTAAACTAAATTTTTGATTTAAAAAATCTATAAACATTTCCTTAAATTCTAAAGTCATTTTATTTTCTTCATTAAAAATATATTCTAATTTAATATTTCTATATGTTCTATTTGTTTTATCTTCTATCCAATTGATAAAATATTTAAAATGATCCTTATTTAAAATTTTTATAACCATTTCCATATTTAAAACATCATCTCCAACACTTAAATTATCATTAACTGGATCAAAAGAATATTTTAAACTAACTATTTCTTCATCTAAAATTAAGTTATCTTCTTTTATCGTTACCCTATATTTAAACATGATTTACTCCTTTTTAAAAAACTATAGATTTATCACTATAACCAACAGATTTATTTCCTATTAAATTAAAATGCTTTTTCCAAAATATTCTAATTTTTTCTTTATCATTTAAAAAATATTTCTCTATATACTCAATAGCTTTCATTTTTTCTAAATCTTTACTATAAGGAGTAAAAATCACAATCTTATTGTCATCTAAATTTTTATAAACTATACATTCGTTAAAAATTTCAAAAAATATATTTTCTAAAATATATTTCGAATTCCTAGTAATATTAAATTTTAATATATACTTAGCTATAATATCTCTATATCTACCTTCAATACACTCCTTATCACATATATTATTATAAATCATTTCAAAAATTGGCTTATTAACTCTTAAATCCATTGAAGCTGCTAAAATATATATTATTTTTTTTTGATTATCATCTAAATTATCAAAATTTATAAAATTATAAAAATCTGGATTTAAAGACGATTGAATAATATCATAATCATTTATATAACCGCTTATCATTTGTAAGTAACCAGAAAAAGAATTTGAATCTATACTATATTCTTTTAATAATTTATTATATCCTTCATTTATTCCATATTTATTAATATATTTAAATAAAACTTGCCATGATGTATTATAGTAAATTGGAAATTTTCTATCTTCAATTCTCATTTATTATCACTCTCACCTTATATTTAAAATATTTATTTTCTAAAATTTCTCTAAAATAATTTATTTTATCAAAAATTTCATCCCTTTTTATTATTCTTAGTGTCAGATAAATGATCTCCTTATTATTATCTTCTTCTTCAAAATTTATATATTCACCCTTTTCCTTACTTATTTTTTCTACATAAAAACTATCTTTTAAAATATCAAAATTTTTTAATATTCTATTTATATTAAAAGTATTAAAACTATCTGATATTTCAAAAAAATTGCTGAAATTAGTATATTGTGTACAATTTTTCAATTTATCAACTTTATATAATTTCCAAATCTTTTTATCTAAAATTTCTGAATAAATTTTTAAAGTATTTTTAGAATGAATTAATCCATATATATCCTTTTCTTCTTCATCTACTAAATAAGTATATTCATCATCTATTTTAAAAATATATTCGTGATAAATAAAATTTTCACTAGGTAATACGTTAAATTCAGGAAAAACATTGACTTTTGATACATTCCAAACCAACTTAGAATCACGCACTATTTTAGAATTTAATTCTTCAAAATCATATATGATATCATCTACTGTATACACATCATTTAAAGTAATTCTATCATCTAAATTTACAATTTTTATTCTATACATTCTTTCAAAAATATATCTAGGAAAATTATTAAATATTAAATTATTTTTAATAGATATATTTATTAAATTTTCATATTCTTTTATATATCTATAATCCTTTTCTAAAACCACTTTTGCATCATATATAATTTCATTTATAATTAGATTTACTTTAAATACTCTTCCTTCAATTTCTTTTCTTTCAAAATAGTCTAATTTAAGTAACACATCTCCTATATATCCTATATCATTATCATATTCATAATCAATCAATATTTTTTTTAAATTTGTTTTACTTAAATTTTTATCTAATGATACTTCAATATATATTTCTTTATTTTTTAAAATATTTATTAAATCTTCATCTACTTTTTTATAAATAACATTAAGTTTTTTATCAAATTCATCTTTAACATCTATTATTATATCTGTAAGATTATCCAAATATGTATTTTTGTTAATTTTACTATTAAACATTTTCTCCCCTCCTTTTCTTCTTTTATAATATAGTATACTCCTAAATTTTATAATGTCAATATTTTTTTATTTTTTTTTTAATTAAAATTTATTTTAGGTTTTTAAAATTATTATATAAAATAAAATAAGAGCAAAATAAACTTTTACTCTTATTTAAAATTTGTATATATCAATTTTATTTAATAACTCTTGATAAAAATTCTTTGGTTCTATCAAATTTTGGATTTGTAAATATATCTTCTGGACGTCCTTCTTCTAATATATGACCTCCATCCATAAATACTATTTTATTTGATACTTCTCTTGCAAATTCCATTTCATGTGTAACAACTATCATAGTAAGTCCTTCTTTTGCAAGTTCTGTCATAACTTTAAGAACTTCACCAACCATTTCTGGATCAAGTGCTGAAGTAGGTTCATCAAATAGTATAACATCTGGATTCATGCACAATGCTCTAGCAATTGCTACTCTTTGTTTTTGCCCTCCAGATAATCTTGTAACCTTAGCGTAAGCAAAATCTGACATTCCAACTTTTTCTAAATATTTTCTTGCTGTTTCTAACGCTTCATTTTTAGAAATTTTTAAAACATTCATAGGACCTAATATACAGTTTTCAATAACATTTAAATTATTGAATAAATTAAATTGTTGAAATACCATCCCTACTTTACTTCTAAATTCACCTAAATCCATCTCTTTATGTTGTATACTTTTACCTTTATAAAATATATCTCCTCCATTAATTTCCTCTAATAAATTTATACATCTTAAAAGAGTTGATTTTCCTCCACCTGAAGGACCTATAATCGATACAACTTCACTTTTATTAACGGTAAAAGAAATATCTTTTAAAACTTCTCTATTTCCATATTCTTTCTTTAAATTTTCAATAGATATTATCATAATAATCCCTCCTGTACTACAATTTCAGCTCTTTTTTCTAAATATCTAAATAGTTTTGATAAAGTAAATGTTAATACAAAGTATATAGTACATGTAATCAAAAATACTTCATAATATCTTACATGAGTTCCTGAAATTGCTCTAGATGTTGTAAATAATTCTGTAACACCTATAGAAAATAAAACAGATGTATCTTTAATATTAACTATAAATTCGTTAGCTACTGATGGCAAAGTATTTTTTATTGCCTGTGGTAATACTATTTTTCTCATTATATTAAAATGAGTCATACCAAGAGCGAGTCCTGCTTCATATTGTCCTGAATCAATTGATTTAATTCCACCTCTTATTATTTCTGTAATATATGCCCCAGTATTAAATGAAACAATAATTAAAGCAGATGTCATGGCAGGTATATTTATGCCTGTGATTTGTGAAAATCCATAATAAAATATTATTGCTTGAACAATCATAGGAGTACCACGAATTATAGTAACATATATAGATATTAAATAGTTGCAAATATTAAATATAACTCTAGATGAAAACGAATTTTTATTAACATTTCTTTCATCTCTAATCAATGATAGTATTAAACCTATAACAAATCCAACAAATGTACCAAATAATGATAAATATATAGTTATTAATGTACCTTTTAAGAAATCTTTCCAATAATTTGTAATAAGGAATTTAATCCAAGCTGTAAAACTTTGTGGTGTATCTTCACTTTCTCCACTTGGTTGATTTTTTATAGCCTCACTCATTAATTTTTCTCTTTCTTCTTTACTGATACTTCCAAGTGCTTTTTCTACTTCACTTCTTAATTCATCATTACCTTTTTTTAAACCTATAGCAATATTTACATCATCTCTATCATATTTAAAACCATTATTATTATTAAATTCAACAAATGAAACATCTGGATTAGAATATACCGCTGATAATGCACTTGGTTTTTCTGATATATATCCATCAATTTTATTAGATTTCAAGGCAACTAACATATTTGCAAAATTTTCACTGGCAGTTTGTTTTTCTACACCATCAATTTGATCAATAACTGTATAATGAAAAGTATTTAATTGACCTGTAATTTTAGCACCTTTAAAATCAGAAATTTTATTTGCACCAATATACTTAGAATCTTTTTTTACAACAATCACTAAATCAGATTCATAATATGGACTAGTAAAATCCATATTTTCTCTTCTTTCTTTTGTAGCAGACATTCCTGCAATTACTAAATCAATTTTATCGGAATTAAGAGCTGGTCCAAGTAATGAATCCCAATCACTTTGCACGATTTCTAATTTTTTATTTAATTTTTTAGCAATTAATTTTGCTATTTCAACATCATATCCCCCAGCATAACCATTTGATATTTTTACTGCACCATTATCTCCAGTGTTCTGAAACCAGTTAAAAGGTGCATAACCTACTTCCATTCCTACTCTTAAAGTATCATTATCAGAAAAAGTTAACATTGATACAAATAAAAGTAACGACATAATTATTTTTTTCATATATTTCCTCCTTAAACTAAAAAAACTGATATTTCCATCAGTTTAACATAAAAAATATATGTAAACTGATAGCACTCCATTAATATATAATGACAGTATTAGAGATATTATCCGTAATACCACCATAGAATGTGTCAAATTCTACAGTTCGGCGAAAATCCCTTTCTAAATTAATCATAGATTCGACTATCTCCTAATTTATACTCTTAATTTTCGCACCTCTATCAATTTTTATTATTTAGTCTATATTAGCATATTTTAAAAATTTTGTAAAGTAAAGTATAGTTTTTTGGGTTTGGAATATAAAATTTGAAATGCCTAAAAAATTTTTATTTTAATTTTTTTTTAAACCCCAAATGCCCATTTTTATATTTTATTTTTTTATAAATATAATATCATAATTTTGAAGATTTATTATATGTCGTTATAATAATATCTTCTGATTCGATTTCCTCTATAGATAGTTTATTTTAGAAAACCTTTCTTTAAATAGCTCTATAGGGTATTTATTTTTATATTTAGGTTTATACATACTATTTATATTTGATACTATGAAATTTATATCATCTTGTGAATAATTAGATAAATCTACCCCTTTAGTTATATATATCCGTTTCATATCTAACATTTGAATAAAGTTGTATTTTATTTCATTTTTTACGTATCCATAAATTTATATACATAATATCTCTTCCTCTATTAGTTTCAATATATATATAGCACTTTCTCTTAATATATCCTTATTTCGTTTCCTCTTCAACCCAACCGTTGTATTTAGTATATTTTCTTATAAAACTCTTATTATATTTTAATAATTCTTGATTATTTTTTAAATCTTTTGCCATCGTATCATAATATTCATCATATCCTTTTTTTTCATTAATAGTATTTTCATTAATTCTTTTTATTTCACTAGTATCTATTTTATCTATTCTTTTAAATCCATTTGTTCTTATTAGTGAAAAAAGATAAGGTGATATAACCAATTCTTGATTTTCTATATCATTAGAAGATAATCCATAAAGTCCATTTTCATATTCAAATACTAATAATTCTAGTTCTTTATGTATAAAAAGTATTCTTTTAAATTTCATCTTTATCATCTCGATTTCTTTACATATTCTCACTCAAATATAATTAAATTTCTCTAAAATATTATTCATCAATATTTTAATTTAACTAACAATGTAATCTTTTAAATTCATCTTTTTCAAGACTTTAATTAGTCTTTTTTTATATTATTCTTATATATATTCCAAGTAAATTAAAGCTTTTTTATATTTTAATTCTCTTTGTTTATCTTCTATTGTTATATTTTTCAATCTACTTAAATCACTATTGTGTTTCAAATCTTCTATTTTCACAAGTCTTGCTAATTTATTACTTTTGACTTTTTTTAAATAATCTTCATATTTTTCATTTTTATTTTTTGTAATAATAGAAATAGCCTCTATAATATCTTTGTTAAAATATTTCTTTAAATCATCTATTGTATAATCACTATCTTCTACCACATCATGAAGTAAACCAACAATCTTTGCATTGTATCCTTTTAACTTAAAACTAACATATAACGAATGGAAAATATACATTCTCCCAGATTTATCTTTTTGTTTTAAATGTGCTTTTAACATTATATACAAAGCTACAATATACATCATAAATTCTCCTCCATTTCTTCTTCTGCTATACATTCAAAATCAATCCAAACTTTAAATAGAAATTCTAACTATAAATCTATATATTTAACCCACTCAACATTTCTTAAGACTTTAAAATCCTCCCCATCTTTTAATCTAAATATTATACTTTTCGTTCTATTTGTACCCATTTTTCAGATGGTAATATTACAGATTTTGAAATATATTTTATTTTTTCTTCAGCTTTCTTTCTTCCTACTTTCCAAATTGGACTTTCACCTTTTTTAATCCTATTTTTAAACTCCTTACTTTAAGATTAGATAAAAAACTATACATAATAAAAGAATATAAAAAATAATACTTATTATTCTTTCAAATATATTAGCTTCTCTCCACCCTAAATTTAGTTTTAAATTTAATTTACCTATTTTTATTTTCATATTTATGTTATAATGGTTAAAAAGATAAGAGATTTACTCCCTTATCCATTCGTACTTAATATTCAAAAAGAGTTTTAAAGGTATTATGCTATTCAATCATTATTTCCTTTATTGCTCTTTTTTCTTTTCTTTAACCATTATTCTTCCTCCTTTCTATGTATATATTATACTATATATTCGATATTTTGTTGATAAATTTTTTATGAATATTTACTTTTAAAAAATATACAAAATAACTGTGTATTCTTATATTTTAATTTCATTTATTTCTTTCAAACCTTTACCAACTTTAACGACTCATACTACAACTAGTACTACTGTAACCTCCATATTATGTGCTAGATATTACTACTTTCCATTATTGACTTTTTTAAAATTTAGATATATACTTGTATCAAATAAAAAGAGGTGATTATTATGAAAATGGAAGGATTATTTAAATTAGCACATAAAAAAAATAAAAAAGCATACAAAAAACTAACAATATGTTTATTACTGTATTTAGTATTTAGAATACCTTTGCTATTTCTAGTACCTTATTTTAATACTTATGTAAACTATGTTATGGACTTAAATGTTATTTTTATTCCTTTAATCATATTTTTTACATTAATAACAATGACTTTATTTACCGAAAATCTTTCACATGTATTTTTTAATAATAAAAAAATAGTGTGGTTATATATAAAAGAAATACCAACATATTTAATTTTAAATACTATATTTCTTGCTTTTTTAAATGTTATATATATTTTTTTAATTAACTTAACTAACATTTTATATTCTTTAGGCTTTATATTAATTTTAATTTTTGTATTTTCTTTATTAATAAGTTTAATTTCTACATTTCCATTTAATATGATATTAATATTTTTATACTTTAATAAAAACGA
>CAURNT010000025.1:0-18237 GCA_963526495.1 uncultured Streptobacillus sp. | reverse complement strand
TTTCTTATCTCATTGTCCTTCCACTCGGTCTCCCTCGTGGACAATATCTATATTATCATATATTATCTCTTATTGTCAACTACTTTTTTTCTTTTTTTTGATTTTTTTTAATATTTTTCTTATAATCCTTTATTTATGCTAATTTTTTTCTAAAAAAACACAATAAATTTCTAAATTATTTTTATAATATTTAAAAACTTTATTATTAATATTAAAATATATTTATGATATACTTTATAATAAAGAGGTGATAAATATGAAAATGTATACTGTTTGTTATTTACTTAAAGATGATAAAATACTTATGCTTTATAGAAATAAAAAAGAAAATGATATAAACAAAGGGAAATGGATAGGAGTAGGAGGAAAAATAGAAGAAGGCGAAGATCCATTTCAATCTGTTAAGCGTGAAACTCTAGAAGAAACTTCACTTACATTAAATAAAGTTGATTTAAGAGGGATTATAATATTTGTATATAACGGAAAAGTTGAATATATTTATGTATTCACAAGTGATGATTTTAAAGGAACACTTGGAGATTGTAACGAAGGTGAATTGAAGTATATAAATAGAGAAAATATATTAAATCTTAACCTTTGGGAAGGTGATAAAATTTTTCTAAAACATATTTTAGACAATGACAAAAACTTCTTTGTTTATAGAATGGAATACTCAAATGATACGTTAATAAATGTAATTAAAGAAATGTAATACATTTATATATTCCATTTAAAAAGGGATATATTATACTAATTAATTATAGGTATTTATAACAAAAAATATAGAAAAATTTATAAAAATTCAAAATAATTTAACAAATAAAAAAGAACGTGTACTTCCAAACTACTTTAATTCTTTATATCTAGTTTAGTGAACACGTTCTTTAATTTCTATTTTTATATTAATATATTAAATCTTTCATATCTTTATATAGTCCAATATCAAATTTTAATCTCTTTCCTGTTGTGGGATGATTAAATTCTAGAAAATATGAATGTAACATTTGCCTATTAACTATTTTATTATATTTAGATTCAGGGTTATACAAACTATCACCTATTATTGGATGATTTATTGATTTAAGGTGTACCCTTATTTGATGAGTTCTTCCAGTATATAGTTTACACTCTACAAGGGTAACTCCTATATTTTTAAATCTTTCTATAACCTTAAATTCAGTTTTAGCATATTGCCCTCTTTCATCTATTATTCTATCTAATCTATCTCCATCTTTATATATATTTTTTTCTATTATGAAATGATCATCTTCAATAATACCTTCAGCTATTGCTAAATATTTTTTTTCTATATTTGCATTTTCACTTTGGAAAAAACTTTGAGTAAATGCATTTTTAGCAATAACAATCAAACCTGAAGTATTCATATCAAGTCTATTTACAAATCTTGGAACTAATTTTTTTTTATATTTATCACTAAAATAGTAAACTATACCATTAGCAAGTGTAATATCTACTTTTTTTAATGTTGGGTGTGTTAGCAAAAATGGTGGTTTATTAATTATTAACAAATCATCATCTTCATAAATTATATCTAAATTTAAATATTTCGCTTCGAGATCTGTACTTTTTTCTTTTTCTTTAACTATTAATATACCTTCTTGGGGTAATTTAAAAGTTGTTTTAACCTTATTACCATTAAAATACACTTCAATATTTCTTAAACTCCTCCCTGAATAATTATGAAATTCTCTTAAATATTGAGAAACTTTCATTCTAAAGGAGTTTTTATCAATAATAATTTCTTTCATTAAAGTAGTTTAGGAACAATACATACTGCATATATTGGCCCAGCATGAGTACCAACTGTTGGCCCTATGATATAAGGTTTATTAACGATAGTTATTTTTGGATTGTTCTTAAATCTTTCAAGTAATATATTAATATTGTCTAATTCTTTTTGAGTTCCACCCCAAGCTGTATAAAGGTATAAACTTTGTTTTTGAGCTGTTTTTTCAACGTAGTTTATTATAAAGTTCACAGCAGATTTATCACCAAATACTTTTTTCTCAACAGCCATAGAACCTTGAGAAATTGTAACTATAGGTTTTAGGTTTAGTAAGTCTCCAACAGATTTAGCAACTTTACTAATTCTTCCACCTCTTTCAAGATATTTTAAAGAATCTACTGGTATTAGAGTTTTATTCTTCGCTTTAAATTTATCACACCATTTTAATATTTGTTCTAAACTTTCGTGATTTAATGAACGTTTCGCAGCTTCTTTAATCATTATTCCTAAAGGTAATGATACAAGTTGTGTGTCATAAAGAACTATATCATTTTCTTTATTTAGATTATTTATAACCATTTTAGCAGTTTTGAACGTTCCACTCATATTGCTTGATATATTAACAACAACAACTTTTTTATATCCTTTATTTAAAAGATTAGTATAAAGATTCATTAATTCACGAGGTGAAGGTTGAGCACTCTTGAATAACGCATCTTCTTCAACAAGTTTTTTCCAAAACTCTTCTTTTGTTATATCCACACCATCTTTATAGTGCATTCCATTACTTTCAAGTCTTATAGGTGTAGTATAAATATGAAGTCCTTTTATTTCATCTTCAGATAATTCAGAAGAAGAATCTGTAACGAAAGCAAAATCAGGTAGATTTTCAGGTTTATTTGTTACATATATGTAATAGTAATAATTTTCTTGTTCTCCATCTATAAATTTAATATTTTTATATTCTTTGAATATATTGACAATATTTTCATCCTTTTCTTTACCTTCTACAAGAACAATTGATGTAGTTTTATTTGTTATATATGTATTTTTTAATTCAGAAACTAATTCTGATAATGAAGGATTACAATGTTTAATTTTAGTATTAACTAAAGCTATATAATCTCCATTTTTTATAGTTAATCCATCTACTTGAGTATCTCTAATAGCACGTGTAACTTCTATAGAATAATTTTCTTTTTCTTCTTCTTTTGTATTACTTAATATATTATAGTAGTTATTTAGATAGAAGTAACCTTCAAGCATAGTTTTTGTAGGAACAACTATAACATTTTTCTCTGTTTTTTCTGCAGCTATATTTGCTGTAGCTACAACATTTTTGTTATTAGGTAATATTACAATTTGCTTATTAGATGAAACTTTAGCTATAGCATTTAATATATCTTGTACACTTGGATTTTGACTTTGACCTCCAAGTAATACAACATCAGCTCCTGCGTTTAAAAATTCATCTTTAAGTTTGTATGTATCAGCTAATATTACATATGAATACTTAGAAAGATTTTGTTTATGGTTAGAGAATATCTTAGTTTGATCTTTTTCGCTACTTATTAAACCTTCATTTTGTAGTTTCATATTTTCTATTTTTATTTTTTCAAGATCTCCATGAATAACAGCTAATTCTAAAGCTTGCCCAGGATTATTTGTGTGAACGTGTATTTTAAATTTCTTAGAAGTTTGAGCAAATACTGCAGAATCTCCTAGTTTTAAAATATCTTCTTTAAATTTATTTATATCAAAATCAGCGTTACGGATTATAAATTCAGTACAATATTTATAATGAATTTCTGCTGGATCATGAGTTATATTATTTATTTTAGAATCAAAACTTTTTTCTTCAGTTTCTCTTGTAGATATTTCTTCAATTTCTAAAAGAGCTTTACTCATTCCAACGAAGAAATAATAAAGTCCCATTGCACCAGAATCTACAACTCCAGCTTCTTTTAATTTTTCAAGTAAGTTTGGAGTATCATCTACAGCTTCCTTCGCAGTAGTTGTTAATGTATCTAACATTTGATCTAAAGAATCTGTTGATTCTTTAATTTCATTAGCTTTTTCACTTATACGTCTTATAACTGTAAGTATAGTACCTTCAACAGGAGTATCTACAGCTTGATATGCAACTTCTTTTGCACTTTCTAGCGCTTGTGCTAAATCCTTAACTTCTAATCTTTTTTTATCCTCAATCCCTCTTATGAATCCTGTTATAATTTGAGATAATATTGTTCCAGAATTACCACGGGCTCCCATTAAAACTGCTTCTTCTATTACATCTTTTACTTCAGACATACTACTTTTTTTAGTAGTATCATTTTCCAAATCATTTTTCATAGTCTCTAAAGTCATAGACATATTTGACCCAGTATCTCCATCTGGAACTGGATAAACATTTAATTCATTTAAGTAGTCTTCATGTTTTTTTACCCATTTAGCACCACTTATTAAAATACGTCTTAATCTTTTAGCGTCAATATATTTTATTCCCACAGCGCCTCCTAATTATTTATAACATATTGTTTTTTTAATTCTTCCATTTCTTTTTCTTCTTTAATTTCTTCTATTTTTTTAACTGATAGTAGTATAGAATTTTTCTTTTCATTTTTTTCAAAAACAATAGCTAATACAGTTTCTCCTATGTTAACATCTTCTAATAATTCATTTTTAGGAATCAATCCTTTAAATTCATCAGTTAGTTTAACAAGAACTCCATTTTCTATTTTATCAGTAACAATTACGTTGTATTCTTCGTTTAAAATATATTCATTACTTGCCACTTCAAATGGAGAAACCCCAAGTTTTCTAATACTTGCAACAATATTTTTTTCTTCTTTGTTAATTTCTATAATTTTTACATCTATAGTGTCATTTATATTATATTTCTTAATTTCATTCTTTTTCCATGAAAATTCAGATTTAGGAACAAATATTTCAATATTTTCATCACTTTTAGCGAATAATCCAAAATCTTTAACACGTGTTACTTGAACTTTAACTATATCATTTATGAAATGGAAATTATCAATTTCATCCCATATTTTATCAAACACAACTTTTGAACTTAATGATATTCTTTCTTTTTCATCATTGAATCCAATTATTTCACAAGGAATTACATTGCCAATTTGATATTCTTTTTCTATATTATTTACTTTTTTATAGAATAAATCAGAAATATGTATAAATCCTTCATCCTCACCAAGATCAACTACAACACCAAAATCAAGTATTTGTTTGATTGGAGCATCAAAATTTTGTCCTAATTGATATTTATTTTTTCTATCAAACCAAGGATTAGGTGTTAATTGTTTTAGACTTAATTTAACTTTATTTTCCTCTTGACAAAGTTCTATTATTTTAGCAGATATTTTATCTCCTTGTTTAAATTGTTTTAATTTAGTTTCTTTATCCCAAGATAATTCAGATTGGTGTAATAAAGCTTTTATAGGCCCTAAATTGATTATTAAACCATAGTCTAATATATTGTGGATACTACCAGTTACTACATCTCCAATCTTTGTATTTTTAAAGAAAGTATCAATTTCATTTTTAACTATGTTTAGTCTTGAAAGTATTACTATTTTTCCTTTTTTTTCAGTAACTTCAAAATCGAATTCTTTAGATATTATATCATCATCTTTAGTAAATCCTGATTGTCTATAAGGTAAAGTAGCAGTTAATGAATTTAATTTAACTAGGTATCCAATTTTACCTCTTTCAAGTATTTTACCTTTAACTATGCTTCCTTTAGTTAAAGATTTTAATTCTTCTTCTCTTTCTAATGCGTTTTTAGAAACAAGTATAAATTCGTCTGTTACTGAATATATAAGGACAGAAATAGTTTCGCCTATTTCTAAATTTTCTATTTCATTTAATTTAATACGTGCTTCTAATTTGTTATTAGTATTTAAATATCCAAATTCGTTATCTTTTCTGATTAAAGTACCTTCTATTTTTGCACCTTTTTCTTGTGAAATTGGTAAATAAAGGTTTAATTCTTTTTCAAAATCATTCATTCTGTTATTACTCCTAATTATTTAAATTTTTTTACTTCTATTAAGTCTTTAAGAGAAGCAAGTAATTGTATTTCTTCTTCTTTGTTACCATTGTCTGCAATAATTTCAAATTGATTTCCTTTTTCTAGTCCAATGAGCATTATTGACATAATATTTTTAGCATCATAAACTTCATTTTTAAATTTAAAGTGTACACTACCTTTAAATTTATTAGTGATACCACAAATTTTTGTGGATGGTCTAGCGTGTATACCTTGTTCATTTAAAACTTCAACAGTAATCTTTTCCATAAAAACTCCATATTTAATGTATAGTTATATGAATATTATATACTATTTATTTGATAATATCAATAAAAAAAAGAAAGAACATACTTCAATACGTTCTCTCTTAAATACCTATTTTAATCATTTCTTATTATTCTTAAAAGTGTTAAATCATCATTAAATTTATCAGTATGTATAAAATTAACTAAATCTTCTTCTATATATTCTAACTTTTCACTTAATATATTTTTTTTAAGTCTTTCAAGACCATAATATTCTCCATTTTCATTAGTTTCTTCAGTAATACCATCTGTATATAGTAGTAAAACATCCCCCTTATTAAAATCTAATATTTTTTCTTCAAATATAATATCACCAAAAACTTTTTTTGAAAATAGACCTAATATTTGACCTTCTGTCTCCAATACTTCTACATCAGAACTTTCTGCTTTATACATTAAAGCAGGTTCTTGTGATGCTTTACAAAATTTCATAATATTATCATTTGTATCTATCACAACAAGAAACATACTTACAAATTTACCTTTAGGGAATATATTTATTATTTCTTCATTTAATTGAGACATAAGTTTTGGTAAATCATCTAATTTTAATGCCGAATTATATATAGAAACTTTAAGCATTGAAGATAATAATGATGCAGGTATACCATGACCCGATATATCTGCAAATATTACAGCAAATTTATTTTCATCTATTTTTATAAAATCACAGAAATCTCCACCTACATTCATACTTGGAGAAAATAAATATTCCATTGTATAATTTTTAAAATCTATTCTTTTATCAGGCATCAAAGATCTTTGAATATCTCCAGCTAATTTTAATTCCTCATTCACCATGTTATACAATCTAGTAACTTCTTTTTCTCTTTTAAAAACTTCACTAACCAATCTTTTATTTTCTTTTTTTAAATTAGCACTAGTTGCTAACGATTTAATAAGTCTTACTAATTCTTTAATATCAAAAGGTCTTTTAATTACAGCATTTATTCCATACTTCACCATTTTAAGGGCGTAATCTATTCCAGAATCAAACGCAACAAGTATTACTATAGAATCAGGAGTAGTTTCTTTTTTCTTCTTTATATGTTTCAAAATCTACTATATATATACTATTATCCCTACTATCATGATTTTTCTTTAAAAAATTTAAGCTATTTCTTTCCTTTATACTAAATCTACTTTTAACAAGTTCATCTTTTAATAAATTTCTAATATATACATTATCATCATATATCTTAACTTCAAATCCAGCAAAAGTTTTTAATTCATTATACTCTTCTATAGACTTAAATATCTTAAAATATCTTTGAGATTCAATAATATTAATATCCTTAAGAGAATCTTCATTTTCTATGATATAAAAAATTTCAAAATTATTTTCTACAGAATATCTAAATAATTTTAACATATAACTTAAAAACTTAGGGCTAATTTCCTTATTCCCTAAGTGTATTAGTATCTTATTCTTTATTTTAGATGCTAACTTTAATTCTTCAAAACTTTTTTCAAAATCAGAAAAATATACTATTTCATATTCTCTTTCATTTAAAGAACAACAATTTTGCATAAATTTCTCCTAACTAATCATATATATATCATAGTATCACTTTATCTTTTTTTTTGCAAGAAAATAGGGTACTTTCGTACCCTATAAAATTATGTTTAAATATTAATTACCAAGTATATTTTAATCCAGCTTCAAATTTAGGAGTTACTGAAGTGTAAGCCTTACCATTAAATTTAACAGTTGATGCAGCTTTAGCGTTTAAAGTAACTTTATTCATTTGATATTCAGCTGCTAATGCTGGTGTAACTTCTACAGCATGTGTTAAATTAGCTTCTTTAGCTAAGTCTCCTCCTAAAGTATAAACTAATTCAGCTTGAGGGCTTACTTTAAATTTAGAATCTAACATTACGCTATATTCTGCAAAATTCTTAAATTTGAATTCAAATTTAGCAGTTGTTTTTTCCTTAGTTATTGTTATTGGAGTGTTAAAGTTTAAATCAGTTTTTAAAACTAATCCTTCAACAGGTTTATATTCAACCATTCCTCCAACTTCAGGTGTTAATTTAGATTCGTGTACAGCATATTGAAGTTTAGTTCTTCCTTCAGCTTTTAAAGTAGAATCAAATTCTTTAGTTCCTTTTAATCCTGCTTCTAAAGTATTTTTACTAAATTTAGCTTCTTCAGTGTATTTAGCATTAGCTTCTAAAGATAAACCTAAAGCATTTGTTTTATAAGTATATCCTAAACTTGCTTTAGGAGTTAAGAAAGTATTTAACTCTAATGATCCCATTTCTTTTAAATCTGCTTTAACTGATAAACCAGTATCTCCTGCAAGAAGTGCAGAGAAATCATGTTCTAATTTACCTGTAACTGTAAAAGTATCATTTAATTGAACTTCTAATTTATTTTTTTGATTAGCTTTAGTTGCAGTAAATACACTTCCACCTTTAGCAACTTCTTCATTAACTTCAACTTTTGCTTCAAATACATTAGCTAATCCTAAAGTAGATAATGCTAATAATCCTAATAAAAATTTATTTTTCATTTTTATTCCTCCTAAAATTTATATTTTACTCCTTTAATATAAGTATACTTATAAAAGTGAAAAAGTCAATACCTTCACATTAAAAATTTCAAATATTTTACAAATATTTTTATAAGCAAATTCTAAGATTAACTTTTATGTATAATAAAATAAGGGTTTCCCCTTATCTCATTAAACTATCTTGTAATTTTTTCTTAGTTCCTAATATATCATTATCTTCTTTTCTCTTAGCTTCTATTGCTTTTTGCAATAATTCTGCTTTAATCTTTTTAAATTCTTCTTCACTACTTGCAACTACTGCTTCTTCTGCTAGAATAATAACATTATTATTACTAACTTCAAGAAAACCACCACTTACAAAATATTGATATTCCTTATCTTCCGTTCTTAGAAATAGTAAACCTTCTCCTAAAGAACCCATAAAATTTGTATGATTAGGTAAAACTCCAAGATCTCCTCTTGAAGTTCTTACCTTTAAATATTTAACCTTATCTGATAAAATCTCAATTTTTTCAGGTGTTACAAGTTTTAAAGAAAAAAATTCTTTCTTTTCCATATTATTCACCCATTAAATCTCTTGCCTTAACAAGAACTTCATCTATATTACCTACATAAAGGAAAGCTTGTTCTGGTATATCATCATGAACACCATCTAATATTTCCTTAAATCCTCTTATTGTTTCTCTTAAAGTAACATATTTACCTTTCATACCTGTAAATTGTTCTGCAACTGAGAATGGTTGTGAGAAGAATCTTTGTATCTTTCTTGCACGACTAACTATAATCTTATCTTCATCACCTAATTCATCCATACCAAGTATTGCTATAATATCTTGTAACTCTTTATATCTTTGCAATACTCTTACAGTATCTCTTGCTACTTTATAATGCTCATTACCTACTATTTCAGGTTCAAGTATTCTTGAAGTTGAAGCTAAAGGATCAACTGCTGGATAAAGCCCAAGTGAAGCTATTTGTCTTGATAAAACTGTTGTTGCATCAAGATGTGAGAATGTTGTAGCAGGTGCCGGATCTGTAAGGTCATCTGCTGGTACATACACAGCTTGAACTGATGTAATAGATCCTTTTTTAGTTGAAGTTATTCTTTCTTGTAAAGCTCCCATTTCAGTAGAAAGGTTTGGTTGATATCCAACTGCTGATGGCATTCTTCCAAGTAATGCTGAAACTTCAGCTCCTGCTTGTGTAAATCTAAATATATTGTCTATAAATAAAAGTACATTTTGACCTTCTTTATCTCTAAAATGCTCTGCCATAGTTAAAGCAGATAAGGCAACTCTTAATCTTGCACCAGGTGGCTCATTCATTTGTCCATACACTAGTGCAGTCTTATTTATTACACCACTTTCATTCATTTCATTGTAAAGATCTCTTCCTTCTCTTGTTCTTTCTCCAACTCCAGCAAAAACTGAAAGTCCTCCGTGACCTTTTGCAATATTATTTATTAATTCTTGTATCAATACTGTTTTACCTACTCCTGCTCCTCCAAATAGTCCTATTTTACCACCTTTTAAATAAGGGGCAAGAAGGTCTACAACTTTAATACCTGTTTCAAGTATCTCACTATGAGTTTCTTGTTCTTCAAATGATGGTGCAGGTTTATGTATAGTGTCTCTGTCTTCTGTTTCTATTTTAGGTCCATTATCAACAGTTTCTCCTAATACATTAAATATTCTTCCAAGTGTAGCCTTCCCTACTGGAACTTTTATAGGCTCACCTGTATCTATTACTTCCAATCCTCTTTTCAGTCCATCTGTAGAACTCATAGCTATAGCTCTTACAGTATTATCTCCAAGATGTGATTGAACTTCTGCAACTATTCTTTTATCATCTAAATATATTTCTAAGGCATTAAAGATATTAGGTAATTTTTCAGCAAATTTAACATCTAGTACTGGTCCTATTATTTGAACCAATTTACCTTTATTCATCTTTCCTCCTATTATTTTATAGCCTGTGATCCACTTATTATCTCTGTTAATTCTTGTGTTATTAATCCTTGTCTTACTCTATTATACTCTAATGTTAATTTATCTATCATCTCTGTCGCATTATCACTTGCATTTTTCATAGCTGACATTCTAGCTGAATGTTCACTAGCTGATGTTTCAAGAAACGCTTGATAAAGTCTATTATTTAACATTTTTGGTAAAAATTCTATAAGTACATTATTTTCATCAGGTTCAAAAATATATCTTCTCCCTTTTTTATTATCAACAACCTTTTCTTTTATACTTTCAGGTCTACTAAAAGGAAGTAGTTTTTCTTCAACTAGATTATAGCTAATAACTGATACGAATTTAGAGTATATGATATATACTTCATCATAATGATCATTTAGATAGAAATCTACAATATCTTCGCTTATAATCTTAGCTTTTTCAAACATAGTTTCAGGAATCAATTGTATAAATTCACTATCTACGTTTATATCTCTACTTTTACAATAATCACGAGCTTTTCTTCCTATAGTTATTACTGATACAGTTTTCCCTTCTTTTTTAAATCTTTTAATCATTTTTCCCATTCTTTTTAAAGCATTGGTATTAAAAGAACCACAAAGTCCTCTATCAGAACTAACAACTATTATACCTACATTTTTGACATCTTTTTTACCTTCAAATAATATATTATGTCTATCACCAAGATCTGTTAAAAGATTAGAAAGTGTTTCTTCTAATGCTTTTTCATATTCTCTTGTTTTAAATGTAAGAACTTGGAATTTTTTAAACTTTGTCGAAGAAACAATATTCATAGCATTAGTTATTTGCTTCGAATTACTTATACTTGTAATTCTAGCCTTTATTTCTTTCATATTTGATGCCATAATTACTTCCTTTCATTAATGAACAAAGTCTTTTTTAAACGTTTTAATAAAGTCTTCTAATTCTTCATCTATTTCTTTAGTTATTTCTTTTGTTTCTCTTATCTTAATTAAGATATCTGAAGAGCTTTCCATACTTTGAATTAATTCTTCTTCAAAGTTTAGTACATCTTCAACATCTATATCATCAACATATCCTTTAGTTACTATATAGAAAGATATAACTTGTTTTTCAACTGGCATAGGCATATACTGTCTTTGCTTTAATATACTCATTATTCTTTCTCCACGATTTAACTGATCACGAGTAGCTTTATCTAAATCTGAACCAAATTGTGCAAATGCTAATAATTCTGTATATTGAGCAAGCTCCATTTTAACCTTAGCCGCAACTTGTTTCATAGCCTTAATTTGTGCTGATCCTCCAACACGTGATACTGAGAATCCTGAATTAACTGCAGGTCTAAATCCTGAATTAAATAAATCACTTTCTAAGAATATTTGTCCATCTGTAATTGATATTACGTTAGTTGGAATATATGCTGATATATCTCCTGCTTGTGTTTCTATTATAGGAAGAGCTGTAATTGATCCTCCACCTAACTCATCACTAAGTTTAGCTGCTCTTTCAAGTAATCTTGAATGTAAATAGAATACATCTCCAGGATATGCCTCACGTCCAGGTGGTCTTTTTAGTAATAGAGACATTTCTCTATAAGCTACAGCATGTTTTGAAAGATCATCATATATTATTAAAACATGTTTCCCTTCTTCCATAAAATATTCTGCCATAGCAACCCCTGCATAAGGTGCAAGATATTGTAATGGTGCAGGTTCACTAGCTGTAGCTGCTACTATAGTTGTATATTCCATAGCACCATTTTCTTCTAATTTTCTTTGAATTTGAGCAACTGTAGATCTTTTTTGACCTATAGCTACATATATACAATAAACATCTGTATTTTTTTGATTTATTATTGCATCAATGGCAATAGCTGTTTTCCCTGTTTGTCTATCCCCTATTATTAACTCTCTTTGTCCTCTTCCTATAGGTATCATACCATCTATAGATTTGATTCCTGTTTGAAGTGGTTCTGTAACTGGTTTTCTATCTATTATACCAGAAGCAACTCTTTCAACTTCCATATATTTTTTAGGATTTATAGCACCTTTACCATCTATAGGTTCTCCAAGTGCATTAACTACTCTTCCTAGCATTTCTTCTCCTGCTGGAACTTGAGCAACACGACCTGTACCTTTAACTATATCTCCTTCATTGATTCCTCTAGTTTCTCCAAGAATAACAGCACCAACACTATTTTCTTCAAGGTTTAAAATCATACCACTTGATCCATTAGGAAATACTAAAAGTTCTCCAGCCATAGAATTTTCTAATCCATAAATTCTAGCAATACCATCCCCTACTTCTACTACTACTCCTACATTAGATACATCTAATTTTTTCTTATAGTTTTCTATTTCATCACGAATAATACTACTAATTTCTTCGGGTTTAATCTTCAAAAAATACACCTCCCTCGATATATTTTAGCGTTTTATACTATTTAATTGTGTCTTAATTGAACCATCAATTACTTCATCATTTATTCTAATAAGTCCCCCACCTATTAATTTTTCATCTATACGATAATGTATAACTACATCTTTACCTTTTAACTTTTTAAGGTTTTCGGTAAGTTTTTCTTTTTGTGCTTCAGTTAATTCTTTAGGAAATATTGCTGTAACTATAAGTTTCTTATGTTTTTCATAATATATTTTACTATATTCTTCATATATTTCCTTAATATGTAGTAATCTATCCTTATCTACAAGATAATCTAATATTTTCAATGATTGTTTATTTACATCACTATAAATATGATTTATTAATTTTTTCTTTTCTTCCTTGTCTATAACAGGATATTTCAAGAATTTTTTAAAATCTTCATCATTTTTAATATGTTCTAAAAGTAAATTAAGTACTTCAAATACTTCAAATACTTCATCGTTTTCAGTTGCAAAATCATAAATAGCTAGTGCATATCTTTTAGATACATTTATACTATCCATAATTATTCACCTACTTCATCTATAAACTTATCTATACTTTTATCTACTATTTCAGGATTTTTTTCTATATTTTCCTTAATAATTTTTTCAGCAAGATCAGTTGCCATTTTAGAAACTTCATCTTTAAGTTGTTCCTTAATGTTATCATGTATTTTAAGAACATCAGATTCTGCTCTCATTATCATTCTATCACGAGTAGTTGTTGCATTATCTAATATTTGTTCTCTTCTTTCATCAGCTTGTCTTTCTGCCTTTATTATTATATCATTGGCACGTCTTTTAGCTTCTTTTCTTAATTTTTCATAGTTTTGTTTTTGTTCGTCAAGTTTTTCTCTCTCTTCCTTAACTAATTCTAAATCTTTTAAAGCTACCTTTTTTCTTTGTTCGATAACTTTACCTATTTTTTTATAGAAGTATTTATGAAAGATATATACTAATATGAAAAAGTTAATAATTTGAACTATCATTAGTATATCTATTGTTATTAAATTATTATTTTGTTCCATAATTACCCTCTTTCAAATATTATGATTTAATTAATGCTAATATTAATGCAATGATTAATGCAAATATCCCAGTTGATTCTGTTACTGCACACCCTATAAATAGTGTTGACATTATATCTGTTTTAGCTTCTGGTTGTCTTGCTACTGCTTCTACTGCTGCAGCTGTTGCAAGACCTTGTCCAAGACCTGCTCCTATACCACCACAAGCTGCTATTCCTGCTCCTAAAAGAGCTGCCGCTTTAATTATTGATTCGTTCATCATTCTCCTCCTTAATTTTATTCTTCCTCTTCATCTCCTATTAACATTTGTTTAATATATACAGAAGATAGTACTGTAAATACAAATGCTTGTAATATACCTATAAAGAAATCTAAATATACCTGTATTACATTTGGCCATCCTACAGCAAAACTTAAACTTCCTTTTAATAAGTTACCTGTAATATTAGGTAAAACATTAGGCATTACTAAACCGTATACAAGTGACATTATTACAAGACCTGCAAACATATTACCAAATAATCTCATAGATATATTTATTGGTTTTGCAAATTCTCCGACTACATTTATAGGGAACATAAATATGAAAGGTTGACATAATTCTTTCATAAGACCCATAAATCCCATTCTATAAATTGCAGCACCTATAAAGATTATAAACACAACTATAGCTATTCCTACCGTCGTATTCATATCAGCTGTTGCCGTTCTAAAAAAAGGCTTAATTAATAATCCATTTTCCGTATGTTTCCACATAACTACAAAAGGAAATAGGAACATAGAAATATTTAATAGTAATATCATTGAAAACATTGCTGAGAAAAATCCCATAAATGTCCCTTTATATTTACCAAATCCTTCTAAAAACTGGTTATTTATGAAGTTATAATACTCCTCTAATACTAATTGAAAAAAACCAGGATTATCTATACTCAAGTTTCTTGTTCCAAGTATTAAAATAACTATTATAACTGCCATAACAGCCCAAGTATTAGCTACCGTTTGGTTAATATTAAGGACATAATGTCCTAAAGGTATACTAAAAAATACTTCAGGTGCCTCAATTATTCCTTCTGGTTTTTGGAAAGCAACAGGTAGAAAAGTGGAAATTAATGCAAGTCCTATATTAACTATCAAACCCATTAAAAATATTATTCCTATCCAACCTAAGAATCCAATTTTCTTTGGCAATTAAACCATCTCCTTTCTGAAGCACTTAAATCTTTAATATTTGTTTTAAGTATAAGCTAATCTGAATAGCAAAAAATCCTAATGCTGTGAATATTATATTAGATACTGTATTTTCAACAAAAAATCTATTGCTTAGTTTATAAACAAAATAAAGAGATATAATGTATAGAATATATCTTTTAGAATAATCTATAAACATTGATCCCTTCCCTGATTTTCTGTATACCACTTTATATACAGCATATAACAATATAAGATTAGATATTACTGAAACAAATATACCTAAAGATAAGAACATTAATTGTGATGAAAAGAAAATTAATCCAATCAATAATATTAATAATGATGCTACTAAATTAATAATAAATAATTGTTTCATTTCTTTAACCATAATCTCTCTCCTTAACTTACCTATACATAAATAATAACACTTTAAAAAAGTTAAGTCAATAAAATTTATAAAACATATATCTAATAAACTATCATAAATCTATATTATATATACTAAAACAATATATGAATAAAAAAGAGGAAGAATTTTACTTCTTCCTCTAATTTTAGATCATAACTTTAATTATTTAGTTTCAGCTTTTTTCTCTTTAACTGCTTCCATTAATTTCTTAAGTTCTTCTCTAGTTTTTTCATTTTCTTTTCTTAATTCATCAATGTAAGATTTGATTTCTTTATTTTCCTCTTCAAGTCTATATGATTTGTACTCATTTTCAATATCTTTTTTCTTCATTAATTCCTTAAGTTCAGTAATGATATTTGTGTTTTTAGCATCTTTATTCTTAAGTACTGCTACTTCTTCTTTAAGTGCCTTAACACTTGCATCATTTTGAATTTCATCATGTTTATCTGTTCCAAACTGATATCCTACTCCTACTCCTAAAGCTATCTTACCATTAGTATTTAATGCTGCACTTCCTTTATAAACTACTGTTCTTTCTTTGTTTATACCACTTATTCCTAATGCTAATGCATTTTGACCTTCATAGTGTCCATAAGCTGCTGATACAACATGTCTGTTGTTTCCAACATTATTAACTTGAGGTAAGTTTGCCATAGCTACTGCATTTGCCACACCAACTAATGCTTTAGTTGCAATCTTAGCTGTATCTCCCATCTTAGCTTCAACATAATCTACTGTTGCAACAGATGTTGGATCTTTTTCATCAGTCTTAATTCCTTTTATAGTACCTAGAGTATAATTTGGTCCTACTTTAGTTGATAAATCAAGGTTTTTGCTTAATTTGAATTCAACAACACCATCTTTATCAGCTTTAGTTGTTATATTACTATCACCTTTAAATTCCATACCTTTATCTAATGATACAGAACCTTTTGTTTGATTATCAGCTTTATAAACGATAGTTCTTGATTTATTAATTTCAGTATTTACATAATTTACTGTTGCTGCTGCTGTTTTATCTTTTGGTGTTCCATCTTCGTTTAATTCAGGATCTTTAAGACCAGTTATTACACCTGTTCCATCTTTTCCATCTTTAGCAAAAGTAATACCATCTTTATTAATAGTAACTTTCTTACCTTCTTCTTCTTTAGTTTCAAATCCAGTCATTCCAGTTAATTTATCAGCAAGTTTAACAACTAATCCTGTAGATTTATCTGTTGTATCTTTTTCAACTTTAATGTTGTTAGCTGCTGTATTAGTTCCTGTAGGCACAGTACCTTCACCTTTTATACTTACAGTTCCATCTAATTTAGCGTTAACTTTTTCATTATCATTTCCAACAAAGTTTAGACCTTTATCCATTGTAGCAATAGCATTATTAATATTGTTTGTAACATTTTTAATTTCATTTGTTACATAGTTTACTGTTGCTGCTGCTGTTTTATCTTTTGGTGTTCCATCTTTATTAAATTCAGGATCTTTAAGTCCAGTTATAGAACCTGTACCATTTTCTCCATCTTTAGCGAAGCTAATACTTCCATCTTTTCCATCTGTTCCATTTCCACCATTAATTGTTACTCCTGGTTTTCCATCTTTTCCATTAACAACTATTGATGATCCATTTGTTCCATCTGTTCCTTTAATAGTTACTCCGTCTTTACCGTCCTTACCATTAACTGATACTGATGCTCCATTTGTACCATTTCCACCATTAATTGCTACATTAGCTTTTCCATCTTTTCCAGATACTGAAACTCCATCTTTTCCTAAAGTAACTTTAGTATCTCCATTTTGGATAGATTCAATATTTTGTAATGCTTTATTAAGCTTAATTTCAAGTGTACTATTTTTATTGTCACCTACAACTGCTATATTTCCAGTTGCAGAATCTGTTCCAGTATAAGTACCTTCACCTTTGATATTTACTGCTTCATTTAACTTAACTTTAACAGCATCTCCAGAATTTCCATTATAAGTCATACCACCATCAACAATATTCTTAATATTATTTGTAATATCAGTCTTAGCACCTTCAATTTGGTTAGTTACATAATTTACTGTAGTTGCTGCTGTTGGATCTTTTGGTTTTCCGTTTTCTAATTCAGGATCTTTAAGTCCAGTTATAGAACCTGTTCCAGTACCGTCTGCTTTCTTATCAAATGTAATTGTTGCTCCATTTGTTCCATCTCCACCTTTAATAGTTACTCCATCTTTTCCATCTTTACCGTCTTTTCCATGTACAACTATTGATGATCCATTTGTTCCATCTGTTCCCTTAATAGTTACTCCGTCTTTACCGTCCTTACCATTAACTGATACTGATGCTCCATCTGTTCCATTTCCACCATTGATTCCTACAGTAGCTTTTCCATCTTGTCCAGATACTGAAACTCCATCTTTTCCTAAAGTAATTTTAGTATCTCCATTTTGGATAGATTTAATATCTTTCAATGCTTCAGCTAATTGGATTTCAAGTTTAGATATCTTATTTGTTGTATCTTCAGAAGCTACAACTTTAATATTTCCACTTGCTCCTGCAAAGTCTGCTGCTGGTGTTCCTTGTCCTACAACATTCAATGTAGTTCCTAATG
>CAURNT010000024.1:0-18606 GCA_963526495.1 uncultured Streptobacillus sp. | reverse complement strand
ATTGTCCCTACGTTTACGTGTGGTTTACTTCTTTCAAATTTTTGTTTTGCCATTTTATTCCTCCATTTTTTATTTATTTTTTAACAAGAAAATTATATCATTTAAGAATAGTAAAGTCAATATCGTTTTTTAGCTAATTCTATACTATTCTCCCATATATTCTTTAATATATTCAACTACTTTTTCTGCTTCAATTTCAAAGCTTTGACTTCCATCTCTATGTTTTATCTCTACTTTTCCATCTTTAGCAGCTTTACCAACTATAACTTTTAATGGGAAGCCTATTAAATCTGCATCTTTAAACTTAAATCCTGCCTTTTCATCTCTATCATCAAATATAACTTCAATATTAGAATCTAACATTTCTTTATATAATTTTTCTGATAATTTATTAGCATTCTCATCTTTAGAATTTACTAGTATTAAATCTACTAAGAAAGGTGCTATATTTTTAGGCCATATTATACCATTTTCATCATAATTTTGCTCTATTGCAGCTGCTGCAACACGAGATACACCTATTCCATAACATCCCATAATTACAGTTTCTGCAACTCCTTTATCATTAAGAACTTTTGCATTTAAAGCATCAGAATATTTCTTACCAAGTTTAAATATATGTCCTACCTCTATACCTCTTGCTATTTCTAAAGTTCCTTCATCTCTAGGTGATTTATCTCCCACTCTTGCAGTTCTAATATCTCCTCTATAATCTATATGTAAATCCTCTATATTTAAGTTTACATAATGTTTATCTTTGATATTAGATCCACCTATAAAGTTTCTTAAATAAAATATACTTTCATCAGCAACTACTTTAATTCTTCCATCTTTAATACTTTCTATTTCTTTAAGAGCTGATGTAAATCCTGCTTCTAATCCTAAATTTTCTATATCTTTTTCATCCATCATTTCAAGATCTAAAATTGCTCCAACTAGATTTTTAACTTTTACATCATTAACGTCTAAATCACCTCTAATTATCGCCATGAAATAATTTATCTTTTCTTCACCTATTTCTTTTAAAAGTACAGCTTTAACAGTTTTGCATTCTTCTATATTTAAAAACTTAGATAATTCTTCTATACTTTTAACATTAGGTGTGTCCACTAATACTTTTTCTAATTTTTCTTCATTACTTTCTTTAAAATCTATTATACTTGTAGCTTTTTCAACGTTAGCTGCATAATCTGATTTATTTGAATAAAGTATATCATCTTCTCCGCTTTCAGCAAGAACCATAAATTCATGACTTTCACTTCCACCTATACTTCCAGTATCTGCTTCAACGGCTCTAAAGTTTAAACCACATCTTTCAAATATTTTAAAATATGCTCCTTTAACATCATTATATACTTCATCTAAACTGCTTTGAGTTAAATGAAAACTATAAGCATCTTTCATTATAAACTCTCTACCACGCATAAGTCCAAATCTAGGTCTTTTTTCATCTCTAAATTTACTTTGTATTTGATATACATTTAATGGTAATTCCTTATATGATGTTACTGTATTTCTAAAAATATCTGTAACAACTTCCTCATGAGTTGGTCCAAGTACACTTTCTCTACTATTTCTATCGTGTAATCTCATAAGTTCTGGTCCATAAGAAAACCATCTTTTAGATTCTTTCCAAAGATCAGCTGGTTGAAGAACTGGCATAAGTAATTCATTAGCTCCAATTCTATTCATCTCTTCTCTTACTATATTTTCTATTTTTCTTAATACTCTAAGTCCTAAAGGAAGATATGTATAAACACCTCTAGTTAATTGTTTAATCATAGAGGCTCTAAGCATCAATTTATGTGATACAGTTTCTGCATCTTTTGGTACTTCCTTATATGTTTTTATAAACGCTTTAGAAAATCTCATTTAATTTTCTCTCCTTCTAATTTTTAAATATTTTAATATTATCTTGTAATTTTTTAAGTTTTGATTCAAGTTCAGCTTGTATTCCTTTTTCCTTATCAATTACTGCTTGAGGAGCTTTAGATACAAATTGTTCATTAGATAATTTATTTAATGTTCTATCTAATTCTTTTTGAATTTTTTCTATTTCTTTATTTAACTTCTCTACTTCTTTTTCTATATCTATTAACCCTTCTAAAGAAACATATATTTTACTATTACCTACTACTCTAAATCCTGACATTTTAGGTAATTCTGTAAGAATATCTATTTTTTCTACATTAGCTAATTTATCTAATATCTTAGGATTATTAAGAACTATATCTTTTTCTCCATCATCTTCTGTATCTATTATTATAGATATTTTTTTAGCTGGTGATACATTATTTTCTGCCCTTATATTTCTTATAGCCCCTATAACTTCTTCTAAATACTCAAAATCATTTTCTGCTTTAATATTAATTAAAGATTTATCTTCTCTTGGGAAGTCTGAAAGCATAATACTTTCACCATAAACTTTAATTTTTTGCCATACTTCTTCTGTTATGAAAGGCATAAATGGATGAAGTAATCTTAAACCATTATCTAATATGTGTCTTAATACCCACTGTGCACTTTGTCTATCAACATTATCAACATCTACTCCATAAATTCTAGTTTTAGCTATTTCTACATACCAATCACAGAAATCATTTCTAAAGAATTCATAAGCAATTTTTGCACAACTATCTATATTATATTCTTCCATTTCTTCATTAAATCTTTTTGCTGCATTTTGAAGTTTAGATAATATCCATTGATCTTCTAACTTAAAGTCTAAATCAAGTATAGATATATCTTCTTTAAATCCTTCTAAATTAGATATTACAAATTTTGAAGCATTCCATACTTTATTTGCAAATGTTGAACCCATTTCCAATAATTTTTCTGAAAATAGTATATCTTGTCCTTGTGATGTATTATACATCAAACTAAATCTTACAGCATCTGCTCCATACTTATCAAGTATACCTAAAGTATCAGGGGCATTTCCTAAAGATTTAGACATCTTTCTTCCTATTTCATCTCTTATTATTCCTGTAAAGTATACTTCTTTAAATGGTATCTTATTTTCAAACTCTAAACTCATCATTATCATACGAGCAACCCAGAAGAAAATAATATCTGCTCCAGTTACAAGTAAATCTGTTGGCATACGTCTTTCTAAATCCTCAGTTCTTTCGGGCCAACCCATAGTAGAAAATGGCCAAAGACTTGAAGAAAACCAAGTATCTAAAACATCAGTTTCTTCTCTTAATTCCAATTCACTACCAAATTTTTCTACACATTGTTTTTTTGCATCTTCTAAACTTTTAGCAACTATCATATCACCATTTGGAGTATAATATGCTGGTATTCTATGCCCCCACCATATCTGTCTTGAAATAGTCCAATCACGTATATTTTCAAGCCAGTTATAGTAAATTTTTTCCATTCTTTTTGGAGTTAATTTTATTTCACCATTCTTAACTGCTGCTATTGCCTTTTCTGCAAGTGGACGCATTTTAACAAACCATTGTTCAGAGATTCTTGGTTCTATTACTCTATTACAACGATAACAATGTCCTACTGCGTGATTATGTTTCTTAGTTGATACAAGCAATCCTAAATCTTCTAAATCTTTAAGTATAACTTTTCTTGCTTCAAATCTATCAAGACCTTTATACTTTCCTCCATTTGAATTAATTGTTCCATCTTTTTCTAATATATTTATTATTTCAAGTCCTGTTCTTTTTGATACCTCAAAATCATTAGGATCGTGTGCTGGTGTCATCTTAACTGCACCTGTTCCAAATTCAAGATCTACATAACTATCAGCAACTATAGGAATTTCTCTATTCATTAAAGGTAAAATAACACTTTTACCTACAAGATGTTTATATCTTTCATCTTCCGGATTCACAGCTACTCCTGTATCTCCTAACATAGTTTCGGGTCTTGTTGTAGCTATAACAAGAAAATCATTACTATCTTTTATAGGGTATTTAATTTCCCAAATATGCCCTTCTTTATCTTGATGTTCTATTTCATCATCAGCTAAAGCTGTTTGACATCTAGGACACCAGTTAACCATATACTCTCCCTTATATATCAAGCCTTTATTATATAATTCAACAAAAACTTCTTTGACAGCTTGAGAAAGTCCTTCATCCATGGTAAATCTTTCTCTTTCCCAATCAGTTGAATTTCCTATTCTTCTTTGTTGAGTAGTTATTATATTACCGTATTTTTCTTTCCATTGCCAAACTTTTTCTATAAAAGCATCTCTTCCTATATCTTCTTTTCTTAATCCATCTTTAGCAAGCATTTTTTCTACAACATTTTGAGTTGCTATCCCTGCATGATCTGTTCCAGTTTGCCAAAGTGTATCAAATCCACACATTCTTTTATATCTAATAACTACATCTTGTATAGTATTATTAAGTACGTGTCCCATATGTAAAACTCCTGTTACATTAGGTGGTGGTATTACTATCGTATACGGTACTTTTTGATTATCTACTGCTGCTTTAAAATATCCTTTTTGTTCCCATTCTTTGTACCATTTTGATTCTATATCAATAGGTGTATATTTATCCATTAATATTCCTCCTTAAAAAATTTAAACGTATATTTATATCTTACATTTTCTCCTTTTAACCATGCCATAGTTTTTCTAATTTGAAATATAACTGAAGCAATAAACATAAAAACTAAAAAACTCAAAAGTTTTTCTCCAAGTCCTGTTGCACTAAATGACCTTAAAGGAGTTAGTATTGCTATATAAAACAAAGTCATCGTAAAGTTCTTATTAAGTAATTCACACATAACCATTCTAGTTCTTTTGGGTAATTTTATTCCCATAAAATAGACGACATATAGTCCAAAAAAAGGAATTAACCAACCAAGCAATAATATTTGTTTTAAATATTTTGATTCATCTTCTTCAATAATAATAGAATTTTCTTTTAACTCACTAGAATTTTTTTTGATTTTTCTCATACTTTATAGCACCTCACTTCATTATTTCAAATTATACCAAACTCTTACTAAAATTGCAATTTTAGTAAGAAAAAAAGTGTATCTCTAATCTTAAACTTCACACAGTTTAATACTAGTAATACACTATTATTATAAATATTTTATTATTTAGTCATCTAAATTATTAGAATAATCCTGGTATGCTAACTCCACCTGTTACAACGCTCATTTCTTTTTCTGCTAATTCTTCAGCTTTTTGCATTGCATCTTTTATAGCACTTAAGATTAAATCAGATAATATTTTAGGATCTTTATCAGTTGATGCATCATCGATCAATTCTTGAGCTATTGTTATATTTACTATATCTTTTTGTCCATTAGCTTCAACTACTACATTTCCTCCAGCAACTTCAGCTTTAACAAATTTATCTTTTAACTCTTCTTGTATAGCTAACATTCTTCCTTGCATTTCTTGTGCTCTTCTGATTATATCAGATTGACCATTGTTATTTGACGAACCTTTTAATTTTCTAACCATCTTAATTCCTCCTAGATTATATAAAAAAATGGTGGCGAGAGAAGGATTCGAACCTTCGAAGGCTGAGCCGGCAGATTTACAGTCTGCTCCCTTTGGCCACTCGGGTATCTCGCCACATGGTGCCGCTTATCGGATTCGAACCAATTACCTGCTGATTACAAGTCAGCTGCTCTACCTAGTGAGCTAAAGCGGCAAAAATCTTATTCAATTGTTAATAAAAATGGCGGAAGTGACGAGACTCGAACTCGCGACATCTTGCGTGACAGGCAAGCACTCTAACCAACTGAGCTACACCTCCATAAATGGTGGTCACAACTGGGCTCGAACCAGTGACCCCCTGCTTGTAAGGCAGGTGCTCTCCCAACTGAGCTATGCGACCATATTGTTTTGGTAGGCCCTAGGAGAATCGAACTCCTGTTTTTAGGATGAAAACCTAATGTCCTGACCACTAGACGAAGGGCCCAAAACCTATCAGCTTATTCTATCTTACGTGCTGACAAGGATTATAATACCATAATTAAAAATAAAAGTCAATAGAAAATTTTAAAATTATTAATTTTTTTATTTTTTTATTTATATCAATACCGAAATTAGTCCACAAACCACTATAATATATATCATATTTATTTTAAATTTATAAAGAATAAATGATATTATCATACATACAATAGCTCGATAATCTAAATTATATGAATTAGATATATCAGTAAATAATGACCCTTTTGCTATGTTTATAGTAGCTACAATAATAAGTGATGTTGTCGCAGGATTTATACCATCTATAATTTTTTTCATAAACTCATTCTCTAAACCTATATATTTCAAAAAAATACTTAATATTAAAATTTGTGGTGTTACAACTCCTAACGTAGCTACAATAGCACCTAATATATTACCCTTAATCATTCCAATAAAAGTTGAAGCATTTATAGCAATAGGACCAGGTGTTATTTGTGATATAGCCACTATATCTATTAATGTTCGTGTATTTATCCAAGCATAATAATTCACTAAATAATTTTCTATCAGTGGTAATATTACATAACCTCCTCCAAACGCACTTATTCCTATTAAAAAGAATACATAGTAAAGTTTTAAAAGAATTAAAATATCCATTATTTATCACCTCTATTATACCAATATCCTAAAATACCTGATACAATCAATATATACATAACTTGTACATTAAAAATAAGTTTTACTAAAAATGAAATTATAGTTATAGAAATATAAAAATATTTTTTAGGACTTCCCCACTCTTTTTTTACAAGATTTATAACAGTAATTATAAGTAAAGCCATTATAGATCCACTAATACCACTCAACATATTTTTAATTTTTACATTTTCTATTAACTTCGTATAACTAAAAGCAATAGCTGCAATAATAATCAAACAAGGTAAAACTGATGCCAAAACTGCTATTATAGAACCTTTTTTACCTCTAGTATAATATCCAACAAGAAAAGATGTAGATATTGTCATAGCTCCAGGTACACTTTGAGCAAGCGATACAATTTTAATCATATCATCTTCTTCTATATATTTTCCTCTGTAAACAAATTCATCTTTAATTACCGGTATTATAGTATATCCACCTCCAAAAGTAACTAAATTTATAACAAATAATTTTTTAAACAACTCTATTAAAGTAATTTTTTTATTTTCCATTATACCTCAACTTTCTATAATATATTAAGTATAACACTTAGAATATTTTTTAACAAGTTAAATACTTGAACGTGGAAACGATACCTAAAAATTTGTCTTTTAACATTTTTTATATTATCATATTTATTGTAAAAAATATATTTTTGGAGGTAAAAAATGACTTTTAATGAGTTATTAAAAATAGTCTTGACTGAAAAATTTTTATCAGCTATTTTTTCAACAATTTTTATTATTTCAATAGGTTATTACTTAAGAAAGAAAAATATCGTAAATGAGACTGCTTCAAAGGCATTAAGTTCAATTTTATTAAGTGCTGCACTTCCTGCTCTTGCATTTAATGCTTTTATGGCAGATATTAAACCTGAAACATTTACATCAGGAATTAACGTCTTAATATTTGGTTTTATTGCATATATTCTTTTAATAGTTTTAGCTAAAATATTCTATTTCAATAAAAAAGGAGATTTAAAAGATACTTTAGTTGTATTAACAGCATTCGGTTCAACTACTTTCTTTGGTATTCCAATAATAAATGGATTATTTGGTAACGATGGAACACTTTATGCAAATATTTTCAACATAGCTTATAGAGTATTTCTTTATTCTTATGCTCTAATTGTAATGAGTGGAACAAAATTTGATAGAAAAAATATAAAACAAATATTTGCTAATCCTATCATAATAGCAACATTCGTAGGTTTAATATTATGGGTATTCCAAGCTAATATGCCACAAGTTGAAGTCTTAGTTAAAGCTACTAAACCAGGTACAGAAGATGCAATTAAAAGCTTTTCAATATTTAGAATAGATCAAACATTACCTTGGGTATTTAAGGGACTTAAATATTTAGGAGACCTA
The DNA here is from genome assembly GCA_963526495.1 of uncultured Streptobacillus sp. Taxonomy (GTDB): domain Bacteria; phylum Fusobacteriota; class Fusobacteriia; order Fusobacteriales; family Leptotrichiaceae; genus CAURNT01. Next base: position 10,632 of record CAURNT010000024.1, on the reverse strand, counting down.
TCTTCTCCTCTTGCTTGGCTTGCAATAGGTATGACTTTGGCATCTATTTCTTTAAAAGAAGCATTATCAGAAAAATTATCTCTAATCTATGCTTTCTTTAAATTATTGGCTATACCTGCTATATTCTTTATACTATTAGTTATACTAAATAAATTAGGAATAACTTTCCAATACGAAGCTATAGCAAGTATTATTATAATGCTTGCCACTCCACCAGCAACAGTAGCAGTTGCTTATGCAATAAAATTTGAAAAAGAATCAATACTTGCTTCAAATATTTCATTAGTAAATACTGTTCTTGCAGTATTTGGTATAATTTTATGGATAATTATATTAAATATTACTCACGGAATGGGTATAATATAGAAAGAAGGAAATATGAAAGTTTTATGTTATGGTGTTAGAGATGTGGAAGAAAAATTCTTTCATGAATTAAATAAAAAATTTAATTTTGAAATAACTTGCGTTCCCGAATATCTTAATAATACAGAAACAGCTAAACTGGCAAAAGGACACGAAGCTGTAATTTTAAGAGGTAATTGTTGGGCAACTAAAGAAGTGCTTGATATCTATAAAGAATTAGGAATTAAGTATGTTCTAACTCGTACAGTTGGTGTTAATCATATAGATATTAAATATGCAAAAGAGTTAGGAATAAAATTAGCATACGTACCTTTTTATTCACCTAACGCAATAGCTGAGCTAGCAGTAACGCTTGCAATGATGTTGTTAAGAAATACATCTTTAATGACTTCACTAACTGCAAAAGGTGATTTTAGAGTTAAATCAAGTATGTTCTCTAGAGAAATTAGAAACTGTACAGTAGGTATTATAGGACTTGGAAAAATAGGATTCACAACCGCTAAATTATTTAAAGGGCTTGGAGCTAATGTTTTAGGATTTGACATTTTTAAAAAAGAAGGAGTAGAAGATACTTTAACTCAAGTAGATCTTGATACTTTAATTAAAGAAAGTGATATAATATCATTACATGTTCCATTTATTAAAGAACAAGGTAAAATTGTAACTGAAGAATTTTTAAACAAAATGAAAGATAATTCTATACTAATAAATACTGGACGTGGAGAAACTATGGATACTAAAGCTATAATAGAAGCTATTAAATCTGGAAAACTTGCAGGTGCAGGTATAGATACTTTAGAAAATGAATCTGAATTATTCTTTAAAGATTTCACTAATAAAGAAATACCTAATAAAGATTTTGCAGAACTTGTAAATCTTTATCCAAAAGTTTTATTGACTCCACATTTAGGTTCATTTACTGATGAAGCAGTAACAAATATGATAGAAACAACTTATGAAAATCTAGCAGAATTAATAAGTTGTGGTAATTGTAAAAATGAATTATAGAATTACAATATACAAAATTATTTGTGAAAATTAAAATAAAGGAATTACATTTTATAAAGCAAGATGTAATTCCTTTTAAATTTATAATATTATAAAAAAGATTGACTTTTTAAAGTCAATCTAAATATAAATATTTTAGCCTATTAGTCTTTTTAACATATTTTTTAATAAAAGAACCACAATAAATACAACCCCTATGATTACTGCTATCGATCCAGCTATTGAAACATCCATAAGAACAGCTACATGATAACCTATTATTGAAGATAGCGCTCCTATTATTATGCTTATTATCAACATATGAGATAATTTTTTAGATATCATATATGACGTTGCTGCTGGACCTATCATCATTGATATTAACAATATAGATCCTACCGCTTCAAATGAAATTACAGACGTAACTGATACTAACGACATTAATATATAGTGTACAAATATTGGCATCATACCAAGTGAGCTAGCTAGAGCTCTATCAAATATTGAAATTTTTAATTCTTTATAAAATAAACTAACAAATACCAAGTTTATAATCAATATTATTAATCCCGTAACTATTCCTACCGCAACATTAAATCCAAATACATTTGTAACATGAAACGGAGCAAAAGCTATTTCTCCTAAAAGAACAGCATCAACATCTAAATGTATATTAGCTGTATATTTAGATACTAAAATTATAGCTAAACTAAATAAAAAAGATAAAACTACAGCAATAGCTGCATCTTCTTTCATCATTCTAGTATTAACCAAAACTTCTACTAAATATACCGTTAAAAGTCCAACAAGTGTTGCTCCTATTATCAATATAGGTGAGGTATAATTGTGAGATACAAAGAAACCTAATACTATACCTAAAAGTACAGTATGTGTTATAGCATCTGTCAACATACTCATATTCTTAAGAACAAGGAAAACTCCTAGTAATGAACATGAAATTGATATTAATACAGCTATTAACTGTATAACTAATCCAGCACTCATTATTTCTCACCTTCCATCTTTTTCATTATCTCTTTATTTCTTTTTCTAATATTTATATATCTTTTAATAATTCCACGAGGTGAGAATAGTAGACTTACTAAAACAAATAAACTTAAAGATAATATTATTAATGGACCTGTTGGAAGTTCTGCATTTACAGTCGAAATACTTGTCCCAATAAACCCAGAAATTATTCCAAATATTGATCCAAGTATAACAACTACCCCAAGTCTATTACTCCATTGTCTTGCGGCAACTGAAGGAGCAACCAACATAGATGTCATCAATACCACACCAGCAACTTGTATACCAGTTATTACATTTATAACTATCATTATTGATACTAATAATCTTATTCTATCACTATTTATACCTAAAGTCTTAGCATAATCTTTATCAAAAATACTTATTTTTATTTCTTTCCAAAATACTAGAACTAATATTAACAATATCAAACCTACGGAAGTAATAAAATATATATCTCTTAATATAAGAGTAGATGCTTGACCAAAAATAAACCTATTTAACCCTGCTTTTTTAGCTCCAGGAACTGTTTTAAGATAAGTTAACAAAACTAATCCAAGACCAAAAAATGTTGATAACATAAGTGCAATGGAACTATCAAACTTTACTTTTGAATTTAACTGTATAAAGTGTATTAAAACAATACATAAAACTCCAATAAATAAAGCACCTAACAATAAAATAGTCAATTCTTTTTTCCCTGTAAGAATAAAGGCAAGACACACACCAGCAAGTGAGGCATGTGCTATACCATCTCCTAATAAACTTTCTCTTTTAAGCACTGCAAATGTTCCAATAATAGCACTTATACATCCTAAAAGCGAGCATCCTAATGCAACAACTCTAAACGTATAGCTATTCATAAATAATTCTATTATTTCTCTCATAACTATCACATATCCATACTCTTTTTATATGTTTCATCTATATTTTCTTTAGTAAACACTTCATTTACTTTACCACTTGCAATTACTTTTCTATTAATCAAAACTACTTCATCAAAATATTCAGGAACTGTTTGAAGATCATGATGTACTACTATTACAGTTTTACCCTCTTCCTTAAGTCCTTTTAATATTTTAACTATAGAACCTTCTGTTTTTTTATCTATTCCTTGAAAAGGTTCATCTAATAAGTAGATTTCAGCATCTTGAACTAATGCACGAGCTATAAATACTCTTTGTTGTTGTCCTCCAGATAATTGAGAAATTTGTCTATCTACATATTCTAACATATCAACTTTTTCTATTGCTTCCATAACTCTATTTTTTTCACTTTTGGGCACTCTTTTTAAGAACCCAACTCTTCCATAACTTCCCATTTCAACAACATCATATAAAGTAGTTGGAAAATCCCAGTCAACACTACCTCTTTGAGGAACATACGCTATTTTCTTTTTTTCTTGTGCATATTTTTTACCATTAATTGTTATACTTCCAGTTATTGGTTTTACAAATTCTAATATTGCCTTAATTAATGTTGATTTACCTGCACCATTAGGTCCTACAAAAGCTGTCATCTTCCCTTTTTCTATGTCTAAATTAAAATTATCTAAAACCGGCTTATCTTCATCATAAGCAACTACTAATTTTTCAATTTCAATAACCTTCATATTACTCCTATCCTATTTTAATGCATTTGCAATTTTATCTGCATTAGCCTTTATTGTTTTAATATATGTGTCTGTATCATGTTCTTTATCACCCATAGAATCTGAATATAATTCATCTCCTATTTTAATTTCCCAACCTTTTGCTTTAACTGCTTCTTCAAGAGCGTGAATACTTGCAGGTGATACAGATGATTCAGTAAATATTGCTTTTATTTTATTATCAGCTATAAATTGTGCTAATTCTTCTATTCTCTTAGTACTTACTTCAGAATCAGTTGAAACACCTTGTATAGATTCAACTTTCAATCCAAATTGTTTAGAGAAATATCCAAACGCATCATGAGCTGTAACTAAATATCTTGACCCTTCTGGTATTTCATTAATTCTATCTTGAATATACTTAGTAGCTTCATCTAAATCTTTCATATATTTTTCAAGATTTGCTTGGTAATAATCTTTATTAGCTGCATCCATACTTGATAATTTATCAGCAACTGCTTTAGCTTGTAATGCCCAAAATTGAGTATTAAACCATACATGTGGATCATAAAGTTCATCGTCAACTTTAGTTAATTGAGATTTATCTAAAGCATCACCTAAATTAAGAACTTCTCTACCTTGTAACTTATCAAAGATATCAACCATTTTACCTTCTAAATGAAGTCCACCATAAACAACTAAATCAGCACTGTTTAATTTTTCAACATCTCCAGCTGTTGCAACATATAAATGTGGATCTTCTCCTTCTTTCATAAGACCTGTAATTTCAACTTTATCTCCACCTATTTGATTTAATAAGTCTACGTAATAATTTAAAGTTGTTGTAACTTTTATCTTCTTCCCTTCTGTACTTGTTGCATCAGCACCTGCTTTTGAACCGCAAGAAATTGCAACCACGAACATAACAAATAAAACTAAAAGTTTTTTAAAATTTTTCATTCATAATCCTCTCCTTTGCTTATTATAATCTAATATTACAACATTTTAATTACTTTGTCAATCAAATTATCATTTACGAAAACTCCCTATAAATAGGCTTTCATATTGATTTCAAAAATACTTTGATTAGCTTATAAAAATATTTTTATCAAAATAAAATATCAACAATCCTTTTTATTATGCTATCTACAGCCTATTAAATGTAACAAAACTTTATTCGTTCAAATTAAGTATTTGCCTTAATTTTTTTTCAAGGTATAATATATTATACAAATAATAAAATTAGGAGATGATCATTATGTCTTTAACACTATGTAAAAAAGATTTATTTTATGATGATTTAGAAATTTCTAACAAAAAAGAACTATTTGATTTTATAATCAAAGAGCTTACAGAAAAAGAAAGAATTGAAAATCCTGAAAGAATTTTAGAAAAAATGAACAATAAAGAAAAACAAATTAAAACTTTTCTAGGTTCTCATTTTGCTATTCCTCATGTAAAAAGCAAAAAAGTTATAGAAAATACTCTTATGTTTATACGTCTTAAAAATTCTATTAAATGGAATGATGAAAACGATAGAGTTAAATATGTTTTCGTTCTTTTAATCAAACCTAATTATGAAGATTTACACATAGATATGCTTATGTCTTTATCTCGTAGTATCATAGACAAAGATTTATCACAACTAATTAAACATAGTAAAAATATTGATGAAGTATTAGAAATTATTAATAAAATTCAATAATAGACAATACTAAACTTTTTTGTTATAATAACTTAAAAATACAAGAAAGGAAGAAATATATGAATAATTCAATAGGTGGTTTAAAAGAAAATATAGTATCTTTTGTAGTATTGATATGTAGTCTAATTACAGGAGTAGGAATAATAATTTCATTAGGTGCTTTAATTTTTGAACCTAACAATACCTTTGTAAGAGATTATGCAAAACAATCTTTATTATTTAGTATAGCGTTTTCATTGCTTACTATTTTTTCAGCAATAACTTATTTATTTACTTTATTAAATTTAGTTTTGAGTATTATTGTTATAATTACAGCATATCATGCATACAAAAAAGAGGTATTTAAATTTAAATTCATAGAAAAGATAATGAATAAAATTAATTTATAAAATAAGGAGAATTACTTCTCCTTATTTTCATTAAATACTCTATTTACTTCTTTCAAAGCACCAACAAGTGCATCAACATCTTCTTTTGTATTATATATCCCAAAACTCGCTCTACAACATGAGTTTACACCCATATACTTCATAAGTGGTGCAGTACAGTGTTGACCAGATCTTACAGCTACATTCATATTATCTAGTATAAATGCACTGTCATGAGAATGAACTCCTTTTACATTAAAGGGTATAATTCCTACTCTATCAGATTCTGGATAATATATTTCAACAAAATCAAGTAAAGCAAGAGAAAGTTGTGCATAACGCATTAATTCTTTTTCATGTTCATATATTCTATGATATCCAATACTATTAATATAGTCAATAGCTACACCTAGTGTTTTTATACTTTCAACATTTAAAGTTCCCCCTTCAAATTTATGAGGAACATCTTTGAAGGTAGAACTATCTTCTTCTACATATTCAACCATATCTCCACCAAAAATAAAAGGTTGCATTTCATCAAGTAATTCCTTTTTACCAAAAAGTATACCTACACCAAATCCAGAAAACATTTTATGACCTGAAAACACTCCAAAATCAACATCCCATTTATCAAATTCATGTTTAAAATGAATTATAGACTGGGCACAATCAAGTATAACTTTTGCTCCAAATCTATGAGATAATTCTATAACCTCATTAAAATCTTGAATTACTCCAGTAGTGTTAACAACACTTGAAATAGAAACTAACTTCACTCTTTTACTCAACATATACCCAAATTGTTTCATATCCAAACTACCATCTTTATTCAAATATAAATATCTAAGTCTTGCTCCTGTTTTTTTTGCAACCTCTTGCCAAGGTATAATATTTGAATGATGGTTTGAAATTGCAATTATTATCTCATCATCTTTATTTAAAATATTTAAAGCATAAGAAAAAGCTATCATATTCAAAGATTCAGTACTATTTTTAGTAAATACTATCTGTTTTTTATTAAAAACACCTACAAATTCTGCAACTTTAGCTCTTACATCTTCAATAATTTTAGTATTTTCTATAGCTAATTTATGAGAGCCCCTTCCTGCATTTCCATTACTAAAACTATAATACTTATCTATTTCCTCAAGTATCATATATGGTTTTTGAGTTGTAGCTGCACTATCTAAATAATGTATATCAAGATTATTTATCAATGGAAAATCTTTTTTAAATTCATCCATATTAAATCCTTCTTCCAATTATCTCTTTTATTTCTTCCACTATTTTTTCATCTTCAATCGCATCAAATACAGGTCCAAATGAAGATTCTACAACTAGTCTTTTAGCTGCTTTTTCACTAAATCCTCTACTCATTAAATAAAATAATTTATCTTGATCTATTTTACCTATACTTGCAGAATGTGCCCCTATAACATCATCTTCATCACAAAATAATGTAGGTATAGAATGAGCATTTACTGTTTTATCTAAAAGTATAGAAAATTCTGATTCTGATCCTTCTGATTTAGTAGAAAATCTTTCAAAAACTAAATTTCCTCTAAATACTTTAACAGCCTTATCTTTTGTTACTCCTCTCGCATCAATATCTGCTATAGTTCTTTTACCAAAAAAGTTTAAAGTATATTCATAATCTGTTTTTCTTTCTTTATCAGACAAGTATATTGGCATTAAAAGTGATTTAGAATCATCTTCAAGTAAATTAGAAGAAACTGATGTAACATTAACTTCGCCCCCTAATTCAATTCCATAATATTTAACATCTGCATCTCTTTTAACATCTATATCCATACTTAAAAAGTTTTCAGAATTTAAATTTAAATTTTGCATTACAAATATATCAAGTTTTGATTCTTCTTCAGCAATTATCTTAATATATCCATTATGATATGTATACTCTTCATCAATTCCATTATACTTAATAAATATTCTTGCATCAGAGCCCTTATTCATGTATATATTAAAAACATCTACTAATGTTGAATTATTACTATCTAAATTAAATTCTATAAAAATATTTTCTTTCTTACCTTTATTTATTTGTATATTTTTTCTAACATTAGAATATTTTTCTGATTCATTTTTAAAATAATTACTAAGTCTCATTCCTACTTCTACATCACTATTTACTAATATATTTTCAGAATCTAAACCTTTAATTATAACATTATTAAATTCATATATTTTAGAAACACCTTTAACTTCATAATTTATTCTTTTCCATTTAGGTTTTTCAAAAGAAAGATTTTGTTTTTTAGGTGTAGCTTTTTTAGCCTCTGAGGCAACTGCAGATTTTAATAAATCTATCGTCTCCTGAACCTTAGGAGAAAATTTCTTTTCTTTTTTCATACTTCCACCTATCCTATAGTCCCTTCTAATTCTAATTCTATTAATTTATTTAATTCAACTGCATATTCTAAAGGAAGTTCCTTAGATATTGGTTCAACAAATCCCCTAATTATCATAAGTTTAGCTTCATCCTCACTTATACCTCTACTCATTAAATAAAATATAGCTTCATCACTTATTCTTCCTATCGATGCTTCGTGTCCTATATCTATATCATCTGTATTTACTTCTATTATAGGCATAGTATGAGAAGCAGAACCATTATTATCTAACATTAATGATTCACATTCAGCAGTAGCTTTACAATGATGAGCTCCTGGAACTACTTTAAGTAAGCTTCTATAAAAACATCCTCCACCATTTTTAGAAATTGATTTAGATGAAACATTAGAAGTTGTATATGGTGCAGCATGTATTATTTTACATCCTGTATCCAAAAATTGACCAGCAGCAGCAAAAGTAACTCCTGTAAATTCACAAGTTGCCCTAGGACCATTTAATATACTCATAGGAAATAGGTTTGTTACACGTGAGCCAAATGAACCTGATATCCATTCTATTGTTCCATTTTCTTCAACTATTGCTCTTTTAGTGTTAAGATTATATAAATTTTTAGACCAATTTTCTATAGTTGAATAACGAAGTTTGGCATTTTTAGCAACAAATAACTCTACTGCTCCTGCATGTAATGCATTTTTAAAATATTTAGGTGCAGAACACCCTTCTATAAAATGAAGATATGCATCTTCTTCAACTATAATCAAAGTATGCTCAAATTGACCAGATTCTGATGCATTAAGTCTAAAATATGATTGAAGAGGTTTTTCAACCTTAACTCCTTTAGGAACATAAACAAATGAACCTCCTGACCAAACTGCTCCATGAAGTGCAGCAAATTTATGATCATTAGGTGTTATTAGACTCATAAAATATTTTTTAATAATATCTTCATGTTCTACTAATGCTGTTTCTATATCTGTATATATTACCCCTTGAGCTTTTAATTCTTCATTTAAACTATGATAAACAACATTTGAATCATACTGAGCTCCCACTCCTGAAAGACTGTGTTTTTCAGCTTCAGGTATACCTAATCTATCAAAAGTTTTTTTAATATACTCAGGTACATCATCCCAAGAATTATTCATATTTTCTGATTCAGTTTCTAAATAATGTATTATTTCATCTATATCTAAATCCGATAAGTCTGTACTCCAAGTAGGCATAGGCTTAGATTCAAATATTTTTAAAGCTTCAAGTCTTTTTTCTAACATCCATTGTGGTTCATTTTTCTTTTCTGATATTTTTCTTACTACATCCTCATTTAATCCTTTACCAGTAGTAAAAGTATGTAACATTTCATCTTTAATATCATATATACCACGCTCGACATCAGCTATATATGTTTTCTTTGTTATTTCCATTACTATTCTCCTAATAAAGTTTCTCTTAATTTTTCATATCCATTTTCTTCTATAAACTCAGCTAACTCTTTACCACCACTTTTAACTATTTTACCATCTATTAATATATGGAAGAAATCTGGTTCTAAATATTCTAAAACTTTATCATAATGAGTTATTATAAGCATTGATCTATCTGTACTTTTAAGAGTTTTAATTCCTTCAAATACAATTTTTGTCGCATCTCTATCTAATCCTGAATCTGTTTCATCAAGTATTGCAAGTTTAGGTTCTAATATAGACATTTGCAATATTTCATTTTTTTTCTTTTCTCCACCTGAAAATCCTACATTTAAATATCTACTTGCATAAGATTCATCCATTTTAAGTTCTGCCATTTTTTCTTTCAATAACTTATTAAACTTAAATATATATTGTTTTTCACCAGTTACAGCTTCTCTTGCAGATCTCAAGAAATCTTCAACTGTAAGACCTGGTATTTCTTCAGGATATTGAAAAGAAAGAAATAATCCTTTTCTTGCTCTTTCATCAACTGCATCTTCTTGAATTTCTTCTCCTTCAAGTATTATTTTTCCTTTTGTTATTTCATATTTTGGGTGACCTATAAGTATAGAAGCAAGTGTTGATTTACCAGCTCCATTTGGTCCCATTATTACATGAATTTCTCCTTTATTAATTTTTAAATCCAATCCCTTAATTATTTCTTTTTCTTCTACACCTGCATACAGGTTTTCTACTCTTAATAATTCTGACATCTTCTCCCTCCTAATTATTCTATTGATATATGAAAATTAT
>CAURNT010000023.1:0-19725 GCA_963526495.1 uncultured Streptobacillus sp. | reverse complement strand
CTTCTTCTAATTTTTCACCAGCATACATTACAATTACTCTATCGGATGTTTCAGCAACAACTCCTAAATCGTGAGTTATAAGTATAACTGCGATGTTTAATTCTTTTTTCAATTTATTAATTAATTCAAGTATTTGTGCTTGAATTGTAACATCTAGTGCCGTAGTAGGCTCATCACATATCAATAGGTCTGGTTCACATGCAAGAGCTATAGCTATTACAACTCTTTGACGCATACCACCTGAAAATTGATGTGGATATTGATTAAATCTCTCTTCTGGTTTAGGTATACCAACTTTTTCAAGCATTTCCAAAGCTTTCTTTTTTGCTTCAGCTTTGCTTATTTTTTTATGTATTAATATACCTTCCATTATTTGATCTCCTATTTTCATAACAGGATTTAGTGAAGTCATAGGATCTTGAAATATCATACCTATTCTTCCACCTCTATATTCTCTCATTTCTTTTTCGCTTAATTTAAGTATATCAACACCATCAAATAATATTTCACCACTTTTAAATTCAGCAGGAGGTGTTGGTAGAAGTCTCATAATACTTTGAACAGTAACTGATTTACCACTTCCAGATTCTCCAACTATTGCAAGAGTTTCACCTCTATTAACTTCAAAACTAATATCTCTTAAAGCTTTAACTTCACCTGCATAAGTATTAAAGGAAACACTTAAATTATTAACTTTTAATAAACTCATAATTTTCTCCTTTCCGTTAATCTCTTAATTTAGGATTTAGTGCATCTGACATAGCATCACCTATAATATTAAAAGATAAAGTAATTAATGATATAGCTATTGCTGGTATCAAGAACATATATGAATGTGTAGTAATTTCTTTAAATCCATCAGAAACTAAATTACCAAGAGAAGCTTGTGGGATAGGCACTCCAAGTCCTATAAAGCTTAAGAAAGCTTCTGAGAATATTATTGAAGGAATATCCATAGTAAGTCTAACTATTATTATACTTAAAGTATTAGGTAATAAATGTTTCTTTATTATCCACCAGAAATTAGCTCCTAAGGCATGAGATGCAAGTACATATTCATTTTCTTTAATTTTTAATACCTCACCTCTAACAAGTAGGGCATAACCTAACCATCTTGTAAGAGCTAAAGCTATAATTATTGTTTTTATACTATTTCCTAAAACAACCATTAATAATATTATGTATATCATTGATGGGATTGATAAAACGATTTCAATAATTCTAACCATTATAGTATCTATTATACCTCCAAAATATGCAGATATTGAACCATATATACTTCCAATGATTACACATATACTAGCAACTATTATGGAAAGTTGTAATGAAATTTTTATACCTTGTATAACTCTTGAATAAATATCTCTACCTAATGAATCAGTACCTAGATAATATCCTTTTGAAAATCCTTTTATAGGACTTAAAAATATTTCTTGTGTGTGCTGTTCGTAGTAGTTATATTTACTTAAAAATGAACCAAATAATCCAAAGAATAGATATACACCTAGTAGTATAAGAAAACTCAATGCTGCTTTATTTTTTTTAAATCTTCTCCAAGAATCTTTCCAATAAGTAGTGCTTGGTTTATTAATATCTTCACTTTTTTTAAGATCAGGACCTATATATTTAAAGTCGCCATCTGTAGTAGTATAATTTACTCTATCATAATTATTCATATTAATTACCTCCTTCTAACTTAATTTTTGGATCAACTAAGGCATAAAGTATATCCATAATTATCATCATTAATATTAAAAATGCAGAATAAAATACTGTAACCCCTAATACCATAGTATAATCTCTATCTACTATACTACCTATATAGTATTTACCTAATCCACCTATACTAAACATAGTTTCTATTACGAAAGATCCTGTAAGTATTGCAGCAATTGATGGAGATATAACAGTTATTATAGGCAACATTGCATTACGTAATGCATGTTTAAGTATAATATTTATAGGTTTAACCCCTTTTGCTATTGCAAGTTTTATATAGTCTTGATCCATAATTTCAATCATTTTACTTCTCATAAGACGAGCAACTTCAGCTACTGAGAAAAATCCTAATGCTATAACAGGAAGTATTTTTTTACTAGGCATATCCCAACCTGTTAATAGTATTTTTCCTAATGGTAAATGTAATTTATTTATAAGTATAGCTTTGTGTACATCTACTGCATATAGTTGTAATATTCCTGCTATAACAAAGCTAGGAACAGATATTCCTATAACAGCTATTATCATAGATGAATAATCTAGTTTTTTTCCTCTATTAAGTGCAGCAATTATACCTAAAGGTATTCCGAATATCAGTCCAAATATTAGTGCTCTTATACCTAAATCAGCAGATACTGGGAAAGATGTTTTTATAACAGAATTAACCGTTCTTCCCTTTTCTTTCATAGAAATACCAAGATCTCCCTTAGCTACATTTTTTAAATAGTTAACATATTGAATTCCTATTGGTTTATCCATTCCATATTTAACCATAAGATTAGCTTTTACTTGAGGTGGAATAGCTTTTTCACTCTCAAAAGGATCTCCAGGTAATTTATGTAATAGGAAAAATGTTATAGTTATTACTAGGAATAATGTTATTAGACCAGTAAATATTCTTTTGAATATAAATTTTAACATATTTTTCATGATTTATTTCCCCTTTTCTTCTATTAATTTAACATATTTTACAATATTAGTACAAAAAAGTCAATAATTTAAGTATATAATTTATTAATATAATCATTAATTTAATTTATGATTAAAATTTAAAAAAAAGATGAAATTTTAAATTTCATCTTTTAATTTATTTATTAATATCAATGCGTCTAAAGGAGTCATATTATTAGTATCAATATTTTTTATGTTGTTAATTTTATTTCTAAGTTCATTTATTTTCTCTTCCATTTCTTCTAACTTATCATATTCAGTATATTCTATACTATCAAATAAGTTAAGTTGTGAATCTTTTTTTGATTCTTCAAGAGATTTTAATATTTTTTTAGATTCTTTTATAATAACCTTAGGTAAACCAGCAAGTTTAGCAACCTCTATACCGTAAGATTTATCAGCTCCACCTTTGATTATAGTTCTTAAGAAATTAACACGACCTTCTTTTTCTTCAACTTCTATCCTATAATTTAATATATTATCATATCTATTTTCAAGATCAGTTAATTCATGATAATGAGTAGCAAATATGGTTTTTGCATTAATATTTTCTACTATATATTTAGATATAGAGCTAGCTATAGCTAATCCATCATAAGTAGAAGTACCACGTCCAACTTCATCAAGTATAATTAATGAATTAGGAGTAGCAGAATTAATTATACTTGCAACTTCACTCATTTCAACCATAAATGTAGATTGCCCAGTAATTATATCATCACTTGCCCCTATTCTTGTAAGAACTTTATCTACAATAGAAATATTAGCGTAGTCTGCTGGTACGAAACAACCAATTTGTGCCATTATTGAAATTAAAGCAATTTGTTTCATATATGTAGATTTACCTGACATATTAGGACCAGTAAGAATTATAAATCTTTCTTTATTATCAAAATATATATCATTAGAAACAAATATTTGATCTCCAATTAGTTTTTCAACAACAGGGTGTCTACCTTTTTTGATATCATATATACCATTATTATTAAATAGTGGTTTAACGTAACCATTTTCCATAGATACTATGGTAAATGATATTATAATATCTATATAAGCTAAAATATTAGAAAGTTCAATAAATATTTTTTTGAAGTTTTTAATATATGAACTCAAATTTTTAAGTATTGCATATTCAATTTCTGCTATTTTTGTACGTGAGTTTATTATTTTATCTTCATAGCTTTTTATCTCTTCAGTTATATATCTTTCTGCATTAGATATTGTTTGTTTACGTATGTATGTGTCAGGAACTGCATCGAGATTAGATTTAGAGATTTCTATAAAATATCCAAATACATTGTTATACTTAATTTTTAAGTTTTTAATTCCTGTTCTTTCTTTTTCTCTATTTTCTATATCAAGTAATATACTTGTACCATTATTCATAATATCTCTTAATTCATCTAATTGAGGATCTATTCCTGATTTAATCATATTTCCTTCTCTTACAGAAAAAGGAGCAGATTCAAGTATTGTTTTATCTATTTTATTATATATATCTTGAAGTGAATTAAAATCTATATTTTCAAATTTTTCAGGCCAAAGATTTTTAATTTTAAAACTAGATTCTATAGTATTTTTAAGAGAAATTAAATCTTTACCATTTTCATTTGAAAATATTATTTTTCCCATAAGTCTTTCTATATCATATACATTATCAAGTAATTCTCTGATTTCTTCTCTAATTAATATTTCTTTACTTAAGTATTCAATATCATTAAATCTAGAATTTATTTCTTGGATATCAAGTAATGGAGCTTGTAATAATTGTTTTAATTTTCTTGATCCATTAGAACTTTTACATTTATCTAATACCCAAAGTAGAGAACCGTAAGTATTTTTATCTCTTTGATTTTTAGAAATTTCTAAATTTCTAAGAGTAGAAGAAGAAAGTTCAACAAAATTTGATTTATTAATAACTTCTATTCTTTGTATATTTAATTCATTGTTAAATTGTAATGTTAATATATAGTCAAGTATTAAAGCACAAGCATCTATTATATTTTTCTTTCCATATATTCCAAAACTATCAAGTGAAGCTATATTGAAGTAATCTTTTAAGAATTTTTCACTATCATTAATTTTTGAAACTATACTAGTGTTAATATTAAGTTTTTCTATCAGATGATTTATCTTGTCGGATACAGTATTTGTAAATATTAATTCACTGGGTTCTATTTTATATATTTCACTAACTAAATTATCTTCATCAGTTTCTATTACTTTAAATTCACCAGTTGTAATGTCTATAAAAGATATTGCGTATGTATTGTTAAAATATGTAATACAAGCAAGATAATTATTAGATTTAGAATCAATAAAATCTATATCTTGAATAGTTCCTGATGTAACGATTTGTATTACTTCTCTTTTTACTAAACCTTTTGTTTGTTTTGGGTCTTCGGTTTGTTCGCATATTGCTACTTTATATCCATTATTAACTAATTTGGCTATATATGGTTTAGAAGAATGAAATGGTATACCTGCAAGAGGGACATTCATTCCTTTTTCTTTATTTCTTGATGTCAATGTTAATCCTAATACTTTAGAAGCGATTTCTGCATCTTCAAAAAACATTTCATAAAAATCACCTAATCTGAAAAATAGGATATATTCTTTATATTTTTCTTTTATTTCTCTATATTGTTTCATTAATGGAGTAGACATAAATAACCTCTTTTCTACATTTTGAATATATTATACTATAAATCAAAATCATATTCAAATTGAAAAATAGAATAATATTTTCTTTACATTAGAAATATATTAGAAGTGTTTACATGATGAATTAAATGTAGTATAATGGGATATGTTTAAAAGAAAGGGAAGTATTAAGGTACTTAGGGTAATAAGAATGAAAAGAAAATTAATGATACTTACAGCAATAATAGCTACAACTTTAGGAATGGCTGGTACAAAAGAAGATTTAGAAACAGCAGCTAAAAATTATAGTTCAACAAAAAATATAGAAAAATTAGAAAGTGATTTAGTAAATATTTCAAAACAAAAAAGTGATGAGTATACAATACAAGCAAAAATTGAACTTGCAAGATTAAAGGCATCTCAAAATAAATTAGATGAAAGTAAAAAATATTTGAACGAAATTTTAAATGATTCAGTTTCAACTAATCAAGTTAAAGAGTTTGTATATACTCAACTTTATGGAATTTCAAATAATAGAAACGAAAGAATATCTTATTTAAATGAATTAGCTAAATTAAATTCAAAAGAGTTAGGATATAAAGTAGCTTTGATTAAAGAATATACACTTTCAGGTAATAAAGTTGAAGCAGATAAATTATTCAAAGAATTAACTCCAAATTTAACAGAAGAACAAAAAATATTATTTTATAATAAACTTGCAGAAGACTATATTTCTGAAAAAGCACCTAATGAAGCTATAACAATATCAGATTTATTAATTGCTTTAAATTCATCTGAAGCTAAAGTTTATGGAAATATGTATAAATCTTATGCAAATATATCTTTAAATAAATTAGATGAAGCAGAAAAATATGCCTTAGAAGCTGAAAAATTATCGAATAATAGTTTAGAATCAGAAAATTTATTATATCAAATCTATAATTCTAAGGGAGATTTAAATAAAGCATTAGATAAAGCTATAATTTTAAAAAATGCTACAAAAACACAAGAATTTTATTTAGATGTAATACTTCTTGCAGAAATTGCTAAAAATACTAAAGTTGTAAATGATACAATTAAGGAATTAAAGGAAAATAAAGATATTAAAGATGATATTAAGAAAAATTTAAATATTTTAATAGCTAATGGTTTTGTTAATTTAGGTTACTTAGATGGTGCAGAAGATTATGCAAATAAAGCATTAAAAGTTGATAAAAATAAAGAAGCAAATATGGTTTTAGCATTTGTACAAGGTTCAAAAGGAAATAAAGGACTTGCTCTTAAATATGTAAGAGAAGCTAAAAAAGATAAAATAGAAGGTGCAGAACAATTAGAACAACAAATATTGAATTTAAAATAATTTATTAAGATATATTTGATGGAGATCTATATGATCTCCATTTTATTAATTTAATAATTTAAATTAAATAATTTTACTTTCATATATTATTGTGATAAAATTATAATATTAATAAATAATAGAGGAGGAATAATGATATACAATAGTATTTTAGAATTAATAGGGAATACACCAATAATAAAATTAGATTTTGGAAATGATGTAGCAGATGTTTATGTTAAACTTGAAAAATTTAATATTGGGGGTAGTGTAAAAGATAGAGCAGCTCTTGGTATGATAGAATCTGCTGAAAAATCAGGTAAATTAAAAAAAGGATCAACTATAGTTGAGCCTTCATCAGGTAATACTGGAATATCATTAGGGCTTGTAGGTAGGGCAAAAGGATATAATGTAATAATTGTTATGCCTGAAAGTATGACACAAGAAAGAAAAGATACTCTAAGGGCGTTAGGTGTTGATTTGAGATTAACGCCTGGTGATGAAGGAATGACTGGTGCGATAAATGAAGCTTTAAGGTTAGTAAATGAAAATGAAGATTATTTTTTACCTCAACAATTTGAAAATTATGCAAATCCTAATAAACATTATGAAAGTACAGGGGATGAAATTTTAGAAGATATACCTGATTTAGATGTATTTGTAACAGCTGTTGGGTCATCTGGTACTTTGACAGGAGTTGCTAAAAAATTAAGAGAAAAAAGTCCTAAAACTAAAATTTATGCTGTAGAACCAGCAAACTCTGCTGTAATTTCAGGAGAAATGCCAGGTAAACATACAATAGCAGGTATAGGGACAGGTTTTATACCTAAAAATTTTGATAGAAGTTTAATAGATGGGGTATTAAAAGTTACAGATGAAGAAGCAAAAGATTTTGCTTTACGTGTTACACGTGATTTTGGATTATTTTTAGGTATTTCATCAGGGGCTAATATTGCTGCAGCATATAGATTAGCCAAAGAGTTAGGTAAAGGTAAAAAAGTTTTAACAATTTCACCCGACGGAGGAGAAAAATATCTTTCTGTAGCTCCGTATAAGTTTGAGGAGAAATAAATGTTTAAATGGTTGAGAGATGAAATAAATAATATATATGAAAAAGACCCAGCAATAAAAAGTAAGATGGAGGTTTTTCTGTATCCATCTTTTCATGCTTCTATAAATCATAAATTAGCGCATTGGTTATATACAAAAAAAATGTTTTTTTTAGCAAGACTTATATCAACTATCTCTAGATTTTTTACTGGTATTGAAATTCATCCTGGGGCAAAAATTGGTAAAAGAGTATTTTTTGATCATGGTATAGGTGTAGTTATTGGAGAATCTGCTATAGTAGGTGATGATTGTGTGATATATCATGGTGTAACATTAGGTAATTTAAAACCGGTAGGATTTAAAAGACATCCAACTATAGGGAATAATGTTATGATAGGAGCAGGAGCAAAAATACTTGGAAATATAGTTATAGGGAATAATGTTGTAGTTGGGGCTAATTCTGTAGTTATGAAAAATGTTCCAGATAATGTTAATGTCGTAGGAGTACCTGGACAAATTAAGGAGAAAAAATGATAAATTTAAGTTGTAATGCAATAATACCTGATTGTCCTCTTAAATCAGTTGAGGAAATAGAGGAAAGTATAGTAACTAGGTATAAGAAAAGTATATATAATAAGTTTGTTGAAGCAATATTACAATATAATTTGATAGAAGATGGGGATAAAATTGCAATAGCTGTTTCAGGAGGTAAAGATTCTTTACTTCTTTGTAAATTGTTTCAACAATTAAAAAAAGATAAAAGATTTAATTTTGAATTTACTGCAATAAGTTTAAACCCTGGTTTTAGAAATGATGATTTAGAACATTTCAAATTTAATTTAAAAGAACTTAATATCGATTGTGAAATAATAGATACAAATATTTGGAAAGTTGCTAATGAAATGGCTAAGGATTATCCATGTTTTCTTTGTGCTAAAATGAGAAGAGGTATACTTTATAAAAATATAGAAGATATGGGATATAATAAATTAGCTCTAGGTCATCATTTTGATGATGTTATAGAAACTACTTTAATAAATTTATTTTATGGTGGAACATTAAAAACGATGCTTCCCAAAGCTGATTCTACATCAGGGAAGTTAGTTTTAATAAGACCTATGGTATTAGTTCATGAATCAGACATTATAGATTTTACTAAGACTAATGGTATACGAGCAATGAATTGTGGTTGTGTAATAGAGGCTGGTAAAACTTCAAGTAAAAGACGTGAAATTAAAAATATGTTAGAAGAGTTAGAAAAAAATAATCCTGGTCTTAAACAAAAAGTATTTAAGTCTATGGAAAATATTAACCTTGACTATGTATATGGGTATAAAAAGGGAAAAGAAATATTTAATATTAAAGATAAATAAATTAAAAAAAATAGCCGAACAACAGAAATGTTATTCGGCTTTTTGTATATTATTATTTAATTAAACTTACGAAGTAGTGTAATACTCTTATTAATTGTTGAGTATATGACATTTCGTTGTCATACCATGCAACAGTTTTAACTAATTGAGCATCTCCTGATCCTATAACTTTAGTTTGAGTTGCATCAAATAAAGATCCTTCTGAAATTCCTATAATATCAGATGATACTAATGGTTCTTCAGTGTATCCGAATGCTTCGTTTGCTGCTTCTTTCATAGCTGCATTAATTTCTTCTTTAGTTAAATCTTTCTTTTCTAATATAGTAACTAATTCAGTTAATGATCCTGTAGGTACAGGTACTCTTTGAGCAGCTCCATCTAATTTTCCAGCAAGTTCAGGTATAACTAATCCTATTGCTTTTGCAGCTCCAGTTGTGTTAGGAACTATATTTGCAGCAGCAGCTCTAGCTCTTCTTAAGTCACCTTTTCTATGAGGTGCATCTAAAGTGTTTTGATCTCCTGTATAAGCATGTATAGTTGTCATTGATCCACTAACTATTCCAAATTTATCTTGTAATACTTTAGCCATAGGTGCTAAACAGTTAGTTGTACAAGAAGCTGCAGATATTACAGTTTCTGTTCCATCTAATATTTCGTGGTTAACGTTGAATACAACTGTTTTTAAGTCACCTTGTCCAGGTGCTGAAATAACAACTTTTTTAGCTCCTGCTTTAATGTGAGCTTCAGCTTTTTCTTTCTTAGTGAAGAATCCAGTACATTCTAATACTACATCTACACCTAATTCTCCCCAAGGTAATTCTTCAGGATTTGCTTTAGCAAAAGATTTAACTTCTTTTCCGTTAACGATGAATGCATCTTCTTTAACTTCTATTGTTCCGTTGAATCTTCCTTGTGCTGTATCATATTTGAATAAGTGTGCTAATGTTTTAGCATCAGTTAAATCGTTTACAGCTACTACATCAAATTTAGGATCGTTAGCCATTACTCTTAAAGCTAATCTTCCTATTCTTCCAAAACCATTGATTGCTACTTTTACTGCCATAGTAAAATACCTCCATTTATTTTTAATTTACAAATTGATTATATCATAAAATATCATATATTACAAGATAAAAGGCGTTATAGTTTATAGTATAAAAAGTTTTCAATTTTTATAATTTTTCATATTTAGTGTTAATTATATTTATGTATTTATTTTATAAAATAAAATGAAATAAATATAATTCAGTATTAAGTTAAAATTTTTTAAAAATTGATATATAATTAAGTGAAAGATATAAAAAAATTAAAAAATAAAATAATTTTTTCACAAAAATATGTTTGATAAATATTTTGGTTTTTTGTTGATACATATTCTATTTATAAAAATGATTTTTTACTTTATTATAAATTTTATAATAGCTATAATCCAATATCCTATTGCTAATATATTTGTTGTTTTAAATTTTATATTTTCTATTTTCCAATTATTTAATTTTAAATCATTTATTATAAGGCAAAATAATGATATAAATGAAATAAAATTATATGGATTAGGTTTTAATATAGGAATTAAAATAACAGTAATAATGATAAATAATATATTTAATGTTGAAATTTTAAGTGGGTAATAATATAGTTTACAAATTCTAAAATAAAAGACTTTATAATATGAAAGTTTTTAATTTTTTATATTTAGTGTTAATTATATTTATGTATTTATTTTATTAAATAAAATGAAATAAATATAATTCAGTCTTAAGTTGAAATTTTAAAAAAATTGATATATAATTAAGTGAAAGATATAAAAAAAATTAAAAAATAAAATGATTTTTTCACAAAAAAAATTATGATATAATTGATTAAGGAGGAAATATGAAATATAAAATAAAAGGATTAGACTGTCAGATTTGTTCTAATAAATTAGAATCTATTTTATCTGAGTTAGATTATGTAAAAAAAATTGATATTAGTTTTACGACTAATACTATGATAGTAGAATTTGTGAATGATGAAGAAGAAAATATAATAAATTTAGAAAAAGAAGCTAAAAAATTTGAGAGAGATTTTAAAATTTTAAATGATTTAGAATATGATATGTATAAAGAAAAAGAAGAATTAAATAATAAAAATTTTAATATGTATATTTCTTTAGGATTATTTTTAGTTGCTTTTATATTAGATAAAGTATTTTATTGGTTTTTAAAATATGATTCAGATATTAAATATTATTTTAATCCCATATATATAATGTCGTATTTAATAATAGCTTATAAGGTTTTTAAGGAAGCGTGGCTTTCTATTAAGAAAAAAGATGTGTTTAATGAAAAAGTGCTTATGGTTATAGTAACACTTGGAGCTATATTATTAAGAGATTATGCAGAGGCAAGTGCAATAATGCTGTTTTATAGTATAGGTGAATATTTTCAAGAATTATCTATTATAAACTCTAGAAATAGCATAAGAGAAGTTCTTGCACTTAAAAATACTATTGTTAATAAAATAGAGGATTCTAATGTTTTAAATATTGATTCAGAAAAAATAAAAATAGGTGATAGATTACTTTTAAAAAAAGGGGAAAAATTACTTTTTGATTCAAAAATAGTTAAGGGTCAGGCATATATGGATACTTCAACTTTAACAGGTGAATCTATACCTAAAAAAGTTTTGGAAGGAGAAAATATATATGCAGGATATATTAATGTGAGTGAAAGTATAGAGATAGTAGTTTTAAAGAAAATGGAAGAGAGTAATATCTATTCTATGCTTGAAATAATAGAAAATTCAAGTCATAATAAATCTAAACTTGAAAAATATATTACTCGTTTTACACAAATTTATACTCCTATAGTTATATTAATTGCACTAATGGTAACAATTATCCCGCCTTTATTTATTCAAAGAATAGATTTTTATGATTCAATGTATAATGGTATTACTCTTTTAGTTGTTGCTTGTCCGTGTGCTTTATTGCTTTCTATACCGCTGACTTTTTATTTAGGTATAGGACATGCAAGTAGAAATTCATTATTAATAAAAGGAGCTAATGTATTTGAAAAAATTGATAGATTAGAAGCAATATATTTAGATAAAACTGGTACTATAACAGAAGGAAAGTATAAGGTTAGTTCAGTTTATGAATATTTTAATAATATAGATGGTAAAAAAGTATATGAATATGTATATAATATGGAGAAAAGATCATCACATGTTATTTCAAAATCTATTATTGATTTTATAAATAACAAATATGGATTTGTGCATAGCGATGAAAATTATTTTAAATATTCAAGTATATGCGAACACTGTGGATGTTGTCATGAAGAAGAATCACATAAAAAAGGTGACGTTTTAATAAAAGAACATAAGGCTCAAGGGCATTTTTTAGGGGATGCATGTCAAAGTCATAAATTTAATTTTAAAGATGAAATTGAAGAATTTAATAAAGATATATCGTTTTTAACTTTTGAGGAAATAGATGGTATTGGTCTAAAAGCTAGTACAGGAGATGATGAGATACTCATAGGTGGAAAAAATATGATAGATATTTATGGTTTGAGTATAAAAGATGATGATTTTGATAAAATATTTGTGTTTATAAATAAAGAATGCGTTCTATCTTTCGTTTTAAAAGATAAAATAAAAAAGGATTCTAAAATTGCGATAGATGAAATAAAGAAAATGGGTATAAAAGATATTACTATACTAACTGGTGATAATTTAGAAATAGGAAATAAAGTTGCAGCTAATGTTGGAATAAAAAAAGTTTTCTCTAATTTATTACCTAAAGACAAGTATGATATATTAGATAATGATGAAAGAGTATCTATGTTTGTTGGTGATGGAATTAATGATGTAGGTGTTATTAATAGAGCAGATATAGGAGTATCTATGGGTAAAAATGGTCATGATATTACTATAGATAATTCTGATGTAATAATAAATAATGATAGTTTATTTGGTATAGTAAAATTAATAAAATTATCAAGAAAAATGAATTCAATAATAGTTCAGAATTTAATTATAATTATGGGAGTTAAATTGGCGATTATAGTTTTTGGAACATTTAATTTAATGTCTATGTGGGTTGCTGTGTTTGGAGATGTTGGAGTTACAATAATAGCTATACTTAATGCAATGAGAGTTAAAAATATAGAGTTATAGGAGATATAATGGAAATAAGACAAATAAATGAAAAAGATAGAAATATATATTTAGAATTGGTTAATGAATTCTATAATTCAGAAGCTGTTTTACATCCTGTTGATAGTATAAATTTTGAAACAACCTTTAATACTTTAATAAGTTCTAATATATACACAGAAGGATATATTATGGAAGAAGATACAATAATTTTTGGCTATTGTTTGTTATCTAAAACTTACTCTCAAGAAGCAGGAGGAATGGTGTGTTTGCTTGAAGAGTTATATGTAAGGGATGAATATAGAAGTAAGGGTATAGGTAGTAAGGTTATTGAATTTTTAAAAGAAAAATTTAAAGATTATAAAAGAATAAGGCTTGAAGTAGAAATTAATAATAAAAGGGGAATAAAGCTATATAATAATATGGGATTTAATGAACTTAAGTATATACAAATGATTTGTGATGATATAAAATAAATTGATAAAAATATAAAAAACTGATAAACTAACAGTGAATATTTATGAAAAGGAGAGCTTATGTTTAATTCAATAATAAATTCAGAAAATACTTTAATATTATGGGCTATTATTCTTGTTATAGCTACTATTGCTATATTTTTAGAAAATAGATATACATTAGTTGCTAAAATTAGTGGTGCGATTATGGCACTTATTATAGCTTTATTATTATCTAATTTTAATATTATTCCTTTGGAATCTAAAGTTTATGATGATGTTTGGGGATATGTTGTTCCTATAGCTATACCACTTCTTTTATTTCAGTGTGATATAAAGAAAATATGGAAAGAAAGTGGTAGACTTGCAATAATTTTTTTATTAAGTTCAGTAGGAACTATGCTTGGTGCAGTAGTAGGATTTTATCTTTTAAGAGAATATATTCCAACTTTAAATAATATAGCAGGTACGATGACTGCATCATATATTGGAGGAGGAGTAAATTTTGTTGCAGTTCAAACTGCTCTTAATCTTGATAAACAACTTGCTTCAGCTCTTATAGTAAGTGATAATCTTCTTATGGTGTTATATTTCTTTGTATTAATAATAATACCAACTATTCCGTTTTTTAATAAGTATTTTAAAAGAGAGTATAGAAATGATATAAAAAATATGGATGATAAAAAAGAGGTTAAAAGACCTATAACTTTAGAAGATGTTGCGTTTAATTTTACAATATCAGTTTTAATAGTTGCAGTTTCTTTTGGCTTTTCAGATTTAATATTAGCAGAAGATAGAGGGTATGTTATAAACTTTTTAGCTAATAAATATATATTACTTACAAGTATAACAGTAATATTAGCAACAGTATTTTCAACTTTCTTCAAGAAACTTATAGGATCACAAGAAATAGGGACATTCTTAATATATATATTCTTTGCTGTAATAGGTATCCCAGCTTCGATTAAGAGTATAGTTGTTAATTCACCATTATTGTTAGTATTTTGTGCGATTATGGTTATAATTAATATGGTTATAACTTTTGCTTTTGCTAAATTATTTAATTTTAGTCTTGAGGAAGCTATACTTGTATCTAATGCAAATATAGGAGGTCCTACAACTGCAACTGCTATGGCAATATCAAAAGGATGGACTAAATATGTGGCTCCTGTTATGCTTGTTGGGACTTTAGGATATGTTATAGGTACATATTTAGGTTTAATATTGGCAAGTAGTTTAATATAACTAATGAAAAAATAAGATATATATATAGAAAAATATATTCAAAAATATGATAAATTAAAAAATTAAATGTTAATATTAGTTATATCAAAAATAGGAGAGGATATAAATGAAAAAATTAATTTTAATAGCAACAGCTATAGTTGCTTTATCTAGTTGTAGTTCAGCAAATTCAAATAATGTGACTACTTTTGAAAATCAAAAAACAGCAGTTTTAAATGCTAAGGATCAGTATGTATTTAATTTAGAAGGTAGTGACACTAGAATATTATTAGTTGTAACTCCTGAAAATGACGCTTATGTTAAGTATAATGGTAAAGAAATTATGTTTAAAAGAGTTGTAACTGCATCTGGAGAAGCTTTTGAATCTAAAGAAAATAAGATGTATATAGGAATTAAAGGTAAGGAAGCTTTCTTAGAATTAAATGATACAACTAATATACCTTTAAAAGTTGTTGGTAATTCTAAAGAATATGGTGAAGCTAAGAATGAATATGTATATAACTTTAAAGGTGTAGATAATAATATGAATATGAATGTTGTTTATGATAGAGTTAAAGATTTAGTTAATGTAAAAATTGATAATTCAAATGTAACTTTAAACAGAATTCGTAGTGCTTCAGGTATGGCATTTTCAAATGAAAATGGTAATATTTATTTAGGTATAAAAGGAAATCAAGCTTATGTTGAAGTTAATGGGCAAGGATTTAATTTTGTTGAAAGTAATATAGATTATAGTGAGTATGCAAAAGAACAAAAAACTAGAGTTTATAGTTTTAAAAATGGTAATAATGAAGTAAATCTAGCACTTATTGGAGATGGTGATGTAGCAGGATTAAGATTTGAAGGTCATGATTATGTTTTAAATAGAATTAAAAGTGCATCTGGAGAAGCTTTTGAATCAAGAGATGGAAAAGTATATTTCGGAGTTAAAAATTATGGTGCTAGAGCTGAAGGATACTTAGAAATTAATGGGAAATCATATAGTTTTGATAATGGTAAATACATTGAAAAATAATAAATTAAGGATTATCTAAAAAGATAATCCTTTTTGTTTAGACTGATTTTTTTTATTTTTTTTATACTTGATAAATAATAAACAAACTACCTAAAAGTACCTTTAATACTGAATTTGAGAGTTTTGCAAACTATTTTAAATAGTGTATAATACAAAATGAAATTAAATGTTAGAGGAGAGATTTTAGTGAAAAAAACATTTTTAGGAGTTATGATATTGTCTAGTTTATCAGTAGCTAATATTAAATATGAATTTAATTCTAAATTAGAATTAGATGGAGAAAAAGGTAAAATGAGTTCAAAATTTACACCTTTTGATTTTAAAATGAATATAAATGATAATTTTGTTTTTAATTTTAATGCAAATTTAGATCAAAAAAATATATATGATGCAAAACCTATATATTATTATACTCAAAGAAATTTTGTTAAAGATGATGGTAAATATATCCCTAGCGATTATGTGAATATAAAAAATGATGAAAATTTTAATGCAGAACTTCCTTATAAGAGAGTAGATGGTTCTTCAGACTATATAGGAGATCCTAATGTTGATGAATCTGATGTAGATGGTGAAGAACATGAACATGAAGAAGGAGAACATGAACATAATCATGAACACAGTCATAATCACCATGACCATGAGCATGGAGAAGAAAATCATGGAGAAAATGAAGATGCTTTTAAACTTGAAAGATATATAACAAATACACAAAATAAGGTTAAAGGGCCTAGATTTACTTTAGGATTTAAATATGAACCTGATAATAAAAAGAGCTTTAAATATACTTTTATGCCTAATGGACATAGATTAGGTAATGTTGAATATACTCCTTTATCATCTATTATAGATGGTAAATATATATTAGTTTTAAATGATAACTTATCTTTTAATGTAAGACCTAAGGTATCATTTAAAAATGTATATAATCCGTATTATTTGGATTTGACTAGTGAATTGAAAACAAAAATCAATTCAAATCTTTTCTTTAATTTAGGATTAAACAATAAATTACAATTAGATGTTATTAAAGAAAGATATAATTTTAAAAATAGTATTGATATTAGTTTAGACTATAACATCGAGAAGAAGAGATATCATGAATTTTGGGAAGTTTTAGATCATAGCCATGATAAAATAGAACAAGCTAAGATTGATATAAGTTTTCATCATACTGGTAATTATAGAAAAACTCCTTTAGATGATGCAAAGTTAAAATTTGATAGAAGAATTGATATGATTGATTTTAAATTGTCAACTAATTTGAAAAAAAGCAATATATTTGGTTCGGGGTTTGATGTATCAAATGATTCTAAATTAGAATATAAATATAATAAAACACAGGATTCTAATAGAAAATATATAGTTAGAGGAGATTATTATTCATTAGAAGAAAATAGAGGATTAAAAGAAAATCAGGGTGATTATGTTAATATGATTACTAATGTTGTAGAGGGTAATGATTTGAGTAGTATGCGTGATTACTATTATTTCAAAAATGAAGAGAATAAAGAATATATGGGAGTTATGACATATTCTTCTACAAATCCAGATAAATATGTTGAAAAAGATGAAAAAGAAATTAAATTTGAAAATATAACTAAGATAAATTCTAAAAAATTAAAAATTGATATAGAGAATAAATTGAAATTAAATAGAAAAATATCTGAAGATGATATAGATATGGATATTAAAAATGAAACTTTATTAAAATATTCAACTAGATTAAAAAAAGGATTTTCAACTGAATTTATTTTAGAAAATAAAAATGAATCAAATTATGAAAAAGATAATTTTATAGGATTCAATAATATAATTGGTACTAAATTAGATATTAATTATTTAAGATTTGAAAATGGAATAAAATTTAAAGGGGGATTAATTTTAGGTGCTAATTTAGAACTTAGAAAATCAGAAAGTGTAGAAAAAGAAGAAGAAAAAGATAAATTAGTTATAGGTCAAGGATATAATATGAAACCATATATAGAGATAGATGCTCCTATAATAGAAAATATGAAATTTGAATCTAAGTTAGAAATGGATAACATATTTGGGCAAACTGGTACTAATAAAAATGGACATAAATATAAAGAAAAAGATGACAAATTAAAATATAAAAAAACAAAATATAAGTTAAAATTAGGTCTTACATATAATTGGTAATACTTTAATTACAATTCATAACAAAGTATGGTATAATATTAAAGAAATGGATATTATACCATTTTTGTTTATTTGAAAGGGGAAATTATGTTGACACTTTTAATTACAACTTCAACAAAATTAGCTTCACTTTCTTTATATGAAAATGACGCTATGATTGCTAATATTAATATAAATGTAAAGAAAACACATTCTACATATATAGTAGATGAATTGATGAGTTTATTTACTTTTACTAATAAGGAATTATCAGATGTTATGAATGTAATAATATCTATAGGACCAGGCTCTTTTACTGGAGTTAGAATATCATCAGCTTTAATAAAAGGTATTTTTGCAGAAAAAAAAGATGTGAATATATATACTGTAAATGAATTAGATGCTCTAGCTTATCAAGGATATAATATATATAAAGATAATATTGTAGCTATAATAGATTCTAATAAAGAAAAGTTATATGCGGGTATATATGAAAAAGGTAAACTGGTAGGAGAAAGATTTAAATCTAATGTTGATGAAATAATATCTTTAGTTTTAGAAAAAAAATATAAACTGATTGGTGATGGAGCTATTTCTTATAGAAAAAAAATAGAAGAAAAAGGAATAGATTTATCTTTATCAGATGTTTTTTTGAGATTAAATTCATGTATATTTTATGATATGTTGAAAGAAGGAATTTTAGAGAAAATTGATTTATTAAATTTAGTGCCAGATTATTTAGAAAAATCACAGGCAGAAAAGGAGAAAGATGGGATTAAATGATTTATTAATAAAGCCTAAGAAAGGCTTTTTTACTAAAATTAAGGATTTTTTTTCGGGGACACCAATAACTGATGATATTTATGAAGAATTAGAAGAAATCCTAATTCAATCAGATTTGGGAATGAATATGACCTTAGATGTTGTTCAAAATTTAGAAAAAAATGTTAGAAATAAAGGGATAAAAACTCGTGAATTAATGTATGATGAATTAAAACAAATATTAATTGAAAGATTATCTATTTCTGAAAATAATGAATTAAAAATCAGAGATGGGAAATTAAATGTAATAGTTGTGATAGGAGTTAATGGAGTAGGTAAAACAACTTCTATTGGTAAAATGGCACTTATGTTTAAAAAACAAGGTAAAAAAGTTGTTATAGGAGCAGCAGATACTTTTAGAGCAGCTGCTATAGAACAAGTTGAAGTTTGGAGTAATCGTGCAGGAGTTGAACTTGTAAAACAAAAACAAGGTTCGGATCCAGCAGCAGTTGTTTATGATACTTTAAATTTTGCTAAATCTCAAAATTGTGATATAGCTATAATAGATACAGCAGGAAGATTACATAATAAAGTAGATTTGATGAAAGAACTTGAAAAAATAGATAAAATAATTAAGCAAAATGTTGATGAATATGAATCTTTAATAGTTATAGATTCTACTACGGGACAAAATGGACTAGAACAAGCAAGAATATTTAATTCTATATCTAATATTTCAGGTATAATATTGACTAAATTTGATGGAACTGCAAAGGGAGGAATAATATTTCCTATAGTTTCAGAATTAAAAAAACCTGTTAAATTTTTAGGAGTAGGTGAAGGAGAAAATGATCTTAAAATTTTTGACTTCAATGATTTTGTAAATGA
>CAURNT010000022.1:0-20031 GCA_963526495.1 uncultured Streptobacillus sp. | reverse complement strand
GTTCATCATGATGATAATAAAAATCTATTTTTTGCATTTTTTCCTCCGTTTCTAAGATATATTATACATTAAATTTATTTTTTTTCAAATTTTAACATATAATATTTATTGTGTTAAAAATGTAAAAATATAATAGACATTATTTCTTGATTAATTCATTCATTTTTTTCATAAGATATTCAACCTTTTCTTCAAGCTCTAAATTTTTATTTTCTAATTCTTTTATTTTATAATCTTTTTCTTTATCAATATCACTTCCAAATTGATACCCTAAACCTAATCCAAAGCCTACATTTCCTTTAGTATTTAATGTAGCACTTGCTTTATAGCTTAAAGATCTATTTCTAGTAATTCCATTTATTCCAACCGCTAATGCTTGTTCTCCTTTATAGAAACCCAATCCTGCAGTTATTATATGTTCCTTTGTAGATATTTGTGGCATATTAGCAGCAGCTAACGCTAAAGCAATCCCTACATTTGATTCTGATTTTTTACTTTCAAAATATGATTTTAAAGATTTAAGTTGAGCAACATTCACTGCATCTGTATCAAAAGTTCCTGCTGCAACTCCTGTTATTTGACGAGTTATCCCTTTATCTTCGTCTCCAACTGAAACAGCGGCAGAACTTGAATAAAAAGTTGATGTCATCTTATTAATACTAGCATTTATATCATTTTGTTTACTTTCAATATTAGATATTTGCTTTTTTTCTTCTGCTATTTTTTTCTTTAAGTTTGTACCTTCTGATGAATATCTACCCCAAAAATCTAATTTATCATATTCTTTTTGTTTTTCTTCAACATCGTCTTTAAGATTTGTCAATTCTTTATTTAAAGTTATATTTTCTTCATTTAATTGTTTATACTCATCTTCTTTATTACTCATCTTTACAATTTCTGTCATTGTAATAGGACTATCTGTTACAGGATTATAACCTAACATTCCTTTATCTCTATTAGAAACTGATGATTCTCCCAGTGCCACTCCACCATCAAATTTAACATTACTATTATTTCCTATTGCAACAATATTGTTATTTATTATCTTATTTTCTTTATCTGAAAATCCTAAAACTATATTTCCTTTTGTATTTTCCAAAGAAACATTTGTTCCTGTGACTATACTTTTAGAGCTATTAACTAAATTATTATTATACCCACTAACATAATTTAATTCACTAACCTTATTTTTTGTACCTATAACACTATTATTAACTCCTATTATAGAAGTATTTTTTGTATAATCCGCTTTGTTTCCACCACCTATTGCTAAAGTACTTCCACCTGAACTTTTTTTCAATGTTTCTCTTAATTTTTCTGCCATATCTTTAGCCGAAGCAAAAGAGCCCCCACTTGGTGCCTTTATATTTTCTATTGAATTTGTTATTTCATTTCCAGAACCAAATATTAATGAACCATTAGAGTTAAAAGTCCTATTTGCAACCCCTACAATTGAGTTTGCGATTCCTGAATATGAACTATCAGAAGTTTTTGATTCTATAGCATTTAAAGACCCTGTTATTGTTGCTCCAAAGTTTTGTACTGCATCACTTGCTCCCAAAAAACCTAAATTTCCATCATTTTTCCCCGTGATTATAGAAAAACTCCCTGTGTTTGTTGCAAGCATACCATTAGTAAAGCTATTTGTTCCAACTGTTGTAGCATATATAGAATACCCATAACCACTACCGTATCTCTCTCCACCTTTTACAGTTGTGTCTACATCTACATCTCCCATTTCCCCTTTATATCTATGAGACCCTATCATTACACTTCCAGTTCTTCCAAAAGTAGAACTTCCTATCATAACAGAACCTGGTTGATTTTTACCATCTTTCATAAAATTAAACATATTTTCTTGACGTCCACCACCAACTAGTTATGAACTATCTTTACCTATTGTAATATTTCCATCTGGAGTTAATCCTGTATCATATACAGGTTCTGCTCCTATTCCTATTGAAATATCTCTTTTATCAGGAGCTATATTAGAATTATCATCTGAATATCCAAAATTACTTAAAATTAAAATAGAAATTAAAAAAATAAAAATTTTTTTCTTATTACTTTTAATAATCATAAACGTCACATCCTTTACCCTTTTTTTTAGTATAGCTCCATAAAATGTTAATTGTCAATAATTAAGTTAACTAAATTATAAAATATCTTGAAAATTTAATAGTTAAGTGATATAATTAACTATATAATATAAATGCAAAGGAGAATTGTCATGGCAAAAAAAACATTACACGATTTAGAAGTTGCTGGTAAAAAAGTATTAGTTCGTGTTGACTTTAATGTTCCTATAAAAGAAGGAGTTATTAAAGATGATAACAGAATTAAAGCTGCACTTCCTACATTAAAATACATCTTAGAAAATGGTGGAAAAGTTATAGCTTTCTCTCACTTAGGAAAAGTTAAAACTGAAGAAGATAAAGTTTCTAAAACTTTAGCACCTGTTGCAAAAAGATTAGAAGAATTATTAGGAAAACCTGTTAAATTCATACCTCAAACAAGAGGTGCAGAATTAGAAGCTGCTGTTAATGAATTAAAAACTGGTGAAATCTTAATGTTTGAAAACACTAGATTTGAAGATTTAAGTCCTGAAGGTAAAAAAGAATCTAAAAATGATCCTGAATTAGGTAAATATTGGGCATCTCTTGGTGATGTTTATGTAAACGATGCATTTGGAACTGCTCATAGAGCACATGCTTCAAATGTTGGTATAGCATCTAACATTGAAAATAGTGCTGTTGGATTCTTAGTTGAAAAAGAATTAAAATTCATTGGTGGTGCTGTTGATGAACCTAAAAGACCATTTGTTGCTATCTTAGGTGGAGCTAAAGTTAGTGACAAAATAGGTGTTATTGAAAACTTATTAGATAAAGCCGATAAAGTTATAATAGGTGGTGGAATGATGTTCACTTTCTTAAAAGCTTTAGGTAAAAATACAGGAAAATCTTTATTAGAAGAAGATAAATTAGAATTAGCTAAATCTATACTTGAAAAAGCAGGAAATAAATTAATATTACCTGTAGATACAGTAGTAGCTAAAGAATTTAAAAATGATGTAGACTTTAAAGTTGTTTCAGTTGATGATTTAGCTGATGACGATATGGGATTAGATATAGGTCCTGATTCTGTTAAATTATTTGCAAAAGAATTAGAAGGTGCAAAAACAGTTGTATGGAACGGACCAATGGGTGTATTTGAAATGAGTAATTACGCTAAAGGAACTATAGGAGTTTGTGAAGCTATAGCTCATCTTTCAGATGCTATAACAGTTATAGGTGGAGGAGATTCAGCTGCAGCTGCAATTCAACTTGGATATGCAGATAAATTCTCTCACATCTCAACTGGTGGTGGAGCTTCACTTGAATACTTAGAAGGTAAAGTATTACCAGGTGTTGCTGCAATAGCTGATAAATCTTGTGGATGTGGATGTTCACATAAACATTAATTAAGATATATAAAAAAATGGGATTTTAAAATCCCATTTTTTATATATTAGTATGATGAATTTTTAACAACTTCTTCTCCAAACCCTCCATTTAAAGCTCCAGATGTATTTGTACTTGTAGTTGCTCTTTCTACTCTTATTCCTCTTATACCTGCTTCTCTTGCTGCTAAAATATCATCATCACTATCTCCATAATGTAATGAAACCCCATATTTTTTTATGTAATATGTTTTATCGTATTTATTTGCTGCCTTTGTTTCAGGTGTTCTATATGATATA
Organism: uncultured Streptobacillus sp.; assembly: GCA_963526495.1. Classification (GTDB taxonomy): domain Bacteria; phylum Fusobacteriota; class Fusobacteriia; order Fusobacteriales; family Leptotrichiaceae; genus CAURNT01. The sequence continues at coordinate 16,292 of CAURNT010000022.1, read as the reverse complement.
GGTTGCATATTTACTATTCCAAATTCTTTTTGTAAAACTTTAGCTGTTGAATCTAACTTATCAGCACTATAATCTTTACTTGCTGTTCTACCTGTTATAAATATTACTTTATCTCCTCTTTCTAAATGCATCTTAATTATTTCTTTAGAAGATAATTTTGGAAGAGAATATTCATCACAAGCATTTTTATCAATAAAATCCCAATAAGCTTGATTTCTTGTATATTTTACTCCATCTTTATTAAAATGATTTGCCCCATAAAAGAAACATGGACTTGAAGCCAATACTGTATCATCTATATCAAAACTTACTGTAATTGGTGCAACTCCTTTTAAACTTTCCTTAATATCTTCTACACTTACCCATTTAATTTCTTTTGCATTATTTTCTCCTATTAATGCAAGTTCACGAGTTGTATACCCTTTATGAGTATATGCTGCTTTTTCTGCTGAATAAGAAAATAACCCCAATCCAACTAATAATGTTAAAGTTAATACTTTTCTTTTTAAAAACATAGATTCCTCCTTAATATAAATACTTCAATAAAAGTATACCCTATATTTTCATTTTTTAAAATATATTTCATTTAATATAGAATATAACTATTATTTTTAATAAAATTGTATTTAAAATATATTTATGATATACTTTTAAAAAAAGAAATAGGAGGTTTCATGAAATCAGGTTTCATTTCCATAGTTGGTAGACCTAATGTTGGTAAATCAACTTTAATAAATAAATTAATAGAAGAAAAAGTTGCTATTGTTTCTGATAAATCTGGTACTACTCGTGATAAAATTAGAGGAATAGTTAATAAAGGAGATAACCAATATATATTTGTAGATACTCCAGGTATACATAAACCAAAACATCTGTTAGGAGAACACATGACAGAAATTGCTATAGAAACTCTTAATGAATGTGACCTTGTTTTTTTTGTACTTGATGGTACTCAAGAAATTGGTCCCGGAGATATGTTTGTTAATGAAAATATACGTCTTTCAAATACTCCTACATATATAATTATTAATAAAATAGATCAAATGACTGATGAAGATATCTTAAGTAAAGAAAAAGAAATAAAAGAAAAATTAGGTAATTTTGAAGGGATAATAACCATATCATCTGAATATGGACTAGGTATACATAAAATATTTGATGTTGTTAAAAATTATCTTTCTAATGACATGTGGTTTTATCCTGAAGACTATTATACTGATTTATCTGTTAACAAAATAGTTATAGAAACTATAAGAGAAAAAATATTACTTAAAACTCGTGACGAAATACCTCACAGTGTTGCCGTAGAAATTATTGATATTGAAACAAAAAATGATAAAAGAAGATATGAAGTCAATATATATGTTGAAAGAAATAGTCAAAAAGGTATTATAATAGGACTTAATGGGTCTTTACTTAAAGAAATTGGTATAGAAAGTAGACGTGAAATAGAAGCTCTTACCGGTCTTAAAATAACATTAAAATTATGGGTTAAAGTTTCTAAAAACTGGAGAAAAAATGAAAGAATGTTAAAAGAATTAGGTTATGAAATTAATAAAAAGAAATAAAGAGGTAATTTATGGAAAATATTTTTAAAGTAGTTCAATGCTACATAAATGGATATAACAATAAAGAAAAAACTTTAGAAAATATTAAAAATTTAAATTTTGAAACTACTTTTAATAATAGTTTTTTAATATCATATATTTATAGTAATAGTAGAGATTTATCTTTTTTTTCTAAATTACTAGATAAAGATAACAATGATATTGAAGCTATAAACCTTGCTATATACTTAGGTAGAAATGGTGCTAATTTAGAATTTCTTAAAAATTTTTTACAAAAAAGAAAATTTAATTTATCTATAAATTTACAAAATATTTTTACTTCATTTTTTAACAATGAAAATAATGAATTTTTAGTGAAAATATTAAAAGATATTTATAACGGAAAAAAATTAGAAGATATTTTATTGCTTGATGAAAATTTTAAAGAATTTAGATTAGAATTATATTCATACAAAAAAAATCTGTTTGATAATATATTAAGTTATAAAGAAATATTTGATAAAAAAGAACCTATAAAATGGTTACCAACAAACAATAGAAAAACCCCTGAATTTTATGCTGATTATGGTAAAGAAACGAATGAATTAATTAAATTTATTCATAATCCTTTATTTTGTGACTATACATATTCTGAAACTACTAAACTATTGAAAATATCTTCATTTGAAGAATATGTAAATAATAATCCTAATATGCTAGGATTACGTGCTATATTAACAAGTATAATTAGACGTGAGAGATTAGGTGTTGGAACTCTTAGTCGTTCTATTGCAGATGGTTTAGTTTCATTATTACTAGAAAAAATGGAAGAGAAATTTAGTATAGAAAACATATAAAAAAAACGGAATTATCCGTTTTTTTTTATACACCTAATTTTATTCTTATTTGAGCTATATCTGCTTTTAATTCTTTATCTGTTGTTTCTTCAACTTTTTTTATAGCTTTAGAAACAGCACTATGATCAGTATTTAGTATCTTACCTATCTTCCCAATTTCCATATTAAGACCTTTTGCAAGTATAAATCTAAAAGCATCACGAGGCTTAACAACATCGCTCGTTCTTTTCTTACTTAATATTTCTTCTTTATTTATATTATAATATCTGCAAACTTCATCCATAACTTTTTCTTTTGTTATTTCTTCTTTTCTTTTCTTTTCTCTTTTATTCAATTCTTCATCAATTAAATCTTTATCTATATTTTTTTCAAAAAATTTAACTTTAGATTTTAAAGTTTTCATAACTCCTAAAATTTCTCTAAAATTAGTTTCTAATTCATCTGATATATATGCTATTAATTCATCACTTATATCCAAATTATTAGTTTCTGCATAATTTTTTATCATTGACATTCTCACTGACTTATCTGGCAATCTTAACTCTGCAGAAGTTCCACTTTTAAATCTTGTTCTTAATCTTTCATCTGCATTTTGAAACTTATCAGGATATTTATCTGATATTAATATTATAGGTTTCCCTTTTTCATAAAGCATATTAAATACTTCATAAAATTCCTTTTGAGTTTTATCTTCTCCTCTTCCAAAAACAGTTTCAAAGAATTGTACGTCATCTATTATCAACATATCTAAATCTTGAAATTGTTTTCTAAAGTTAAAAGGATTATTTTGAGAATTATTTCCATAATTAATATATGTTGCAAGCCATTCATTAGTAAAAGTATTAGCTGTCATATATTTAACCTTTTTTTTATGTTCTCTTGTATACTCATTTCCTATAGCTTGCGCCAAATGTGTTTTTCCAAGCCCTGAATCCCCATATATTAATAAAGGACTATAATCTGCACCTTCTACATTAGCTATAGAGGTTGCAAGACCATAAGCGTGCATATTATTATCTCCTACAATATAGTTATTTAGTCTATATTCTGGATTTAAATTAGATTCAAATAAATCTTCTTGTTTTATTGTATCTACCTTATTATCTTCTTCATACAATTTTACCAAATCAATACAGATATTTTTTTGGATTAAGGGTTTAAACTGATTGGTTGCCAATCTTTCTATTTTTTCCTTTAAAGATTTTAATTCTAAATATGAATCTTTATCTAAAACTTCTAAAACTAAATAATCTTCAAAATCTTTTGCTTTTACATTTTTATTTATATCCTCTGATAATTTAATATTATTGTTTGGTAGTATATTTTTTATAGCTTCCCATATTTGATTTGGTTCGAACATATCTTATCTAAATCCTTTCTTTTTTCTATAGCTATATTAACATAAAAAATACATATTTTCAAACTTCAAATTACTATTCACACAAACTTTATTCACATATAAAAAACCATTGTTAACCATTTAAAAATCAACCTTTATCAAAATTTATTCACATCCATTCACATCAACCTAATGCCATTTTTAGCTATTGAAAAAAAGTTGTTCACATGCAAAATTTTTTTACTTTTTTTGCCTGTTGTAAACTTTAGATTAGACTTTGACGTGCTTGAATGTTGCTTTTAATTTATTAACATTACATTTATTCACTAATTCACTAGTTATTCACAATAAAAAACATATAAATAAAAGATTTCAAGAAATTATTCTCTTACTGTTATATTTTTTTAACGTGATATTTAAAATATTTTCACAATAAAATTCACGTAAACTAAAAAATTCACAAAAGCTTGTGAAATAAATAAGAAAAAAATTTTTTAAAAATTTTCTCACAAAATAAGAAAAAATAAGAACGAAAAAAAATAGCAGAAAAGTATAATAAATAAAGACTTTACACGAAATCACGAACATAATGATAATAAATAAAATGATATATAAATATATATATATTATAATTAACGAAAAAAATTAGTAGTCAATTTTCTAAAAAAATGATAAAATTTATATGATAAAAAAACTTTAGGAGGACTATGAAACTAATAGTTGGTCTAGGAAATCCTGGAAAAGAATATGAAAAAAATAGGCATAATATTGGATTTATAATACTTGATTCATATTTAAATAACTTTAATAATGTTATATGGAAAAATAAATTTAATTCTCTTTATACCAAAATGAATATAAATGGAGAAGATATTTTATTTCAAAAACCTTTAACCTTTATGAATTTAAGTGGTAATGCTGTAATTGAAATTAAAAACTTTTTTAAAATAGAAAATAAAGATATTTTAATTATACATGATGATTTAGATATTAAAATAGGAGAAATAAAAATAAAAGCTAATGGATCTTCTGGAGGACAAAATGGAATTAAATCTATTATTTCTGTTTTAGGAGAAGATTTTAATAGACTAAGAATAGGTATAAATAAACCTAATAATATTAGCGTTGTAAATCATGTTCTTGGTAATTTTTCTAAAGAAGAATTTAATGAAATAGAAAAAATAAAAAGTAATATTTTTGATGTTATTTCAGAATTCCTAAAAGGAGAAAATATTAATAATATTAGTTCTAAATATAATATAAAAAAGAATAATAAAAAGGAAAAAAAACAAGAACCTAAATTAAGAAAAGCAAAAAATAAAGATTTAGAAAAAATTTTAACTTTAAAAAATAATGCTGTTGAATATCAAAAGCAAAAAAATATTCAACAATGGGATGACAAATATCCTAGTAAGGAAATTTTTGAACAAGATATTTTAGAAGAAATTGGATATGTTTTAGAAGTAGAAAACAATATAATTGGTTATGCAGCTTTATCATATAAAAAAGAGGAAGCATATATAAATATAAAAGAAGATGAAAATGATTCTATAATTCATAGATTAATAATAGATTCTAATTTTCATAATAAAGGCTATGGAAAACTATTTATAGACAAACTTATTAGAATTTCTATAAGAGATTCTCGTTTTATAATTTATACGGATACTCATGAAAAAAATATATCTATGTTAAAGTTATTAGAAAAAACAAAATTTATATATATTGCAAAAATTAATTATTCAGAAAATTCTGAAAGATTAGCTTTTAGATATAAACTAGGAGGTTTTTAAAAATTATGGAATTTCAAAAAATTATTTTTGAATTTTTAGGAGGATTGGGATTATTCCTTTTCTGTATTAAATATATGGGTGATGGTCTTCAAATGATTGCTGGAGATAGATTAAGGCAAATATTGGATAAATATACTAACTCGCCTTTTTCTGGAGTTTTAGTTGGTATATTAGTTACAGCCCTAATTCAATCTAGCTCAGGAACTTCTGTTATTGTTATAGGATTGGTAGGAGCAGGACTTTTAAATATAAAACAAGCTATTTCAATAATAATGGGAGCTAATATTGGAACAACGCTTACTACCTTTATTATAGGATTTAATATAACACATTATGCACTACCTATACTATTTTTAGGAGTAGCATGTCAAACCTTTATTAAATCTAAAACTATCAATAATATTGGAAGATTATTATTTGGTTTTGGTGGAATATTTTATGCATTAACATTAATGTCAGATGCAATGTATCCATTAAGAGACCTTCAAGAATTTAAAGATTTAACAGTACAATTAAGTAATACACCTATACTTGGAGTATTTGTTGGTACAGGTATAACAATGCTTGTTCAAGCTTCAAGTGCAACAATTAGTATATTACAAAATTTACATCAAGATGGTTTAATTACTTTAAAGGCAACTTTACCTGTTTTATTTGGAGATAATATAGGTACAACAATAACAGCAGTAATAGCAGTAATAGGTGCTAATTCAGATGCTAAAAGAATAGCACTTTCTCATGTATTATTTAATGTTATAGGAACTATAATTTTCTTGATATTCTTAACACCATTTACTATGTTTATAGAAAAAATGCAAGAAATTTTACATTTAACACCTAAACTTACAATAGCATTTGCTCATGGTTCATTTAATACTATAAATACTATATTATTATTCCCTTTCATAGGAGTTCTAGCTTATATAGTAACAAAACTAATTAAAGATGATAATGAAAAACAAGGATATATAATAAAATATTTAGATAAAATATTATTAAAAACACCGGCTATAGCATTAGGTCAAGTAAAACAAGAAATAATACACATGACAGAACTTGCTATGAAAAATTTAGGAGATTCAGTTGTTTACTTTAAAAATCATGATGAAAAATTAGCTGAAAAATTAGAAAAACATGAAGATGGAGTAAATAATTTAGATCAAGAAATAACTAAATATTTGACAGAACTTTCTAGAGAACATTTAAATGTTAAAGAAGGAGAAGAAATAAGTATATATTTAGATATGTGTAGAGATATTGAAAGAATAGGAGATCATGCATTTGGTATAGTAAATGATGTAAAATATCAAATAAAGAAAGGATTAAAATATTCTGAAACAGCACAAAATGAAATAGATAATTTATTACAAATATCAACCGATATGATAAAATGTGCAATAGATGCACTTAAAAATTCAGATAAAGAAAAAGCAATAGAGGCTCTTGATTTACATAATAAGATATATAGTTATGAAAAAAAAGTAAGAAAAAATCATATTAAAAGAGTAAGTAATCAAGAATGTGAAATTCATTCAGGACTTTATTATATAGATTTAATTTCTCACTTTACAAGAGTGTGTGATCATGCAAGAAATATAGTTGAAAATGTATTAGAAAATAGAATGTAGGAGATAAAATTATGAGTTTTAAATTAGAAGAAGAATTAATAAATGAATTAGAAGCTATTTTATTATTTGAAGAAGATAAAATAGAAAATGAAGTATTTGAAAAATTGAATAAAAAAGGATTATTCTCTGGTAAAGAAGGAGAAATTGTTGTTTATAGAGATATTGAAGATAAACAAAGATATGTTTTTGTTGGTTTAGGAAAAGAAAAAGACTTAACATTAGATAAGGTTAGAAAAATATTTTTTAAATTTGCTAAAGAATTAGAAGCTAAAAAAGAACCTGAAGTTAAAGTATATATACCTAAATTAAATGGTTTATGTACAAGAAAAACTTATGGAGCTGCATATGAAGGAATACTTCATGCAGGATATATATACGATAGATTTAAAAGTAAAAAAGAAGATGAATTTGAATTAAATGTAAGATTTGATATAGAAGAAGAAAAAGAAGAAAAAGTAGTAGCTGAACTTCTAAAAATCCAAAATATTATGGATGGAGTGTACTTTACAAGAGATTTAGTAAATCTTCCTTCAAACTATATATATCCAGAAACTTTAGCTAACATTACAAAAGAAGAATTAGAAAAATTTGGAGTAAAAGTAAAAATATATGAAGAAAAAGAAATAAAAGAATTAGGAATGGAAGCTTATCTATCAGTTGCAAGAGGATCAAGTAATAAACCTAGATTGATAGTTATGGAATATATGAATAATTCAGAAAGTACAGAAAAAGTTGCATTAGTTGGAAAAGGAGTAACTTATGATACAGGTGGATATTCTATAAAACCAAACGATGGAATGAAAACAATGTTTTGTGATATGGGAGGTGCAGGAACAGTTATAGGAACTATGCTTGCCATAGCAAAGAATAATGTTAAAACAAATGTATATGGAGTTGTAGCAGCTTGTGAGAATTCTATAAGTGGAGATGCATATAAACCAGGGGATATCATAGGTTCTATGGCAGGGAAGACTATAGAAGTAGATAATACAGATGCAGAAGGAAGATTAACTTTAGCTGATGCTGTATATTATGCTTCAACTGTTTTAAAAGCAGATAAAATAATAGATCTTGCAACTTTAACAGGAGCATGTCTTGTAGCTCTTTCAGAATATTATACAGGTTCTGTAACAAATAATAAAGAATTATTTAAAGATATTTTAGAAGCTTCAAAAGAAGCAGGAGAACCAATATGGTTACTTCCAACATCTGATGAATTTAAACAATTGAATAATTCAAGAGTTGCTGATATTAAAAACTCAGGTGGAAGAATGGGAGGAACTATAACAGCTGGTTTATTTATAGGAGAATTTGTTAATAATACACCTTGGGTACATTTAGATATAGCAGGAACTGCCTTTTTATCTAAAGCTTATGGATATTTACCAGTAGGAGCAACAGGAGTACATGTTAAGACATTATATAACTATTTAGAAGGATTAAAATAAAAAAGAGTGTAAGCTCTTTTTTTATATCTTTAATATTGCGATAGCAAGTGTAAAATAAACAAATAAACTAACTGCATCAACTAAAGTTGTGATTACAGGAGATGCCATACTTGCTGGGTCTATGTTAAATGCTTCAGATATTAAAGGAAGTAAACCTCCTACAATATTGGCAAGAGTTAGTGAAAGAACGATGGCAAGTGATATAACTATAGCTGTATTTAAGTTCATTCCTGAATTATTAAGTAATAATAATCTTAAAATATTGACTATAAATATTATTGCACCACATTGCAAACTTACTAAAAATTCTTTTTTTATAATATCAAAGAAATTCTTTTTTAAGGTTAAATTTTCAACTATTATAGCACGTATTACTGATGAACTTGATTGACTACCAGCATTTCCTGAAGTTGACATTATAACAGGAATAGAAGCAGCAAGTATTGCCACAGCACTTAATTTATCTTCAAAAGTTTGAAGTATATATCCAGTAAAAGAACCAGAAATCATAAGAATTAAAAGCCAAGAAATACGAGATTTAACCATTTCTATAATAGAAGTATTAAGATAAGAACCTTCTATATGATTAACCCCAACCATTTTATGTATATCTTCTGTTGCTTCTTCAACTAATACGTCAATTACGTCATCGGCTGTTATAATTCCTATTAATTTATTTTGATCATTTAGTACAGGAATAGATGTAATATCATATTCTTGTAACATTTTAGCAACTTCTTCTTGGTCAGTATTACTATATACATAAATATCACTTTCCTCTATTAAATCTTCAAGTAATGTATCATCTCTAGCTACTATTATATTTCTTAAATGAACAACTCCTAAATATTTTCTAGAGGCATCCCTTATGTAGCAAACATTAATTGTTTCAACTAATTCTGCTTTATGTTTTATAATTTTTATAGCTTCTTCTACCGTGATATTACTTCTAAGTTCAACAAAATCTGAAGACATCATATATCCAGCTGTAAATTCTTTATAACTTAAAAGAGTGTTAATTTCTTTTCTGTCTTTATCTGGAACAGATGCAAGTATTTTTTTTATAACATTAGCAGGCATTTCTTCCATAAATTCTATAATATCATCACTAAACATGTTGTTTATTATATTAAATACATCATGAGAACTTAATATTTCTATAAGTCTTTGTTGTTTTGTTGGACTTAAATAAGAAAAAAGTTCAGCACTAATATCTTTGGGTAATATTCTGAAAGTGAAGATAGCTTCATTTATATCTAATTCTTCAAATATTTCAGATAAATCAACTATGTTATATTCAGTAAATATATGTCTAATTCCATCAACATTTTTTTCTTTAATAAATTCAGGTAAAATGTTAAATAATTGTTCTTTAGTATAAACCATCTATATTAAACCTCCTGCAATAAAAATACGAGCTAAAGTAAAGTAGGTAGTAAGTGATATAGCATCGCAAGCTGTTGTAAGGACGGGACCACTCATACTAGCTGGGTCAAGTTTTAAATAAAGCCCTATCATAGGAAGAATACCACCTATTAAATTAGCCATTGTGACTATAATTAATATGGTAAGTGAAACAAGTATTGCTGTTTCCCATTTAACTGATGGCATAAATATTATAATTCTTAAGGTGTTTATAATAAAAAGAATACTTCCAAGTATTAAAGAATTATACAATTCTTTTTTTATAATACTAAATAAGTTAGAAAATTTCATATCATCAACTATAATTCCACGAATTACCATTGCACTAGATTGACAACCGGCATTACCTGCTGTATCCATTATCATAGGCATAAATGCTAATATAGAGCTAATAGAAGTAATATCACTATTTGCTGTGACTATACTTCCAGAAACTGTTGCAGAAACCATAAGAATTAAAAGCCAAGCAATTCTACTTTTACTAATTTCAAAACTAGATTGATCTAAATAATTACCATCTGTAGGATTAATCCCACTCATACGTTGTATATCTTCTGTTGTTTCAGATTCTATAATATCTAGTACATCATCTATAGTAACAATACCAAGTATATGGTGATTATTATCTACAACAGGTAAAGCTAAAAGGTCATATTTTGACATAGTTTGAGCAACATATTCTTGATCATCATCTACATCAACAGAAATAACATCCGTTTCCATAATATCACCTATTAAAGTATCATCTTGAGAAATTAATATATCTTTCATAGAAACAAGACCTATCAATATTGAATTTTCATTAGTTACATAACAATAAGATATAGTTTCAGCAATTTTTTCTTGAGATTTAATTTTTTTCATTGCAATAAAAGCACTATCATCTTGAGAAATTTTAACAAAATCAGCAGACATTATAGATCCAGCTGAATTTTCATTATAGTTTAATTGTATATTTAATTGCATTTTTCTACTATGAGATGCAATTTCAAATATTTTTTCTTCAACTTCTTTATTTTCATAATCAAGTATATCCTTAATATCATCTGTATATAGATACTCTAAAAGATCATGAAGAAAGTCATTAGAAAGATTTAGTATTAAGTTTTCACGTAAATCTATAGAAAGATAAGGAAAAACTTCCGAGGCTTTTTCAGTACCTATTAAGTTAAAGATTTTTAATATATCTTCGAGATTTAATTCATCCAAACTTTGTGCTAAATCAACAGAGTTTGTATCAATTAATTCATCTTTAAGACTTAATAAATTTCCGTTTTCTATTTCTTCTTTTAATTCCATAAAAAACCTCCTATTCTTCAAATATATATAATTATATCTTATTTTATATCATATATCAATAAGCATCTTGACTATAAACCTAAAAAGGAGTAATATAAAAGGTACTTATAAATTGAAAAGGAATGTTGTGGATAAAGTGAAAAGATTGAAAAGTTTAGATTTTTTAAGAGCGGTATCTTTGATTATGATATCGTGTTATCATTGGTTCTATTTTAAAGGAACTTATATAGGGGTTATAGTATTTTTTGCCTTAAGTGGGTATTTAATTACTAATTCTTTATTAACAAAAGAATTTAGTATATGGGGAGAATTAAAAAAAAGAGTAATTAAAATATATCCTAGTCTTTTAATGGTAATATTAATTTCTTCCTTATTTCTATATTATTTTAATGGAGGATTTGAAGAAAAATATAGATTAAGTATGATATTTTCTGTATTAAGTTTAAATAATATATATCAAATAATTTATAAAATATCATATTTTGATGGATATAATACCTTATTACCATTAACTCATATTTGGGCTCTATCGTTACAAATGCAAGTATATATACTACTTCCTGTAATGATAAAAGGATTTAAAAAACTAAAATTATCTGATAATATAATATCAGGGATATTTACAGTATTAAGTATAATTTCTGCAATAATTATGGGATATAAGCTATATTTAGGTAGAGATTTTTCTGAAATATATTATGGAACTGATACAAGAATTTTTACGTTCTTTATAAGTGCTGCAGTTGCGGCATATTATGCTAATAAGAAAAAATTGGAAGATGAACAAAAGGCAACAATACTGATAATATCAGTTATTACATATATATTCTTAATATTTTATGCTTTATTCTTTGATTATCAAAGTAGCTTTAATTATTATGGTGGACTATTTTTACTTAGTTTAGGTGTTAGTTTTATACCTGCACTTGCTATTAAAGTAAATATAAAAAAAGTAAGAATACCAATAATAAGCAGAATATATGATGTTATAGCAGAGTTTGGAAGTAGAGAATATCAATATTATTTATGGCAATATCCAATAATGATAATGATGAGAGAAATATTTAAATGGTCAGAAATGGATTTTTATTTAAAATTCCTAATAGAAATATTAATTTTAGTAGTAGTATCAGAAAGTTTCTACCAACTATTTAAAAGAAGGGAGAGATTAATGAGAAAAATTAGTTTGATAATGTTAGCTCTAATAGCAATACTAGCATATTCAGTTCCTAATTACGAAAATAAAGATCTTGAAGAATTAAATAAAATTAGAGAAGAGATAAGTGAAAAAACAAAAGAAATTGAGAATAAAGAAAAAGAAGAGGTAAAAACAACAGAAGAAACAACAAAAGAATCTAATGAAAATTCACAAGAAAAAAATATGGATAAAATAACATTTGTTGGAGATTCTGTTATGGAAATGGCAAAGATAGAAATACAAAACACTTATCCAAATGCAGAAGTAAATTCTAAAGTATCAAGACAGTTTTCAGAATTGCCAAAAATATTGATGGCAATGGATAAACAGGGTAAATTGTATAATACAGTAGTAATAGGGCTTGGAACAAATGGAACAATCTCTCAAAAAGATATGGATAGAAGTTTGGAAATATTAGGAGATAGAAAGGTATATTTCATAAACTCAGTTGTTCCACAATCTTGGGAAAAAAGTGTAAATAATTTTTTAGATACTATAGCTTCTGAAAATTCAAATGTAAAAGTAATTGATTGGTATAAAGTTGCAAAAGGAAATAAAGCAATCTTTTATAAAGACGGAACACATCCTAAAATAGATGGTGTAAAAAAATACGTTAAATTAATATCTGATAACTTAAAATAAGGAGTATATTTGTATGGATATTCAAAAGATTTTTAATGGAATAGAACATAAAATTTTATGTAAAGGAATTGAATTTAAAGTAAATGATATACAATATGATTCAAGAAAAATTAAAGAAAACGACATATTTGTAGCTCTTATAGGTAGCTTAGTTGATGGTCATTCCTATATAGATAAAGCTATTGAAAATGGTGCTAAAATGCTGATAGTGGAAAGATTGGATTTAAGTTATCCTGAAGGAATATGGATAATTCAAGTTGATGATTTGAGAAATAAGTTAGGATTTATAGCTTCTAATTTCTTTGATTATCCTCAAAATAAATTAAAAGTAATAGGTGTTACAGGTACTAATGGTAAAACAACATCAACATATATATTAGAATCTATTCTTAAAAATTCTTCGAGAATAGGAACAACAGGATGTAGAATATTAGACAAAGAATATCCAACTAATAATACAACACCAGAATCATTAGATTTAATTAAAATGATGGATGAAAGTGTAAAAAAAGGTGTAGAATATTTCTTGATGGAAGTAAGCTCACATGCTCTTTATCAAGGGCGTGTAAATATGCTTATGTTTGATTCTGCGATATTTACGAATTTAACACAAGATCATTTAGATTTTCATAAAACTATGGAAAACTATTTTAATGCAAAAGCGATGATATTAAATCATTTGAGAGGGAATAAACTAATAATTAATAAAGATGATGTATATTGTAGAAGATTATTGGATAAATCTCAAAGTTTTTCATTAAAAGAAGAGGCAGATATTACAGGAGAAATATTAGAATATACATTAAAAGGAATGAAGGTAAAAGTTAGTGTATTAGGTAAAGATTATGAGTTTGTAACTAAACTTATGGGGGAATATAATCTACAAAATATATTAGGAGTATTACTTGTTATACTTCAACAAGGAATAGATATTTCTTATGCAATAGAATGTATAAAAGAATTAAATTCTATATCTGGTAGATTTGAATTAATTGATAATGATAAAGAAATAATGGTTGTAGTAGATTATGCCCATACTCCAGATGGACTAGAAAATATATTAGAAACATTACAGAATATGAAAAAAAATAGAATAATAACTGTATTTGGTGCAGGTGGGGATAGAGATAAAACTAAAAGACCTTTAATGGCACAAATGGCATCAAAATACAGTGATGTTGTATATATGACATCTGATAATCCAAGAACAGAAGATCCGGAAAGTATATTAGATGATATAGAAAAAGGAATGAGTAATAAAAAATATTATAGAATTACAGATAGAGAAGAAGCTATAAAAAAAGCTGTGCAAAATTCACAAAAAAATGATATAATACTAATCGCTGGTAAAGGTCATGAAGATTATCAAATAATAGGTCATACTAAAATACATTTTGATGATAGAGAAGTGGCTAGAAAATATTTAGGAGGTAGATAAATTGAAAAAAATTCTATTTTTATTAACAACTATTTTTATGTTAGTTGTAAGTTGTGGTTCAAAATCAGAAAATAAGGATTCAAAAGAATTGAATATTTATACTTGGACTTATTTTGTTCCAGATAAAGTTATTCAAGATTTTGAAAAAGAAACAGGAATTAAGGTTAATTTAAGTTTTTATGATAATAATGATACTATGATAGCAAAATTACTTGCAGGATCTGATCAATATGATATAGTATCACCATCAACAGATTATGTTCCTGTAATGATAAATTCTGATTTACTTGAAAAATTAGATAAATCAAAATTAGGGAAAACTTTTGAAAATTTTGATGAAAAATTAAATTTATTAGAAATTTCTAAAACTTATGATGAAGGATTAAATTATACTATACCATATTCATATATGGCAACAGGTATAACAGTAAATACAAAAGTTGTTGGTAAAGATTATCCTAAAACACCTGATATATTCTTAGAAGAAAAGTTTAAAAAGAGAATGACTATGCTTGATGATGGGCGTGAAGTTTTAGGGTTAGCTCTTCAATATTTAGGATTTGAATCAGATAGTAAAAATCCAGAAGAATTAGCAAAAGCTAAAGAAAAAATACAAAGTTGGGCTAAAAATTTATCTAAATTTGATTCAAATGCTTCAGGAAAAGGAATGGCAAGTGGCGAATTTATAGTAGTTCATGGATACCCAGATATTTATTATGAATTAGAAGGAAAAGGTGAAGAAAATTATGATTACTTCATACCTCAAGGAGCTATGATGTATATAGATAGTATGGCTATAACAAAAAATTCACCTAATAAAGAAAATGCATATAAGTTCTTAGAATTTTTATATAGACCAGAAAACTTTAAAGAAGTTCTTAAAGTTCTTAGAAATCCAAGTATAATAAAAGGGGTAGAAGAAATTTCAGAAGTAAAACCAATAGTAAGTAGTGAAGAAATACTTAAAAAAGCAAAATTACCAAGAGCATTAGATGAAGAAACAAAAGAAGCTCAAGATAAGGTATGGACTGAAATTAAATCAGGTAAATAATAAAAGATTATAAATAAAATATAGTGAAAGTCGTAGTTGTTATATAAACTACGACTTTTAAAATAAGTAAATATAGAAAATCACTTATAATTTAATTGACTTTTGTTAAAGGTGTGGTATATTATAAATAAAATATTTGTTTAAAAGGAGAATAATAAAATGGAAAAAGAAAAAACTATATCATCAAATTCTCTAATGCAAGAGTTTAAATATGAAGATGGAAGTATATTAAAAGTTAATGTAGTGAATAATAAGAAAGAAGGACCATATAAATATTATTTTAAGAGTGGAGATATAGAAGAAGGAACATATAAAAATGGTGTACTTGAAGGACTATATACAATTTATGTGTATGATGGTGATAGAGAAGAAGGAACATATAAAAACGGAAAAAAAGAAGGTTCTTATAAATATTATTGGAATGATGGTACTAGAGAAGAAGGAACATATAAAAATGGTGTACTTGAAGGACTATATACAATTTATGTGTATGATGGTGATAGAGAAGAAGGAACATATAAAAACGGAAAAAAAGAAGGTTCTTATAAATATTATTGGAATGATGGTACTAGAGAAGAAGGAACATATAAAAATGGTGTACTTGAAGGACTATATACAATTTATGTG
>CAURNT010000021.1:0-21131 GCA_963526495.1 uncultured Streptobacillus sp. | reverse complement strand
TTGTTGACATACCCGCACTACATACAAGTAAAATTTTTAACATAATTCTCACCTCTATAATTCAATTTTAAATCTAGTATAAGCATCAATATAGTCTATTAAAAATAACTCTTCTTTTTTTATTTTACCTACTATATTAATATTTTCTAAACTTATTTCTACATCTTTTTTCACTATTACAAGCTCTCCCTTGTATTGTCCAAAATTATCATTAGCTATATATACCGTACCTTTTTCAAGTACAGTATCATTCTTACGAGGAGTTATACTTTTATCTCTGTATTCTATTCTCCCTATAGTAGATCTTATTAAATAATCGTTCAAATCTCCTCTATTCATATGTCTTAATGATAATATATGTTTTTCTTCAATACTTAAGTTATCGCAAACATTCTCTAACTTAAAAGTTATATACGGTTTATACACCTTAGCTACTCTTTCAAGTTCATCTGTACTTGCATAAGCATTCGATACTATTATATCATCTATATTACCTAAAGCTATTAAATGTTTAGTTTGTATTTCTATATCTAAATCTCTATGTAATTCAAGAGTAGGTAATTTATCATCTACAACATGTGGTCCATGTTCTGCAACCTGTGAGGTAACAAAAGCAGCAAGTCTTAATCCTGCATCTTTAAATATTTTTGATGTTTTAATATAGAATGATTCAGATAATCCTGTATATCTTTGTGGATAAAAATTATGACAAGCTATTAAGTTAGATTTAACAGGTTTTTTACAAAATATATTATCTATATATTTAGTATCTTGACTTGCGTTTAGTTCTATTTTCAATCCATAATCATTATACGTTAATTCAGATTCAACATCCCCATCAAATACACCATCAAGTCTTATACCATCTACTCCTAACTCTTTAAAAAAAGATAAGTCTGTATGTTTTATCCCTAAAAGTTCAAATATTTTAGGATTTACATCTACATATATTTCAAATCCTTTACTCTTAGCAAAACTTATTATTTTCTTATTATCACTAACAAATTTATCTATTTGATTATAATCAAACAAAAGTAAATTCAAAAATATTCTTCCATATCCTAAACTAGCACTTTTATCTATATATTTTAAAGTTTCTTCTATATTTTCCTTATATGGATAAACTGATATACCCAGCATTATTTTGCCTCCAATTTAGATAGTCTTTCATATATATTTATCATTTCTTTAGCATTATCTTTAGCCATTAATGCCATCGTTAAATGATCTTGTGCGTGAACCATGATTAAATTCACAACTATTTTTTCTTCTTCCCCAGTTTCTTTAACTATCAATTCTGTTTGTGTTTTATGTGCTTCAAGATAAAAAGTATTTGCTTCTTCAAGTGCCTCCTTACACTTTTCAAACTCTCCCTCTCTTGCAAATTTCACAGCCTCCATTGATGCCGATCTTGACATTCCAGAATTAGCTATTATTTGCATTGCAAACTCACTTAATTCTTCATAATTCATTATACTTCCTCCAAATCTTTTAATATGTTTATATAGTTTTCATAAATAGGATTTTTTAAAATTTTATCTATTATTTTTTTATCATTAACAACTTTTGTAAGTAGTTTATATATCTTTTCATTTTCACCATTAGAATTATTTATTAACATAAACAATACTATTTTAACCTCATTATTTATCCATTTAATGCTTTTATTCAATAAACAAACTGCTATCTTATTAACACTAGGTATAACATGTATAGGATGTGGTATTGCTACATCTTCACTAATTTCTGTCATTCCTAATTTTTCCCTTTCAATAATTAAAGATTCTAAATCATCATTAAATTTAATATATTCTTTAAATTTATTTGATACAAAACTTATCAAATCTTTTTTATTAATTTCTTCTTCAAAATGGAAAAATAACTCTTTAGTAAAAATACTATTTACATATTCTTTATTATCGTCTAATATCTTCTTTATATTTTCTAGATCATCTGAATTTAAAAAATATTTTATTTTATATACAGGTTTATTTATATTTAATTTATCATCAACCAAACTAAATACTATATCTATTTCATCTAAATTTATATATTTTAAATCACTCAATCCACAAGCGTTTATTTCATTTAAATATTCAGAAAAGGAATTTTTAAATGTATATGTTAAAAATTTAGATATACCTCTTCCACTAGGACATATTAACAATATATTTTTCTTTCTATTTCTCTTATTAATTTCCTTCGCCATATGAAGTATTACCGCAATATATCCAACTTCATCTTCACTTAATTCTTTTGAATATTTTTCACCTATTCTACTACAAACATATTGAGATAAGTTATACTCAAATGGTATATTTTTCTTAATATCATCTATCAATGGATTTTGAGTTTTTATACCAAATCTAAGTCTTATAACCAAAGCTATTAAATGTGTATATAGATTTTTATAAAGCATTTCATCATTACTTAAATCTATCTTAAATGTTACGTTTATATAAAAGAAAATATCTTCTATTAACTTTTGTATATCTTTAACATCTAAGTTTTTTATACTTGAATAAGTCATAGTTTCAGTTGTCATAAATCTTATAGTTAAATAATCAATATCTCTTTCAGACATATCTTTTTTTAAATTAAATATATTTTTAAGATCATTTATGCAAGCTTTTATTTCACCTTTTTTTACTTTAAATAACTCATCTTCATTTTCTATGATATCTTCTATCAAATAATTTTTATCTATTCTATTTAAAGTAACATAAAATGATATAGCTAAATTTTGAAGTGATATATCTGAAATTTTTATATTTTTCCCTCTAAAATTAATACTAATATTTTCAGCTATCTCTACTATTTTTAATTTAACATCATCTTCTATATCATTTTCATTTAATCTTTTTTCTAATACATCTATATGAAAATTACGTATATCAATCTCATTACCTTGTAATCTAATACCATAATAAGGCTTTCTTTCAAGAAATAAGTTATAGTTTTCAAGTAATTCTGATACTTTTTTTAAATCTTGTGATAAAGTTTTTGAGCTCGTATATATTTCTTCACTAACATCAAATAACTTAATATATCTATCTTCAGAAATTAATTTATTAATCAAATAAATTAATCTATCATTTGCACTATTTGGTATTTTTTTTACTTCATTATGAAATAATTCATTTTCAGAAATATTATTATCTTTTAATAAATACCCAAATCTTGGTTTAGATTCTATTTCAACATTCTTTTTAATCAATATTTCTGATAATATCTTTATGTATTTTCTACACGTTCTATCAGATATATTTAAAATATCAGCTAATTCTAAAGATGTGTGGTATTTACCATCTTTTAATATTCTAAAAATTCTAACAACTAAATTCTCCATTATATACTCCTTAATATAGAATACCTTGAAAAAAGTTTTTTTCAATAACAACTTTTTCCACATATATACGGAAAGATTCTTCCTTTTTAAAATTATATTTTATAAAATATAAATGTTATAGCCCTTGAACTATAACATTTAATATAGTATTTATTTTAATTTATTTAAAATTTCTTCCAATTTTTTCTCTAAATCATTTATTCTTTTATCTTTTTCCAATTTATCAATTTTTATTAACTTTTTATTTAACTTAACTTTTCTCCTTTTTCTTTTGTTAAAAAATCAAGAGTATTCTCAACCCTTGATTTTTAGATGTTTTCTTTATATTTAAGTGTTTTTGCATTTCGAATTATATGTTACCAACGATTTCTTTTTTGAAAACACAAATAAATAAAAATACACTTGTAGTATATCCCTATCTAATTAAATGCATTATTTAGATTTTTTTAAATTTTCAATTTCTTGTAATAATTTATTAATCATACTGTTAACATCTTTTTTATAATTTTCAGTTGCTTCTCTATATTTTGCATTTTCCATTTGTTCTTGTTTTAATTTTTCTTCAAGTTCTTTTAGCTTAATTCTTTCTGTTTGATTTACTCTATCTTCAGTTTTATCAAATTCACGGCTTATAGGGTCATTTTCATATCCTATTCTATCAAATTGATACCCTATACCTATATTAAATGCATAATTACCTTTAGATGTTAATGATCCATTTGCCTTATACACTAAAGTTCCTCTATCATTTAATCCAGAAATTCCTAATGCAAATGCATGATGTCCACGGTATGTACCATATCCTGTAGCTATATTAAATCTATGTCCAGTAATATTACTTACTTGAGGAAGACCTGCCATAGCAATACCTGCTGCTACTCCATCAAGAGCATCACCACCTATATTTGTAAATTCTTGTTTTAATTTATCAAGTTGTGAAACTGTTACTCCATCAGTTGGATTTATTCCTTCTGACATATTAACTAATCTAGCCCCATTCATATTAATTTTATTTCCATCTTCTAAAGTAAGTTTAGTATCACCATTAGCTATAGAATTTATTTTCTCTAAATCACCTTTAACATTTATTACAGTATTACCACCTTTTTCTTCAACTTTAGTATTAACTCCGTCAGCTAAAGAAACTTTTTTATTATTTACTTTTTCAAATTTAGCATCTATTTCTGTTTTGTTATAATAATCTTTTAAATCCACTGATACATCTGCCACTACTTTCTTACTTTCTTCACTTGTTGGTGTAGTTGCTCCTGGATTTGTACCTGGTGTTATTGGAACTGTCGGTGTTGTTGAATCTGTTGGAACCGTTGGATCTGTTGGTGTTGTAGTATTTGATACTACCTCTGGTGCTGTTGTTCCTTTATCTTCTACTTTTATAGGTTTATCACCTTTTATTTCTAATGTATCTCCTAAGCTAAACTTATATGTCTTTTCTCCTATTTTTACATTAAATC
The DNA here is from genome assembly GCA_963526495.1 of uncultured Streptobacillus sp. GTDB lineage: Bacteria > Fusobacteriota > Fusobacteriia > Fusobacteriales > Leptotrichiaceae > CAURNT01. The sequence goes on along the minus strand of CAURNT010000021.1, from coordinate 16,310 downwards.
CTTTACTTAATAGGTTTGTTACTGCATATAGTTGTGATCCATTTATTGCATCTGTTGAATTTGCATCTATAAATCCACTTGCTACATTTGTTAGCCTTCTTTCTTTACCTTCACTTCCTATAGATACTATTCCATAAGGTGTTGATCCTGCAAAGTTTAATGTTGTTCCTAATATTTTTTCTGTTGCATAAGTTTCCATTAATTTACTTCTATTATTTTCAGGATTTTTACTTAAATTTCCTAGATATACTGAATGATCTAATGAAGCTTCTATGTCATTTCCTATAGATACTATATCTTTTGCACTTGCTTTTACTCTATCTTCTTTCTTTTCACTATTAAATCCTATTAAGATGTTTCCTGTTGCTTTTTCATCAGTTGTTCCTTTTAATACTTGTTTATTTCCAAATACTATAGAATTTAAAGTATTTTCAAGCTTATTATAGCTACCATTAATTAAGCTATGAGTTACTACACTTGCCTTATTTTCATAACCATTTATACTATTAAATGCTGCAAACATTTTATTGACTGTTGTAGTATCTGATTTATTATATTTCGTATTATATTCACTAACAGTTGTGCTGTCACCATTAAGTTCATTTCCTACCCCAAATACATTTGAAAATACTGCATGATCAACCTTATTTGCTCCTCCCATTATACCAACTGAAGCAAGTCTTGTATCTTGAGAATACTTTCTTAAACTATCAGCAAGTTCTTTTATACTTTCTGTTTTGATTGTAGGGTCTAAATTTACTCTTCCCAAAAATGGTACATTTGTACTTAAAGTATCCATTACCAATCTTTTTCCAGGAGCTAAATATGAATTAGATATTTCATTACCTACTCCAAATATTAATGATCCATTACTTTTATTTATCTTATTACCTGTTCCAACTATACTTGAAAATGCTCCTGAAAACATTAAACCATTCGCTGGATTTCCAGAAGAACTCAATACTGAAAATACATTACCCTCTAAAGGTTCATTACCTTCTATACTATTTAAAGATCCTGTTATAGATGATCCAAAACCTTGAACTGCAGCTCCTGCATTATGAAGAGCATTACGTCCACGAGTAAACTGATCTCCATATCTTGTTTGTATATCCTCAGTTTTAGTTATAGCATTAAATGATCCATTAATTGTACTAAAATTAGAAGAATTAGTTGAGTTATCTCCTATAGTTGTAGTACCTACTCCTGAAGTTATTTCTCTATTATCCTTATCTTTTAAATCTATATCTGCTATTTTACCTCTATAATCTCTATTCCCTATATCTATACTTGATATACGAACATGTGTATAATCTCCTATTGCTATACCACTTGATATCTCGCTTGGAGTTCTACCAAATCTTATTATTTTTTCATGATTTGCATCAGCCATAGAATGTGAACGAGCATTTTTACCTATAGCTATTCCACCTTTACCAGCAACTCCTTCAGCATATACACTTGCATCAACACCTATAGCTATAGAATTTTCTAAATTACCTTTATTAAATACTTTATATGATTTAGTTTGAGCAACCGCTGTAGTTTTTATACTATTTCCTTCTAAATCACTATATAGATAAAATTTATTATCATCACCTTTAACAAGTAAAACTCCATTTTCATTTACATAAATAAACCCATCATCAACTCTATTAACTGAAAATGAAATTAATGATGAAGATATTAAACATATTAATCCTAATAATTTTTTATTCACCATATTCCTCCCTTAAATTTATATTTGTTTTAAATATTATACACGAAAAAAATATTAAAGTAAAGTATAACGATTTCTTTTGGAATGTAAAGTTTGAAATACCTAAAAAATTTTTATTTTAATTTTTTGTAAACCCCAAATTCCCATTTTTATATTTTATTTTTTTATAAATATGATATCATAATTTTGAAGATTTATTATATATCATTATAATAATATCTTCTGATTCGATTTCCTATATAGATAGTTTATTAAGAATGATTTTAGAAAACCTTTCTTTAAATAACTCTATAGGGGATTTATTTTTATATTTAGGTTTATACAAACTATTAATATTTGATACTATGAAATTTATATCATCTTATGAATAATTAAATAAATCTACCCCTTTAGGTATATATCCCCTTAATATTCTATGTATATTTTCAACATTTCCTTTATTTCTTCCCATTTCTCCACCAAGAGCATCTATTTCTCTTGCTAGATATGATTTTGCTGGACCACCTAATGATGGCTTACAAAACATTACTCCAATATTATCTAATGATATTGTAAATATTGCTGTTTTCATTCCCATTCTTGCTGAAGCTAATGCAGCTTCACAACCAGAATGTCCTACTCCAACTACTATAACATTAAATTATTGCATCTTTCCCCCTAAATCAATTTATTAAATGACTCAACTGTTTTTTTATCAGTTATAATCACTAATATATCTCCTTCTTCTATTACAACATTTGCAGTTGGATTATATAAAAATTCTCCTTTATCTTTTTTTATTCCAATTATATTTATGTTATATTTATTTCTAATATCTAATTTTATAAGAGTATTATTCCAAAATATACTTGGTGCCTTTACTTCCACTAATACAAAATTATCATTAAATTTTAAATGTTCTATTATTCCTGTATTCATTGTCAGCTCAGCTATTCTTTTTCCCATATGTTCTTCCGGATAAACTATCTCTGTTGCTCCAACTTTTGTAAGAACCTTTCCATGATTTTTATTAATAGCCTTTGCTATGATTTTATTTATTTCTAATTCTTTTAAATTAAGTGCTATCATAACACTTGCTTCTATATCTCCAATACAAATAAAGGCCACATCAAAATTTTCAGCTCCAATATCTTTTAAAATTTTCACATCACTGGCATCACCAATTATAGCATTTTTTAGTATATTATTATTTATTTTATCTTGTACCAACTCCTCATTTATATCTATACCTAAAACATTTTCCCCAGCTTCATATAAAGTTTTAGCAACACTCGTTCCAAATCTTCCTAAGCCTATAACTAAATACTGTTTCATAAATTTCTCCTATTTATCCTATTAAAATATCTTCTTTTGGATACTTTATTAAACTTTTTTTATTATTTGTAAAAGCTAATGCAACTGTCATAGGTCCCAATCTCCCTATAAACATTGTAATAATTATTAAAAGTTTAGAAATTATCCCTAATTCTGCTGTTATTCCAAGACTCAAACCTGTTGTTGAAAAAGCTGATACAACTTCATATATCACTTTATCTATCGAAAAATTTTCTATTGATAATATAATTGTTACTATAATAATAACATAAAATACAGATATAACTACTATTGCTAATGCTTTATTCATCAATTCCCAATCTATTCTTCTCTTAAACACTTCAATATGCTCTTTTCTTTTTAAAATTCCAAGTACATAGAATATTAAAATTCCAAATGTTGTTGTTTTTATTCCACCACCTGTTGAACCTGGAGAAGCTCCAATAAACATAAAGATATATGAAATAAAAATTGTTGCCGGTCTTATATTTGAAAGTGGCACTGTATTAAATCCTGCTGTTCTTAGTGTTACACTTTGAAAGAATGAATTTAAAACTTTATCAAAAAAATTCATATTTTTTAAAGTACTTGAATTAGTATATTCAAATCCCAAAAATAATATAGTTCCAATAAATAGTAAAAAAAATGTAACAATTAAAGCAAGTTTTGATGTCAAACTTAAATCTCTATTTTTTTTCTTTTTAATTATAAAAAGTGAATTTATTGTTACAAAACCTATACCTCCGAAAATAATTAGAAGAGATATGGTTAAACTAATTAACTTATCATATTTAAAATTTTCTAAATTGTTGGTAAACAAAGAAAATCCAGCGTTACAAAAAGCTGATATTGAATGAAATAATCCATAAAAAATGGATACTTTTATTGAATAATATTTAGAAAATGCATAAGTTAAAATAAAAGCTCCCAATAACTCAATAATAAATACTATTAATAAAAGATGTTTTATAAAATTTGTAATACCTCCATTACTATTAGAATTTCTTTCCTCTTTTAAAAGTTCCCTTGTCTCAAAACTCATTTTTTTCCCAACTAATAAAAAAACTATTATTGAAACTGTCATAACTCCAAGTCCACCCAACTGTATAAAAAATAGAACTATTAATTGCCCTATCGGAGTAAATACTTGACTTACATCGACAACAGATAACCCTGTTACACAAATAGCTGAAACTATTGTAAACAAAGAATCTAACATACTAATATTCTGATTTTCTTTTAATGCGAAGGGTAATTTTAAAAGTATAGTTCCAATAAAGATCGCTATTAAAAAGCCTACTATCAATTTCCTATAAGGTGATAAAAGTTCCCATTTTTTTATTAAACCTAACTTTCTCATTTTTCCTCTCTTTCAAACTAGAATTAATCTACCAATGTATGCTTCATTAATTTTTCTTTAACTTCTCCAACAATATTTTCAGGCAATAATAATATTAAAATATCTCCTGCCATCATAACTGTTCTACCCTTAGGTATTTTTCTATACCATTTCTAATAATAGAAATTACCAAAACATCTTCAGGTTATATTACTTTCGACATCATTTTTCCATCTATTAAAGACTCCTCCATTATTACTATCTATGATAGCCGTAGAAGATACCTCTTTTCTTTTTCCAATATATGTACCAAGCCCTAAAGCTATTGAATATTCTGAATTTTCATATAACAAAGAATTTTTACCTATAGCAATGCCTGAATCTCCATTTGCGATAGCAAAATCGCCAAGAGCAAAAGAATATTTACCTATAGACTCCGAACCATAACCAATAGATGCCGATCTTAAGCCAGTAGCACTAGAAAATAGTCCTAAAGTCATAGAACTTTCTCCCAACGCTTCCGTATTGACTCCTATAGCTAATGATAAAGCTCCTTAGATCCATCATTATTGGCATTACCTCCACCACCTAATCCCATTTTAGCGTTAAAATACTTTATTTTATTTTCGTCAATATCTTGAGCATTTTTTAAAACAGATGTTTGTAATCTAGTTATCTTTCAGTTTGAGCCTTTACAGCTTCCTCTATCATTTTTTTACTTCTTCTTTTGTTATTGGTTTAGATTGTTCTGCTGTTGATAATACTCCTCCACTCATAGAAATTAAAAATAATGATAAATCCCTAAATTTAATTCCGGATTTTCGCCATTCAATCATATCCTTATTTTTATATATTCGTTTGTTAATAGTATATACCTAATATTGTTATTTTTCAATTAAATGTTTAAATTTCGTGTCCAGTTTGTTGGTATATGTTCTAAAACTTTACCTTGGAGACTATTATCAAGAATAAAAAAAATACATTCTTATTTTGACACAATCTTACATTTTTATATTAACATATCTTCATCAGTTTTAACATCATACTCTTCAATTAAAGTAGAGATAATATTCTTTTTCCCTTCTGTTAATGGTTTTACTTTGTAAATTTTTTTTCATAAAAATAGCCTCCTACGATATTTTATATTCTATCATAGAAGACTATTCTTTTAAATATTTACAGACTTTTTTCACGATCTCTTATTTTACAACTTATATGTTTATTTTAATTTATTTAAAATTTCTTCCAATTTTTTCTCTAAATCATTTATTCTTTTATCTTTTTCTTTACTTTCTTTTTCTAATTGATTAAGTCTTGCTAACTCTTTATTTAACTTAACTTTTTCTTCATCATTTACATCAAATGTATAAGCTATACCTAAACCAAGACCCAAATTTCCTTTATTATTCAAACTTAAACTCGCTTTATAATTCACAAAGTCTTTATTACTCATAATACCTACAGCCAATGAATGATTTCCCATATATGTTCCATAACCAGCAGCTATACTAAATTTAGCTTTTGTTGAAAATGGTAAATTTGCCATAGCTATCGCATTTGAAATTCCAGAATAACTCTTATTTTCTATTTCTTTCATCTTTTCATTACTTGAAGTATTAGAAATTTTCTTTTCAAGTTCCTCAATATTTTTTGTATTTGTTGCTATTTTACCTTCAACGCTACTTAAATCTGTATTTATAGTATATGTAGTTGTTCCATCTTTTTTAACTGTATCTAAAGTTATACCAGTTCCGGCTTTTATTACTACATTTTCTAATTTTTCTATTTTTTCCTTTATAGCATCACTTAAATCTAATTTAGGGCTTACTGTTTCATCTTCTTTAGGTTTTGTAACAGTTAAATTCTTATCATTAATATTAAAAGATATTTTAACCTTACCATCTTCTACCTTAGTTACTATTCCGTTTTCTCCTTCAAATTTTAAAGGATTTTTATTAGCTAATGTATATCTTGTTTCTCCAGAATCCCCTATTAAATGTATATTCATACTTCTTAATTGAGCCACATTTACAGCATCTGTATCTGAAGTCCCTGCTGCAACTCCTATTATTTGACGAGTAACACCCATTGCCTCATTACCAATAGAAAGTGCACCAGATGTTCCTTTCCATGTAGAAACAACCTTATTTCTTTCTGCTTTTTTCTTATCTAAAGCATCTAATTTCTTTTCAACTTCTTCAGATTGTTTTAAAACTTCTTTTTTTACTTCTTCTTCATTTGTCAAACCAGAACTTGTTTCAAGTTCTTTTAAAGTTTCTTTATCTTTATTTAATTCTGCTTCTAATTTTGTTTTTTCTTCTTCAAGCTTTTGCTTTTTAGCTTCATTACTTTCTGACGCTATATTATTTTTTAAACTTTCAAGCTCATTTTCTTTAACTTTAACAGTATAAATCGTATCTCTTTGTTTAACAAGTTTATTGTATTTTTCTTCTTCTTGATCAAATAATTTTTGTAAAGGTTTAACTTCAGCCTCTAAGGCTTCATATTTAGTTTTAATCTCACCTTGTAATTCCATTTTAAGTTTAGTTGCATCTGTTGCATCAACAGTAAGTTTAGTTTGTTTTTCTGAAAAATCATAACCTAAAGTGTCTGTATCCCTATTATTAAACGAAGTTGAACCAAGTGATATACCACCATCTACTTGAACACTTGAATTATCACCTATTGTTATTGATTTCTTATTTCTAGCATATGTTAAACGACCTAAAGCTAGTGAATAATCACTATTAGCTATTGCTTGTGATCCTAAAGCACTTGAAAAATGTCCTCTAGATTCTGCACCTGTACCTATAGCAATGGAGTCACTTTTAGACGCTTCAGCAGTTCCTCCTATAGCTATTGATTGATAACCGTATACTTTTGCACTTAAACCTATTGCAACAGAATTATTGTGCCATCTTTCTGGATCTGGATTCATTTGTGTATATTCTGTTGCTTTAGTTCTAACAGCTCCAGGAGTTCCCGTAGATGCTGTTGTATTTCCATCAACTACACTACCATTACCACTATCTATAGTTGCTGTAGAAGATACCTCTTTTCTTTTTCCAATATATGTGCTAGGACCTAAAGCTATTGAATATTCTGAATTTTCAGATATCAAAGAATTTTTACCTATAGCTACACTAGCTTCTCCTTTTACATTAGACCAATCTCCGATAGATATTGAATAATCACTATTTGAAACAGCCCTCAAACCTATTGCAGTTGATCTTTTACCAATAGCATTAGCAGCTATTCCCATTCCGATAGAACTATATCCCGTTGAGGTTGTATTATATCCTATAGCTATTCCTGCAGGATTTCCCTCTCCTACCGTAGCTTGATACCCTATTGCAGTGGCAACTTGATTCCCAGCTTTAGAAAAAGCTCCTATAGCTGTAGCACCTGCACCATCAGCTGTCGAATGATTACCCATAGCTATAGCACTACCTCCATTAGCTTCTGTATTTGCTCCTATAGCTAATGATAAAGCTCCCTTAGCTCCGTCATTATTAAAATTACCTCCACCACCTAATCCCATTTTAGCACTAAAATAATGTATCTTATTATTTTGAATATCTTGAGCATTTTTTGAAACAGATGTTTGTAATCTAGTTATCTTTTCAGTTTGAGCATTTACAGCATCCTCTATCATTTTTTTTATTTCTTCTTTTGTTATTGGTGTAGGTTGTTCAGCTGGTGAAGTTCCCTCAGAAAATGAAACAACAGAACTAATGCACAATGCTAACATTAACATTTCCTTAATTTTTTTCATTTTTATTAATCTCCTTTTCAAATATTAAATTTAATAAATATATAATAATTAATTCTATTTTTTATTTTTCCATTAAATTATACTACTATTATTTAATAATTTCAATAAAATATAAAAACGATATAAAAAACAGGTCTTTTAGACCTGCTTATATAAATTTATTTAAATTATAGTTCTTGTAAATAATTTTTTAATTCATTAACATCTAATAAATTTTTAAGAACTTTTATTTTAGGATTAGCTTCTAACTCTTTAGCTAATTTTTCAGAACAAAATACTAAATCAAATTTATCTATTATTTTTTTAGATTCTTCAAGACCAGATGATTTAACTTCTTCAACTTCTATTCCAAGTTTTTCAACTAATTCTTTAATATTTTTTTTCATTATCATACTAGTTCCAACACCACTAGCGCATATTGCTAATATTTTCATACTACCACTCTCTTTCTGTTACCTTGTTAAATATTTAACTTACACACTAAGTATATACTATTTAAGATTTGTTGTCAACCTTTTATTAAATTCTTCTTTACTTAACTCTATCACTTTTCCTTTTATGTATATTTTTACACTATTTTCTAGTTCTACAAATTTATCAGCAGATAACTCTAGCATATATAATTTAATCTTTATAGAAGTTATAAACAACATCATTTGTACAGGAATTTTACCAAATCTATCTTTAATTTCTTCATTCAATTCTTTAAGTTCTTGATAATTTAAAACCTCTGCATATCTTTTATATATCAAAATTCTTTCATTTTGCTCTATATATTCCTTCGGTATATATCCATTATTTTTCATAACAATTTCAACAGACCTTAATTCATTAACTTTTTCACCTTTTATTCTATTTACCTCATTTTTTAACATTTTTAAATAAAGATCATAACCAAACATATCTATAGCACCGTGTTGCTTTTCACCTAAAATTTCTCCAGCACCACGAATATTCAAATCTTCCATAGACAAGACATATCCTCCACCTTCTAGTCCTTCTATCTTATCTAAACTTTTATCTTTCATTTTACCTTTTTTCGTCTTATATTCCCCTTCTAAAAGATAACAATAACCTTGTCTTTTACCTCTTCCAACTCTTCCTCTTAATTGATAAATTTGAGATAATCCAAGACTTGTATAATCTTCTATTATTATACTATTTGCATTAGTTATATCTATTCCATTTTCTATAATCGTAGAAGCTATTAAAACATCAAATTTTCCTTCATCAAAATCATTTATTATACTCTTGATTTCCTTAGGTGTTAATTGTCCGTGTATGTATTCTACTTTAATAAACTCAGGTAACATTTCCTTTAATTGTTTTCTTTTTTCAAGCATTCCTTTTACATTATTTGTAATATAGAAAACCTGACCATCCCTTGCAAGTTCTTTAAGAATAACATCAGCTATTTCTTCTTGTTTTATTCTTTCAGTTATTATTGGAAGTCTATCCATAGGAGAGGTCATTATTACAGATATATCTCTTATACCTAAAAGAGCTAAATTTAAAGTTCTTGGTATAGGGGTAGCACTTAAAGTTAATAAATGAATATCTGATTTTATTTTCTTTATTTTTTCTTTAGCCGTTACTCCAAATTTTTGTTCTTCATCTATTATTAACAGTCCTAGATTTTTAAACAAAACATCATTTCCTAATAATTTATGTGTTCCAACAACTAAATCTACACTACCATTTTTTAACCCCTCTAATACATCTTTAGTATTCTTTCCTGAAAGTCTTGAAAGATTTTCTACTCTTAAACCAAACTTTTCAAACCTTTTATGACATCTTTCATAATGCTGATTGGCAAGAACAGTAGTTGGTGCAAGTATTGCACACTGATATCCATTTTCTATAGCTTTAAATGCTGTACGCATAGCAACTTCTGTTTTACCATACCCTACATCACCTATAAGTAACCTATCCATTAATATTCCACTTTCAAGATCAGATTTAATTTCTTCTACCGCTTTTTTTTGATCTAAAGTCAAATCAAAAGGAAAATCTTCCTCAAATTCTTCTTGCCATACCGTATCTTTTGTATACGGTTCTATTTTTGATAATTTTCTTTGAGCTTGTATATTTACTAATTCCATAGCAAACTTTTCCAAATCTTCTCTTAATCTTTTTTCTTTTCTCCTATACCCTTTAGTTCCTAAAGAATATAGCTTTGGTTCTGTGCCTTGATTATTTACATATTTACTTATTCTATCTAATTTTTCAACAGGTATATACAATCTATCACTATCAGCATATTTAATAGCTAAATAATCTCTATCATTAATATTTTCTATACCTTCATATCTTCCTATTCCAAACTCTATATGTATTACATAATCTCCTGGTAAAATCTGATTTATAGAACTATATTTCAATCCCCTTTTAGCTATATACGATTTTTTATTTCTAATTTCTTCTTGATAATTTCTATCACTACTCTTACTTACTTCAAGAAAATTAGATACTTTCTTTAATCTTTCATACCGTTTTTTTAGGACTTTATTATTATCTCTATCCAAAAGGTAAAGTTGTTCTAATTTAATATCTAATAATTCTTCATTTTCCATTATTATTTCTATATTATTTTTATCAAAAATTTCTAAAAGATCTATTATCTCTTTTTGTAACCCATCCAAATGATTAGAATAGACTCTAAAACTATCTATATTTTTTATAGATTTTTGATCAAAACTTGAAAAATATCTTATACTTTCTAATAATTCATCAAAAAAATCTAATCTTATTGGATTTTCAGAATTACTCGGAAATATATCCATTATATCTCCCCTTATACCAAATTCACCTTTATTTTCTATGATATAGTTTTCAGTATATCCACCTTCTATTAAAAATTGTTTTATATCTTCTCTTGAATATTCCTCATCTAATTTAAATTCCATATATTTAGCTTTATCAAAAAATACTCTCAATGCTAAATTTATATCTAAAAACAGTATAGATTTACCTTCTTGATTTAAAAAATCTAATATTTCAAGATTTATTCCTACTAATTCAAGTTCAGAATAAGAAGCAAGATTTACATATTTTACTCTATAATCACTATTTTGTTGTTCTAATATATTATAGTAATAATCTAAATTTATACTATTTGAAGCAATATACACTACTTTATCTAAACCTAATTTTAAAATATAGCTAGATACATCTTCTTTATTTATCTTTATTTTATTCATAATTAAAATTAACATTACTTTCTATAATTTTTTTTATTCTTTTTTCTAAATTATCTTCAACTAAAGATAGTATTAAAGGATCATCACTTCCTACTTTTATTATTGCACATTTTTTCAACAATTCTTTTTTCTTTAAATCATCAGATTTTTCATTGAAATAAAGTGATATAAGTTTTGAAAAATATTTATCAAATAAAATTTTTCTTGCTTTAACATATATCTTTGAATTATTTGAAATATATTTATCTTTTTCTATTTCCATAATTGCATCTTCTAGTTCTCTATCTTTTTTTAATATCAAACAATTTAAACAGTCTTCATCTATTCTTTTATCAAATCCACAAAATTTACATTCTTCTATATTTTTATCATGTTCTTGTGCAAATTTTCTTAATAAACTTAAAAAATACTCTTTTTCCTTTTCACTACTAAACTTCATTTCATTTAAACTGTTATACATAACCATAACTTCATCTAAGGTATACAGATTCTTTTTGTATTCTTCTTTTTTTTTTACAACACGTTTTTTTTCTTCTTCATTTCTTTTGGATATTTTTCCATTCTTATCCATATATACTTTTAGTTCTAATATATTAGGATTATATTTCTTTATTTCAGATAAAATTTCTTGCCTCATTTCTTCTACAGCATATTTAATAACTGGACTATCTACATATATGCTAGAACTCATATCACCTTCAAAATATATACTATGTTGATATATTTTAGGAGATATATATGATTTATAATCAAATTTATTTTTAAAATAATTTTTATTATTATTAAAAATTTCATTTATTTTTTTCATTTATATCTCCTTCCTCCACAATAAATATTTTACCAACTATATTTAAATCCTCTGTTGCAGTTAAAAAACATTGTATTTCTTTTTCTATGAAATAATTTATTATCTGATTTTTTCTATAATTATCAAAAAAAGATGTTATATCATCCATTAAAAATATGGGTTTAATTCCAAACAAATTATTCATCAATTCAATCTCTGAAACTTTTAGAACAAAAACTATTGATTTTTTTTCTCCTTGTGATGAATAATATCTTGCATTTTTACCATTCAATTCAAAAATATATTCATCTTTATGTATTCCATAGTTAGAAAAACCTAGTAATAAATCTTGTTTTTCCTTACTTTGTAGCAACTTTCTTATTCTCTCTTTTAACTCTTCTTCTGTATCATTTTCATCAGATTTTATAAAATTTTCATATTTTAATTTAAGAGTATGTGTTTCGTTAAATAATTCCTTGTATTTATAATCTAATAACATATTTAATTTTTTTATATATTCTTTTCTAAACATTATTATTTTATAACATAAATCTATATATTGTTCGTTATATATATCATATACATCATTATTTATATTTTTTTCTTTTAATGCCTTATTTCTAACTTTAAGGACTTTAGTATATGTATAAATACATTTTAAATATTCCTTATTTATTTGTGAAATTTCATAATCAAAAAACGACCTCCTAATTGAAGGATGCCCCATTACTAATTCTACATCTTCAGGAATAAAAGAAATTGCTGGTATATCTCCTATATATTCCATATATCTTATCTTTTCTGAATTTTTAAAAAAATGTCTCTCATTTTTTAAAAGATTAACAGAATAGGTATTAAGATTATTTAATTTAATAAATATTTTAGAATCATTTTGATCATATTTTATCATTTCATAATTTTTTTTAGTTCTAAAACTTTTACCTGTAGCTGCAAAATATATAGCTTCCATAAAAGAAGTTTTACCTTGTGCATTCTCTCCATATATTAAATTAAATCCCTTAGAAAGAAAAACTTTTTTATCTTTTAAATTTCTAAAATTAGAAATATATATTTCTCTTATCATTTTACTTCTACTATTTCCCCATTAAATTCAACTTTCATTCCTTTATATATTTTTCTTCCACGTCTAGTTTCTATTTCTCCGTCAACTTTTACATAACCATCTAATATTAAATCTTTCGCTCCACTTCCTGTGTCTACTAAACCTGAATATTTTAGTAATTGATCTAGTTTTATATATTCTGTTTTTATTTCTACTTCCATTTTATCCTCCATTTGCTTTTTCTATTAATTTAATATTAAATTCCTTTAGTTTATTTAATATATCACTATATATTTCTAAATATTCCTCTTTTAAATCAGAAATTTCACCTTTTATCATATCTTTATATATAACTGTTTGTTTATGTGTCCTTATATATGAGTACTTATCTAAATTTAATTTAGGATATTTCTCTGGATCTATTGCTATATCATAATATATATCAATATTTTCTTTTTTAGTTATAGTAGAAACCGGTAATATTGTATAATCATTATTTATCGCTTCACCTATTATTAAAACTGGTCTTTGTTTATATAAATTCTTCTTTAATTTAATATCATAAAATGGGAAAATTGCTATACATATCTTACCTATCATAATCTTCGAATTCATCACAGTACATATCCCAAAAACTATCATAAGGTCTTATTTTTTCAGCATCTTCTTTTAAATCAGAAAATTTTATAGTTTTCCCACCTTTAGCATTTATCCAAGCTTTTTCTTTATGAGTTAACATACTCATTTCCCAAGAATCCATTTTACCGTATTGCATTAAAATATTATCTACTATATACTTATTTTTAACTTCTATATCCTTAATTAAAAAGTCAAACTTCTTATTTAAAAACATTCTTACCTTAGGTGATACAGGACCATATTTCCACGCCCTAAATCCTTCATAAAATAGGCATTCACCTGTCATTGCTAAACTTTCTCTTTGTATGAAGTATAGCAATTTATGTAATTTCATTTCATCTATGTTACCTTCATATTTTTTTATAATATATGAAGCAACATTTAAAATACTTTCCATATAACCCCCAATTAATTTAATTTTAAAATATTAATAATTTTATGTTTTACCTCCCTCTAATTTATTATACCATAATTTAAAAATTTATTTTTTAATTTTTTAGTTATTTTTATATTACATATTATAGAAAAAAGAAAGAAGATAAAATCTTCTTTCTATATATACTATTTTTCAATTCTTGTATATGGTAATAAAGCTATTTGTCTAGCTCTTTTAATTGCTTTAGCTATTTTTCTTTGAATTTTAGCTTCAAGCCCTGTCACTCTTGATGGAGATATTTTTCCTTTATCATTCATAAAGTTTTTTAATAAATCCACATTTTTATAATCTATATCTTCAACCTTAAATTTAACTTTTGGTCTTCTTCTTCTCTTTTTAAATTCAGCAACTGGTTTCATTTCTTCCTCCTATTTCTTAGAATGGGAAGTCATCTTCTGAGTCCACTGGCTCATCAACTACTGTTGGTTCATTTTTTGAGAAATTATTTCCATAATTTCCTTCACTACTTTTAGTTTCAATGAAATCAAAATTGTTAACAACAACATCAGTTGTATATCTTGTTTCTCCATTTTTTTCATAACTTCCTGTAGTTATTCTTCCTTGAACTAAGATTCTACTTCCTTTTTTAAAATATTGACTAATAGTTTCTGCTCTTTTTTCCCAAGCAATACAGTTTATGAAATCAACCTCATCTCTATTTGATGTTCCTCTTGAAACTGCAATTGAAAATCTTGCATAAGCCTTACCTGATTGAGTATAAGTTACTTCAACATCTCTAGTCAATCTTCCTAATAATGATACGTAATTCATAAATTTACCCCCTAATTCTTTTTTCTACCTATTATAATTTTACTATCATGTATTTCATTAAGTACTCAGATATGTTTAATTTAGATTCAACTTCTGGTAATCTTGTACCATCCATAGCGAATTTAGTTAAAACATAATATCCATTTTCTTTTTTCTTGATTGGATATGCTAATTTTCTATCTCCCATTATCTCAGTCTTAACTTCAGTTGCTCCAGCATTTGCTAATACTTCTTCTACTTTCTCAACATTTGCTTTTTTTTCTTCATCTGTTAATTGAGTTGAAAGAATAAACATAATTTCGTAATTTGTCATTTTCTTTTCTCCTTCCCTCTGGATTTTGCCCAATGATTTCTCATAAGGCAGGGTTATTTCTAGTTTACCATAATTTAAATATTTATGTCAATAAAATTATTAAAAATTTGAGTGTAAAGTGTCATTTAAATATGATAATGTATTAAGTAGTTAAAAATGATTATGTTTTAATTATGTAGCTTAATTAATTAGTTTAATTGTATAATATATCTTTAAAATCCTTTAGAAAGTATATGATTAAAATTGGGAAAAACCTAGTTTAAAAAGAGGGGATAATCCCCCTCTAATTTAGGTCTATATATTATATATTTTTAAGAGATTTTCATTTTTAATTGACATAAAGTTTAAGATAAATTTTATAAACCCTAAATTAAAATTCTTTCTCATCTATAATCCTATCATTTCTATAAATTACTATTTTATTTATTGTTCCATCTATTTTATAAAGTATTGTTTCCCCATTTTCATATCATTTTTATATGTTCCTTCTTCTCTATCACCATCTTTAAAATAAATCGTATATGGTCCTTCAAGTACATCATTTTTATATGTTCCTTCTTCTCTATCACCATCATTCCAATAATATTTATATGATCCTTCTTTTACCCCATTTTTATATGTTCCTTCTACTATATCTCCATTGTTAAAATAATATTTATAAGAACCTTCTTTTTTACCGTTTTTATATGTTCCTTCTGCTCTATCTCCATCATTCCAATAATATTTATATGGTCCTTCTTTTACCATATTTTTATATGTTCCTTCTTCTATATCTCCGTCATTCAAATAATATTTATAAGAACCTTCTCTTTTTCCGTTTTTATATGTTCCTTCTTCTATATCTCCGCTCTTAAAATAATATTTATAAGAACCTTCTTTTTCCCCGTTTTTATATGTTCCTTCTTCTATATCTCCATTGTTAAAATAATATTTATAAGAACCTTCTCTTTTTC
>CAURNT010000020.1:0-21985 GCA_963526495.1 uncultured Streptobacillus sp. | reverse complement strand
AAAATAAGGAGAAAAAATGAAATTATTAATTACGGAAGTTTTAGAAGTTCTTTCTAAAAATGTTAATAAAATTTTTGGAATTGAACTTAAATTAGAAGATATACAAAATTCTACAAAAAAAGAATTTGGAGACTTTCAAAGTAATTTTGCTATGACTAAGTCTAAGATTTTAGGAAGTAATCCAAGAGAAATAGCAACAAAGTTAATTGAAAAATTTGATGGTTGTGGCATAATTTCTAAGATAGAAGTTGCAGGACCTGGTTTTATTAATATTTTTGTTGATAATAATTTTTTAAATGTAGAAAGTAAAAAAATAGGAAAAGAAGACTATGAATATAACAAAGCTAATAATGAAAAAGTGTTAATAGATTATTCTTCTCCTAATATTGCTAAAAGAATGCATGTAGGTCATTTAAGAAGTACAATAATAGGTGATGCACTTACAAGAATATATAAAGAACTTGGATTTAATGTTATTAGTGATAATCATATAGGTGATTGGGGGACTCAATTTGGAAAGTTAATAGTTGCCTATAATAAATGGTTAGATAAAGATGCTTATGAATTAAATTCAATTGAAGAATTAGAAAGACTTTATGTTAAATTTTCAGGAGCTGCAAAGGAAGATCCTACACTTGAAGATGAAGCTCGTGAAGAACTAAAAAAAGTACAAATGGGAGATCCTATAAATTTAGCATTATGGAAAGAGTTTATAACATATTCTTTAAGAGAATATGATAAAGTATATAAAAGATTAGATATTAAATTTGATTTATTTAATGGTGAATCTTTCTATAATACTATGATGCCAGGAATTGTTAAATTATTAAAAGATAAAGGGATATCACGTAATGATGAAGGAGCAGAGGTAGTATTTTTTGAAAATGATGAATTACCTCCATGTATAGTACAAAAAAATAATGGTAGTTTTCTTTATTCAACATCAGATCTTGCTTGTATAAAATATAGAAAAGATGATTTGAATATAGATAGAGCTATATATGTAGTAGATGAAAGACAAAAAGGTCATTTTAAACAAGTATTTAAGATAGCTGAAATGATGGGAAAACCTTATGATTATGCTAAAGAACATGTAGAATTTGGTATAATGAGATTTGGAGATGGAACAATATTTTCAACTCGTGGTGGAGATGTAATAAGACTTGAAGAAATATTAGATAAAGCTCATATAGAAGTTAGAAAAATAGTTGATGAAAAAAATCCTAATTTATCAAATGAAGAAAAAGAAAATATAGCTGAAGTAGTAGGAGTTGGAGCTATAAAATATTTTGATTTAAGTCAAAATAGAAGTAGTGGGATTACATTTACTTGGGATAAAGTGTTGAGTTTTGAAGGAAATACTGGACCATATCTTCAGTATTGTTATGTAAGAATTATGTCTATACTTAGAAAAGCTAAAGATTTAGGTATAGATTATAATAATACTGAAATGTTAGTTGAAAATAGTAACGAATTAGAAAGAAGTTTAATAGTTTCTTTACATAAATTACCGTTTACTACAATTAAAGCTTTTGAAACAAATAGACCTAATCTTATAGCAGATTATTTATTTGATTTAACAAAAGAATTTAATTCTTTCTATAATTCAAATCAAGTAATAGATATGGAAAATTTAGAATTAACTAAAGCAAGACTTGAAATTTGTGAAAAAGTAGCTTTAGTTATTAAAAAAGGCTTAAGTCTTTTAGGAATAGGAACAGTAGAAAGAATGTAAATTATTAATATAATACAAGCACCTTATAGGTGCTTGTTTGATATAAAGATAAAAAAAGGAGCTAATATTTATCTATTAGCTCCTAAAGGGGGGGTTAATTGAGGTTGTCAACTTTCATTGACAAGAATTATTATACACTATATAAATGAAAAAATCAAGAAAGATTATAAAATATTTTTTATGAACGATATTTAATATGTATAAAGCTATTTTATATCAACTACTAATTTGATATTTTATCCTTTTAATGATATAATTAAATATGTTTGAGGTGATAAATTATGAAAAAAATATACTTAGCAGGAGGATGTTTTTGGGGAGTACAAGGATATTTTAAAAATTTACTTGGAATAGAGAAAACAAGTGTAGGCTATGCAAATGGTAAAACTGATAGTACAGATTATAACTCTATAAAATCTACAGATCATGTTGAAGCTGTTGAAATAGAATATAATCAAAATATAATAAGACTGGAAGAAATTCTTTTAAGACTATTTAAAATAATTGATCCCTTTTCTCTAAATAAACAAAGTAATGATATAGGAAGACAGTATAGAACCGGTATATACTATATTGATGTTGAAGATGTTAAGGTAATAGAAAAAGTTTGTAAATATATTGAAGAAAAATATCAAAAAGAAATAGCAGTTGAAGTTGAAAAATTAAATATGTATATATTGGCTGAAGATTATCATCAAGATTATTTAGATAAAAATCCTAAAGGATATTGTCATATCAATTTAGATAGTGTTTTTTTACCTGTTTTTGATAAAAAGTATGAAAAACCAGAATTAGAAAAATTAAAAAATACTTTATCTAAACTTGAATTTGGAGTGACTCAAAATTCAGAAACAGAAAAGCCATTTTCTTCTGAGTTGGAAGATAATTATGAAAAGGGTATATATGTAAATATAGTTACAGGAGAACCGATATTTCTTTCTTTAGATAAATTTGATAGTGGTTGTGGATGGCCTAGTTTTACACGACCTATACTTACAGAAAATATTAATTATTATCAAGATTTATCACATGGTATGAATAGAATAGAAGTTAAAACAAAATTTGATAAGGCTCATTTAGGTCATGTGTTTACAGATGGACCTTTAAATAGAGGAGGATTAAGATATTGTATAAATGGAGCTTCACTTAGATTTGTACCGTATAATAAATTAGATGAATTTGGTTATTCAGATTATAAAATATTTTTTTAATGGGAGGATGGTATGACAAGAATAGTTTTAGAAAAAATTGAGAATATTGAAAAAGAAATGAAAATTAAATTAGAAGATTCTCAAAAATTAAATATAGAAAAATTAAATAATACTAAGATTGAATTAGAAAAAGAATTTTTGAATATTACTAAAAATATTGATGAAAAATTTTTAGAAAAATTAAATTTTGAAATAAATAATAAAAGAAATTCTCTTAATCATATTTTAGAAGAAGCTAAAAATAAAGCAAATAGTTTAGGAGAAAATGTTTTAAATAAAAAAGAAAATATTATACAAGAATTAAAAAATATAGTTATGAAAGGATAGAAAATGGCTATAGTAAAACTTGAAAAATTTAATTTAATACTATTTAAAAATGATGTTAATAGATTATTAAAAGATTTTCAAAAGTTTGAAGAAATAGATTTTAGAGTAACTGATTTTGAACTTGAAAATTATGTATCAAAAGATGTAGAAAATACAGAAAATACAATAATTAAACTTGAAAGTTTGATAAAGAAGTTAAGAATATTAACTCCTAAAAAATCTACTTTTAAAACGTTAAAAGAAGGACTTTATGAATTTAGTTATGATGAACTTGAAAACTATGTTAAAAAATTAGATATAGAAAAAACTATATTAGATATTAGTTCAAAGTTTACACTAAAGGATCGAGTTTTAAAACAAAATGAAAGTCTTAAAAATAATATACTTGAGTATGAAGATTGGAAAAATTTAGATATATCTTTTTCAGATTTAAAAAGATTAAAAATGGTAGATATTACGATAGGTACGCTTACTAAAAAAAATTATGAAAAAATGTTACAAGAAATTGATGATACTGTTGAAGTTAATGTAATATCTGAATGTAAAAAAAATATAAATGTATTTATTTACTCTTTAAAAGACTCTAATTTTAAAGAAATTGTTAAAGAAATAAATTTAACTAAATTTAATTTAGATATTACAGAAGTTCCTGTAAAAATGATAGAAAAATTAGAAAAAAAAATACAAGAAAATATTAAAGTTATAGAAGAAACGGATATTGAATTAAAAGATTATGCTTTAAATATTTCTGATTTAGAAATAGCAACAGAATATTATAGAAATATACTTTTAAAAGAAAATACTAAAGAAATATTTAAAGAAACAGATAAATTGAGTATAATTTCAGCATATATTCCAAAAAATAGAAAAGATGAATTAGAAAGTTTATTAAATAATTTATTGTCTAATGATTACTATATAACTTATGAAGAATTTGATATAAATGATAGTGATATTCCTGTTAAGTTAAAAAATAATACAATAATAGAACCTTATGAAATGCTAGTAGGGACTTATTCATTGCCTAAGTATACAGAAATAGATCCTACTTTAATAGTAGCACCGTTTTTCTGGTTATTCTTTGGTATGATGATGGCAGATGTAGGTTATGGTTTAATATTGAGTATGGCTACAGGATTTGCACTTTCAATATTTAATCTTAATAAATCAAATAAAAATATGATGAAATTTGTGTTTATGTTAGGTATTTCTACGACACTTTGGGGACTTATTTATGGATCATTCTTTGGATTTAATTTTGATAATCCTTTACATATATATTCTCCAACAGTTAATTATCAACCTGTTATGATTTTATCATTTGTGTTTGGAATAATTCATATATTTTTAGCTCTATTAACTAAGGCATATATACTGATAAGAGATAAAAAATATTTTGATTGTTTTTCAGATGTTTTATTATGGCTTATAACACTTACTTCTACGGGTTATTATGTGTTTGCAAGATTTAGTGATATAAGTGGAACAATGGTAGATTTATCTAAATATTTAATGATAATAACTATGCTTGGTATTATTGCAACTGGAGGAAGAGAAGCAAAAAGTATTGGAGGTAAGATAGGTCTTGGAACTTATGCCTTATATGGAATATCAGGATATATGGGAGATTTAATATCTTATGTTAGACTTATGGCACTTGGATTATCTGGAGGATATATTGCATATTCTGTTAATACAATAGCACAAATGGTAGGGAATAAAGGAATAATGATAGTATTTATGATGTTAATTATGGTATTAGGACATGGATTTAATTTATTCTTATCAGCACTTGGAGCTTATGTTCATACATCAAGATTGATATATGTAGAATTTTTTGCTAAATTCTATGAAGGTGGAGGAAAAGCTTTTAATAATTTTAAAATTAAAGAAAAATATATAAATATAAAGAATAATTAGGAGGAAAAATGTTTAATTTAGATGGATTTTTAGTTAATTTAGGACCAGCATTAGGTATACTTGGAGCAGCACTTGCTGCAATTTTAGCAGGAGTTGGATCTGCAAAAGCTGTTGGAATGGTTGGGGAAGCTGCTGCAGGACTTATGATAGATGAACCAGAAAAATTTGGTAAATCATTAATTTTACAATTATTACCAGGATCACAAGGGCTATATGGTTTTGTTATAGGACTTTTAGCAGTAGGAAAAGTAACATCTTCAACTACAGCTTTACAAGGATTATCAATCTTATTTGCTTGTCTTCCAATAGCTATAGTTGGACTTCATTCAGCAATAGCACAAGCTAGAGTTTCAGTTGCAGGTATAACTATACTTGCAAAAAATGAAGAACATCAATTTAAAGGTATAGTATATGCAGTAATGGTTGAAATTTATGCTTTATTAGGTTTCGTTATATCTATATTATTACTTAATAATGCAGTTATAGGTTAAGGAGAGGTTATGTCAAATTTAGATAATATAATAAATAAAATAATTTCAGATACGGAAGATAAAATTAAGGTATTAAATTCTGAAACTGAAGATAAAATTCAAGTTCTAAAATCTGAATTTGATTTAAAAGTTAAAGATTATGAAAAAAAATCTTTAAGTAAGTTTGAAACAAAAAAAGATTTAGAATTTGAAAGAGTTGAATCTAATATTAACTTAAAGTCTAAAAATATATTATTAGAAAAAAAACAAGAAATAATAAGAAAAATTTTAGATGAATTATTAATAAATTTAGAAAATATTAGTTTAGATGAGATGGAAAATTTTATTAAATATAATTTAGAAAATAGAAAATCTATATCAAATGAATTGATATTTGTATCACCTAAATATGAAGATTTAAGTAATAAATTTTCTAATTTAAGAGTAAGAGAAAATATTAAATCTGGATTTGTAATATCATATGAAGGTGTAGATGAAAACTATACTTTTGAAAGTATAATAAATATTAAGAAGGAAGAATTAGAAAGCTTGATATTAAACTATTTTAATTAGGGGTGTTTAAATGAATAGAAATGATTTCATTTTACCTGTATCAATGATTAAAGTTCAAGAAAAAAAACTTTTAAATGAAGATAGGCTTATTAAGATGTTAGAAACTAATTCATTTAAAGAAATATTAAGAATATTAAATGATACAGATTACTCTTATTCAATAGCTACTACTATGCAAGATGATGAATATGAAAAAATCATCAATGGAGAGCTTGAAAGAGTATTTAAATTTACAAGAGAAATATCTAAAAATAATCAGGAAATAGTTGATTTGGCTGCCTTGAAATATGAATATCAAAATCTTAAACTTTTATTAAAAGATAAAGGAAATGTTTTAGATGTGTATAATATATCTACAGGTATTATAGACAAAGAAGAACTAATGAATAATTTTAATGAAGTGAAAAAATATAAAGATTTTAAAGAAGCTTGTATAAAACTTGATAAAATGTATTTTAAACATCTTTTGAAATTAGCCAATAGTACAAATATCTCTTTATTTATAGACTATGCTAAAATATCTATAGATAGATATAATATAGTGACATTTTTGAGATTAAAAAAACAAAATAGAAATGTGGATTATTTAGATGATATTTTAGTAGATGGTGGAAGTATATCTAAGGAAGAGTTAATTAAGGTATATTTTAATAATACATATTTATTGTTATTTAAAAAGAAAATAGAAACTAAAACTTGGGATACTTTTGAAAAAAATGGTGATATATTAGAAATAGAAAAGATATTTGATAATATGATTATATCTTTAGCTAAGGAGTATAAATATATTACAATAGGTCCAGAACCTATATTTACATATATTATAGCTAAAGAATATGAACTTAAAGCTTTGAGGTTAATATTATCTGCTAAATTAAATGATATTGATATAGAACTTGTTAAAAGTAGATTGAGAGGAGTTTATGTATAAAATAGCAGCTATAGGAGATAAAGATACGGTTACATCGTTTAAAGCTTTAGGAATAGATGTTTTTAGTGTTGAAAATTTAGAAAATAATGATATTATAGTTCAAAAAATAAAAGCAACTATAGATAAACTAGCAGTAAGTGGTTATGGAATAATATTGATAACAGAAGATTATGCACTTCGTGCTGAAAGTGTATTAGAAAGATATAAAAATGAAGTGCTACCTATGATAACTTTAATACCTAGTAATAAAGGAAGTAAAGGTATAGGTATAGCAAAAATTGATGAAAATATAGAAAAGGCAATAGGAACTAATATTTTTTAGTTGAAAGGAGAAGGACTTGAAAGGAAGAATTATTAAAGTTTCAGGACCATTAGTTGTTGCAGAAAATATGTCACATGCTAATGTATTTGACATGGTTAAAGTAGGTCATAATAAATTAATTGGTGAGATAATTGAAATGAGAGGAGATAGAGCCTCTATTCAAGTATATGAAGAAACTACAGGTATAGGTACAGATGAGCCAGTTGAAACAACAGGTATGCCTCTTTCTGTAGAATTAGGTCCAGGATTATTAGAAAATATGTTTGATGGTATACAAAGACCATTAGATAAAATAAGAGCAAAAGTTGGAGATTTTCTTATTAAAGGAGTTGAAGTTAATTCTTTAGATAGAGAAAAAGTTTGGGAATTTAGGGCTCAAAAAAATGTAGGAGATTATGTCTCTTCTGGTTATGTTTTAGGGATAGTTCCTGAAACAGAAGTTATAGATCATAAAATTATGGTTCCATTTGGAATAGAAGGAACTATAAAAGAAATAAAATCAGGTAATTTTAGAGTTGAAGATACAATAGCTATAATAGAAACAGCTAAAGGGTTAGTAGAATTAAATATGATACAAAAATGGCCAGTTAGACGTGGAAGAAGATATGAAAGAAAAATTAATCCAGATGAACCATTAGTTACAGGACAAAGAGTAATAGATACATTTTTCCCTGTTGCTAAGGGAGGAACTGCATGTGTTCCAGGACCATTTGGATCAGGTAAGACAGTAGTACAACATCAGTTTGCAAAATGGGGAGATGCTCAAGTTGTAGTATATGTTGGATGTGGAGAGCGTGGTAATGAAATGACTGATGTTCTTATGGAGTTTCCTGAAATTATAGATCCACTAACAGGGAAATCTTTAATGCAAAGAACAGTTCTTATAGCAAACACGTCAAATATGCCAGTTGCAGCTAGGGAAGCTTCAATATATACTGGTATAACAATAGCTGAATATTTCAGAGATATGGGATATTCTGTATCAATAATGGCAGATTCTACTTCTCGTTGGGCAGAAGCTTTAAGAGAAATGTCAGGTCGTCTTGAAGAAATGCCGGGAGATGAAGGTTATCCTGCATATCTTTCATCACGTGCTGCAGATTTCTATGAAAGAGCAGGTAAGGTAGTTTGTCTTGGAGAAGATGAAAGAATAGGAGCACTTACAGTTATAGGAGCTGTATCACCTCCAGGGGGAGATATATCAGAGCCGGTATCACAAGCTACATTGCGTATAGTTAAGGTATTCTGGGGACTTGATGCTCAACTTGCATATAGAAGACATTTCCCAGCGATAAATTGGTTAAATTCATATACACTTTATCAAACTAAAGTAGATGAGTGGATGGATAAAAATGTAGATGATAGATTTTCTAAAAATAGGGTAAATGCCATGAAATTACTTCAAGAAGAAGCATCACTTCAAGAAATAGTAAGACTTGTAGGTAAAGATACTTTATCATTTGAAGATCAATTGAAATTAGAAGCTGCTAAATCTATAAGAGAAGACTATTTGCAACAAAATGCCTTCCATGAACAAGATACATTTACTTCACTTGCCAAACAAGATAAAATGCTTAATATGGTTTTAAATTTCTATTATCAAGCAAAACGGGCTTTAGAGTCAAATGTATATATAAATGATATACTTAGTTTAGAAGTTAGGGAAAATATTGCAAGAGCTAAGTATTTATCAGAAGAAGAAATAGGAAAAATAGATGAAATAGATAAAGAAGTTATAAGAAAAATAGATGAACTTATCTCAAAACAATCGGAGGTAATGTAGTGATAAAAGAATATAAGACTATAAATGAAATAGTAGGACCTTTAATGACAGTAGAAGGAGTTGAAGGTGTAAGCTATGAAGAGTTAGTAGAAGTAGAAACACAAAATGGTGAAACTCGTTTAGGGAGAGTATTAGAAGTAAATGAAGATAAAGCTATACTTCAATTATTTGAATCACCAGCTGGAATAAATATGAAGGGTTCTAAGGTTAGATTTCTTGGAACACCTTTAAAACTTAGAGTTTCTGAAGATATGATAGGAAGAGTATTTGATGGTTTAGGTAGAGAAAAAGATAATGGACCTAAAATTGTTGCTGAAAAATCTTTAGATATTAATGGAATAGCTCTAAATCCAGTAGCAAGAGATTATCCTTCTGAATTTATTCAAACAGGTATATCAGCTATAGATGGATTAAATACTTTAGTAAGAGGTCAAAAACTTCCAATATTTTCTGGTTCAGGTATGCCACATGCTGAACTTGCAGCACAAATTGCAAGACAAGCAAGAGTATTAGGTGATGGAGAAAAATTTGCAGTAGTATTTGCAGCAGTTGGAATAACTTATGAAGAAGCACAATTCTTTATAGAAGATTTCAAAAAAACAGGAGCTATAGATAGATCAGTATTGTTTATAAATCTTGCAAATGATCCGTCTGTTGAAAGAATAGCAACACCTAGAATGGCACTTACTTGTGCTGAATATCTTGCTTTTGAAAAAGGAATGCATGTTCTTACAATAATAACAGATTTAACTAATTATTGTGAGGCATTAAGAGAAATATCTGCAGCAAGAAAAGAAGTTCCAGGTAGACGTGGATACCCTGGTTATCTATATACTGACCTTTCTACTCTTTATGAAAGAGCTGGTAAATTAAAAGGTAAACCGGGATCTATTACTCAAATTCCTATACTTACTATGCCTGAGGATGATAAAACTCATCCAATTCCAGATTTAACGGGATATATTACAGAGGGACAAATAGTTTTATCAAGAGAATTGTATAAGAAAAATATTATGCCCCCTATAGATGTATTACCATCACTTTCAAGACTTAAAGATAAAGGTATAGGTAAAAATAAGACTCGTGAAGATCATGCAGATACAATGAATCAACTATTTTCAGCTTATGCAACAGGAAAAGAGGCAAAAGAATTGGCTGTAATTTTAGGTGAATCAGCTCTATCAGATACAGATAAACAATTTGCTAAATTTGCTCAAGAATTTGAAGAAAAATATGTAGGACAAGGATTTGATAATAATAGAAGTATAATAGATACTTTAGAATTAGGTTGGGATCTTTTAAGAATATTACCTAAGAATGAATTGAAGAGAATTAGAGATGAATATTTAGAAAAATATTTGGATAAAAAGGAAAATTAATTATGGCAAAGTTAAATGTAAATCCAACAAGAATGGAATTAACTCGTTTAAAAGCAAAACTTATAACAGCTAAAAAAGGTCATAAATTATTAAAAGATAAACAAGATGAACTTATGCGTATTTTTATAGAAACTATAAAGAAAAATAAGGAAATGCGTATGAATGTTGAAAAAAAATTATCTTTATCTTTAAAGAATTTTACAATGGCTAAAAGTATAATATCTGAATCTGTATTTGAAGAATCACTTGCTATTCCTAAAATAAAATATGAAGTAGATGTTACAAAAAGAAATGTTATGAGTGTTAGAATACCAGAAATAACTTTGGAAAAAATTGGAGATGAAAATGATCTTTATCCTTATTCTTTCGCTCAAACAAGTTATGAATTAGATTTAGCTATAGAAGATATGAGTTTTGTTATGAATGATTTATTACAACTTGCTCAAATAGAAAAATCAACACAACTTATGGCAGATGAAATAGAAAAAACAAGAAGAAGAGTTAATGCATTAGAATACATGACTATACCTCAACTTGAAGAAACTATTAAATTTATACGTATGAAGTTAGATGAAAATGATAGAGCTGCAATAATAAGACTTATGAAGGCGAATATTAATTAAGGTGGTAGTATGAAAAGTAAAAAAATAAATTTAATTCTTAGTATATCATCTTTTATACTAGGAATACTTTCTTTTATTAAGCCTATAGAAGAACTAGGATCTATAATGCTTATACTTATTTTATTGAATTTAATAGTAGCATTAAGAGAACTATCATACTATGTAGAAAATTCTCGTGTATTTTCAAAAATATACTTGATAAATCCAATAATAACAGTAATATTATGTATATTATTGGCAAGTCAAGGATTATTTAATCTTGGATTACTTATACCTTCATTTTTAGCTTTTTGGATTTTAATGATGGGTATATTAAGAATGATTACAGCTTTTTTAATAAGAAAAATTAATATACATAGATCAAATATGTATATTTTAACTTCTATAATTTCTGTATGTATTTCTATATTAATATTAAATAATCCTATAGTTTTTGCTAGAATTTTAGCTTACACTGCTTCTTTTCTATTTATAGAACATGCAGTGTATCAATATAAAATATATTTGAAATATAAAGATATAAAATAATGGAGTAATAATGGATATAAACAAGCTTTATCAACAAACTATACTAGAGTATTCTAATAGGAAAGATTTAAAAAAGGAAATTGATAATCCTACAGACATACAGAGAGGTCATAACCCTAGTTGTGGTGATGACCTAACTCTTGTAGTTAAAATAAAAGATGAATTAATAGAAGATGCATCATTTATAGGGTCAGGCTGTGCTATATCTTCAGCATCTTCTGCTATGCTTGTAGAATTGATAAAAGGAAAAAGTTTAGATGAAACTAAAAAATTATTGGATGTATTTTTTAAAATGATGTATGGTGAAGAACTTTCAAGTTTAGAAGAAGATATGTTAGAAGAGGCAAAACTATTAGAAATAACAAAGGATATGCCTGCTAGAATTAAATGTTCTACACTTAGTTGGCATTCTTTGAAAATAATAATTGATAAATATTAAGGAGATTAAAGTGGGGAAATTAGTAATAATAGAAGGTACAGATGGTAGTGGTAAACAGACACAAAGTCAACTTCTAAATGAAAGATTATGTAATGAAGGTATAAAAGTTAAAAAGATTTCTTTTCCTGATTATGATTCTCCCTCATCTAGTTTAGTTAAGATGTACTTAAATGGTGATTTTGGGAAAGATGCACAAAGTGTTAATGCTTATGCTGCTTCAAGTTTTTATGGAGTGGACAGATATGCTTCATTTAAAACCAAATGGGCTAGAGAATATGAAAATGGATATGTTATAATTAGTGATAGATATACGACTTCAAATATTGTACATCAAGCATCTAAAATAGATGATTTTGAAGAAAAAATGAAATGTATTAATTGGATAGAAGATTTTGAATATAGTAAACTTGGTATACCCAGTCCTAATTTAGTAGTATTTTTAAATGTTCCAATAGAATATACTTTTAGTCTTATGGAAAATAGAGAAAATAAGATAACTGGAGATAAAGCTAAGGATATACACGAAAGTAATAGAGAATATTTAATAAAATCATATAATAGTGCAATAGAATTTGCAAGGATTAAAGATTGGATAATAATAGATTGTGTAAAAGATGGTAAAATGAGAACGATAGAAGATATAAATGATGAAATATATAGAAATATTGAGGTGATGATAAATGGAATATAACGTACTTAAAGGTATGAAAGATAGGTATTTTAGTGATTCTGAGAAACACAATTTTATACTAAAGGTTGCTAAAGATGTATTTGAAAAATATGGGTATAAAAATATAATAACTCCTATAGTTGAAGAAACAGAACTTTTTAAAAGATCAGTAGGAGATGAAACAGATGTAGTTTCAAAAGAAATGTATACATTTGAAGATAAGGGAGGAAGAAATATAACTTTAAGACCTGAAGGAACTGCAGGAGTTGTAAGAGCTTATTTAAATGCTGGATTACATAAATCAAATCCTAATATTAAATGGTATTATTCAGGCCCTATGTATAGATATGAAGCACCTCAAAAAGGAAGATATAGAGAGTTTTATCAAATTGGAGTAGAGAGTTTTGGAATTAGAAATCCTATGCTTGATGCTGAGATAATATCAATGGCAGTAGAATTTTTATCAAAATTAGGTCTTAATAATTTAACTGTAGAACTTAATTCTTTGGGAAGTGTAGAATGTAGAGTTAAATATATTAAGGATTTACAAGACTATCTTTTAGCGAATATTGATAAGTTAAGTGATGATTCTAAAATAAGAGCATCAAAAAATCCTTTGAGAGTTTTAGATTCAAAAAGTGAGGAAGATCAAAAACTTTTAGTAAATGCTCCAAAGCTTCACGAATATTTTGATGAAGAAAGTAATAAGTTTTTTGAGGAATTAAAAAATACTTTAACATCTTTTGGTATAAAATATGTTATAAATCCTAAACTTGTAAGAGGTCTTGATTATTATTCTGATACAGTTTTTGAAATAAAATCAGAAAATCTTGGGGCACAATCTACAGTTTTAGGTGGGGGAAGATATGATAAATTAACTGAAATATTAGCTGGAGTTAAGGTTCCGGGAATTGGTTTTGCAGCTGGAATTGAAAGAATTACATTACTTTTAGATGAAAATCTTATGACTCAAAAAGAAAAATTATCATATATAGTATATTTTGATGAAACTAAAGAATATATGTTAAATATTTTAAAAGTATTAAGAGAAGAAGGAATACGAGTTGAATTTGATTATTCACCTAAGGGATTTGGAGGTCAAATGAAAAAAGCTAATAAACTTGGTGCTCTTTATGCTATAATTTTAGGTGAAGATGAAAAAAATAAGGGAATGATAACTCTTAAGAATCTTGAAACAGGGAATCAAGAAGAGCTTACTTTATCTAGCCTTATAGAAAGGATAAAATAATGTATAGAAGTCATAAATTAAATGAATTAAGAATGGAACATGTAGGACAAAGTGTTACTATATCTGGATGGATAGATAAAGTACGTGATATGGGGCCTTTTGTTTTTATAGACCTTAGGGATAGATATGGAATTACACAAGTATTAGTTAATGAAAATTCACCTAAAGAAGTATTAGAACTTGCTAAAAAATTAAAAAATGAATTTGTAATACAAGTAGAAGGTAAAGTAAATGAAAGAACAAGTAAGAATAAAAATATATTAACTGGAGATATAGAAGTATTAGCAGAAAATATCAATGTGTTATCTAAATCTAAAGCTTTGCCTTTTGAAATATCAGAAAATAATATTAATGAAAATCTAAGATTGACATATAGATATTTGGATTTAAGAAGAAAGAAGATGTTAGATAATATAGTTAAAAGAAATGCTATGTTATTCTCTATAAGAGAATTTATGAACAATGAAGGATTCTTAGATATAGATACACCTATACTTGGAAAAGCTACTCCTGAAGGAGCACGTGATTTCATAGTTCCAAGTAGAATGCAAAAGGGTGAATTTTATGCTCTTCCACAGTCTCCACAATTATTTAAACAAACTTTAATGGTTGCAGGTATGGATAAATATTATCAACTAGCTAAATGCTTTAGAGATGAAGATTTAAGAGGAGATAGACAGTTAGAATTTACTCAACTTGATATGGAAATGTCATTTATACATCAAGAAGATATAATGGATTTAGTTGAAAGACTTGCTAAGAAAGTATTTAAAGATGTTACAGGTGAAGAAAAATTAGAAAAATTTGATAGAATAACTTATGATTATGCAATGAATAACTATGGTTCAGATAAACCAGATTTAAGATTTGATATGAAAATTAAAGATTTATCAGAATTAGTTGCTAATAAAGGATTTTCTGTATTTGATGATGCTATAAATAACGGTGGAAGTGTAAGAGCTATAGTATCAGATGATGTTGATTTTTCAAGAAAGAAAATTAAAGATCTTGAAGATTTTGTTAAAACTTATTACAAAGCTAAAGGATTAGCATATATAAAAGTTGGGGAAGATGGAAGTATAAATTCACCTATAGCTAAGTTCTTTGATGAAGATACTTTAAATAATATAAAAAATACTTTAGAGTTAACTAATAATAAAATTGCTTTTATATTAGCAGATAAAAATAAAATAGTTCTTGATGGATTAGGAGCTTTAAGATTAAAATTAGGAAATGATTTAGGATTGATAAATAAAGATGAGTTTAAATTTGCTTGGGTAGTTGATTTCCCTATGTTTGAATATTCAGAGGAAGAAGGAAGATATTTAGCACAACATCATCCATTTACATCAATTAAAAAAGAAGATGTTAAATATTTAGATAGTGGTGAACTTGAAAAAATTAAATCTGAATCTTATGATTTAGTATTAAATGGATATGAAATAGGTGGAGGATCTATAAGAATACATGATTCAGAATTACAAGCTAAAGTTTTTGATACATTAGGATTATCTAAAGAAGAACAAATTGATAAATTTGGATTCTTCTTAGAAACATTAAGTTATGGTGTTCCACCACATGGAGGACTTGCATTTGGACTTGATAGATGGCTTATGGCTATGCAAAAGGAAACTTCTATAAAAGAAGTAATACCATTCCCTAAAACTAATAAGGGGCAAGATTTATTAACAGGAGCACCTGCAAGTGTTGATGTTAAACAATTAAGTGAAGAATTAAAATTAAAGAAAATAGAAGATTAAAAAGAGGGTATATCCCTCTTTTTGTAAAATGGGGTGTATATGAATAAATATAGTTTTTTAAATGGTGATATTCTTGATAGAATTGTATCTGAAGCCGAAGAAGAAAGAATAAGTAAGAAAAAAATATTTGATATATATATAAATAATATGTTTATAGAAAATGAAGGAAGTTCAAAAAACTTAATAGATATACATAAATATATATTTGAAGATTGTTTCAAAAAAGCAGGTGTATTAAGAAAATTAGATGTAAGAAAAGGTATGAGTTTTTTTTGTAGAGCAATGTATCTTGAATCTAATTTAGAAATTGCAAGTAAAATGAAACAAAATACATTAGATGAAATAATAGAAAAGTATGTTGAAATGAATATATTACATCCATTTTATGAAGGTAATGGTAGAGCAACAAGAGTGTGGCTTGATTTACTTTTAAGAAAAAAGTTTAATAAATTTGTTAATTGGATAAATATTGATAGAGATGAATATATTTTGGCAATGGAAAGAAGTTTTATTAATACCTTAGAAATAAAGTATTTAATTAAAAAAAATTTAATAGATATTTCTAGTGGGATAGATTTTAGTTTGCTTGCTAAAAATATTGATGTGTCATATAAGTATGAAGGATTGTATAATTATAAAACAGAAGATATATTAGATAGAAATATTAAGTAAATGTTATAAACTTTATAAAATAAAAATGAGGACTATGAAAGTCCTTTTTTTAAAGCCAAGATACCGGAGTGAAAAGGTTTTGGTTGCCTTAAAAACCAAGTGGTAGCCATATAACTAATTATTATGAGATCCGTATAAGCCATTAAATCAAATCGTGATTTCCTCAAGCATACTAAGTCAGGGACAGCTCCTTAACCAAAAAGTAAAGCCCAAAATAAAGGTATCACTATTCCGTATATCTTCGCCAATTTATTATACCAATATATATAAAAAAATTCAATAGACATGAATATAAATATGTGTTAGACTATTAAAGAAAATTAGAAGGGGTGAGATTTATGGCAGAAATAAAAATATTAGATGAGAGTATTTCAAATATAATAGCTGCGGGAGAAGTTGTTGAAAATCCTGCAAGTATGATAAAAGAATTATTGGAAAATTCTTTAGATGCAAATTCTACAAAAATAGATATAGAAGTTTTAAGTGGTGGAAGTTATGTTAAAATTTCTGATAATGGTAAAGGAATGAGTAAGGAAGATGTACTATTAAGTATAGAAAGACATGCAACATCAAAAATTTCTGAAAAAGATGATATTTTTAATCTTACGACCTATGGTTTTAGAGGTGAAGCGCTAGCTTCAATATCTTCTGTTTCAAAAATTTCTATTTCAAGTAAAAGAGAAGTTGATAAAGTTGGGACTATACTTAATTCTTATGGTGGAATTGTTAGAAAATATGAAGATATATCTAGAACTACAGGTACAGATATTGAAATAAGAGATCTTTTCTATAACACACCTGCACGTAAAAAATTTTTAAGAAAAGATAGTACAGAATATACTAAAATTAAAGATATAGTGTTAAAGGAAGCTCTAGCTAATCCAAATGTTGCTATTTCATTAAATATAGAGGGTAAATCTTCTATTAAAACTACAGGAAATGGGATGGAAAGTACAATATTTGAAATTTTTGGTAAAAATATACTTAAAAATTTAACTAAATTTAAATATGGTTATCTTGGTAATGTTGAAATATTAAGATCCTCTAAAGAGTATATTTATACTTATGTTAATGGTAGATATGTTAAATCTAATGTTATAGATAGAGCAGTAATTGATGGCTACTATACAAAACTTATGAAAGGTAAATATCCTTTTGCTATAATAACATATAATATAAATCCTAAAGAAATAGACGTAAATGTTCATCCATCTAAAAAACTTGTTAAATTTTCGGATGAAAAATATGTATATGGAGATATAAAAAATTCTATAGATGATTTCTTTTATGAATATGATAGAAAAAATTGGCAACCTATACTACAGCCTAAGATGGAAAATAGTGTTGAATATACATATACACAACAAAATATTAGTGAAGATATAAACGATAAATCAAATTCATATATTTATGAAGAAACATCTTCAAAACCAAGTAATTATGAATTTGAGTTTACTGAAAATAAATATATAAATAATGATCAAGTTAAATTAAATGTAGAAGATAAAATTGAAGAAAATATAGTTGAAGAAAATAAAGTTATAGAAGAAAATAAAGTTATAGAAGAAATAAAAGAAGAAGATAATGGGTATTTAAAAGGATTTTTTGAAAGAGAAGTTAAAATAGATAAGGAATATAATGTGTTAGGACAAATATTTGATACATATATATTAGTTGAAGGTGAAGAAGAATTAGAAATATATGATCAACATATTATACATGAAAGATTACTTTATGAAGAATTAATACAAGCTTATTCTAAAAAAGAATTATCACAGCAAATTATGTTGATTCCAGAGGTTATAACACTTACACCTTTAGATAAAGATATAGTATTAAATAATATAGAAATATTAAGAAGTCTTGCTTTTGATATAGATGATATAGGAGAAAATAATATAATATTAAGAGCATATCCTAATTTTACTTTTAGAGAAAGTATAGTGAATATACTATATAAAATTATAGAAGATTTAAAAATTAATGATAAAGTTAGAGATATTCGTGAAAGAATATTAATATCAATGTCTTGTCGTGGAGCAATTAAAGCAGGACAAAAATTAAATATAGAAGAAATGAAAAATATGGTTACAAGATTACATAGTGTAGGTAAATATACTTGTCCTCATGGAAGACCTATCATTACTAAAATATCTAAATATTTTTTAGATAAAAATTTTGGAAGAGTGAAATAAAATATACAAAATTTAGAGAGAAAAAGTCAAAAAATTACTTGAAAAAACAAAAAATATATGATATAAAGCATTGTGAAATATTTAAGTTAGGGAGAAAGATGTTAAAAATAAATATTATTTGTGTAGGTAAAATAAAAGAAAAATATATAGTAGATGGTATAAATGAATTTTCTAAAAGATTAGGAAGATATATAAAACTAAATATTATAGAAATTAAAGACGAAGCAGATAATGTAATAAATTTTGCAATAAATAAAGAAAGTAAGAATTTATTAGATACTATAAATAAAAATATAGGGTATAATATATTACTAGATTTAAAAGGTAAGGGATTGACAAGTGAAGAACTTGCAAAAAAAATAGATGAATTGACTTTAAATGTGAGTACAATAAATTTCATAATAGGTGGTTCTAATGGATATAATGATGAAGTTAGGAATATAGCAGATATGAGGATTAGTTTTTCTAAAATGACCTTTCCTCATCAGTTAATGAGGTTAATTTTAGTAGAACAAATTTATAGATCAATATGTATTAATAATAATATTAGTTATCATAAATAGGAGGTAATTGTGTATACAACAGGTAGTGAATTTGATTATGAAATAGATGGAAATATAGAATATTTTACATGTATAGGAGAAACGATATATTCAGGTATTGAATATTTAATATGTGAAAGTGAAGACGGAATGAAAAAAGTATTCTTCTATGAAGAAGAGGAGTTAGAATTAGTTGATGATGAGGAAGAAGAAGAAAGTATAATAGATCAT
The DNA here is from genome assembly GCA_963526495.1 of uncultured Streptobacillus sp. GTDB lineage: Bacteria > Fusobacteriota > Fusobacteriia > Fusobacteriales > Leptotrichiaceae > CAURNT01. The sequence goes on along the minus strand of CAURNT010000020.1, from coordinate 2,425 downwards.
TATCAAGAAGAAGCATTCAAACTTGAAGAAAAAGAATTTGAATATTGGGAAGATAATGATTTTACATCTGATTATGATGGGTATACAGATGAAGGTTTAGACAGTGATTCAGTTATAGAGGAAGATGATATGGTATTTTTAGGTGAAGAAAATGATGAAGAAATAGATGACTTCCTAGATGAATTATTTGAGGATGAAAATTAATGATACTTGAAATACATGATTTAATAGAAAATGAAAAAGTGAAACATGTTATTGATCATGAAATAGATGAAAATGGAGTTATAAAATATAAATTGGATGGAGAAAATTATACATTAGAAGTAAAAGATAAAGAAATAATAATTACAAAAGATGGTGAAATTTCTTATACTAATGTATATAAAAAAGGGAAAATTACTAAAAATTTTCTTAAAACTTCAAATTTATTATTAGAAATATATATTATTACTAGAAATATTAGTGTAAAAAATGGTAAAATAGATTTAGAATATAATATATATAATGATAGTAATGCGTTAGATTTAGTTTCTAGCTATAGTATCAACATAGAAATATAGTAAGGGAGTGAATATGGAAAATAAAGAAACAGTGGTTAATGTAAGCCATGTAATGAAAGAAAAAGCAAGAAAAGTTGAAGAATTAAGAGCAGAAGGACTTGAGCCTTATGCAAGAAGATATGATAAAAAACAAAATATATCTGAAATTTTAAACTATGATGAAAGTTCTGATAAAGAATTTCAAACAGCAGGAAGAATAGTTTCTTATAGAAGAATGGGTAAAAACGGATTTGCTCATATACAAGATTTAAGTGGTAAAATACAATTTTATGCTAAAAAAGATGAAATTGGTGATGATAAATATGAAATATACAAAAAGATGGCAACAGGAGATTTTGTTGGTGTAAAAGGTAAGTTATTCCGTACACAAACAGGAGAATTAACAATTAAGGCAAGTGATATAGAAATATTAACTAAAAATGTTAGACCACTTCCTGATAAATTCTCTGGATTGCAAGATATAGAAATGCGTTACAGACAAAGATATGTAGATCTTGTAATGAATCCTGAAGTACAAGATACTATGAAAAAGAGATTTGAAATTATTAGATTTATGCGTAATTATTTAGAAAGTAGAAACTTTATAGAAGTAGAAACACCTATGTTACATCCAACACTTGGTGGAGCTAATGCTAAACCTTTTATTACACATCATAATACTTTAGATATGGATATGTATTTAAGAATAGCACCAGAGCTTTATTTAAAAAGATTACTAGTTGGTGGATTTGAAAAAGTATTTGAAATTAATAGAAACTTTAGAAATGAAGGAACATCAATTAAACATAATCCTGAATTTACAATGATGGAACTATATCAAGCGTATGCTGATTTCAATGATATGATGGATTTAACAGAAGATTTATTATCTGAAATGGCAAAACATCTATATAACACATACGAAATACCTTATGGGGAATATAGGGTAGATATGTCAAAACCTTGGAGAAGGGTTACTATGCGTGAAATAGTTAAAGAAAAAACAGGATTTGATTTTAATTTAATGAAGAGTGATGAAGAAGCAATAGAATTTGCAAAAAATTTAGGTATAGAATTAGATAAAACTAAATCATACACTAAATTTGGTATATTAAATTTATTATTTGAAGAAAAAGTTGAATCTACAATAGTTAATCCAACTTTTGTTACAGAATATCCTAAAGAAATTTCACCTCTTTCTAAAAATATGGAAGGTGAAAGTGAATGGGTAGATAGATTTGAGTTATTTATCACAGGAAGAGAATATGGGAATGCATATTCTGAATTAAATGATCCACAAGATCAAAAAGAAAGATTTGAAGAACAAGTTAGAGCAAAAGAAAATGGAGACGATGAAGCAGGAGAAATGGATCTTGACTATATTAGAGCATTAGAGTATGGAATGCCACCTGCTGGAGGTCTTGGAATTGGAATAGATAGACTTGTTATGCTAATGACAAATTCTCAATCTATAAGAGATGTAATACTATTCCCTACATTAAAAAAAGAAACTCATTTTGAATAAAAATATATGAAGTGTAATAAATTTTAGAATAAAACGCAATTCTAAATTTATTACATTTTTTTTAAAATGTAAAAAAATGTATTTTGCAATATGAAATAGAGTTATCAAAAATAATTATATTTTTATAGAAAAAAGGTAAATAAATATAAGTTTAATATGTGTTAAAATATTTGATAACAAAAGGATTGACAAATTATATAGGGGGGGGGTATAATATTAGTAATTACAAGAAAAAAATATAAGGAGGATAAATGGAAAAAATTGATAAATTATTAAAAAGATATTTAAAAAGAAAAGTTAAAATGACAACTGCCGTGTTAGTTGCATTTTTGATTAGTGGGAGTTTGAGTTTTGCAAGTGG
>CAURNT010000019.1:0-23719 GCA_963526495.1 uncultured Streptobacillus sp. | reverse complement strand
ATTTAGGGTGACTTAGGTTGCGATAGCCTTTTGTTGTATTGCAATATATGATATAAAATGATAATATACATCTGTACAACATATGGGAGGTAAGATGTTATGAATATATTAGTTGTAAATGGACATCCAGATAAAGAAAGTTTTTGTGAAGCAATATTTAATTCATATGTGGATAATATAGATAGAGATAAGCATGATATTGAAACTTTGAAACTTAATGATATAGATTTTGATCCTGTTTTAAGATATGGCTATAGAAAAAGAATGGAAAAGGATGAAAATATATCTAGGTCTCAAGAACTTTTGCTTTGGGCAGATCATATTGTATTTGTTTATCCTATTTGGTGGAGCTCTATGCCTAGTCTTTTAAAAGGATGGATAGATAGAGTGTTTACACCAGGTATAGCTTATTCTTCTAATAAAAGTGGTATTTTTGTTATAAACTTCATAATGGGAAGACAATTTAAGAAACTATTAAAAGGTAAAACTGCTGAAATATTTGCAACTTCACAGGGGCCTACTTGGTGGTATAAAATATTTTCAGGACCTGTAAGTATACCTGATAGTTATGGAGTATCTGTTTTGAAAAATGCTGTACTTAACCATTGTGGTATAAAGACTAAAAGAGTTACAACTTTTGGGAATATGGGAAGAGATAGTAATACACTGGAGCAAAGGAATAAATTTTTGAAAAAGGTAGAAAAAATTGCTAAAAATATTTAGAAAAATATATATTTAAAAAAATACGAAAAAAATACTGAAAAACACTAGACTTTTACCTTCTTTTGTGATATACTAACTAAGTTGACTAGTAAAACTAGTTCTTATTATAGGTCAGCACACTTTTTTTATGTGCTTGCACTTTATAGGTGCACACGAGGTAGAGTGTGTATATAAAATTAAAGAAATTGGAGGGAAGATATGCCTATCAAAAAATTAAAACCGATAACAAGCGGTACTCGGCACATGTCAATTTTAGTAAATACTGAATTAGACAAAGTTAGACCTGAAAAAACATTAGTTGAACCATTATCATCATCTTATGGTATAGACAACTATGGACACAGAACAGGAAGAAACAGACACAAAGGTCACAAGAGATTATATAGAGTAATCGATTGGAAAAGAAACAAATTAGGGATACCTGCAAAAGTTGCAACAATAGAGTATGATCCTAATAGAACAGCAAATATTGCTTTATTACATTATGTAGATGGAGAAAAGAGATACATCTTAGCTCCTAATGGGTTAAAGAAAGGTGATACAGTTTTAGCAGGTGAAAATGCTGAAATTAAACCAGGAAATGCTTTAAAACTTAAAGATTTACCAGTAGGTACTTTAATTCACAATGTTGAATTAATAGCTGGTAAAGGTGGACAACTTGCAAGATCAGCTGGAACTTCAGCAAGACTTGTAGCTAAAGAAGGAACTTACTGCCACGTTGAATTACCTTCTGGAGAATTAAGATTAATTCATAGAGAATGTTTTGCAACAGTAGGTGTAGTAGGAAATTCTGAACACTCATTAGTATCTTTAGGTAAAGCTGGAAGAAATAGACACTTAGGAAGAAAACCTCATGTTAGAGGATCAGTAATGAACCCTGTAGACCATCCACACGGAGGAGGAGAAGGAAGATCTCCAATAGGTAGAAAAGCACCAGTTACTCCTTGGGGTAAACCTGCTTTAGGTAAGAAAACTAGAGGTAAGAAAAACTCTGATAAATTCATCGTAAGAAAGAGAAAAAAATAAGACAATAAAGTAAGGAGGAAAAATGGCTCGTTCATTAAAAAAAGGACCTTTTGCTGATCATTACTTATTTAAAAAAGTAGAAGCTCAAGGTAATAACAAAGCTGTAATTAAAACTTGGTCAAGAAGATCAACAATATTTCCAGAATTCATAGGGTATACTTTTGCTGTTTATAACGGTAAAAAACATATACCTGTGTATGTAACAGAAGAAATGGTAGGTCATAAATTAGGAGAATTTGCTCCAACTAGAACTTATCATGGACATGGTAAAGATAAAAAGAAATAGAATATAAATACATCAGAAGGATGAAAGGAGAAGACGGATGCCAGCAGTAGCTAAATTACGTTATCAAAGATTAAGTCCTCAAAAAGCTAGATTAGTAGCTGATATAGTAAGAGGAAAAAGCGCTTTAGAAGCATTAAATATATTAAGATTTACAAATAAAAAAGCAGCTCCTTTAATAGAAAAAACATTAAGATCAGCAATTGCAAATGCTGAACATAATTTAGGATTAAATCCAGAAAATCTTTATGTTTCAAAAGTTTTAATAGATAAAGGACCTGTATTAAAAAGAATGAACCCAAGAGCAATGGGAAGAGCAGACATAATAAGAAAGCCACTTGCACATATAACAGTTGAAGTGGATGTAAAATAATTAGGAAAATAGAGGAGGTAGTTCTGTGGGACAAAAAGTAGATCCTAGGGGTATGAGAATCGGAATCGTTAAAACATGGGATTCAAAATGGTTCGCTAAAAAAGGAAAAGAGTATTTAAACAATTTTCATGAAGATTTAAAAATAAGAGAATATATTAAGAAAAACTACTACCAAGCTGGAATCTCTTCAATTGCTATTGAAAGAGTATCTGAAAAAGAATTAACAGTAATCATTTCAACAGGTAAAGCAGCAGTTTTAATAGGTAGAAAAGGAGCTGAAATACAAGCTCTTAAAGGACAACTTGAAAAATTAACAGGGAAAAAAGTTTTTGTTAAAGCTTTAGAAATTAAAAACCCTAATAGAGATGCACAATTAGTTGCTGAAAGTATTGCATCAGCAATAGAAAAACGTGTGGCATATAAGAGAGCAGTACAACAAGCTATCAGAAATGCAGAAAAAGCTGGAGTATTAGGAATTAAAGTAATGACTTCAGGAAGATTAAATGGAGCAGAAATAGCAAGAAGTGAATGGACTTTATCAGGAAGAGTACCATTACATACATTAAGAGCAGATGTTGATTATGCAACAGCAACAGCTCATACAACATATGGAGCATTAGGGATCAAAGTATGGATCTTTAATGGTGAAGTATTACCTACTAAGAAGGAAGGGGGAGACCAATAGTGCTTATACCTAAGAGAACTAAATATAGAAAACAATTTAGAGGAAGCATGGGTGGAGTAGCAACTAAAGGAAATTATGTAGCATTCGGTGATTTCGGATTAGCTGCAAATGAATTTGGTTGGATAACTTCAAGACAAATAGAAGCATGCAGAATTACTATAAATAGAACATTTAAAAGAGAAGGAAAAATTTGGATTAGAATTTTCCCTGATAAACCTTATACAAAAAGACCTGAAGGAACAAGAATGGGTAAAGGTAAAGGTAATGCTGAAGGTTGGGTAGCAGTAGTTAAAAAAGGTAAAGTAATGTTTGAAGTTGGTGGAGTTTCAGAAGAAAAAGCCAAAGAAGCATTAAGAAAAGCTGGACACAAACTACCTATCAAAGTAAAATTCATTAGAAGAGAAGTAGGTGGTGATAAGTAATGACAGTTAAAGAAGTTAGAGATTTAGATTTAAATCAATTAGAATCACAAATAAAAGAATTAAAACATGAATTGTTTAATTTAAAGCTACAAAAAACTCTTGGACAATTACAAAACACAGCAAAAATAAAAGAAGTTAGAAGAGATATAGCTAGAATGAAAACAATTTTAACAGAAAAAACTGGTAAGTAGGAGGATTCTGAGTGGAAAGAAATGAAAGAAAAGTCAGAGAAGGAATAGTTGTTTCTGATAAAATGGATAAGACAGTAGTAGTTGTAGAAAATACAATGAAACTTCATAAATTATATAAGAAAAGAGTTAAAACTTCTAAAAGATATAAAGCACATGATGAATTAAATGAATGTCATGTTGGAGATAAAGTTAGAATTATGGAAACTAGACCTTTAAGTAAGGATAAAAACTGGAGAGTAGTTGAAATAATAGAGAAAGCTAAATAATATATACTATTTATTTACGGGAGGAGGAACTATTAAATGGTTCAACAACAAAGTATACTTAATGTTGCTGATAATACTGGTGCAAAAAAAATCATGGTTATTAGAGTATTAGGTGGTTCAAAAAGAAGATTCGGAAGAATAGGTGACGTTGTTGTAGCATCTGTTAAAGAAGCTATACCTAATGGAAATGTTAAAAAAGGTGACGTTGTAAAAGCAGTTATAGTAAGAACTAAGAAAGAAACTAGAAGAGCAGACGGATCATATATAAAATTTGATGATAACGCAGCTGTAGTATTAAATACTGCATTAGAAATGAGAGGGACAAGAATATTTGGACCTGTTGCAAGAGAATTAAGAGCTAAGAACTTTATGAAAATAGTTTCATTAGCGCCAGAAGTACTTTAGGAAGGAGGAATTTTTCGTGATAAAATCTAAAATTAAATCAGTTCCTAAGAAATTACATGTTAAAACTGGAGATACAGTTGTTGTAATTAGTGGAAGAAGTAATAATGATAAAAGAAGTAATAAATCTTCACAATTAGGTGATAAAGGTAAAATAGGAAAAGTTTTAAAAGTCTTTCCTAAATTAGGTAAAGTTGTAGTTGAAGGTGTTAATGTTAAGAAAAAACATTTAAAACCAACTCAAATGAACACACAAGGTGAGATTGTAGAAAGAGAAGTACCTATTTTCTCATCAAAAGTAATGTTATGGGACGAAAGTGTTAAGAGTGCTACAAGAGTTAGATATGAAATAAAAGATGGTAAAAAAGTTAGAATATCAGTTAAATCTGGTAAAGAAATATAATAATCAGGAAGGAGGATACCTAAATGTCTGAAAAATATATGCCTAGATTACAAAAAGCATACAAAGAAACAATGGTATCAGCATTAATGAAAGAATTAGGACTTACTAATGTTATGGAAGTACCTAAATTAGATAAAATTATAGTAAATATGGGTTTAGGAGATGCAGTAAGCAATCCTAAATTAATAGATACAGCTGTTAAAGAATTAGCTCAAATTACAGGACAAAAACCAGTAGCTAGAAAAGCGAGAAAATCAGAAGCTGGATTTAAACTTAGAGAAGGTCAATTAATAGGAGCTAAAGTAACTCTAAGAAAAGAAAAAATGTTTGAATTTTTAGATAGATTAGTAAGTGTTACTTTACCAAGAGTAAGAGATTTCGAAGGAGTTTCAAACAAAGGATTTGATGGAAGAGGAAACTATACTTTAGGTCTTAAAGAACAAATAATTTTCCCTGAAATTGAAATTGATAAAGTTGATAAAGTATTAGGAATGGGAATAACATTCGTAACTACTGCAAAAAATGATGAAGAAGGAAGAGCATTATTAAGAGCATTTGGAATGCCTTTTGCTAAATAATAAGGAGGTGCAAACATTTAATGGCTAAAAAAGCAATGGTTCAAAAAAACTTAAAAGTTGCAAGAACAATAGATAAATACGCAGAAAAAAGAGCTGAGTTAAAAGAAAGAGCTAGAAAAGGTGATAGAGAAGCTTTAGTTGAATTATCTAAATTACCTAGAAACGCATCACCTACTAGACTAAGAAATAGATGCCAAGTTAATGGTAGACCAAGAGGATATATGAGAGAATTTGGAATATCTAGAGTAATGTTTAGACAATTAGCTGGTGAAGGGATGATCCCTGGAGTTAAAAAATCAAGTTGGTAATTTTGAGAGGAGGAAAAAAATGCATTTAACAGATCCTATTGCAGATATGTTAACAAGAATTAGAAATGCAAATACAGCTAAACATAATAGCGTATTAATACCATTTTCTAAAATAAAAGAAAGTATCGCAAATATATTAAAAAATGAAGGATATATATCAGAATTTGAAGTAAAAGAAGAAGGAGCTAGAAAAGATATTTTAGTAACTTTAAAAACTGTTGATGGTGAAGCAGTAATTAAAGGATTAAAAAGAATTTCTAAACCTGGAAGAAGAGTATATAGTTCAGTAGAAGATTTACCTAAAGTTTTAGGTGGATTAGGAATAGCTATCGTTACTACACCTAAAGGTGTTTTAACTGATAAAGAATGCAGAAAGCAAAGCGTTGGTGGAGAAGTTCTTTGTTACGTTTGGTAATTAGAATTTAATAACGCTTATGGAAATTTACGCACATAAGGAGGAAAAAAATGTCAAGAGTAGGTAAAAAACCTATAGTTATACCTAAAGGTGTAGAAGTTACTAATGTTGGTAATGTATATACTGTAAAAGGACCAAAAGGAACTTTATCAAGAGAATTATCTTCTGAAATTAAAGTTACTGTAGAAAATAATGAAATAACTTTAGAAAGACCAAATGACTTACCAAATATAAGAGCATTACACGGTACTACTAGAGCAAACTTAAACAACATGGTTGTTGGTGTAAGTGAAGGATTTAAAATTAAATTAGAATTAGTTGGGGTAGGATACAGAGTAGCAGCTAATGGTAAAGGTTTAACATTAGCATTAGGATATTCTCATCCAGTTGAAATAGCTCCAATAGATGGAATAAACTTTGTAGTTGAAGGAAATACTAAAATTACAGTAGAAGGAATAGATAAACAATTAGTTGGTCAAGTTGCTTCAGATATAAGAGCTAAGAGAGCTCCAGAACCTTATAAAGGTAAAGGGGTTAAATATGCAGATGAGAAGATAAGAAGAAAAGAAGGTAAGAAAGGATAGGAGGTAGTTTAAATGATTAAAAGAATAGATAGAAAATCAGCAAGAGTAAAAAAACACAGAAGTATTAGATCTAAAATCAGTGGAACTGCTGAAAGACCAAGACTTACTGTATTTAGAAGCTTAACAAACATATTTGCACAAGTTATAGATGATACAACAGGAAGAACATTAGTTTCAGCATCAACTATTGAAAAAGGTAATAAAGTTGAGGTTGGATCAAATGTTGAAGCAGCTAAAATTGTTGGTACAAGAATAGCTGAAAAAGCAAAAGCTGCTGGAATTACTAAAGTTGTATTTGATAGAAGTGGATACATCTACACAGGACGTGTTAAAGCATTAGCAGATGCTGCAAGAGAAGCAGGATTAGAATTCTAATAGGATAGGAGGATTTATTTTGGCAAGAGAAGTTAAAAATAACGAATACAAAGAAAAACTTTTAAGAATTAGTAGAGTTTCTAAAACTGTTAAAGGGGGAAGAAGAATTTCATTCTCAGTACTTGCAGCAGTTGGAGACGGAAACGGAAAAGTAGGATTAGGGTTAGGAAAAGCTAACGGAGTTCCTGAAGCAATAAGAAAAGCAATAGCAGGAGCAAAGAAAAATATGATAACAGTTTCATTAAAAGGTGGAACATTACCTCATGAACAAATAGGTAAATTTAATGCAACTTCAGTATTATTAAAACCAGCTTCAAAAGGGACTGGGGTAATAGCTGGGTCAGCAACAAGAGAAATTTTAGAATTAGTTGGAGTTACAGATGTACTTACTAAGATAAGAGGATCTAAAACTAAGGATAATGTTGCAAGAGCTACATTAGATGGATTAAAACAATTAAGATCTATAGAACAAGTTGCAAAATTAAGAGGAAAAACAGTAGAAGAAATAATAGGATAGGCTAGGAGGATAGATTAATGACTAAAGTAAATATAACACTTATAAAAGGAATTAATGGAAGAAAGCCTAACCATATCGCAACAATTAAATCTTTAGGTTTAAGAAAAGTTGGTCAAACTGTTGAACACAATTTGACTTCAGATATAGAAGGTAAAATTAAATTAGTTTCTTATTTAGTTAAAGTAGAGGAGGTTTAAATCAATGAATCTTAATGAGTTAAGACCTGCCGAAGGATCTAAGAGAGAAAGAAGAAGAATCGGTAGAGGACATGGAACTGGTTGGGGTAAAACAGCTGGTAAAGGTCATAATGGACAAAAACAAAGATCAGGGACTTATGTTTCAGCGGCGTTCGAAGGTGGACAAATGCCTTTAATCAGAAGAGTTCCTAAGAGAGGATTCTCTAATTCTGAGTTCAAAAAAGATGTTTTAGTTATAAATTTAAAAGATATAGCTGATAAATTTGAGAACGGTGAAGAAGTATCATTAAATACTTTATTAGAAAAAAGAGTAATTAAAAATGCTAAATTCATAGTTAAAGAAGATGGGGAAAGAATTTATACTTCATTATTAAAAATAATAGGAGAATATGAATTAGAAAAATCTTTAAAAGTAGTTGCACATAGAATTTCAAAAGGAGCAAAAGCTTCAGTTGAAAAATTCAATGGTTCAGTAGAATTACTTGAAATTAAATCATTTGCAAATGTTGCAGGAAATGCTAAAGAAGTTGAGGGAGAGTAAGTTTATCTTACTTTTTTCCTTTACAAAATTAAAATAGGGGTGATTTAAATTGACTTTTAAAGAAGCATTATTAGTAAGATTTAACGCTATGATTCATACTCGTGAATTAAGAAAAAGAATCTTATTTACACTAGGGTGCTTTCTTGTAGCCAGAATTGGAGTGCATATTGCAGTTCCAGGAATTAATATGGAATTATTTTCAGGATTTGCAAAAGGTAATGCATTAGCACAATTTTTAGATTTATTTTCTGGAGGTGCTGTGCAAAGAGCTTCAATATTCTCGTTAGGAATAGCCCCATATATTAACGCCTCTATTGTATTTCAAATTTTAGGAGTATTATTCCCAAGAATTGAAGAGATGCAAAGAGAGGGTGGAAAAGAAGCAGAAAAAATAACACAATGGTCTAGATATTTAACTATAGTTACAACTTTATTCCAATCTGCTGGAATTGCTATAGTTTTACAGACAAATAATTATGTATTAAATCCAGGACCTAGGTTTATAATAACAACAGTGGTTTTAATTACTGGAGGTACAGCATTTTTAATGTGGTTATCAGAAAGAATATCTATTAAAGGTATAGGAAATGGAACTTCAATGTTAATTTTCTTAAATATAGTATCTAATTTACCACAAGTTATTAAGGGTACAATTACTCAGCTTAAAAATTCAGGTCGTGATATGACATTAGCATATTTATCATTATTAATGTTCTTGATTGTAATAATAATAATGGTAATAATACAATTAGGTGAAAGAAGAATACCTATACAATATGTAGGTAAATCTAGTAGAGGTGTTGGTAATACTGAACAAACAGTAGTTGGTAGAAAAACGTATTTACCAGTAAAGATTAATACAGCAGGAGTTATGCCTATAATCTTTGCTTCAATGATACTTGCAGTACCATCTTCAGTTCTACCTATACTTAAAGTAGATCCTAAAACTAAAGCATATTTAGTAAGTATCTTTGGTCAAAAAGGATGGGCGTATTTAGGTTTATCAGTTATATTAATTATTCTATTTTCATTCTTTTATACTGCTATAGTGTTTGATCCTGAAAAGATTGCTGACGGATTAAAACAAAGTGGAGGTACAATACCTCTAAAAAGAGCTGGTAAAGAAACTTCAGAGTTTCTAGAATATATTGTTAATAGAATAACATTTGGTACAGCTTTATTCCTTGCAATATTAGGAATATTACCTAACCTTTGGTTTGGTTATGTTTTAAATGTTCCAGTAATGCTTGGAGGAACAAGTTTATTAATTTTAGTTGGGGTTGCAGTTGAATTGATACAAAATATTGATTCTCATCTTGCAACACAAAAATATAAAGGATTTAATAATGTAAGAAGAAGAAGATAATTCTTCTTTTTCTTTTATATAAATAACTTAATAAAATGAAAGGTGTAATAAATGCAAAATACATTAAAATATTTAAAAGAATTGTTAGCTATACCATCACCGACTGGTTATACTAGAGAAGTTAGTGAGTATATATTTAAAAAATTAGAAGATTTTGGATATGCTCCTATTAGAACTAATAAAGGTGGGGTTAATATAGTAGTTAAAGGTAAAAATGATGAAAAACATAGATATATAACAGCGCACGTAGATACATTAGGTGCTATGGTTAAAGCAATAAAATCAGATGGAAGATTGAAACTTGTAAAAATAGGTGGTTTTCCTTGGAATATGATAGAGGGTGAAAATTGTCTAATACATTTATCAGGAACAAATAAAAATATTACAGGGACTATTCTTATACATCAAACTAGTACACATGTATATAGAGAAGCAGGTAGTTTGGAAAGAAATGATAATAATATGGAAATTAGACTTGATGCTAAGACAAATAGCAAAAAGGAAACAGAAGAACTAGGGATACAAGTTGGAGATTTTATTTCTTTTGATCCAAGAACAATAATCACAGAAAATGGATTTGTTAAATCACGTTTTTTAGATGATAAAGTTTCAGCTGCAATTTTATTAAATTTATTAGAAAAATACTCTAAAGAAAATATTGAGTTACCTTATACAACACATTTTGCTTTTAGTGTATTTGAAGAAGTAGGACATGGTGCAAATAGTAATATTTCAAATAAAGTTGTAGAATATCTAGCTGTGGATATGGGAGCAATGGGGGATGATCAGTCAACTGATGAATATACAGTATCTATATGTACAAAAGATTCTTCAGGACCATATAATTATGAATTTAGAGTTCATTTGGTTGAAATAGCTAAAAAAAATAATATAGAATATAAGTTAGATATATATCCTTATTATGGAAGTGATGCCTCAGCTGCTATGAGTGCTGGTGCAGATATTAAACATGCACTAATTGGTGCAGGTATAGAATCTAGTCATTCGTATGAAAGAACACATATAAATTCTATTGAGGCGACAGAAAGACTTGTGGATTCATATTTATTAAGTAATTTAGTTACTCCTTTTTAAAAAAAGGAGTATTTTTTTTAAAAACTTCTTGACAAATACTAAATTAAATGATAATATACAATTGTTAGCAGTAGTTATATTAGAGTGCTAACAAAAAAATAAATTTAATGAGGTGATAAATATGAATAAATTTACTAGAAAAGCGCTAGAAGTTTTAGAAAATGCAATGAATTTTGCAACTAAATTCAAAAGTTCTGATATTAAACTTGAACACTTGATGTTAGATTTGGTATCTAATGATGATACAACTAAGTCTGTATTGAATAAAATAAATGTAGATACAAATAATTTACAAAACGAAATATATACACAATTAAATAATATGCCTAAGGTATCATCAAATGCACAGTTACAATATAGCAGAGAGTTTACTGAAATGATAAATTCTGCAAATGAATTAGCAAAAGATGGGGGTCATGAGTATATTTCTGTAATTCACTTATTACTTGCTACTATAAGAATTAAAAATTTTGGATTAAATGTTAAAAAAGTAGAGGAAGTTTTAAATGAAATGCTTTCAGGAAGAACAATTAACAGTGATAGTTTTGAAGATAATCTTGATGTGTTAAAAAAATATGGTAAAGATTTAGTTGCTCTTGCAGCAATGGGTAAGTTAGATCCTGTAATAGGAAGAGATAATGAAATTCGTAGATTAATACAAATATTATCTAGAAGAAATAAGAATAATCCAATGATAATAGGTGAACCAGGTGTCGGTAAAACTGCACTTGTTGAAGGTTTAGCTCAAAGAATTTTTTCAGGAGATGTTCCTGATAATTTAAAAAATAAGACAGTATTTTCTTTAGATATGGGTGCACTTATAGCAGGAGCTAAATATCAAGGTGAATTTGAAGAAAGATTAAAATCTGTTGTAGATACTTTAGAGAATAGTAGTGGAAATATAATACTATTTATAGATGAAGTACATAATATTGTAGGTGCAGGTGGTCAAAATGGAGCCATGAATGCTTCTAATTTATTAAAACCAATGCTAGCAAGAGGAGAAATAGAAGTTATTGGGGCGACTACATTAGGAGAGTATAGAAAATATATAGAAAATGATGCAGCACTTGAAAGAAGATTTCAACCTATTCAAGTATTAGAACCTACAGTAGATGATGCTATATCTATATTAAGAGGATTAAAAGAAAAATTCGAACAATATCATGGTATTAGAATATCTGATGCGGCTATAGTATCAGCAGCAACTATGTCTGATAGATATATTCAAGATAGATTTTTACCAGATAAAGCAATAGATTTAATAGATGAAGCTTGTGCTAAAATTAAGACTGAAATTAATTCAGTACCAACAGAATTAGATGAATTAAATAGAAAATATGCACAACTTGAAATAGAAAGAGAAGCTCTTAAAAAGGAAGAAGATGAAACAAGTAAATTAAGACTAGAAGAAATTGTTAAAGAACTTGCTGAAATTGGAGAGAAAAAAAGAGTTTTAACTTTAAATTGGAATTTAGAAAAAGAAAATGTAGTTAAATTGAAAGATATAAAACAAAAAATAGATGAAGCTAATTTGAAAGCTAGTGAATATGAAAGAGTTGCTGATTATGGGAAAGTGGCAGAATATAAGTATGATATAATTCCAAAGCTTGAAAAAGAATTGAATGAAATTAGAGAAAAATCTGAAAATAATAATTTGGTCTCTCAAATTATAGGTAAAGAACAAATAGCAGAAATTGTTGCAAAATGGACTGGAATACCTGTTGGAAAATTAGTTCAAAGTGAAAATGAAAAAATCCTATCTTTAGAAGAACATTTAAAAGAAAAGGTTATAGGACAAGATCAAGCTATAAGTTCAATTGCAGATACTGTTTTGAGATCTCGTGCTGGTCTTAAAGATGTCAATAGACCTATAGGTTCTTTTATGTTTTTAGGTCCAACAGGTGTTGGTAAAACTTATGTAACTAAACAATTAGCTAAAAATTTATTTGATGATGAAAATTTAATAATAAGAATAGATATGAGTGAATATATGGAAAAACACTCAGTCGCAAGATTAATAGGAGCTCCTCCTGGTTATGTAGGTTATGAAGAAGGTGGACAATTAACAGAAAAAGTTAGAAGAAAACCTTATTCTGTAATACTTCTAGATGAAATTGAAAAGGCACATCCTGATGTATTTAATATATTATTACAAGTTTTAGATGATGGAAGACTTACAGATGGTAAAGGAAGACTTGTTGATTTTAAAAATACAATAATAATAATGACGTCAAATATAGGGTCACAATATATATTAGAAGGTAAAAAAGAAATGGTATATGAAGAGTTAAAATCTAGATTTAAACCAGAGTTTTTAAATAGATTAGATGAAATTATTACATTTAATTCTTTAGATAAAGAAAGTGTTAAAAATATAGTTAGACTTGAATTATCTAAAATGAATGATAAACTTAAAGATAGATTAATAGTGATTGAATTTGGAGAAGATTTAATAGATTATGTAGTTAATAATGCCTATGATCCTAATTATGGAGCAAGACCTATTAGAAGATTCATACAAAAAGAATTAGAAACTGATATATCTAAATTAATATTAAAAGAAAATATTTCTACTAATAGTATAATAAAGATTGAAATAGTAGATGAAAAAGTTAAACTAGAATTAGTAAGATAGAAATATAAAAAATAACATGTTATCTTTTTTAAGAAAACATGTTATTTTTATTTAATCTTATTTAATTTTTTCTATCCAGTTATTAAAGTTTTTTAAATGACCTTTTAAAAATTTTAAACTTTCTTCATCGTTTATAATACCATTTTCATCTAATTTTTGATAAGCATTATTTATTAGTATAGATGCACCAGGCATTACTATACCATTTATTGCGTAGTGAGAAAGTATTAATTTTAAATGGTCTTGTGCACGTACAGTTCCAAGTGCACCAGGACTTGCACCAGCAACAAGAACAGGTTTACCGTTTAAAGATTGCTCTCCACGACTTAACCAATCTAATGCATTTTTTAATGGTGCTGAAATAGAAGAATTATATTCAGAAGCTAAGATTATAATACCATCTGCTTCTTTTATTTCTTTATGAAATTTTGTAACTGAGGGTATATCATTATTTTCTATTTCATAATTATAGAAAGGCAAATCATTTATAAATACTAATGAATAATTAGCAATATCTGAGAATTTTTTTTGTATACTTAAAGCTATTTTTTTTTGTAATGAATTTTCAGGTATTGAACCTACAATAATTTTAATATTTTTCATTATTTTCTCCTTTATCTAGATTTAGATACAGCCTTTTTAAATGTTGATATTATAATATCAAAATTCTTTTCAAGATCATTTTCAAAGGCAGTTGTTGTATATTTTCCATTAGTCATATGTAACAATTTACCTGAAACTACACCGGTTTCGCTGATAATTTGTCTAGTATACGGTGATTGTGAACCATCTGATTCAAATAATACATTTATATGTTTTTCTTTTATTAATTTTATAGATTCTTTTAAATCAACTGCTGAAGGACGAACATTATCATGTGGTTCTATTACTACAGATACTCCTATACCAATTTCTCCTAATATATAGTCATAACCTCCATGAGTTGTAGCTACATTAAACTGAATCTTTTTTCTTAAATTTGAAATTTCTCTAATTTTTCTAGCTTTTATATTAGATAGTTTTCTACCATATTCTCTAGCATTTTTTAAGTAAATATTTGCATTAGATTTATCTAAATTAGCTAATTCTTTAGCTATAGTATTAATTTGTTGTATTGAAGCTTGTACTGATATAAAAGTATGAGTATTAACTGATTTTACTCTTCCTCTTTCACCAGATACAGGAAGTAGTGATACATTTTTACTTGCAACGATAACTTTAATATGTTTGTTTCCTGAAGCTTTTATCAAATTATACATATAGTTATCAATTCCTGTTCCATTTATTATTAAAACATCTAAATTAGATATTTTTTTTACTTCGTTTGCAGATGGTTGGTATGTATGTACATCAGCATCAGTTGGTAATATTTGATAAACATCTGCTTTATCTTTTACTATATTTGTAGCAAAAGAATAGTAAGGTAACATACTAACTCCTATCTTTAATTTAGATTCAGAAATTATTCCCATAAATATTAACATTATTATAATTAAAAATTTCTTTTTCATAAGCACCTCCAAGAAAGATTATAACACCATTATAAATGAATTACAAGTTGATAAAATTGGTGTTAATTTAAATTTATATTTATGTTTGAAAGAAAATTATATTATAAAAAATTCAGTATTATTAAAAAAGTGAAAAAATTTTTCATTTTTCATTTTTTTTTTGATTAATAACTTGATTTTTTTTTGTGATGGTAGTACAATATATTATAAGAATAAAGAAAGGAGAGTATGAAATTCATACGGTGGTAACTATGATAATTAAGAATGCTAAAATATTTGATGGTGATAAATTTATTGGAGAAAATGCATTAATTATTGAAGGTAGAAAAATAAAAAAAATAACAAGTACGCCTTTTTTAACTGATGAAGATTTAAAAAATAATGAGGTAATTGATATAGAAGGTAAAGTATTGTCTCCAGGATTTATAGATTTACAATTAAATGGATGTGGAGGAGTTTTATTTAATGATGAAATAACTCGTGAAACATTAGAAATAATGAATGAAACAAATAAAAGATTTGGAGCAACATCTTATTTACCTACTTTAATAACTTCACCTGATGAAAAAATATTAAAGGCTTTGAAATTAATAGAAGATTTAAAAGATGAAAAAGAAGATATAGGAGTTTTAGGACTTCATATAGAAGGACCATATATTAGTTTAGAAAAGAAAGGTGTTCATAGACCTGATTATATAAGAGTATTATCTGATGAAGTAATAGATGAAATTGCTAAGGTTGGATATGAAGGAGTTAAAATTATGACAATAGCTCCTGAAGTTGCATTAGAAAAACATCTAATTAAATTGTATGAAAGTGGAATAAATCTTTCTATAGGTCATAGTAATGCTCTTTATGAAGAAATAAAAGAGAAAGAAAAATATTATAGAAATGCTACTCATTTATTTAATGCAATGCGTCCTTTTGATTCAAGAGAACCAGGAGTTGTAGGATATCTTTTAGATAATAAGAATATGAATTGTGGAATTATAGTAGATGGACTACATGCAAGTTTTCCATCAGTTAGAGTGGTAAAAGAAGTTCTTAAATCAAAATTATACTTAGTTACAGATGCAGTTTCTCCTATGGGAACAAATATGGAATATTTCATGTTTGAAGGACATAAAGTATATTATAAAGATGGAAGATGTGCAACAGAAACAGGAACATTGGGTGGGTCAGCTCTTGATATGATAACAGGAATAAAAAACTTAGTAAAAGAAGTAAAAATAAGTGAAGAAGAAGCGTTAAGAATGGCTACATCTTATCCTGCAAAAGCTGTTCAAGTTGATGACAGATATGGATATATAAAAGAAGGTTATATAGCCGATTTAACATATTATAATGAAGATTTTGTTGTTGAAGGTACAATAGCAAAAGGACAACTTACTAAATATTAATATAAATTTAATGAATATGTATCGATAAACAAGTAAAGACTAAAAGTTTGTAGATACATATTTTTTTATAAAAACTGCACCTAAATTTTAAATATTTTAAAGTTTAGGTGCATAAAATCATTAATTATAATTATTTTACTTCTTCAAGATTTACAGTAAATTTAAATTCTGCAAGATCTGGTAAAGATAAATTTTCTCTTGACCAATTTGGAAGATAAAGAACAGTAAATTTACCATTTTCTTCTTTATACATTATAGATTGATCAAAATCATTAACACTTTTTTTAACATTAAATGTATCTTCACCAACTTTAATTTTATTTTCCTCTATCATAGGGTAGATGTGAGAATGAAGGTACCCAGAAAGTGAATGATAAAATTCTCCTTTTTTATATTTATCAGGGTACATAAAGTTTAAATCAATCATAGTTACATTTGCTTTAACTTCGATACTTCCGTTATTTTTAACGAATACGTCCATATTATTGTTAATATCTCTATAACCATAATCTGTTTTTTCTAAGAAAATTCTTCCGTAACCTGGAATATATAAAAGGTCTTTACCTTCTGATACACCTAATTTTAAACTCATTGGAATATTGTGAACAGTATCCACTACTTTATATTCCTTGAAACTTGTAAATTCTGGTTTTTTATATTTATGAGAACCAGCAAAAACTGTACATGTCATTAATGCTATAAGCATTATCAATTTAAAAAATTTTTTCATATAACCTCCTTGTTTTTTATTATTCTACACTAAAAATAATAAAAAAACAAGAGGATAAAATCCTCTTGTATTCAGTGTTAATATATATTTTTGTTTGTTAATCAAAGTATTTTTTTTGAAAAAAAATTTAGTGTTATTAAGAAATGCTAAACTCTAAACCATTGTTATTTTTTATAGTTAGAGAATATGTTAAACTATTATTATATATTAAAGTTACATTATATTTAGAATCTTTAAATTTATTCATCATATTTATTACTATTTTATGAGATGTTGCAGTATTTATTGAAGAATCAGATATTTCTATTAGTTTTGATATTATATCTACTACATCATCAAAATTTTCATTTTTTATATTATTAAAATAAAAATTAATTTTACTTATCTCAAAATTCTTATATTCAATAATGAAATAGGCTTCGTCAAAATTATATATTTGTGATGTGAAATATATTATAGAATTAACTTCATTATTCTCAAATTCACTTAATTCAAATTTAGAATTATTAAATTTAAGATTAAAAGATTCTATTACATCTTCTATTATTTTATTTTTATATATGTTATTATTAATAGTTTCAATTTTTACATCTTTTGATATATAGTATATATAAAATGTAAAAGATATAGATACTATTAATATTAAAAATATATATTTTAAGTATTTTGTCAAACTTATCACCTCAATATATACTAGATTCTATTCTTTAATCATGTATCCAACATTTCTTACAGTTTTTATCAATTTATCTTCAAATTTATTATCTAATTTTCTTCTTAAAAAAGTTATATAGACATCTCCAATATTTTTATCTTGTACATTATCCTTTTCCCATATTTTTTCAAATATTTCTTCTCTAGAAACGACGTTATTTTTGTTTGCAATTAACATTTCAAGTAATTTACCTTCTTTTAAAGTTAAACTAAATTCTTCATTTCCACGTTTAGCTTCTCTTGTACTAGTGTTATATGTTAAATCTTTAATTTTTAAAAGAACATTAGGTGAATCATTTTTTTCTTTAGAAATAAGGTAATGTATTCCTTTTATTTTGTTTATAAATTGAGTAGGGGTTAAAGTATCGTATATATAGTCAACTAACCCAAGAGTCATAGCATCACCTAGTATAAAATTATTATTAGGTTCAGTTATAGCTATAGGAATAATAGTTATATCTTTATCGTAAATATGTTGAAACAGATTTTTGTAATTAATTACACTTATAGTATCAATTATTAAAATAGTGTAATTATTTTGTTTTAATTCAGATATAACGAATTCTGAGTCATTTGTTACATTAACATTAATTCCAATTTTCTTTAATTCATCAGCATACTTGGAGTCGTTCCAAGTATAGTACAGTATATTCATCTTTTTATCACTCCTTATCCTGAAACTTTACTATAAGTATAGCATATAAAAATTAAAAAAACAATAAAAAGTTTTTAAAAATTATTAAAATGTTAACATTTTAATAAGAAAAGGGCAATAAGCCCTTAATTTTCTAAGTTTTGGATAAATTCATAAAACATAGGTTTAGAATTTTGATTTATTATAAATTGAACTTTATTTTCTAAAAAATCAAAATTAATTTTATTTTTAAATTTTAATAACCCTATATTACTTTTTAATATATCAGTTAAATTATTGTATTCTTGAGTTGAATAAATATCTACAATAGAATATTTATTATCTAATTGTAAACTATTTTGCAAACTATCAATAGTATCATATAGTCCACCTATTTCATCAACAAGTTTTAATTCTTTAGCTTCTAGTCCTAACCAAACTTTACCTTGAGCAATATTTTCAAGTGAATTAGGATTTAGACCTGTTCTTTTAACTAGAATATCATTTTTAAATTCATTATAAACAGCTTCTAACCTATTCATATATGCTATTCTATCTTCGTTAGTTAGTTCGACACTTGGATCAGATATATTTAGGTATTTACCACGAGTAATATGATTAACATTAATATTTAATTTATTTAATGTACCAACATATTTAGGTAACATAGAAACAACTCCAATAGAACCTGTTAGACCAAATTTTTCTATAAATATTTTATCTGCAGCACTTGATATATAGTATCCACCACTTGCAGCTATATTACCTATAGATACATATACAGGGACTTTAAGTTCCATTATCATATCATATATTTTTTTAGATTCTAGTGCTGATCCACCACCCGAATTTATTCTAATAACTATACCTTTAAGATTATCAATTTCAAGAGCTTTATCTAATTTAACTTTAAAGTTTTCACTTGTAATATTAGTATTTCCATAAGTAGAAGATACAGAATCAATATCACCATCAAGATAAATTACAGCTATCTTATTTTCTGAATTATTATTTTCAGAAACTTTTGAAATATAGTCTTGTATAGTTATAGAATTATCATCTGTTATATTCAAATTAAGAGATAAGTCAGAATAATCTTCTAAAGAGTCTACTAAAGATAAATCACGAGCAGTTTTAGGGCTAATTAGGGCATATTCACCGTTTAATAATTTATTTCTTACAGTTTCTTTATCTATTTTTCTAACTTTAGATATATTTGAAATATATTCTTCTAATTTTTTATCATAAATTCTTGTAAGTGTTTCTTTTTGTTCTTTACTTATATTTTCCCTATAATATTCTTCTCCATAAGATTTATGAGAACCAACATGTATAACTTCAAATTTAATACCAAATTTATCAAGTATATTTTTGAAATACATATTAGATATAGAATAACCACCAAGATGTATATCAGTATTTTCTGTTTTTGGGACAACGATTTCATTAGCTAATAATCCAATTTGATATGAAGAATTATCTAAATTTTCACCATAAGCTACAATTTTTTTATTTTTTTCTTTTAGTTTATTGAATAGTGGTGTAATTTCTTCAATTTGTGGAGTTGAAAAAGTAGTCGTATCAAGATTAATGAAAACAGTAGAAATATTATCATCATTAATTGCAAAATTAATTGCTTTATATATTTCGGAGAAAGTTATTTTTTTACCTTCAATATAATCTAAAGAATTATAAAACTTATCTTCTTGAGGAATATCTATATCAGATATTATTAAATTAGAATATTTTAATGGTATATTACTCTCATTCATATTACTTGCTACAAATACTCCAGCTATTATAGATAAAGTAATAAATGTAAGTGTTATGTATATAAAAAAAGAATAAACTTTTTTTAATGTATACAGTAGAAAATTTTTGATTAATTTTAAAATATGCTTCATTTTTGCTCCTTTCATTTTAGATATTCTAACATATTTAAGTTAAAAATACAATTTAATAAGCCTATTATTGATTTATTGACATTGAAGTAAATATATAGTAAACTAAAAATAAATTGATTGTTGAAAGGGAAATAATATGGAAAAAAGATATGAATTAAATAAAAATTTAGCACAAATGTTAAAAGGTGGAGTAATAATGGATGTATCTACTCCAGAACAAGCAATAATAGCTGAAAGAGCAGGAGCTGCAGCTGTTATGGCTCTTGAAAGAATACCTGCAGATATCAGAGCTGTTGGTGGTGTTTCAAGAATGAGTGATCCTGCTATGATTAAAAGCATACAAGATGTTGTAAGTATTCCTGTAATGGCTAAAGCAAGAATTGGTCATTTTGTTGAAGCACAAATATTAGAAGCAATAGAAATAGACTATATTGATGAATCAGAAGTGTTAAGTCCAGCTGATGATAAATTACATATTAATAAAAGAAAATTTAATGTTCCTTTTGTTTGTGGAGCTAAAGATTTAGGTGAAGCTTTAAGAAGAATAAATGAAGGTGCAGCTATGATAAGAACTAAGGGTGAACCAGGAACTGGAGATATAGTTCAAGCTGTAAGACATATGAGAAAAATGATGGAAGATATTAGAAGAATTACTTCAATGACAGAGGATGAATTATATAACGTAGCAAAAGAGTTACAAGTTCCATATGAATTAGTTCTTTATGTACATGAAAATGGTAAACTTCCAGTTGTAAATTTTGCAGCAGGAGGAGTTGCTACTCCAGCAGATGCTGCTCTTATGATGCAACTTGGAGCAGAAGGAGTATTTGTGGGTTCTGGTATATTTAAGTCTGGTGATCCTGAAAAAAGAGCAAAGGCTATAGTTAAAGCAGTTACTAATTATAATGACCCTAGTGTTTTAGCAGAAGTTTCTATGAATTTAGGTGAAGCGATGGTAGGAATAAATGAAAATGAAATAGAATTGTTGATGGCTGAAAGAGGTAAGTAATGAAAATTGGTATTTTAGCTTTACAAGGTGCGTTTATAGAACATAAAGCTATGCTTGATAAACTTGGGATTGATTCATTTGAAATAAGACAGTTAAAAGATATAGAACAAGATTTTGATGGCTTAATTTTACCTGGGGGAGAAAGTTCTGTTATGGGTAAATTATTAAGAGATTTAGGACTTTTTGATCCTTTAAGAGAAAAGATAAAAAATGGATTACCGGTATTTGGTACATGTGCTGGAATGATACTTTTAGCTAAAGAAATAGATAATGATGAAAGACGCCATTTTTCATGTATGGATATTACAGTTAAAAGAAATGCTTATGGTAGACAGTTAGGGAGTTTTGCAACAAAAGATAAATTTGAAGGAATAGGAGATGTAGAAATGGTATTTATACGTGCTCCTTTTGTTAGTGAAGTAAAAGAGGGAGTAGATATATTATCTATTGTAAATGAGAATATTGTTGCAGTTAGACAAAAAAATATGTTAGCTACATCATATCATCCTGAATTAACTAATGACCTGAGTGTTCATAAATATTTTATTAAAATGGTAGAAGAAAATGCTAGAAATTAAAAAATTAGATCCTATTTTAGATGAAGATATTCTTTATAAAATAGTAGAAATGGAAAATTTATTATTTGGAGATGCATCTATCGGAAATTATAATATAAAACCTATGGCAAAGTATGGACAAGTTTATGTAATTTTAAATGGAGCAGATATAGTGTCAGTAATAGAAGTTATGTCATCATTTGATAGAGAACTTGCATATATTTATGGAGTTTGTACTAATGCATCCTACCAAAATAAAGGTATGGCTAATAAATTACTTACTTATGTATTAGATGAACTTAAAAAATATAAAATAAAAAAAGTTCAGTTGACGGTAGGAATTGATAATATTATTGCTCAAAAATTATATTCTAAGTTTAATTTTAAAATTAAAGAAAAATTGAAGGATGAGTATAGAGATGGGGAGGAGAGATATTTATATGAATCATTACTATACTGATAATTCTGAATTAAAATCAAAAAGACAGAATATATATATTGATTTTGAAGGTAAAGAATATGTTTTTACAACAGATATAGGCGTATTTTCCAAGAATAAATTAGATTTTGGTACTGAAGTGATGCTTAAAGAATTTTTGAAAGATAATTGTAAAAAGAACTTTAATTTTTTGGATATAGGTTGTGGGTATGGTGCAGTTAGTGTTATAGTATCTAATTTTTATCCTAATTGTAAATATATAATGAGCGATGTAAATGATAGGGCCTTAGAAATATCAAAATTAAATGTAGAAAAATATGCTATTAATAATGTAAAATTAATTAAATCTAATTCATTTGAAAATATAGAAGAAGTATTTGATATAATAATGTCAAATCCACCTATAAGAACAGGTAAAGAAACTATATTTAATATATATGAAAATTCATATAAACATTTGAATGATAACGGATATTTTTATTGTGTTATACAAACTAAACATGGAGCTAAAAGTACTGAGAAAAAATTAAAAGAGATATTTGGAAATTGCGTAACTCTAGGTATACATTCAGGTTATAGGGTATATAGATGTATTAAGGAGGAGTGTAAATGATAGTACTTTTACCTAGTGCTAAGCAAATGAAATGTAGGCAAGAAATTGATTCAATTTCTTTAGATCCTAAAACAACTGAAATAGTAAAATATTTTTATAATTTAACTGCTGACGAAATTTCAAAAATATTTAAAATAAGTTTAGAGAATTCTTTTAAAGAACTTAATAGATTTAAGAATATCTATGAAAATAAAGCAAAAAAATATAGAGCTGTAGAATTATTTGATGGTTTAATGTATAGGAACATTAAACGAGAAAATTTATTAAATAAAGAAAAAGAATATATAGAAAAAAATGTATATATATGCACAAGTCTTTATGGTATTGTTAATTCCTACGATGCTATAAATGAATATAGATTAGATTTTATGCAAAATATTAAAATTAATAATAAATCTTTAAAACAGATTTGGATTAAAGAATATGATGGATTTGTACAATCAAAAGATGATATTATAATTTCTTTACTTTCTTCAGAATTTGAAGAAGTATTTTCTAAAAATATTAGAGATAAATTTATTAAACCTATATTTATTGAAAATGGAAAGATACATTCAACAATTTCAAAGAAGGCAAGAGGTAAATTTTTAACATATTTAATAGAAAATGACATTCAAAAAATATCAGATTTTGAAAAAATTTATTTTGATGGGTTTCAGTTTAAAAGAAAAGAAGATAATAAATATATATATGAAAAATAAGTTATATAAAAAGAGTCGTAAACTGTACTGACCCCAAAAAGTTGGACAAATTAATTTAACTAATTAATAAGGATTGACTTCTGTAAGAAGCAGGAGTTAATCCTTTTAATTTTTCCTTT
>CAURNT010000018.1:0-24531 GCA_963526495.1 uncultured Streptobacillus sp. | reverse complement strand
TCTTAAAATAATAACATTTATAACATAATATTGTCAATTAGAACAGTGTTAATTGATCTGATTCAGGTAAATCATCATCTATACATTTATACTTTCTTAAATTTTCTAATACTGTTTTAGATACTTTACATCTCTTTGAAATATCTTCTATAGAACTAAATTCACTTTTATTTCTCTCTTCAACTATGGTATTTGCAACAACTTCTCCTAGTTGTTCCATAGCAAATAAAGGTATACGAATTTTACCATCTTCTATTTTAAATTCACAAGCTTCAGATTTGTATAAATCAATATCTAACATTTCTATACCTCTTGCTTTCATTTCTATCAATATTTCCATTAAAATTAAAGACTTTTTATCATTAACTGTTAGTTCACTTAAAGATTTCTTTTGTTGATATTTTTCTCTTAATTCATCAATGCTCCCACTCATTTCTATAAATGAAAAATCATCAGCTTTTCTATTCAAATATGCAGTATAAAACTCTAAAGGATAATATACTTTAAAATACGCTATTCTAACTGCCATCATAACATAAGCAACAGCATGTCCTTTAGGAAACATATATTTAATTTTTTCACAAGATTCTATATACCAATCTTTAACATTTTTTGCTTTCATTTTTTTCTTATACTCATCCCAAGCTTCTTTATCTTCTGGTTTAGACGGTCTCCCCTTACGAACAAACTCCATGATATTAAATGCATCTGAATCATCCATACCAACATCTATTAAATGATTTATAATATCATCTCTAACTGTTATTATTTCACTTAAAGTTGCAATACCATCTCTTACGTATTCCTGAGCGTTATTTAACCAAACATCAGTCCCATGAGAAAGCCCTGATATTCTTACAAGTTCAGAAAAAGTTTTAGGTAATGTATCTTCTAACATTTTTTTTACAAAATCTGTACCAAATTCTGGTATACCACTAGTTCCTAACTTATTCCCAATTTCTTCCTCAGTAACACCCAAAGCTTCAGTTGAATTAAATATACTAATTACTTTAGGATCTGTTAATGGTATATTATATATATCCACTCCTGTTAAATCACGTAACATTTTTAATGTACTCGGATCATCATGACCTAATATATCTAATTTTGTTAACTGTGTATCCATAACATGATAATCAAAATGAGTAGTTATAGCTCCAGAACTTGGATCATTTGCTGGATACTGAACTGGAGTAAAATCATATATAGACTTATAGTTAGGTACAACTATCATTCCTCCTGGATGCTGACCAGTGGTTTTTCTTGCACCTTCACATTTTATGGCAACTCTTTCAATTTCAGCCTTATTTTTATTACAAAATTCTTCTTGCATATTTTTAAGTTCTAATTCTTTTTCAGCTCTAAGTGTTTCATCTAATTTTTTTAAAGATGTATTATATTTAGATTGTATCTCCTTTTCAAATTTTCTTTTAATATTTTCTTCAAAATATTTTTTTGAATAAGCAATAGCATTTTTCCCTGCAACTGTAGTTATAGTTCCAGCTCTAAATACAAAATCTTCACCAAATAATTCTTTTGTATACTTATGTATTTCTCCTTGATATTCCCCTGAAAAATTCAAATCTATATCTGGAGTTTTATCTCCCTTAAATCCCATAAATACTTCAAAAGGTATTGAATAACCATCACGTATTAAATCTTCTCCACAATTAGGACATTGCTTTTCTTCTAAATCTACACCTGAACCTTCAAAATCTTTCATTTCAAAATATTTACATTTAGGGCATCTATAATGTGGATAAAGACCATTAACTTCTGTTATTCCCATTAAATATGCTACTAGAGATGATCCTACAGATCCCCTCGAACCTACAATGTGACCATTATCAACAGATTTTTTAACTAATTTTTGAGCTATTAAATACAAAACAGAAAAGCCGTTTCCTATAATAGCATTTAACTCTCTTTCAAGTCTTTCTTCTATTTTAGGTGGTATTTTTTCTCCATATAGTTCATGAACCTTATCATAAGACATACTTCTAACTAAGTCTTCTGCTCCATCCATTACAGGTCTATACTCTCCATCCGGTATAGGTTTTATTTTTTCTATCTGATCTCCTATTTTATGAGTATTATATATAACTATATCCTCTACATCTTTATCTAAATATGAAAATTCATTTAGCATTTCATCAGTAGTCCTAAAATAGTTCCCTGTATCTATATTATATGTATTAAAAGCTCTATCAGAACCTAATAATAAAGCAGCTTTTGATTTTGCATCTTTTTTATCTAAATAATAAACATTTCCTGTAGCAACAACTAACTTCTCCTTTAATTTTGCCATTTCCACAAAATCTTTATTCATTTGATGTATAAAATCTATTCCTGATATTTCTTGTAAAGTTATTGCATCATTATATATGCTATCTGGATATATTTGTACATAATCATAAAAATCCATAGCCTCAAGTATATCATCTTTTGACATACCTCTTATGTATAAATCAACTAACTTACCTTTATTAAACCTACCTGAATATATAGGGCTTGAAGAAATTAAAAAGTTTTCTCTATCTGCACTTAAATCAGATTTTAATATTCTTGGTTTTTTATCACCATAGTATTTTAAATGAGCTATTGAAACTAGTTCATATAACCGTCTCAATCCTTTTAAATTTTTAACTAAAATCGTAACATTTTCCGTATCTGCTTTGATAGGTTCTTTAAAAAGTTTTTCACTAACTTGCGTTAATCTTTCTATACCAAATGGAGATAAATAAGTTAGAAGAACCTTAAATACCTCAGCTGTAGCTTGTGCATCATCTATAGCTCTATGATGGTTTTCAAGTACTATATTAAATTTTTTAGTTAATGCATCAAGAGAATATCTTTTAATATCGGCAACCAATATTTTAGCCCATTCTAAAGTATCAATAAAACTAAAATTGTCCTCTAAACTTAAATTTAATTGTTCACATTTTTTAGTTATAAATCCAACATCAAACTTAGCATTATGAGCAACAACTGTAGTATTTTTAATAAATTCTAAAAATCTAGGTAAAACTTTATCTATAGTTTCTGCATTACTTACCATTTTATCACTAATACCTGTTAGTTCTACTATTTTCATAGGTATTTTAATTTCTGGATTTATAAACTCTGAAAATTTATCTATAACTTGCCCCCTTTTCATCTTTACTGCACCAATTTCTATTATTTTATCATTCGTAGAACTAAATCCTGTTGTTTCTATATCAAATATTACAAATTCTTCTTCCTCTATATATATATCTTTAGGATTTTTTATTAAAGGAGCCTCATCATCAACAACATAAGCTTCTATTCCATATATTATTTTAAAATCCTCATTATCCTTAACTCCACGTGCAACAAAAGGAAAAGCATGAACAACTCCATAATCTGTAACAGCAATAGCTTTATGACCATGATATTTTGCTCTTTCTACTAATTCTTTAGACTCTATAGTTGATATCATTTCACTCATATTCGTATGAGCTGCAAGCTCTATTCTTTTAAATTCTGAAGTATCTTTTTTTACTTCTTCTATTTCTCCTATTATATCTATTTTTTTTAGTCTAATACTATATTTTTCATTATAATTTATATACGTTCCAATACCTTCTATTATATCTCCAACTTTAACTTTAATTTCATCTTTAGAGTTTATAAACTTAGAGCAAATTAAAGAACTTTCATTATCAGTTATATATATATCTATAATTATTTTACCATTTTTCATTTCTTTTAATTCTATTTTAAATACTTCCCCACGAACTAGCACTTCTTCATTAAGCATCAAAGAGTCTATTTCATTTAATGATGTAGTTTTTAATTTAGGTTTAATATATGTTGATTTATTATTAAATCCAGATTTTCTTACTTCCTTTTTGACTTCTTTATCAAAATTAACCTTTACTTCACGAGGTTTAAATTTAAAATTCTTAGAATCTTCTAAATTACTTGTAACATTAATTTCATATCTAAGTCCAAAAATAGTCCATAACTTAACTGATAAGTTATCAATAAAATTAATAATTTTATCATCATTAATTTTAACTAAACTGCCTAATGATATTTCTATTATTCCATCTTTAAATGTATATGTTAGCGTATTTAATATCATACTTAAATATTGATCTTCATTTTTTACATAATCAATTAAAAATGAGATAGCTTCTTCTATATCATTTTCCTCTAATTTTTTTTCATATTTATTAATATTAAATTCTATATTAATATTATCATCTATTTTAGAAATTAAATCTTTAACTTTTTCTATTTCCTCAATTATTCCTTTAGATATATTTAATAAATCAAAATATACAATTACTTCTGTAAATTTAGAATTAACCAAATTTATCTCTTGTATTTTAATATTTTTAAGACCTACATTATCTTTAGGAACTTTTAATATTGCATAATTTTTAGACATTTTTGCTCCTTATTTTATTTTTAAATATGCATCTATAAAATCATCTATATCCCCATCCATTACCTTTTCAACATTACCTTCTTCATAATTAGTTCTATGATCTTTCACTAACTTATACGGTTGAAAAACATAAGATCTAATTTGTGACCCCCACTCTATTTTAGATTCTAAGCCTTTCAAATCTTTTATTTCATCTTCTCTATTTTTTAATTCTATTTCAAATAACTTAGCTCTAAGTACCTTCATTGCTGAAGCAAGATTCTTATTTTGTGATCTTTCATTTTGACAGGTAACTACAAGTCCAGTAGGAATATGTGTTATCCTTACAGCAGAATCTGTAGTATTTACATGTTGTCCTCCAGCTCCACTGGCTCTATATGTGTCTATTTTCATATCTTCTTTTTTTAAATTTACTTCTAAATCATCTTCTATTTCTGGTATTGCATTAACAGCTGCAAAAGAAGTATGACGTCTTGCATTAGAATCAAATGGAGATATTCTTACCAATCTATGAACTCCTTTTTCACATTCTAAATATCCGTATGCAAATTCACCTTTAATAGCAAGTGTTACACTTTTTACACCCGCTTCTTCTCCAGGTAATATATCTAGTATCTCAACACCAAATTTATGACTTAGAGCCCATCTTTCATACATTCTAAGTAACATAGAAACCCAATCGCACGATTCTGTTCCACCGGCTCCTGCATTAATTGTAAGTATAGCATTATTTCTATCATATTTCCCATTAAGTAAAACTTTAATTTTAAAAGTTTCTAATTTTTCTACAAACATATTTGTTTCATCTTCTAATTCTTTAAGGCTAGCTTCTTCTTGTTTATAGAAATCAAATAGTATATTCATATTATCATTTAATTCTATTATTTCTTTAATATCACTAATTTTAGATTTTATAGAAGATATTTCTTTTAAAACTTTTTGTGAATTTTGAGTGTTTTTATAGAATTCTGAATCTAAAGTTAAAGATTCTAATTTTTCTAATTCCAAATTTAACTTTTCTAATTCAAAGATGCTCCTTAATATCATTAAATTCAATATTTTTTTCTTCTATTAATTTTTTTAATTCATATTCTTCCATAATTACTCCCTTAACTAAATATTTTTGATAATAACATATTTAATATTATTACCACTATAACTACATACATCATAATTTTACCTAAATCTATTTTTTTTAATGTCATAAATATTATACTTAAACTTGCAAATATGGCTAAAATTATTTCATAATGTTTAGTCCCTATTGATACAAATATATCAGGAAAAAATAGAATAACAAGTATAGATATTGGTATAGATTCTAAAAATTTATCCATAAATCTATTTCTTGGTATAGGGATAAAATTACCAACAAGTCTAAAAGTTTGTGTTAATATTCCAACCACAATAACAGTTAACCAAAGTTTCATTTATCCTCACCCAACTTTCTATTTTCAAAATATATAGAACATATAGAATATATACTACTTGTTAGTAAAAGTATCAACACTATTTGTAAACTTTTATTAACTATATTAAATGGTGGTACATACATAAACATCAATTTTAAAATTAAAGTTATACCTACAATACGTATATGTTTAAATTCAGACATAAGGCTTGAAATAAGGAGTGATAAAAACGTACCATAAAGAACAAACTTCATGGAATTTATAATTATAACAGGAACAAAAGACCCGATTACAACTCCTAAAACTGTACTTATACCAAATGCAAGAAATCCCAATAAATTTGTTCCAAAAGCATATGAAAATGATTTATTTTTTTTAACAGCAAGATATGCTATTAATTCATCAGTATACATAAGACCTATAATACAATTTGTTAAATTATCATATTTTTTCAACGATTTATACATAGGTATATTTATTAATACATATCTAAAATTAAGCATAGATGCTGCAAATATTGCTGAAATAATATCAAAATTCGGATTTTTAAATATCTGCATAAGCAAAGTTTGTGAAGCTCCTGAATATATTAGAAAACTCATAGATCCAGCTATTATCCCATTTACATCATAACTATTTGCTATCAATCCCAATGTAAATCCAAAAGGTAAATAAGCAATAGCTATACCTTTAGATTCTTTTATACCAGTTATAAACTCTGAGTAATTAAATTTTTCCACTAGATCCATCATTTTCAACTCCATTCTCTATAAATTCTTTTATATAATTTAAAACTTTAAAATTATTATTATATATATATTTTTTATTTCCATCAATATACTCTATTATCAATCTTTTAGTAAAGAAAAATTTAGTAATTTTTAATTCTTTAACATCTTTTATTGAATATATCGTAGATTTGTATAAAATCTCCTCTTGATTATACGATAAGTCTTCATTATTTATTAAAATCGTAACTACTAAAAAATATATCATATATGATTCTATTAAAAAGTCACTTACTCCTCTAATATAGCTTATAAAAGCTAAAAATATTATAAAAAGAGAAACAGAATACATATATATAAAACTTTTATAATTATCTTCTATTTTTAATACTTTATATTTTTTCTTTTTATCATCTATACTATACACATAAATCAAAACAATAAAATTTATCATAACACAAGGAATAACTGTATTTTTTGTAATAATTTGTGAAACTAATAAAAATAATAAAACAATTATTAATATAATACTTGTACTTGTAACATATTTATTTTTTTCTAAAAAATTCATTACTTTAGATCACCCCAATTTTCTCCTATATTATGGTTTACTTTTAATTTAGTTTTTTCAAATTTTATAGTATTTTCCATAATATCTATAATTTTATCCACTACATCTAAATAATCTGAATCTACTTCAAATATCAATTCATCATGAACTTGTAATAACATTTTTAATTTATCATTACATAATTCATCATATATTCTTTTCATTACTTTTTTTATAATAACAGCCGCACTACCTTGAATAACTGTATTTACAGCCATTCTATTAGCTTGTTCTCTAATATTAAGATTTCCTGAATTTATACTATGAACATATCTTTTAGTTCCAAATATAGTTTCAACATATTCATTTTCTCTACATTTCGCTATGATTTCATCAAGTAAAATTCTAACTTTAGGATATTCTCTAAAATATGTATCTATATATTCTTTTGCATCAGAAACTGGAATTTTTAATTCTTTAGATAAACCATAAGGTGTTTTTCCATAAAGAACTGAAAAATTAATAACCTTAGCTATATTTCTTTGATATTTACTAACTTCTACCTCTTTCCCTAAAGCAAATATTTTTCTAGCAGTTAATTCATGTAAATCTAAATCATTCATATATGCATCTATTAAATGTTGATCCCCTGAAAGTTCTGCTAGAACTCTTAATTCTATTTGTGAATAATCAAATGAAAGTAATTTTTTACCACTAGATGCTACAAACCCTTTTCTTATTTTAACACCTTCTTCTGTTCTTGTAGGTATGTTTTGAAGATTAGGATTTTGAGAAGAAAGTCTTCCAGTTGCTGTTCCTGTCTGATTATATGTCGTATGTATTTTTTTATTTACAGCAAGTTGCATAAGTGGTTCTACATAAGTAGATCTAAGTTTTTCATATTCCCTATATTCCAATATTAATTTTGCTATATTTATTCCTCTTAAAGAAAGAAGTTCTAATACTTCAGCATCAGTTGAATAAGAACCTGATTTATTTTTCTTTTCACCTTTTATCCCTAATTTTTCAAATAATATATATGCAAGTTGTTTTGGTGAACTTATTTTAAATTCTTCTCCACTTTCTACATATATACTTTGTATCAATTCTTCTATTTTTAATTCTAATTCTTTATTGTATTCCTTAAAATAGTCTAAATCTATGCTGATTCCATTATCTTCCATATACTTAAGAATTTTTGTAAATTTCTTTTCTTCATCATATATATTTTTAGTATTTTCATCTATTAGATTTTCATTAAGTTCTTTTTTCAAAATATATATTCCATAAGTTAATTTATTCATTCTTTCTAAATAATAAGAATGTAGGTCATCTTCATTCATCTTTGATATTATTTTTTTATCAAAATTTGGTACTGAAATATTTAATTTATCAAATAAAACTTTTTCTAATTCTTGTTCTGCATCCATAGATATACTAAAAATAGCAAGAAGTACATCAAAATAGTTAGTAAAATAAACATTTTTATTCATCCATTCTTTACTTGAATATACTATTACATTTTTTTTATTATCTATTCGACTTATATCTGTTGATATTTTAAATAAATCTCCAATATTCTCTTTTTCAAAAGTATAATAAAGCTTTTCTCCATCAAAAAAACTATAACCTTCTTCACCTGAATATATACTAACCTCTGTTTTTGTATTATTAAATGTAGTTATAAAATCATCTAAATTTACAATATGTACCATATCATACTCTATCTTATCATTTTCTAATATTTCTTCTCTTATTTTTTCATATTCTTTTTTTAAATCAAGTTTTTGATATATATCTGCAAGCTGTTTAAATTTTCTATTTTTCATATCAAAAGTTTCTTTAAGCTCTATATCAACTTCTAAATTTTTAAATATAGTGGCAAGTTTTTTACTAATATATGCCATTTCTTTATCAGCTATCAATTTATCTTTAAGTTTTCCTTTTATTTCTTCTATATTTTCATATAAATTATCTATATTACCATATTCAGCTATTAATTTAATTCCAGTTTTACTACCTATACCTTTAACTCCAGGTATAGAGTCACTACTATCACCCATTAAAGCAAATAAATCTACAATTTGTTCTGGATATACACCTATATACTCTTTGACATCATCTGAAGTTTTTATCAAACGATAAGGTTCTTCTTCTGATTTTTTCCCAATTAAAGCTACTGATATATTTTTTTCAACAAGTTGAGTTAAATCTTTATCTCCTGTCAATATTATTACTTCCATATCTTTAGAAAATTTAGTTGACAAACTTCCTATGCTATCATCAGCTTCATATCCAGTAATTTTAACTATAGGTATATTATATCCATCTAAAATTTCATCTATATCTTGCATCTGTTCAATTAAATCATCAGGAGCAGATTCCCTATTTCCCTTATATTCACTATATATTTCTGCTCTTTTCAATTCTTTTCTTCTTACATCTTTAGCGGCTATAATATAATCTGGATTAAAATATTTTATGGCAGCTTCTAATTGATTTATAAACCCTAAAATAGCTCCTATATTTTTACCTTTAG
Organism: uncultured Streptobacillus sp.; assembly: GCA_963526495.1. GTDB lineage: Bacteria > Fusobacteriota > Fusobacteriia > Fusobacteriales > Leptotrichiaceae > CAURNT01. Next base: position 14,885 of record CAURNT010000018.1, on the reverse strand, counting down.
AATTTCTAAGATTAAGTAGTGCAAAATATGCTCTATACATCATCGCACTAGTATCTAAAATTAATAATTTTTTCATTTTATTCACTCTCTTTTATTTTATTATATATACTTTCCAAAACTATATCATTATACTTTCCAGCATAATATTCTTGTTTTACATCACTATTTATTAACTTATCTTTTAATTCATCCGGATACTCAGACATTACTTGTCTCACTTTAATACCTGATATTAAAAATACACCTGGAATTTTACCATCTTTTGAATATTTTAATAACAAATCTTTATCTTCACTTCTTTTTCTATAATCTATATTTAAAATTGGAACATATTTTCTAATAGCTTCAAGAACTGCCACTCCATAAGTACAATCTGGACATTCAGGATGAGCAAAAACTAATAGATTAACCTCACTTCCTATATTAGAAAATTTTTCTTGCATATCTTCATCTATATTTATTTTTGATATTTCTAAAACTTGTCTATCTCTATATTCTATTTTATCTGTAAACTTTAAATACTCTTTAAAATCCGCCATTTTATCCTCCACTATATTTTTACATAAATCTCTTTTTTAGTTTTAATTTCAATACAAGCTAATACCTTAGTAATATAGCAGCCTGTATCTAAATTATAATAAGAATAAGGATAACTAATTATTTTCCCTTCTTTATTTGGAGTATGTCCAAAATATATATTTTTATTTGTATAATTATGTGAAAATTCTATTCTTCTTTCCCACATTAAATATCTCTTAGATTGATTTTCTAAACTTAGTTCATCATTATAGAACGAATGTACAAAAATATTTTCTTTACCCACTACAATATCAGGCATTAATTCTAAATAATTTTTAAACCAAGAAACTGTTGATGTAAATGTAATTTTATTTTCTTTAAACCATTTATTATATCCTCTTTTAACTTTGTTAATATTATTAAAAAAAGATATTTCTGTATCTATACCTGAATTTTTATCAATCCAATGCTTACGCATCTCTTCATTTGTCATAGACTTATATAACATATCTTCATGATTACCAAATATATGTATGATTTCATATCCTTCAGATATTAAATCTATATATTTTTTATAAAGTTCATAACTTTTTACACCTTTATCACAACTATCTCCCATTATGATTAATAAATCTCTAGTTTTCCTAAGTCTTATTTTTCTTAAAAGTTTCATAAATAAATTAAAATATCCATGAATATCTGTAGTTACATATATTTTTTCATACCTACTTTCATCAATTTCTATAAATTTAACCTTAGATATATCAAAAATAAAATTATCTATCCACAAATTCCTATCTTCAAAATATTTTTCTATATATATTTTTTTTACAAATTCTTTAACATTTTCTTTCTTATTATTTTCTTTCAAAAATCTATAAACTTCTTCTTTCTCAAAATCATTAAGTGAAATAAATTCAGATTTAACTGTTCTTGTAAACTTGAAATTTGATTTAACAAGTGTTCTAAAAAATTTATCTAACCTATACCTATCTACCATATTTCCCCTTTCTAAATAATTAATATTATATCATTTTTTAAAATAAATTACTAACTAAAACAAATATATATTTAATAAAAAATGTGCCATATAGACACATTTAATTTCAGTTTAAATATACATTATTCTTAGAATACTGGGTATCCTTCTTGTGAATAATTATCTTTTAAGAATTTTTTTACACTAGCAGAACGCATAGCTTTTGCTAAATCTTTAATTTTTTGTGAATTAGCATTATCTTTTCTTGAAGCAAGTATAATTGAATATCTTCCTTTAGAATCAGTTTCTGTAAATAAAGCATCTTTAACATGAACTCCTATTTTTAACATATGTGATGGCCAGTTAAATGCTAAATCTGCTTCTTTATATGCTTGTACAAGTGATGGTATAGGTATAGCTAAGAATTGTAAATTTTTCTTAGTGTTTATAACATCTGATAAATTATATAATCCATTTTTATTCTTTAAAGAAATTAAACCTTCTTTAGCTAATATTCTTAAAGCTCTATCTTGGTTAGTTGGATCATTAGGTATAGCTACTTTAGCACCATTAGGTATTTGTGATTTTTTTGTATATTTTGTTGAATAAAATCCTACATAAACATCATAAACTGATTCAACTTTAACAAGATTTGCATTATTTTTTTCATTAAAAACTTGCATAAATGGTTGATGTTGATGGAAATTTGCATCAAAATCTCCAGCAGCTAATCCCTTATTAGCTGTTACATAATCTGTAAGAAGTGTTATTTTTACATCGTAACCTTTCTTTTCTAAATCTTTAGCTGCTATTTTAACTATTTCATTCATAGGATATCCTGCAGCTGCAATTCTAATTTCTTTGTCATTAGCTAAAAGTATTGTTGAAAATACCATAGCTATTGTTAAAATTAATTTTTTAAACATCAAAAATCTCTCCTTCTTTTATCTATTTTTTTTGATATATAGTTACCTAAAAATTGGATAGTAAATACTATAAATATCATTATAAGTACAACCTCATATACTAGTTTATAATTATACTCATAATAACCATAACGCATAGCATAATCACCTATACCACCTCCACCAACTATTCCCATAACGGTAGAATAAGATATGAAACTAATAATAGATGATGTTAGTCCTAATACTAAAGAACTTCTTGCCTCAACTAAAAGAAAATGCCATATAATTTGAAATACACTTGCTCTCATAGATAGAGCAGCTTCTATTATCCCATAATTTACATCATGAAAAGATTGTTCAACAAATCTTGAGTAAAGTGCTACCGCTATAAAACATATAGGAAAGGCTGCTGGCATTAATCCAAAAGCTGTCCCAAACACCATTCTAGTTAAGGGTATTAAAACGACCACAAAAATCAAAAAAGGGAAGCTTCTAACAACATTTACATATATATTAAGTGGTGCATATATAAATATATTTTCTTTAATAGAGCCACGACGAGTTAAATAAAGTAAAGAACCTATAGGTATTCCTATTAATACTGCACAAAGTGTAGGAATTGATACCATAATTATTGTATCTTTTATCGATAATATTAATTCAGAAGTCATTTCCATAATAGTACCTCTTTTACATAATCTAAATAATTTTTTTCTATATTTTCTATATCAATCTTATCAACATCAAAAGTTTCAAGTATACTTCCTTTTTCTATAACTGAAACTCTATCACATAAAACTTTAGCAACATCTAATTCATGAGTTACAAGTAATATACTTGTACCATATTTTTCATTTATTTTTTTGAATAAAAATAAAATTTCATTTTTTACTATCTTATCAAGAGAGGCTGTAACTTCATCACATAAAATCAAATCAGGATTTGATACGATAGCACGAGCAATACCTACTCTTTGTTTTTCTCCTCCACTTAAACTTGATATATACATTTCTTTTCTATTTTCAAGTCCAACAAATTTTATAGCTTCGTTTACCTTATTTTTTTCAAATTTACCTCTTAATCTCAATGGTAAAGCAACATTTTCAAATACAGTTTTATTATTCAATAAATTAAATTCTTGAAATACATAACTTATTTCTAAATTATCATTTTTATATATTTTGCCTTCATCATATTTTAATAAACCTTGTATTATTTTTAATATGCTAGATTTACCACTACCAGATTTTCCAATAAGACCATAAATTTCTCCTTTAAACATTTCAAAATCAATATTAATCTCAAAATCTTTAAACTTTTTATTTACTTTTTCTAATTTAATTAATCTAACTTTTTCTTTCATATTCTCATCTCCAAATATATTTTAACACAATATTTTTTTCTTACAAGTTTTTTAATTAATTTCAATATTTTAAAGTTAATTTTAATTAAAATATAGATTATTTTTGAATTATAATTTCAAAATATGAAATTAGTTTGAACAAAAAATATTTTGACAAACAAATAAAAAAGAAGTATTTAAACTTCTTTTATTTTATTATTATATACATATATTCCTATACCAGCTAATACTATCAATATATAACCAATAACACTATATATATCAGGTATTTCATTTAAAAACACTATACCTAATAAAGATGAAAATATTACTTGAGAATACTCAAATACTCCAACTTCTTTAGAACTTGCAAACTTATATGCAAATGTTATTCCATATTGACCAATAGAGCCAAATAAACCTATAGCTAGTAAGGTATATAAATGTCTTGGTGTAATACTTGGTATACTCACTAACATAAAAGGAAAAAACATCATACAGCTTAATAAAGAAAAATAAAAAACTATAAGCATAGGATCTAAATTACCACGTCTTCCTATTGCTCTTATTGAGCTATAAGAAATTGCTGTTAAAATGGCACTAAATATCGCTAATATATATCCTATATTCATACTTGAACTAACAGGCTTTATTATAAATACAACACCTAAAAAAGCAGTTACTAATCCTACTAAATGATATTTTGTAAACTTTTCATTAAAAAAATAATGAGAAATTATAAGCATAATAACTGACGATAACTTTTGAAGTATAGTTGAATCTGCTAGAGTTATAAACTTTAATGTATAAAAACTAAATGCAAGACTTATAGTCCCTGTAATTATTCTAAGAAATAATAATTTTCTATCTTCTTTATTAACATTAAATTCTAATCCTCTAAATTTAATAACAATACCTGTTATTATAGTTATAATTATATTTCTAAAAAATAATTTACTTGCCAGAGAAACATCCGGAAGCAATTTCACTAACATCTGCAAGGTAGAAAAACCTATTGCAGATAATATTATAAAAAAAACACCTAAAAGATACCTATTTTTAATCATATTCTCTCCTTTTACACAAATTCTACAAATACCTCATTTGACAAAAGCATTCCTTTTTCTGTCAATCTTATTCTATCACCAAATTTTTCTATAAGACCATTTAATATAAACTTATCTATTCTTTCATCTTTTTCATAAGGAATACCATCTTCTAGCATTCTTAAGCCTAATATATATTTTAAATTTTTATTTTCAACTTCATCTACTAATTCTAGACTCGCATCATTAATAGGTATCATGCCTTCATCAATTAATCTATAATATTTAATCAAACTTTTAACTTTTGAAAATCTTTTTTGGTTATAAAAACTCGTAGCATTAACTCCTACACCTATATATTCTGTATTATTCCAATATTTAATATTATGTTTACTTCTATACCCTTTCTTACAAAAAGATGAAATTTCATAATGACTATAACCTGCATTTTTTAATTCTCTATTTATTTTAATAAACATATCTGCTTCTAAATCTTCATCCATTTCTTTTAATTCGCCTTTTTTAAGTCTTCTTGTAAAATTAGTTCCTTCCTCCCAAATAAGAGAATATATCGATAAATGTTCTGGACTAAGATCTATAAATTTTTTTAAATCATTTTCAAGTATTTCCATACTTTGTCCTGGAATGCCAAATATTAAATCTAAAGATATATTATCAAAACCTACTTTTCTAGCATTTAAAAATGTTTCTATTGCCTTATCAGAACTATGATCTCTATTCATAAATTTTAAAAGTTCATCATTAAAACTTTGAAAACCTATACTTAGTCTATTTATCCCTGATTTTCTAAGATTTGATAATCTTTCTATATCCATATCACTAGGATTTAACTCTAAAGTTATCTCTGCATCTTCAGTAAACTCTAATTCATTCAATATCATTTCAATATGTTTTTGAGAAAGTAGCGATGGGGTACCTCCACCAAAATATATAGTATTATACTTATATTTAGGATACAACTTTATTTCTTTTATCAAATATTCAACATATTTATCAATTTTATCATTCATATTTATAAATACATGAAAATCACAATAATGACATCTTTTATTACAAAAAGGTATGTGTATATATATACCATCTATATTTTTCATAAAAACCTCTATATTAAAAATTGTTGGCACCCCTATAAGCCAAATTCTGTATTAACTAATCATTTTTCTAGGAGTATAATTACTTATACCCTCAAGCGAATAACCAAAAGAAGGACGAGCAGCCCCATATTCTTTTATCTCATTCTTGCTTCTGGAGGGGTTTACAAGTGATATAGTTGCCTATACCAATTGTGAGCTCTTACCTCACACTTTCACCCTTACCTTTATAGGCGGTTTACTTTCTGTTGCACTTTCCTTAAGATTACTCTTAGCAGCCGTTAACTGCCTCCATGCTCTATGAAGTTTGGACTTTCCTCAAGTTTCCTTGCGATTAGCTGGGATACCAACATTAAATATTTTACACTAAATTGATATTTTTAGCAAGTTAGAAAAATAAAATATAAAAATAAGGAACTACACTTAAAAATGTAATTCCTTGATTAAATAATTTAATACTATTTTCATACAAATTATTTATAAAATTAAAAATACTCAAATATTTCTTTATCATTAAAATTAATTACTTCTATGTTAGGATCTATTTCTTTTATAACTTTTTCAAATAAATCAGAAACTAATTTTTCACTTCCATAATGATCTATATCTAATAAATGTATACCACTTTCTATACTATCAAGTGAAATATGATGTTTTAAATCACCTGTTATAAATAAATCAACTTCATTAGAAATTACCTCAGGTATAAAACTATCTCCTGCTCCTGTTGTTATAGCAATTTTTTTTATTTTATTTTTTCTATACGACCTTGCTAATCTAACATTATCTATTTTTAAATTTTCTTTTATTCTATATATAATATCTTCAATATCTATATATTCATCTAATTCAAAATATCTCAAAGGTTTTAATTCAAAATCTAATTTTTTACCATTAAAAGCCATTTTTTCTAAAACATAATCATTTAGACCACCATCAGCAGAATCTACATTAGTATGTGCACCGTATACTGATATATTATTTTCTATCAATTTTAATATTTTTCTTCCTAAAAAATTATCTTCAAGTATTGTTTTTTGACCTGAAAATATTAAAGGATGATGAGCTATTATTAAATCTACATTTTCCAAAACAGCTTTATCTACAACATTTTCAGTAACATCTAAACAAACTAATATTTTTTTTAAATTTATATTCTTACGTCCTATAATCAAGCCTACATTATCCCAAGTCTCTGCAAGAGTTTTAGGAAATTTTTTTTCAAATTTTTGAATAAAATTAGTTAAGTTTAGCATCTATTGCCTCCATCTCATAATTTATTCTTTCTAAATCATTTAATATTGTTATATCAAATATTAAAGACATTTTAAAAATTGCTTTTTTTATTAAATTATTTAAATTTTCTTTACTAACTTTTTCTTCTTCTAAATCAGATTTTTCTAAACCTAAATATTTAATCAAAGCATTTTCTTCTAAATAATTTATTTTTGAAGTAGTTAATGCTATATTATATTTTCTTTTAACCTTTTCCATTTCTTCTACAACTTCATCATAAGTTAAAGTAAAGTTTTTCATTCCAAACATATTTTGTAATTCTATATAATATTCATTAGTAATTCCAACTCTATTTAATATTTCTTCTAATTTTTCTCCATCATTTAATTCACTTTGGATTTTAATATATAAAAGATAAATATATTCTTTTTCTTCACTAGATTCTAATTCTTTTTTTTGATATTTTAATATATCTCTTTTAACAAAATATGAAAATATATATTCTATACTTTCTAAAGTATAGCTTTGTGAAAGTTTTTCATAAAAATTATTTTTAAATCTTATTAAACTTAACATAGCTTCTTGTTTAATATCCAAAAAGGAAAAATTTATACGAGTATTCTTAATACTCTCTATTAATGCTATTTTTGATAAAGAATTAAGAACATCATCACCATAGTCTTCATTTTCTATATCAAAATTTTCTAAATAATCCATCACTTCTGAATCACTGAAAAATTCTGTTGGCAATTCCTCATAATTAATATCATAACTTTCATCTATTATATCAATATTATTTTTATAACAATATACTATAATACTTAATATATCTATATCTGTTAAAATTTTATTTACAGCAATTTCTGCAAAGTTTAATTTTTTTATTTTTTCTACTTCTTCTATTATTTTTATAACATTATTATTCATCTTTCCTCCTAATAACTCATCTTTAAGCCTAAATTAAACAAAAAAGAAGATTTATTATTTTTATAATTTTTACCAAATTCTGTTTTTATATGCATATCATCAAAAAAATCAGTTTCAAATCCAAGACCTATATTTGATACATATTTATTATCATTTATCCCATATTTTTTAGAGATATAGAAATCATTAAATACATACATATTACTAAAATAAATCTTAGGTAATTCTATCTTAGCATCCCAACCTGTAATAATATCCCCTTTAATTATATTATCTATATCATCTTCTAAAATAAATAAATTTTTATTATCAGCTTTCATTAAATTAAAGTTTAGTAATCCTTTTAAATATATTTTAGTTATACCACCATAATATTCAAATAAAACTGAGGATTTAATATAAGGTTCTAATGAAAATGCAGAAAGTTTTGTTTTAACCCCTAATCCACCTTTAAAATCTAATTTAACATACGAATTATTTTTATATTTATAATTTAAATCAAACTCTGAATATACATAACTATTATCTAAATAATTAAAACCTATTTTTGAATTTAATATTAAAAATTCTAATTTACCTTTATTTTCAGAGCTATATATATATCTTTTAAAATCTGCATTTAAATACATTTTTTCATTATATCCCATTTTCAAAGAATATACATTTTTAAATTTTGAATCATTTAATATATATTCAGCTGCAACTTTAGGTTTAAATTCTGTAGTTGAAACTCCAGCTTCAAAATTAAATATATTCCCTTTATTAAAATTAGTTTTTTGAAGTTTTAAATCAAATTTAGAATTTACATTACTTAAATTTAAATCTAAATCTATATTCAAATCTTTTTCTACATATTCATCTATTATAGCACTATATTTACCTTCTTCATCTATGCTCATTCTAGTATATAGATACATATTTTTATTAGAAGAAGCTATATCACTATCTATATTATCTATTAGATTTGTTTCATCTTTAATAATCTTTCCTATATATAGACTAGGTAAATAGTTTTGTATTTCATCCTTACTTGTAACTTTAGAATTAATTTCTATAGATTGTATTTTAGGATATATATATACATTATCATCTTTAATTTCAATTGCATATTTACCTGGATACTTATTTTCTAAATATTCTCCTGCATTATCATTCGTTTCTAAAACATGTATATCTTCATCTTCAAGAAAAATAGTATTACCTATTATACTTCTTCCAAAAGAAAGAAAAGATAACAATATATTTATTATTAAAATTTTTTTCATATAATCACCTTAATTAATTAGATAAAGCACCTATTATGATACATATAATAAAAAATACTAATATACCAATACCAATAGGTCCTAAAAGAATTCCACCCAACAATCCTAAAAATCCTGCTACTAATAAAAATATGCCAAAAAATATTACCCCAATTATTGAAAATGTTGCTAAAAATACTATTCCAATTATAATTAAAAGTAACGTTAAAATCACTAAAATCACCTCTACATACTTAATCTAATAAATTCTACTATTTTACTTCTTATATTATTTATAGCATCATAAGAATTAGCTATTTCTTCTTTATAATATTTAATTTTTTGTTTACTATCATCACTATTTCTTAATTCTTTAATATCTTGTTTTAATTTTATATAATCAGGATCTGATCTTAATTCCTTAACTTGTTTATCTATACTTACTAATATTTGATCTCTTTTTAAATCTCTTATTCTTTCATTAATATGATCACTTTCAGGTGAATTTTTTAAATCATAAATTTTTTCATTATATTCATTTATTTTTTCTTCAATTTCTCTAATTTCTTTTAATAATTCTTTTATTAATTCTTCATTCATATTATACCTCTTTTGTCTTTTTTAACATTATACACTAATTTCATTTTTTTTTAAAGGAAATACTATTTAATTTGATTTTTTGATATTGATTTAGTATAATTGGGTGTATTAATAGAAAGGAGAAATAATGTTCAAAACAGTTTTTTTACCAATAGTCATGATTTTATTTATATTAATCTTAGTAATATTTTTAACTAAAAAATATAAATTAAGTAAAAAACAAATAATAATATTTTTTATACTTGTACTTTTTTGGACTAGTGTCAGTATAATAAGATCATACAGAAAACCATTTGTTATAACTGAAGTATATAATGGAGGTTTAGGTCTAGAAGTTGCACTAGCTGCACAAATTGCAGCTGCATATGGTTTAATTAGCTTCATTTTAAGATTACCTTTATTTTTCTTAAGTGATGCTCTAAATAAAAAGAAATTATTTATACAAATAGGAATGTGTATTATGGCCATAGCATCTATATTAGTCGTTATATCTCCAAGTTATCAAACCTTATATTTATCTTCACTATCAATGGGTATATGTGCTTCTATGCTTGCTATATTCAACGTAATATTTTCAGAGACTTTTACAAAAGATAATGCAACAGTTTCAGTATCTATACTTTCATCAGCTCCATTATTAGCTGAATTTATAGCTGCTCCTATACAATATATGGGAACTTATGGAGAATATAAAAACTTTAAATTATTATGGGCAATTTCAGCTATTCTTGCTATAATCACACTAATACTAACTATATTTTTAAAAGAAATAGAAGTTCAAAAAAAAGAATTAACATTAAATAAAATAAAAGAAGTAGTATCTAATAAAGCATTTATATATATTTGTTTTATAGCTTTATTACAATCTTTCGTTAAATTCTCAACTAGTGGTACCAATATGATAGTATATAATAAAAGTATAAATATGTCTCCACTAATGCTTGCTTATAGCGATACTGTATTTGCAACACCTCAACTTATAGCTGGAGTCCTTGTAGGAACATACTTTATTAAAAAATTTAGAATTGAAAGAACTCTACAACTTGGTATATTTTGTACAATACTGTTCTTTTTAACAGTTCTTATAACAAATAATCCATATATAAATTTAATTGCATATTCTTTAAATGGTTTAGGTTATGGTTTAATATATAATTCATTAATAGCAATTGCTTTACAATATTTTGATGTAAGTTATAGAAATATTAGTATGGGAATATTTCAAGCGTTCTTCTCTGCGGGTATATTTTTTGGAGACTATATATATAAAATAATATTACTATTGCCTAAAGGTATATTCAAAGTTAATGATAATCAAAATATATTTGTAATAACTTTATTTGTATCAATTATAGGAATCATTTTATGCAGCATAAATATATATGTAAATAAAAATGCTAAGGAATAACCCTTGGCATTTATTATATATTCAAATATAAAAAGGAGTAAAATAAAATTTACTCCTTTGTTTATAAATTAAACTAATTCTATTATAGCTAATTCTGCAGAATCTCCTCTTCTTACGTCAGTTTTAATGATTCTTGTGTATCCACCATTTCTTTCTGCATATTTAGGTCCTAATTCTTTACATACTTTAGCAGTTGCTTCTTCATTTCTTAAGAAAGCAAATACTTGTCTATATATATGAAGTGCTTTAGCAGCATCATCTTTAGCAAGATTATATTTCTTACCTAAAGTAATCATTCTTTCAGCAAATTTTCTTAACTCTTTAGCACGAGTAACTGTTGTTTCTATTTGCTCAGCTTTGAATAAAGATATAGTCATATTCTTCATCATTGCTAATCTATGATCACTTCTTCTTCCTAGTTTTCTATATGATTTTCTGTGATTCATTTTTTTTAAGTCCTCCTATCTAACTTAATTGGTATATTATTCTTCAGAAGAAGTCATATCGTAACCATATTCCTTCATCTTTTCTATTATTTCTTTAACAGATTTATTTCCAAGATTCTTAACTTTTTTAAGATCTTCTTTTGTTAAAGCAACTAGATCTCCTATTGTATTTATATCTACTTTTTTCAAGCAGTTATATGAACGAACAGTTAAACCTAATTCTTCTATTCTTGTGTCTTCTAATACTGTAGGTGAGTCCTCAACTTCAACATCAACTATTTCTTCTTCATCTTCTCTATACTTAGCCATTGCTGTTCCAATATTTGAAAATGGTTTAGTATAGATATTTAATAATTCAACTGCATAAGAAAGTGCTTCACGTATTTCAAAGCTTCCATCAGTAGTTATATTTAAAGTTAATTTGTCATAATTTGTTACACGTCCTACCATAGTATCTTCAACTTGATAACTTACTTTTCTAATTGGTGTATATATAGCGTCAACAGCTAAGAAATCTGTTTCCCAACCTTCTTTGTTTATTTCCTCTGAAACAACAAAACCTTCACCAGAATCAACTATGAATTCCATATCTAATTCTCTTTCAGTAGTTATAGTTGCTATAACTTGTTCAGGATTTACTACTGTAATTCCTAATTCTGGATTAATATCTGCGGCAGTAACAACTTTTGGTCCTTTAACAGATAACTTCATTCTTTTTTCTGTAGGCTCGTCAAGTTCAATAACAATTTCTTTAATATTTAATATTATATCAGTAACTGCTTCCTTAACTCCCGGTATAGTTGAAAATTCATTTAGTACACCATCAATTCTAACTCCTTTAATAGCTGAACCAGGTATAGAAGAAAGTAGTATTCTTCTTAAAGCATTTCCAACAGTATTACCATAACCTCTATATAGAGGTTCTAAAGTATATTTAGCACTGTACTTATCTATTACTTCTTCTGTTAACTTTATATTTTTTGCTATCTTCTCAATATTTAACAAGATAAACCACTCCCTTACAATTTAGAATTTTTACCATCAATAATTTAATTCTATTTATTATCTTGAATAGAACTCAATTATCATAGCTTCGTCGATTTCAAAATCAACAGCATCTCTAGTAGGGTTTTCTAAAACTTTTGCAGTTAAAGTTGATTCTTCTAATGATAACCAACCTGGAACAGTTTTTTGTCCAACTGATTCTTTAATTATTGCAAGTTCTGAAGATCCTTCTTTAAGAGTAATTACATCTCCTTGTTTTACTCTGTAAGATGCAATATCTACTCTCTTACCATTTATTAAGATATGTCCATGACTAACTATTTGTCTAGCTTGTCTTCTAGTTGAACCAAATCCTAATCTGTATACTACGTTATCTAATCTTCTTTCAAGGTATTGTAATAGTAATTCCCCTGTTACACCTTCTTTTCTTGTTGCTTCTTCATATAATTTATAAAATTGTTTTTCCATTACACCATATACGAATCTTGCTTTTTGTTTTTCTCTTAATTGTGTTCCATACTCAGTTAATTTTTTATTCGCATTTGGTCTTATATTTCTACTTGATTTTTTATTTACACCTAAAATGCTTGGATCTAATCCAAGAGTTCTACATTTCTTTAAAATAGGCTGTCTATCTCTTGCCATTTGTTTAATTCCTCCTTTGCAAACTTAATTATAATTTCTTCTTAGGCGGTCTAGCACCATTGTGAGGAACTGGAGTAATATCAACTATTCTAGTTACCTCTAAGTCTGTTGCTTGGATTGATCTTATTGAAGCTTCTCTTCCAGATCCAGGCCCTTTTATTTTTATTTCTATTTTTTTCATTCCATTTTCAATTGCAACTTGTGCAGCTTGTTCAGCAGCTATTTGTGCAGCAAATGGAGTTCCTTTTTTAGTTCCTTTGAAACCAGATGTTCCACCTGATTTCCATATAACTACTTTACCTTCACTATCAGTGATAGTAACAACTGTGTTGTTAAAAGTAGAATGTATATAAGCTATACCATTAGGTATATTTTTTAATTTCTTTTTCTTTGAAACTGTTGTTTTTTTAGCCACTATATGGTCCTCCTATCTAAAATTTTTACTTTTTCTTAGCCACAGCCATTTTTGCTGGACCTTTTCTAGTTCTTGCGTTAGTTTTAGTCTTTTGACCTCTTACTGGTAATCCCATTCTGTGTCTTAATCCTCTATAGCATTTAATATCAGTTAATCTCTTAATATTAAGTCTAATTTCTTTTCTTAATTCTCCTTCTATCTTGTACTCTTCAACGATAGTTCTAATTTTACCTACTTCTTCTTCAGTTAAGTCTTTAACCTTAGTGTCTTTGTTAATTCCAGCTTTTGCTAAAATTTCATTTGAAGTAGTTCTACCTATACCAAAGATATAAGTTAATGAGATTTCTACTCTTTTGTTTCTTGGGATGTCAACTCCTGCGATTCTAGCCAAATCCTTTCCTCCTTAAATAAATTTTTTACCTTCTTCAATATGCCTTTTCTAAACATTTTAGTAAAGTTAGAGTCCTACAACTCAACATATCTTTACAATTTTTACATAAAGTATATATAAAAATTTTAGATATTAACCTTGTACTTGTTTATGTTTAGGGTTTTCGCATATTACTCTTACTTTTCCGTGTCTTTTGATAATTTTGCATTTATCACAGATACGTTTAACAGATGCCTTTACTTTCATTAATAAAAACCCTCCTAATTATTTTTTTCTATAAACGATTCTACCTCTAGAAAGATCATACGGTGATACTTCAACAGTAACCTTATCTCCTGGTAAAATTTTAATATAATTCATTCTCATTTTACCTGAAATATGTCCCAATAATACGTGACCGTTTTCTAAACGAACTTGAAACATTGCATTAGGCAGTGCTTCTAATATCTCACCTTCTAATTCTAGAACATCTTGTTTTGCCATAATTCACCTCGACTCTTACCTAAATTTAAACAATAAAAAGACATGAGTAATACAAAACTCATTCCTTGCAATCGCTTATACTGAAAAAGTATACCATAAATTTATACTAATTGCAAGAGTATACAACAAAAAAACTGCAATAAAAATTGCAGCTTATTAAATATATCTTTTTAATTTGT
>CAURNT010000017.1:0-24771 GCA_963526495.1 uncultured Streptobacillus sp. | reverse complement strand
TACAAGGACCAAAAGGAGACACAGGAGCTACAGGAGCACAAGGACCTAAAGGAGACACAGGAGCTACAGGAGCGCAAGGACCGAAAGGAGACACAGGGGCTACTGGAGCACAAGGACCGAAAGGAGACACAGGGGCTACTGGAGCACAAGGACCGAAAGGGGATACAGGAGCTACAGGAGCACAAGGACCAAAAGGTGATACAGGAGCTACAGGTGCGCAAGGACCTAAAGGAGACACAGGGGCTACTGGAGCACAAGGACCTAAAGGAGACACAGGAGCTACAGGAGCGCAAGGACCGAAAGGAGACACAGGAGCTACAGGAGCACAAGGACCGAAAGGAGATACAGGAGCTACAGGAGCACAAGGACCACAAGGACCAAAGGGAGATAAAGGAGATCCTGGAGTACAAGGAAATAATGTTGTTTCTGATTCTTTATTTGAAGTTATTAATAATGAAATAACAGTTAAATCAGGACCTAAGGTTATTACAGGTGTTGCAGATGGAGTTAATCCTTATGATGCTGTTAATAAGTCACAACTTGATAAAGTTTCTGCAAATGTAAATACAGCGTTATCAGGTGTTGCAAATGCATTAGCTACTGCATCTATTCCACAAATAAATAGTTTGACAGGTTATAGATTTAATGTTGGTTCTGGAGTTGCGTTTTATGGTGGTGAAAAGGCAATAGCAGTTGGAATTAGTGGAATAAATGAAAAGGGTAATTTCATATATAAAGCAAATGGGTCTTTAAATACTAGAGGTAAATTTGGATTATCTGTAGGTATTGGCTATCAATTTGGAACAAAAAAAATAAATAAAACTGATATGGAAATTAGAATGGAAAAATTAGAAAAAGAAAATTCAGAGAATAAAGCTTTAATACAAGAATTATTAAAAGTAATTTCAGAATTTAAAAATAGATTATAATTTCAAAATATAGTAATAGTAAAGTATTATTTTATAAGAATATTTATACAAGAATTGGATATAGAATTTAAGAAATTACATCTTATTTTATAAGGTGTAGTTTCTTTTTTATTTATGATAGAATATTTTGAAAAAATAAAATATGATTTTATGTATTTATATTTTACAAAAAATTAAAATAAAAATTTTGTTCATTTTAAACTTTACATTCCATTAAGTTGAATTGTTATTGAAAAGAAAACACAATATATGGTATAATATTTAGAAAAGAAACAAATAGAAAGGATAGATGTATGCATATTAAACCTTTAGGAAAAAGAGTGTTAGTTGAATTGGTTAAAAGTGAAAATAGAAGTAAATCTGGATTGATATTAACAGAAGAAATTGTAAAAATTGATAATTATGGTAAAGTTTGTGAAAAAAGTGATGAAATAGAAAATTTGAAAATAGGAAATTTCATAATATTTGATAGAGAAAAATCTTTAGAAGTTAGAAATTCAAGTGAAGTTAAGTATATAGTTAATATAGAAGATGTTTATGCAAAGGTTGGTGATTAGTTTGGCTAAAATAATCAAATTTAATTATGAGGCAAGACAAGCTCTTGAAAGAGGTGTTGATATTTTAGCAGATGCAGTTAAAGTAACACTTGGTCCACGTGGAAGAAATGTAGTTTTAGATAGAGGGTATGGAGCACCTTTGATTACTAATGATGGTGTAACTATAGCCCGTGAAATAGAATTGGATGATCCTAGTGAAAATTTAGGAGCTGAACTAATTAAACAGGTAGCAATTAAAGCAAATGATGTTGCAGGTGATGGAACTACCACAGCAACAGTGTTAGCACAAAGTTTAATAAAAGAAGGCTCTAAAATGATACAAGCTGGGGCAAATCCTGTATTTATAAGACGTGGTATAGAAAAAGCTGCAAAGGTTGCAGTAGATAAACTTAAAGAAAGATCTGTAGCTATTAAAGGAAATAATGAAATAGAACAAGTAGCTTCAATTTCTGCAGCAGATGAGACTATAGGTAAATTGATATCAGAGGCAATGGAAAAAGTAGGAACAGATGGAGTAATAACAGTTGAAGAGGCAAGATCTTTAGAAACTAGTTTAGAAATTGTTGAAGGAATGCAATTTGATAATGGGTACTTATCACCATATTTTGTAACAGATAGTGATAGAATGTATGTTGAACTTGAAAATCCATATATATTATTAACTAGTAGAAAGATAAGTTCTATGAAAGAAATTATAGGAATACTTGAAAAAATTGCTGAACAATCAAAATCGCTTTTAATAATAGCAGATGATGTTGATGGTGAAGCTCTTTCAACTCTTGTATTAAATAAAATACGTGGGGCCTTGAATGTAGTTGCAGTTAAAGCACCAGCTTTTGGGGATAGAAGGCTTGCTATACTTGAGGATATTGCTATACTTACAGGTGGAATAGTATTATCTGAAGAAAAAGGAATGAAACTTGAAGAGGCAGATATTGATGACTTGGGTATGGCAAGAAGAATTAAGATAACAAAAGATAAAAGTATAATAGTTGATGGTATGGGTAATAATGAGGAAAGACTTGAAAGAATAAATCAAATTAAAGAGCAAATTAAAGAAACAAAATCAGAATATGATAGAGAAAAATTACAAGAAAGACTAGCTAAACTTTCAGGTGGAGTATCTGTTATTAAAGTAGGAGCAGCAACAGAAACTGAAATGAAAGAAAAGAAAATGAGAATAGAAGATGCTCTTAATGCAACTCGTGCAGCAGTAGAAGAAGGTGTAGTAGCAGGTGGTGGAACAGCACTTGTTCAAGTTTATAAAGATATGAGGCCTTTTTCTATAGATGGAGAAGAAGGTATAGGTGTAGATATATTTAAAAAAGCTCTTTTATCACCACTTAAACAAATTGCAATAAATTCTGGAGTTGAATCAGGAGTTGTAGTGGATAAAGTTCTTAATTCAGAAATTAATTTTGGTTATGATGCATTGAAAGAAGAATATGTTGATATGTTTGAAAGAGGTATCTTAGATCCAACTAAAGTTACTCGTTCGGCTATACAAAATGCAAGTTCGATTTCATCGTTATTATTAACTACTGAAGTTAGCGTGGTAACTAAACAAGAAGAAAATAAAAATCAGCAAGTTCCAGGAATGTATTAGGTGATTTTATGAGTAAAAAAAGAAAGTTAACCTTAAAAAGACTGTTTTCTATAATACTTTTAAGTGTATTCTTTCTATTGTTAAGGTTTGTTTTTTTGAAATATGCTAGTATTGCATTAGAAAGTATGAATAATGGTTTGGTAACATCTAAAAGTATCATATTTAAAAAAGTGGATAATTATATAAATAAGCTAGAATATATACGTAATATTTCAAAAATAATTGATGAAAATAATAAAAAAGATGAAGAAATAGAATTGCTTAAAGCTAAAAATATTGAATATGAAAATTTAGTTAGAGAAAATAGAGAGTTAAGAGAAAATTTAGAATTAAAATCTAATTCTACATCAGAATATATAGTCGCAAATACGATTCTAATTGAATCTTTAATAGAAGACAATATACTGTATATAGATAAAGGAGCTAATGACGGGATTGAACAATATTTACCAGTTTTACTTAATGGAAATGTTATTGGTAGAATAAATAGAGTTTCTAAAAATTATTCTGAAGTTCAGCTTTTATCTAATCCTGATTTTAAAATGGCTGTTGATATCAATGGACATATACAAGGTATATTGAGAGGTAAAGGAAATTCAGAATTTGTAATAAATAATTTTAATGATGAATCAGTAGACAAAATTAGTTTATTTAATATTAAAACTTCAGGTATAAGTGAACTATATCCTAAAGGTTTAAGTATAGGTAAATTTAATGTATCAAATAAAAAAAGTTTGATAGATAATAAAACATTAATATTAAAACTTAATTTTGATTTAAGTAAAGTAAGTACTCTTGTGGTTTATAAGTATGATAAAAATAAAATAAATTTAATAAATAAAATAATTGAAGAAAGAAGTGGTATAGAATGAAGAAAATAATAATGTTTTTAACATTATTTTCAAGCTTAACATTTTCAAAAGTTTTTCCATATTTAGATGGTAATTTTAAAGCTAAAGTTATAGAAAATTCTGTGATAAATAATGTTAAGAAAAATAAAGTATATGATGTAAGTTATAGTCCAAGTAAAATGGAATTAAAAGTATTAGAACCTGCTTTAAACAAAGGAGAAATATATACTTATTCTAAAAGTGGAAAAACACTTTATTCACCAAAACTTAAGCAAACAGTTAAACAAAGTATAACAGGACAAGATGAAAGTATTTATTCTATACTTTCTGAATTATCAAGTTTAGAAACTGCAACAACACAGAATAAGGGACATAAAAAATATATATTTGAAAATTCTATTTTAAGAAAAATAGAGGCTAAGGATTATACAGTAGAATTTGAGAATTTTAGTAATAATAAACCTACTAATATAAGATTTATATCTAAATCTATAAAAATTGATTATCAATTAAGTTATTAGTATGAAAAATATTAGAGATATAGCCTTAGTGATAAATAAAAAAGATGTAAATACAGCTAATGTAGTATCAACTCTTTTTACTAAAGAGCATGGTAAAATATCTGCTATAAATTATGGGATAAAAAAGTCTAAAAGTAGAAATCTTTCTGCTATAATGCCACTTAGTTTGGTTGAAGTAGAAATGAATAATATAAATGAAAATTATTCAATAACTGATATTTATTTAAGTAAACAATTTAGAAATATATTAAATAATATTAATAAATTAGAACTAGGATTGTATATACTTCATGTTTTAAATGAAATATTAGAATACAATAATCCTGAAGAGAATCTTTTTTATAGAAATTTAGAAATACTAGAATATATAGATAATATTGATGATTTAAAATTGGAAGATGAACTTTATTTTTATTCTTTAATATTAATATATTTAAGACGTATGATGATTGAATTAGGTATATTTGATTTAGAGCTTATATTGGATAATAATACAAAACTATTATACAATAAATATTTATTATATATTAAAGGTGAAAAAGTTATAGAGGTATATCAAATTAAGATGTTAATTAATGTATTTGAAAAATATATTAATTCATATTTTTCAACAAAAATTAGATATAATAAAATTTTAATATAAGGAGAAAAGGTATGAAAAGTATTCATGAAAATATAAAAGTAGAAGAAATTAATTTGAAATTAGAATCAAAAACTAAATCTAGTTTATTAAAAGATATGTTTAAACTTATAGAAAATAATAAGAATATTTTAGATAAAGAAAAAGCATTTCAAGATTTGATGGATAGAGAAATAATAGGTTCAACAGGTATTGGTAAAGGATTTGCTATACCACATGCAAAAACAGATGCTGTTAAAGATATAGTAATTGGTATAGGGGTTCTTGATAGTCCTATAGATTATGAAGCTATAGATGAAAAACCAATAAATATAGTATTTATGTTTTTAATGCCTACTGCTCTTAGTCAAGAATATTTAACAATACTTGCTAGAATTTCAAGATTTGCACAAAATGAAAGTTTTAGAGAAAAGTTTTTGGGTGCAAAAGAACCAAAAGAAATTATAGATTTAGTTAAAAGTATGGAAATAAAATAGGTGGTAATATGAAGTGTCCTTATTGTGGTAATGAAGATACAAAAGTAATTGATAGTAGACCATTTAGTGACGGTAACTCTATAAAAAGAAGAAGAAAATGTGATAATTGTAACAATAGATTCAATACAACTGAAAAGATTTTTAAATTACCTATACAAGTGAAAAAAAAGGATGGAAGAATAGAAGAGTTTAATAGAAATAAGATATTTCAGGGTCTTTTGAGATCTTTGGTTAAAAGAGATATAGATGAAACGAAACTTGAAGATATGTTAGATAATGTTGAAAGAGAAGTTTTAAACAGATTTAATGGTAGAATACAAAGTCAAGAATTAGGTTCTATAATAATGGAAAATTTATTAGAAATAGATGAGGTAGCATATATTAGATTTGCTTCGGTATATAATAAATTTGATAGTTTAGATAGTTTTATTGAAATTATTAGAGATATTAAGAAGAAAAAGAAAGTGAGAAAGAAATGAGAAAAAGTCGATTCAAATTGATATTTGTTATTGTGGTATTATTACTTAGTGTTTATTTTATTTTTAAACTATCTTATAATCTTGTTCGTATACATGAAGCAAGAAAAAAACTTGTTGAAAGAGAAATAAGATATGAAAAATTATTGAAAGAAAAAGAAAAAATAAAAAAAGAATTAGAGATTTCTAAAAAAGATATAAATAAAGAAAAATTTGTTAGAGATAAACTAAACATGAAAAAAGAAGGGGAAACAGTATATAAGGTAGTTGACCAGGAAATTGTAGAAGAAAATGAAAAATCTCAAGAAACTAAAGATGTAAATAAGGAAGAAAGCATAGGTAATAAGGAGTAAATATGTTTATAGGAAATAAAGAAAGTTTTAAGGAATATATGGATAGTATTAAAATATTAAATCCTGAAGAAAAGACAATATATAGAGTTTCTTTAATGTATATGTTAAGAAGTTTACTTTTAATACTAGTATTACTAATTATAATTATATATTCATTAAAATCATTTATACATCCTTTGGAAGATAATAATTTGATGTCTATTTTATTGATTTTATTTTTATTAGCCTATATTTGTTTTAATATATATACTGTATTTGGTTATAATATAAAAGTTGATAAAAAAGCTGTTGAGAATAAGAAAATAAAAATTTTAATTTCAGATATTGTAAAACTAAAATATATATTGGTTAGAGTTAATGGAAAAAAATATGAAAGAGTTCTTTCTGTTATAACGAAGAATCATAAAGAATATATGTTTAGATTAAATATTAGAAAATCGTTCCACTTTATGAAACAATTATCTATATTATCTAATTTAATGGTTGAATATATAGATTAGAAAGGGGTAAATTATGATAGAGTTTTTTATAGCTAAAAGACATGTATTTGATAGAAAATTTCAAAGTTTAGCATCTATTTTAGGTATTGCTATATCTTTGTCGGTTTTTGTAGTTTCTTTAGCAGTATCTAATGGTTTAAGGGATAATATGTTAAATTCTATATTATCATTATCTCCTCATGTTAATGTAAGTATAGAAAATGAGTACCAAAGTGACTATAAAAATATAATGGAAGAGTTAAAAAAATATGAAGCTAAAAGTCTTAATCCAAGAATAGAAAGTCAGGGTTTAATAAATGTTAATGGTGGGTCTATAACTACTTTAATAATTGGGACAAATTTAGATTTATTGAATATAAATATAATAGAAGGTAAAAAAGAAAATGATAATTTAACTGGGATTATAGTTGGGAATGAGTTTATAAATCAAACAGGAGCAAAAATAGGTGATGAATTAAATATAATAACATCAGATGCTAAGGAAATTAGAGCAAGCATAACAGGTATATTCAAAACTGGGTACTATAATTATGATTCAAACCTTGTTATATTACCTCTTGAAACTTTACAACTTTTACAAGAAAGAGGTGAAGTTGCAGATAGTATATCTCTAGATGTTAAAGACCCAACAAATGTTAAAGAATTAAATATATTAGTAAATAAGATTAATAGTGATTTAGGAGATAAAGTTTTTGCTCATAGTTGGGATATGGATAATCAAAGTTTATTAAGTGCAATAAATTTTGAAAAATTTGTTTTAATTGCAATACTTAGTTTAATAATTCTTATAGCCTCATTTGCTATTTCTGTGATACTTAATATGGTGGTTAGAGAAAAAACAACAGATATAGGAATACTTAAAGCTATGGGTTATTCTAATGATAATATTATGAAAATTTTTCTTTTTGAAGGTTTGATAATTGGAGTTGTTGGTATGATAATTTCTTTAATTTTAGCTCCGATTATAATAATAGTTTTAAAAATAATATTTAAATATTATGTAACAACTACATATTATTTAGATAAGTTACCTGTTAGTATAGGTCTACATGAATTAAGTATAATATATATAATATCATTTATACTAATAGTTTTATCGACTATACTTCCTTCAAAAAAGGCAGCGGGTATGAATCCTACAGATGCTATTAAGTATAACAATTAGGAGAAAAGATATGATAGAATTAAAAAATGTTTCTAAGACATATAAAACAAAGATGGAAGAATTGAATATATTAAAAAATATAAATTTTAAATTTAATAATGGAGATTTTGTATCTATACAAGGTAAATCTGGTAGTGGTAAGACAACACTTCTTAATATTTTAGGCTTACTTGATATAAAATCAGAAGGTGAATTATATATAAATTCAGAAAAAATAGAAAAACAAGATTTAACAAAATTGAGATCGGAAAATATAGGTTTCGTTTTTCAGTTTCATTATCTTTTAAATGAATTTACTGCTCTTGAAAATGTTATGATACCAGCATTAAATAAAAAAAATGCTGATAAGAAAGAAATAGAAAAAAGAGCTAAAGAATTACTTGAAATGGTAGGACTTTCTGGTAGATTAAATCACAAACCAAATGAATTATCAGGTGGTGAAAAACAAAGGGTTTCAATAGCTAGAGCTATGATAAATTCTCCTGAACTAATTTTGGCAGATGAACCAACAGGTAATTTGGATTATGAAACAAGTCAGCTTATTAATAATATTTTTGTTGAACTTAATAAAAAAGGACAAGGTATAATAATAGTAACACATAGTCAAGAATTAGCTAATTTAGCTGATTATAAATATATTTTAAAAAATGGAGCATTAGAAATGATATAGACTTTTTTGTTAAATAGTGCTATACTATTTATATAGATGTAGGAAGGGCGTGTTATTATGAAGATAATAGTAAGTGGAAAACAATTAGAAATGACAGAAGCAATTAAAAATTATGCAGAATCAAAAGTTTCTAAGATAACTAAATATCTTGAAAATATTACTGAAACTCATATTACATTAACAGTTGAAAATACTAAAACTGAAGGTAAAATATTTAAAGCCATAGGTACAGTTCAAGTTCCTGGTAAAGTAATTAGAGTAGAGGAAGCAAATTCAGATCTATACGGTGCAATAGACTTATTAGCTGATGGTCTAGAAAGACAAACTAGAAAATTTAAAGAAAAATTAAAAGAAAGAGAGTAGGAGGAGATTTAAGTGAATAAAACAATAAACGCGTTAAATCAATATTTAGCAGATTTGAATGTATATTATAGAAAGGTTCAAAATTATCACTGGAATGTAATTGGACAAGGATTCTTTACAGTACATGCTAAATTAGAAGAAATTTATGATGGGGTAAATGAAAAAATTGATGTTGTTGCAGAAAGAATATTAGCTATAGGTGGAAGACCTTTAGGAAGTTCTAAAAAATATTTAGAAGTAACAAAAATTGATGAAGCTAATGATGAAGATATTAGAGTTAAAGATGCTTTAAAAAATTTAATAGTTGATACTAAGTATTTATTAAAATCAGTAAGAGAATTAAAAGAAATTACTGATGAAGAAAAAGATTACGCAACAAGCGCTGAACTTGATAATCATGTTACAGAATATGAAAAATTATTATGGATGATGAAATCATACATTAAATAAGGGGAAGGGTACTATATATAGTACCCTTTAGTTTGAAAGGTAAATAATGAAAAATTTAGTAGATACACATATACATCTTTATGATGATAGCTATAATGAAAATAGAGATGAAATTATTAATGAAATAGGCAAAAAATTAGATTTTGTTGTGAATATTTCTTGTGATTATGAAAGTTCAAAAAAATGTATTGAATATGCTAAAAATTATGATTTTATGTATGCAAGTATTGGTTATCATCCTTGTGATATTTCTAAGTATGACGAAGAAAAAATGGAAGAATTATTAAAGTTATCTAAAGAATATAAGAAAATTGTAGCCATAGGTGAAATAGGACTTGATTATCATTGGATGAATGATCCTATAGAAGTGCAAAAGTTAGGTTTTAGGAAGCAAATTGAAAAGTCTATAGAATATGATTTACCTATAATTATTCACACGAGAGATGCACTTGATGATACAATAGAAATTTTGAAAGAATATCCTAAAGCACGTGGTATATTACATTGTTATCCTGGTAATTTGAGTGATGTTGAAGACCTTTTAGATAGGTTTTATATAGGTGTAGGTGGGACAGTTACGTTTAAAAATAATCATACAGGACATAAATTAGTTGAAAGTTTAGATTTGAAACATATAGTTCTTGAAACAGATTCCCCATATCTAACACCTGTTCCGTATAGAGGAAAACAAAATAATCCTGTTTATGTGGAATTTGTAGCTGAAAAAATAGCAAGCTTAAAAAATATATCTGTAGAAGAAGTTAAAAGAATAACTACAGAAAATGCCTTGAGGGTATATGGTATATGTTTAAAATAGGAATAGATTTAATAGAAGTTGATAGAATAAAAAAAGCTATAGAAAGAAATGAAGGGTTTAAAGAAAAAATTTTTAGTAAAAAAGAAATTGAATACTGTGAAACTAAAAAAAATAAGTATGAATCATATGCTGCTAGATTTTGTGCTAAAGA
Source organism: uncultured Streptobacillus sp. (assembly GCA_963526495.1). GTDB lineage: Bacteria > Fusobacteriota > Fusobacteriia > Fusobacteriales > Leptotrichiaceae > CAURNT01. The sequence continues at coordinate 14,246 of CAURNT010000017.1, read as the reverse complement.
ATCTTTTGTAAAAGCTATGAATGTTAGTATAGACTTTAAAGAATTTGAAGTATTAAATGAAACTAATGGTAAACCGTATATGATGTATAAAGGGAAAAAAATAAATGGAGAAATTTCTTTAAGTCATACAAATGAGTATGCTATAGCTAATATATTGATATATTAAGTTAAAATATATTGTAAGTATTGACAAAGATTATAAAAAAAAGTATAATATTTATGAATAACTATAATTATTAAATTAGGAGGATATAGAATGAAAAAAATATTATTAGGAGTTGCAGCTTTAACTTCAATAGCAACATTAGCTGATACTCAATATCCAGATTTCCATGGATACTTGAATTCTGAAACTTCAGCAAATGTAAATAATGAATTAGAAAATAACAAGTTTAAAAATGAAGGTAAGCCACAAGAAGCAGGTGCTTCTCAAAAATTAACATTCGGAACTTTTTTACATAAAGATGCGCAATTACATGTATTTGCTGGATTAAAAGGTGATTATGTTAAATTTAATGCTAAAAATAAAACAGATAAAAATAGTGGTGTAACAGGTGTAGATGTTCCTAATTATTACTTTGGTGCTAGATGGGATGCTCCAATAGTAGATGACTTTAATATAGCTTTAACATTTGGACATAAACATGGATATGTTACTGATAAAGTAGTTTATGAAGAATATAAACAAGATAATATTCGTGCTAAAAAAGTTAAAGTAGAAGAAGATGCAGTTTTAGAAGATGTAGTTGTTAAACATTTAAAAGCTAAAAATAAATTAAATCAAGCTAAGATTGATTCAAAAGATGATAAAGAAGGATACTTAAAAGATAACGGATATAAATTAGCAGCTAAAGATAATACAGAATTATTATCTGCTGTGTTAAGTGGTAAAATTGATGATAATTTTGATTTAACAGTTGCTGGGTTATATAACTCAACTGAGTTTAAAGATGGAACTCATGAATTAGAAAGCTATGCTAAAACTTCTGGTAAATTAACAGATGATGTTAAAGTTTCAGGAGAAGTTAATCATTTAATTAAGAGTGAAACTTATGATGTAGCAGGAAGATTAAAAGGAGAGGTTAAATTAGAATCTCAATTAAATAAAAATACTTTATTAACAAATGTGTTAAAGGGTGAATTAAAAAATATTTTAGGTAATAAACATGATGGTGAATTTGTATCAGAAAATGGATTAAAATATACTGGATTTAGTAATACTGTTGTAGAACAAGGATTAAATTATAAACTTAAAGCTGATGGAAAAACAGCTGTAGCAGATGATGCTGTTAAATATGAACATACACCAGAATATAAATTAGATCTTTCATATACAGGTGAAAATGCAAGATTTACAACTAAAAATTCTGAAAAAGTAGAAGTTAAATTAGCTAAAAAAGATAGTGCTGTTAAAGAATTAAATAATATATTTAAAACTTATAATAATATTAAATATGTTAACGGAGGATTTGAATTAGGATTAGATGCTAATTATGATTTAAAAACTAACTTATTAGCTAAACCTCATTCAAATGAAATGAGATTCTTAACAGGACCAACTATTAAATATACTTACAATGATGAAGATGTTTTAACAGTGACTACTGATAATAGTGCTAAATATTTATTAACAGTAGATTCAGTTAAAACAGGAGAAAAAGCAGATGCAACTTCTTTACAACATGAAGGTTTTGCATTCACTAAGAATAAGGCTGTAATATCTGAATTATTTGGTGTAGATACAGAGTTAAGATTAAATGCACATAATCATATAATTGCTGGTGAATTGCAAAAAGATGTTGTTCTGTTTACAGATATGTTATTAACTAATGCAGGTGTTAAATTCACAAAAGCATTTAATGATACGACTAAAGCTTCATTAGATGTTAATGGTAACTATTTCTTAAAAGCTACAAATACTGATTTTGATGCAACTGGAATGCCAGTAAAAAGTGATAAAATCTTATTAGATCATTTTGGATCAGCTGATGCTACATTAAATATAACTTCTACTTTATCTGAAAATGCAGATAGAAAAGTTGATTTAATAACAGAAGTAAAAGGTGAATACAAATATATGAAATTAGGTTCTAAATATATAGAAGGATTTGCTAAATTTGTAGAAGCTGCAGGATATACTGATGGAGAATACAGAGTATTAGATGGTTATGTTGCTAAAGAATTTAATAACAAAGATCAAGAAGATTTCATTAAACAAGGTAATGAAGAAATGTTTAAAAAATCAAAAAATGTTAAACATAGTTTAGCAGTTAAACCAAGTGTAGCAGTTAAATTTGATATAACTAAGAATTTAACAGTAACACCTAAATTAGGAGCTAACTTTGAATTTGCACAAAAATTAGCTGATGATTCTAAATTTGAATTAAATAAAGTAACAGGTGAAGGATCATTAAATATATCTTATACTTGGTAATTAATTAATTGATTAAAAGTATCATACATTATGTATGGTACTTTTTTTTATGTTATGATATAATAAAAATGAAGGAGGATGATTTTTTTGAAAAAAATACTATTGATTATATTATTGATGAGTATTTCATTTTCTGAAGATTCATTTAAAAATAAATTAATAAAAAAAAGTGATATTATATCATACAATATAGATAGAGATTGGGCTTATAGTGTATATTCTACGATGTCAATGGAACTTGAAAACTATATAAAAGATAAATATATTTATGAGGTTTACGATGAAACAGGAACTCGTATTGAATTGTATAAAAATAAGATGAAAAGTGATAAAATAGTATTGATTGCAAATGGCGGTAGTTTCATAAATCCGTATAAACAAAGTAGAAAAGAGTATATAATAAATGTTTTTGGATCTTATTTAAATGATTTTAATATAGCAGTTGTTGATTATAGGATGGGTTATAAACAAAGATTCCCTAATCTTAACAAAGATTTTTTAAATGCTTATAGATTTATATTAAAAAAAGGATATAATCCAGGTAATATTTCGTTTTTAGGAGATAGTTCAGGTGGAAATATTGTAGCAGGAAGTACGATATACTTAATTGATAATAACCTGCCAGTTCCTGCTTCTATAGTTTTACTGTCTCCTTATTTAGATGTTACAAATAAAGTTGAAAGTAGGCAAAGAAATAAATCAAAAGATGTATTTTTTGGAACAAATAATACTGAAAAAAATGGAGTTAAATTACAAGATTATATGCCTTATTTTATAAACGTCAAAGATAAGTCGAATAGATATGTTTCTCCTATTTATGCTAGTGAGTTAAAAGGATTTCCTAAAACTTTAATTCATGTTGGAAGTTATGAAATATTAGAAGATGACTCAAGGGTTTTTGCTCAAAATTTAAAAAACTCTGGAGTAGCTGTTAATTATAAAAGTTTTGAAGAACTTTATCATGTTTTTCATATGTTTGACACTCCTGAAGGAAGAGAAGCAACAATTCAAGTGGCAGAATTTATAAAAAATAATACAGGAATAAAGAAAGGTGCACTTAATTTAAAAGATGTCAATAGAATTAAATTTAATGTATCTTTTGATTCTTATACTGAAGATGAGATAAATGATATGTATAGATCTATAAATATAGATATGAATAGTTTTATAAATATACAAGAAAAAACAAACGAAAAAAATAATAGAAAATATTTAAATAAATAATGGAGGTATTATGTTAGAAAGGTTTAAAAAATATGTTAAATTTGAGACAAGATCTGATGAAAGTTCAAAAACAATTCCATCAACACCAACTCAATATGAATTTGCTAAACTACTTGTAGAAGATTTAAAGGAAATTGGTTTAGAAAAAATATATATTAATGATTTTTGTTTTGTTAATGGGGTTTTACCTAGTAATATAGATAAAAAAGTTCCAACTATTGGATTTATATCTCATATGGATACTGCAGATTTTGAGGCTAGAAATGTTAATCCACAAATTATTGAAAAGTATGATGGAAAAGATATAGTATTAAATGATGAAAAAATTATGAAAATTTCTGAATTTCCAAATTTAAAAAATTATGTAGGTAAAACTTTGATTACAACAGATGGAACAACACTTCTTGGTGCTGATGATAAAGCTGGGATAACAGCTATTATGGAAGCAATGAAATATTTAAAAGAACATCCTGAAATTAAACATGGTGATATTAAAGTTGCTTTTGGGCCTGATGAAGAAATAGGTAGGGGAGCAGATAAATTTAATGTTAAAGAATTTGATGCAGATTTTGCTTATACAATTGATGGTGGAATGTTAGGGGAACTACAATATGAAAGTTTTAATGCCGCACAAATTACATATACAATAACTGGAGTTAGTGTTCATCCAGGGTCTGCTAAAGATAAAATGATAAACGCTAATGTTGTTGCTGGATATTTGATGAGTTTATTCCCAGAAAAAGAAGTTCCAGAACACACTTCAGGTTATGAAGGATTTTATTTATTATGTTCAACAGAGGCTAAAATTGAAAAAGCTGAACTTACTTATATAATTCGTGATTTTGATAAAGATAAATTTGAAGATAGAAAAGAATTTTGCAAAGATGTTGCTAAAAAAGTTAATGAAAAATTTGGAAATGTTTTGGTATATGAAATGTTTGATCAATATTATAATATGGGAGATATTATTAGTAAAGATATGAGAAGTGTAGACCTTGCTAAAAAAGCTATGGAAAATTTAGGTATAAGACCAATAATAGAACCTATACGTGGAGGGACTGATGGTTCTAAAATATCATTTATGGGCTTACCTACACCAAATATATTTGTAGGAGGAGAAAATTTTCATGGAGAATATGAATTTGCTTGTTTAGATGATATGAAAAAATCACGTGATACTATAATAGAAATTGTGAAATTAAATGCAGAATAAATTAATTAAATTTATAGTTTTGATATTTATTCCATTTTTATTAGGTGCAAGAACTCCTTCTTTTAAAGAAAAAATAATAAATTGGTCAAAATACATTACATGGAATGTTGATAGAACTAAATTATATGAAGCTTTTACTACTGTTAATACTAATCTTTATGATTATTTATCTACTAATTATGTTCAAAAAATATATCAAGAAGGTAATTCAAGAGTTGAATTGTTTAAGAAAATTAATAGTAATAATAAAAAATTAGTTATAATAGCAAATGGAGGTAGTTTTATACATTATTATAACGAGCATAGAAAAATGTTTTTTATAAAAAATGTACTTTTAAAGTTAAATGGTTATGATATGATGTTTGTAGATTTAAGAACTGGATATGCAAATAAATTCCCTGCTGAAAATGAAGACTTTATTTATGCGTATAGATTATCTATAAAGTTAGGATATAATCCTAGTAATATAGTATTTATGGGAGATAGTTCAGGGGGTAATGTAGTTGTTTCTTCTACTATATATCTTAATGATAATGATTTACCTATGCCACGTGCTTTGGTATTATTATCACCTTATTTGGATGTGACGAATAGTGTTGATAGTAGAAATAGAAATAGATTTAAAGATCCTTTGTTTGGAGCTTTTAAAGAAAATATTGGAATTAAAATTGAAAAATATATGCCTTATTTTATCTATATTAAAGACAAATCAAATAGGTATATTTCTCCTATATATTCAAATGATTTGAAGAATTTTCCTGATACATTAATCCATGTTGGAACAAATGAAATATTAGAAGATGATAGTATAGTTTTTGCTGAAAAATTAAAAAAATCAGGTATGGATGTAAAATTGCATGATTTTGAAGATCAGTTTCATGTTTTTCATCTTGCAGAAACTGATGTTTCAATGAATGCTCTTCAAGAAATAGTTGAATATATAAATAATTTGGGAAATAAAAAAGAAGTTAAGGTTAATAAAGAAATTTTAGGTAAAATAAAGTTTGATGTTAAATTAGAAGAATATACCGACGGCGAAGTTAATGAAATATTTGAAGAATCTGGTATAAATATAGAAACGTCAAAATATATTGAGAGAAAAAATTTAAAAAAGAGCAATAGAAACTATTTGCTAAAGTTCAAAAAATCTTGACAAAACTTTATTTTAAATGTAAAATGTTAGACAAGGAGATATTTATAATATTAGGAGGATATAGAAAATGAAAAAAGCATTGTTAGGAGTTTTAGCATTAACTTCTGTAGCTTCATTTGCTGATGTTACAGGTTATGTAAAATCAAATTCTGAAGTTAAAGCTGAAACTGATGTTAAGAAAGAAGAAAGTGCAGTTAAATTTGAAGCACAAAAATACCCAGTAAAAACTAAATTAGACTTAGGGTTCTTTTTAGATTCTAATAAAGATACTTTCTTATTTACAGGAACAAGATTTAGTGGTAACGCTATAGAATCTGGAGTAGATAATGAATCTTATGCAGGGTTTAGATTTGATTCTAAATTAAATGAAAATTCATCATTAATTTTAAATGCAGTTGCTGGATATAATAATAAAGGGTCTTTTGATAAAAAGGATAAATCAATTGAAAATGCTCTAAAAGAACATTTAGATGCCAAAAAAGTTTGGACTGCTGATAAAAAAGCTGAATTAAATAAGAAAGATAAAGAAGATGATAGAAATAATTTCTATAAAGATAATGGATTTAGATTAACAGAAAATGATAGATTATTATTATCAGCTGTTGTTAAAAATGATACAGAAACTTCTAATTTATTAGTTGGTACTATATACAACTTAGATAAAGATACAAATAACAGATTAGAATCATTTGTTAAAGCAGGGAAACAATTAGATGGATTTAAATTAGATGCTGAATTAACTCATGTATTAGGTAAAGATAAAGAATTAGTTCCAAATGAAGAAGAATATGCTTTAAATTTATTAACAGAAAGAGATACAACTAATTTTGATGTTGCTGGAAGAATCAGAGGAAATGTTAAAGTTTCAACTAAGGTTGCAAATGATACTTTAGAACTATACTCTAAACCAAGTTTTGATTTAGGAACTGTTCTTGAAAGAGGAAGTGCACAAGAAAATGTAGAATTTGAAAGATATTTCAAAGCAGGAATAGAAAATGTTGCTAAATATACAGGATTAAAAAATACTACAGTAGAGGCTAAATTAGTTTATGATGCAGAAGTAGCTCATTTACCTATAAAAGAAAACCAAACAGTTGAAATTGATGGAACTAAATATACTGAAAATCTTGGAAGATTATTAAATTTACCTAAAGCAGTATTAAATGTTAAATATGATAACAATAAATTATTATTAGAAACTAACAATGAAACTAAATTCTATGCTACAGTAGGATTAGGTGAATCAACATATAATGGGGAAAAAGATAAAAAAGCTACTTTTAATGCTGTAGAATTTGAAACTAAAAATAAAGCTGGATACAAATTAACTGATAATTTATCTGCAAATATGATGGCTAATTATAAATTAACAAAGAGATTTGAATTTGATGATACTAAGCATGAGTTATTAACAGGTGCTGGTGTTTCATATAATAAAGCTGATTTTAAAGCTGAATTAAATGGTCGTTATAATTTAAAGGTTGAAAAATATACTAATGATAATTCTGAAAAGGTTTTAGATCTTACTCATGATGTTTATGCAAATTCTAAATTTACAAATACTATAAAATCTGGTAATTTAATGGTAACTCCTTCATTAAGTACATTTGTATATTCTAATATTGAAGATAAAGGTGTATACTTTGGATTAAAAACTGGATTAAAGAGTACATATATGATAAATTCATTTGAATTAATGAATGAATTAGGATTTAAATATGTATTATCTCATACTGAAAATGAAAATAATAAATCAAATGAAAGTTCTTACGCAGGACTTGCTAATTTTGGGGTTAACTACTTAATTAATGAAAATCATAAATTAGGATTAGCTTTAGATTCTGATTATTCATATAAATTAAATAATAAAGAATTTGATTCTGTTGAAAGTGCTATAACTCTTTTGATGAATAACTTTGATGGAGAAAAATCTAAAGACTTTGCTTCTTATATTGGAGAAACAAAGAGAGCTAAAGAAATTAATGAGGAAAAAGCTGATATAGCTAAATATGATCATAGATTTAATTTAACCCCAAAAGTTAATGCTGTATTAAAATTTGGAAATGTTACAGTTAAACCTGAAGCATCAGTTAAATTTAAATTTGGTAAAGATGCTAAAGACTTTAGTTTAAGAAAGATTGAAGGAAAAGGAACTTTAAACGTAGAATATAGATGGTAATATATACTAAATGGGAACTCTTAGAGTTTCCATTTTTTTATTGTCAAAAAAAATCTTGAAAATTTAGTCAATAAATGTTAAAATATTTCAGTAAATAGTAATTAAAAAGACTAGGAGGATGAAATGAAAAAGATTGCTATCTTGACTAGTGGTGGAGATTCACAAGGTATGAATGCTGCCATAAGAGTAGTAGCAAAAACTGCTATGTCAAAAGGAATGGAAGTTTATGGTATCAGAAGAGGATATAAAGGTATCTTAGATAGAGATATATTTAAAATGACTCCATTAGATGTTGCAGGACTTGCAGGTAAGGGAGGGACTATGCTTCTTTCAGCTAGACTTCCAGAATTTAAAGACCCTGCGGTTAGAACAGAGGCTGCTAATATTTTAAAGGAAATTGGAATTGAAGGTTTAGTTGTAATAGGAGGAGATGGTTCATTCCATGGAGCTCATTATTTATATGAAGAACATGGTATTAAAACTATAGGAATACCTGGAACTATAGATAATGATATTGCTGGAACTGATTATACTATAGGATATGATACAGCATTAAATATCATACTTGAATCATTTAATCAAATTAGAGATACAGCAAAATCTCATGATAGAACATTTGTTATAGAAGTTATGGGAAGAAACTGTGGAGATTTAGCTTTAAATGCAGGTATTGCTTGTGGAGCTAATGGAATTTTAATTCCTGAAGTTGATTCTAAAGTTGATGATATAGTTAAAATAATCAAAAAAAGAAGAGAAGAAGGAAAAACTTATGATGTAATAATTATGTCTGAAGGATATAAAGGTAAAGGAACAATTATAAAAGATTTAACAGATAAAATACCAGATTTAGATCCAAGACTTGTAGTTTTAGCACATGTTCAAAGAGGTGGAAGCCCAACAGCAGCAGATAGATTGTTAGCTACAAAATTAGGTGTTAAAGCTGTTGAATTATTAGTTGAAGGTAAATCAGGTTTAATGGTTGGAGTAGAAAGTTCAAATATTGTAACTCATAAATTATCTTATGCTTGGGAAAATTATCATAAAAAATCTCAAGAAGATTATGATGTTGCTATGATGTTATCAGTTTAAATATAGGAGGAATAATATGAAAATAAAAATGACTAAGGTTGTATGTACAATAGGGCCTAAAAGTGAAAAGAAAGAAGTACTTAAAGAATTAGTTTTAAGTGGAATGAATGTAATGAGATTGAATTTCTCACACGGGGATCATGAAGAACATGGAGCAAGAATTAAAACTATAAGAGAAATATCAAAAGAAACAGGTAAACATGTTGCTATATTATTAGATACAAAAGGACCAGAAATAAGAACAGGTTCACACGCTGAAGGTGACGTTAAATATGATTTAGTAGAAGGACAAGATTTCATAGTTACTACTGATTATTCATTTAAAGGAACTCCTGAAAAAATATCAGTTTCTTATCCAGGTATGACAAAAGATTTAAAACCAGGAGATACTATATTAGTTGATGATGGTTTAATAGGATTAGAAGTTAAAGAAATTAAAGGAGACGAAATCTTCTGTAAAGTTAAAAATTCTGGAGCTTTAGGACAAAAGAAAGGTGTTAACTTACCAGGTGTATCTGTTTCATTACCAGCATTAGCTGAAAAAGATAAAGCAGATTTAAAATTTGGTTGTGAAGTTGGTGTAGATTATATAGCTGCATCATTTATAAGAAAAGCGTCTGATGTTGCTGAAGTTAGAAGAGTGTTAGATGATAATGGTGGAGAAAATATTAAAATAATTTCTAAAATAGAAAATCAAGAAGGTATAGATAACTTTGATGAAATATTAGAATTATCAGATGGAATAATGGTAGCAAGAGGAGATTTAGGAGTAGAAGTTCCAGTTGAAGAAGTTCCATTTATGCAAAAAATGATGATAAGAAAATGTAATGCAGTTGGAAAACCTGTAATTACTGCAACACAAATGTTAGATTCAATGCAAAAAAATCCAAGACCTACAAGAGCAGAAGCAGGAGACGTTGCTAATGCTATATTAGATGGTACAGATGCAGTTATGTTATCTGGAGAATCTGCAAATGGTAAATATCCAGTAGAAGCTGTAAAAACTATGGCTAAAATTTCTGCTAAAACTGATGAATATGGAGTATCAAAAATATACTATACACATGAAGTAACTATAACAGAAGCAATATCTAAAGGTGCAGTAGAAGCTGCTGAAAATTTAGGTGCTAAGTTAATAGTTTGTTGGACAAAAACAGGAAGAGCAGCTAAGATGATAAGAAAATATAATCCTTCAATGCCAATAATTGCATTAACTGACAGTGATGTTACTGCAAGACAATTAGCGTTAGTAAGAGGTGTAAGAGCAATAGTTGCTAATGATTTAGATAATCCTGAACACTTCTTTAATAAAGCTTTAGAAGTTGCTGCATCAAATGCATCAACTACTGCTGATGAAGCTTACACAGGATTTAAGAAAGGTGATTTAGTTGTTTTAGTAACAGGTGTTTCTGAAACTGGTACAACTAATACTTTCAAAGTTTCAAGAATTGTTTAATAATTGAAATTAATAATCTTAAAAAGAAAAGAACTGTTAATTCAGTTCTTTTCTTTTCATAGGAAGGTATAAATGAAAAAGATTGACGAATTAATAAATGCTTTATCTAAATTAAAAGGAATAGGTAAAAAAAATGCGACACGTATTGCTTTTGATCTTTTATTAAAAAATGAAGAAGATATAAATTATTTATTAGAAACTATTAGAGATTCATATGATAGTATAAAACCATGTAAATTATGCTTTAATTTGACTGATGATGATATTTGTGATATATGTAGAGATGAAAAGAGGGATAAAAGTATAATTTGTGTTGTTGAAGATACTAGAGATATATATGCTATAAATAAAAGTAATACATATAATGGATTATTTCATGTTTTGGGAGGTAAGATAAATCCCTTAAATGGAATAGGTATAAGTGAACTAAATATATCAGAGTTATTAGAGAGAGTTGATGAGAATATTAAAGAAGTAATATTTGCTTTAAATCCTGATTTTGAAGGGGAAACAACTATACAATATCTTTCAAAATTATTGAAAGATAAAGAAGTTAAAATGAGTAGAATTGCAAGTGGTATACCTATAGGGGGAAATATTGAATATTCTGATAGTGCAACACTGTCTCAATCTTTGGAAGGAAGAAAAAGTATAGATTAGGAGGAAATAAAATATGGCTATAAGATATTTTACTTCTGAATTTGTATCACCGGGTCATCCTGATAAAATATGTGATCAAATTTCAGATGCAGTACTTGATGCTTGTTTAAAAGATGATGAAAATTCAAGAGTTGCTTGTGAAACATTTGCTACGACTGGATTTGTTTTAGTTGGGGGAGAAATAACTACTAAAACATATATAGATATACAAAGTTTAGTTAGAAATAAAATAAGAGAAATAGGGTATGTTCCAGGTCTTGGGTTTGATTATGATTGTGGTGTGGTTAATATGATACATTCACAATCTCCAGATATATCACAAGGTGTAGATGTAGGAGGTGCCGGAGATCAAGGTATAATGTTTGGAGGAGCAGTTAAAGAAACTGAAGAATTAATGCCTCTTGCTTTAACACTTGCTAGAAATATAATAATGAAATTAACAGAACTTACAAGAAGTAAAGTTTTAAGTTGGGCAAGACCAGATGCTAAAGCTCAAGTAACACTTAAATATGATGAAAATGATAATATATTAGGTATAGATACAATAGTTGTATCTGTTCAACATGATGAAGAAGTAAGTAGAGAACAAATTGAAAAAGAAATAAAAGAAAAGGTTATAGCACCTGCATTAAATGAATATGATAGGGATATATCTGAAGTAGAAAAATTTTATATAAATCCAACTGGAAGATTTGTTATTGGAGGTCCACATGGTGATACAGGTCTTACAGGTAGAAAAATAATAGTTGATACTTATGGTGGTTATTTTAGACATGGAGGAGGAGCTTTTTCAGGTAAAGATACCTCTAAAGTAGATAGATCAGCTGCTTATGCTGCGAGATGGATAGCTAAAAATATAGTTGCAGCAGGTATTGCAGATAAATGTGAAGTTCAATTATCCTATGCAATTGGTGTTATTGAACCAACATCTATACGTGTAGATACATTTGGAACTTCAAATATATCGGAAGATAGAATAGCTGAAGTTGTATCAAAGATTTTTGATTTGACACCAAGAGGAATTGAAAAAACCCTTTCTCTAAGAAATCCGAGTTTTAGATATCAAGATTTAGCAGCTTTAGGTCATATAGGGAGAAAGGATATAGATGTTCCTTGGGAAAGATTGGATAAAGTTGAAGAATTAAAAAAGGAATTAGGTGAGTAGTATTGAAGAAATTATTTAGTATTTTTTTATTTATATTTTTAATATTTTCATGTTCTGGGAATAATAATGAAAATGTAATTGTGTATAATATATTTTCAGCTCCAAAGAGTTTAGATCCACATAAATTTAGTGATAATATATCACTTCAAGTTTCAAATAGTTTATATGAAGGTCTTATGAGATATGATAAAGATGGGAAATTAGATTTAGGTATGGCAAAAGAGTATAAGAAATTAGATAATACATATACTTTTGTACTTAAAGATGGTTTAAAATATTCTGATGGAACAAGTATAACTATAGAAGATGTATATAATGGATTTTTAAGAGTTTTAGATAAAAAAGAATTATCACAATATGCTAAAATGCTTTATGTTATAAATAATGCAAAAGAGTATTATGAAGGTAAAGTTTCTAAAGAAGAATTAGGAATTAAAGTTATAGATGGAAAATTAGTGTTTGAGTTAAATGAGGATGTTCCGTATTTTCTTTCACTTTTAACACTACCATTGTCTGCTCCATATATTGAGAATAAATTTAATGGTCCGTATATGATAAAAGAAACTAATGAACAAGATTTGTTGATTACTAAAAATCCAAATTATTGGAGAAATGAAGATGTTAAAATAAAAAATATTAAGTATGTATATTTCAATGATTATTCAGTTGTAAATAATTTAATTAAAAATGGAGATATAGATATATCTCGTGTAGATGTAGAATTATTAGGTGATAATGTTAATAAATATTATGATGGGAGAATATGGTATATAGACTATAATTTATTTTCAAATTCTACACTTAAAAATTTACACATGAGAAAAGCAATATCGGAAGGTATAAATAGAATAGAATATATAGATGTAGTTAAAAAAGATGGCTCAAAAATTGCCAAAAATTTAGTAAGTGATATTTTAGGTTATAAAATGGATTATGAAATAATAGATTTTGATCTTGATAATGCTAAAAATGAATTAGAAATTGCAAAGAAAGAATTAAATTTGGAGAATATATCTTTAGAGTTATTAACGGGGAATACTCCTATAGAAATTAAAGAAGCACAGTTTATTCAAAATCAATTACAAACTAATTTAGGAATAGAAGTAAAAATAAAAACTGTTCCGTTTAAAGAAAGATTATCATTGATTAAGGAAAATAAATATGATATTGCATTGAATACATGGTCTCCTAAGTATAGGGATCCTTTGGCAATATTAGATAGATTTTATTATAAAGACAAAAAAATTGATGTATTTAATCAAAAAGAATATCAAAAATTAATAGATGAATCAAAAAATAGTTTAAATGATAGAAGTAAAAAATTACATGAAGCAGAAAAAATGCTTCTTGAAAATATTATAGTTTCTCCATTGTATTTTTCAGTGGAAAATCAATATGTAAATCCTAAAATTAAAGGAATATTAAATATACCGATAGGAAATATTACGGATTTATCTTATGCCTATATAAAATAGAAAAAATTAAAACTCATAGTTAAAATTTATTTAATTATGAGTTTTATTTTATTATAAAATTCAAAAATTAAAAATATTTTAAAATTAAACATAGCATAAATAAAGGATTATAAGAAAAAAATAAAAAAAAATCAAAAAAAAGCAAAAAAGTAGTTGACAATAAGAGATAAGATATGGTAATATAGATATTGTCCACGA
>CAURNT010000016.1:0-25114 GCA_963526495.1 uncultured Streptobacillus sp. | reverse complement strand
CAATTTCAAAAATATTTAGATGAAGCAAATAAGGCTAAAATTTTATCTGCAGTATCTGAATTGAATAATACAGCAATTTTAATGGAAGCTAGTAAAGAATCAGAGCTTAAAGTTGCAGATATTATTAAGGAATTGGGAAGTGAAAACTTAGGAGTAAAACTAATAGATGGAAGCAATCAATTTAATGTGGGCAAGTACACAGGCACATTTGATATAGAAAATTACAAAGTAGTAGCAAATATTAGTAAACCAGAAAGTATGAAGTTAAGTATAAATGGTAAATCATAATATATTCTTTTATTTAATACTATTAATCATTTCTATATATGATTTTAAATATATGTTGATACCAGATTATTTATTATTTTTATTATTTTTATTTTCTTTTGTAAGATTTATAAGTTTTGAAAGCATGTATATAGGTATGGCTATATTTAGTTTTCCGTTGTTTTTATTATTATTAATTGAGGAGTATTTTAAAAATGAGTTAATAGGTCTAGGTGATATAAAATTAATGGTATGTATAGGAGCATTTAAAAATTATGAAAATATATACTACCTATTAAATTATTATGTATTAATTTATTTATTTGCTTTAATATATATATTTTTTTTGATGTGTATACTTAAGATTAAAAATAAGTATATACCTTTTGCACCTATGATTTCTTTAGCTTTATTTGTAATAGATTATGTTAAATAAAGGGGAAAGTTTAATAGAAACAACAATATCCATAGCTGTATTTTTATTTACAATAATTCCAATATTAAATTTATTAAATAATATATATGTAGCTAATAAAAAAGTTGATGATAGAATATATAATAAACAAAATTCATATAACATATTAGAAATAATAAAAAATATGAAGCAAAATGAATTAGATGAAAAATTATGTGAAAATAAGAAATTTAATAATATTAATGAATTACTAGAATTTTTAGATTTAAAATATCCATTATCAGATAAATATGGTGAATATACTTTAACTATAAGAAAAAATGATATGTTTAGTGGTATAAATTCCGAATATCATGGCTATAATATAAAAATAAATATGATAGAAGGTATTTATGTTCCTAAAAAGTAAGGGATATTTACTTATAGAAAGTATGGTAAGTCTTACAATTTTTATAATAGCTATATCTCTTGGGAATGTAGTAATATTAAGAGTTTTTAAATATAATACATTTGAAAATTTTGAAAAAATTGAGGTAAGTTATATCTTTTTAGATAATTTGTATAGAAAAATAAAAATGTTAGATAATGATTCTAATATAGAAGTTAAGGGGGACAATGTTTTAATTTTAAAAGAAAAAGAAATTAAAACTAAATATGAATTTTCAAATGGATATATATATGTATCGAATTCTAAAATAAAAAAAAGGATAATAAAATGTGAAGGTATAAAATTTTTGTATGATAAAAGCATATTAGAAATTTACTTGAAGTATAAGGGGGAGACTATTGTGAGGGTGATATGTATATGAATAAAAGTAAAGGATATAGTCTTATATATGTAATATTTATTTCTAGTTTGTTATTATTTAGTATAACTACTATGATAATTTATAATTATGATAAAAATAAAATGATAAATTATACACTTATAGACAATAATATAATTTTTAATGAAATATGTAAAAGCGAAATTTCTATTAGTAAAGAACTTTTAAATATTAATATATTGGAAGATAAATTAAAATTAATGGGAATAAGTATAAATGATATTAAAAATATAAAAAAATGGACGGCTAATACTTATTTTGATTCAAGTTTAGTATATAGAAAAGATAAATACGAAATTACACATATTTTATTAAGTGATACTAAAAGTTTAGGTGGATATGAAATAAAAAATGTTAAAAAAGATAAAAATGGATATATATTATTAACTTTGTCAAAATTTATAGGTAAGTTTTGTATTGATAGAATTGAAAAAATAAAATATGATGGTAAAAATATAAAGGTAGTGAATTCTTTTTTTGGTAGTTATGAAGTATAGAGAAATAATATTATTTATAACTAAAAACAATATATATATATTTAAAGATACTGAAGAAAGTATATCTAGTTTTGAAAATCTAGAACTTGAATTATCAGATGTTTTAGATGGTATTGAATTAGATAAAAATGATAAAATATACATATTTTTAGATCTTTATTATTTTAATCAATATAAAAGAAAATTTATTTTAAATGAAGAAATAAAAAATATTGTAGAAGATATTTTAAAAAAATTTAAATTTTCTATATATCTAATTAGTTATGTTGATATATTGATAGAGAAAAATTATGGGAAAAATATAATGGTTATAGAAGATGATAGATCTTATGATTTTCTTTTTCAAAATAATAAATATGATTTTAAAATTATTAATTTTAAAAGAGAAGATTGTGAGAAAGATCAAATATTTGATGACTATATTATATATTTATCTGAAAATGAAATTTTTGATTGTATAAAAGAATATAAAAATTTTAATAAATTAAAAAAAATAAAAATAAAGAGTATATTTAATGAAAAGTATTTAATATATTTTGCTATAATTTTTTCTTTGTTAACATATTACTTTACTGCATACTTTTTTAATGTTAATGGATTTATGTTAAAAATAGGAAGATTAAATGAGGATATTAATTCTATAAAAAGTGAGCTTGAAGATAAAAAAGAAGAGGTTAAAAGTGTTGGGGTTATTGAGATTTTAAAGAAACCTATATATTTAGATATAGATTTTTATATTAATATGACTAAATATGGAATAAAATATACAGATATATCATATAAAGAAAAAAAGTGGTATTTAAAAGGCGTTGCAGAAAATTTAAAAATTTTAGATAATTTTAATGCTAAAATTGAAAAATTAAATAAGAATATTAAGATTTTAAGCTTGACTGATAATGAAGATGGAATAAAATTTGAATATGTTATCGAGGATATGAGAGTATGAATAAAACATATATTATATCTTTAACTATATTTTTAAATTTATCTTATAGTGTATATAGATATTATGATTATAAAAATGTATTTAATGATTATGAAATATTAAATGTTAAATATCTTAATTTAAAAAAAGAGTTAGATACTGAAATAAATGCTAAAAATGAAGAAAAATATATTGATCAAGATGATAAAGTGATAGCATCAGATTCTTTTTTTATATCTATGATATATGAGATTAGTAGTATATCGGGATTAAAATTAGTTTCAATGTCTGATTTAGTTACTAAAGATAGTGATGATAAATATACATTGAATTATATTGTATTTAGATTCAAAGGAAATATGAAAATGTTTTATAATTTTCTTTATCTAATTTTTAATGCCAATTACTATATAGATACATCTAGAACAGAAATTAAAATTGATGGTACTTATTTTGATATTAGTTTAGGATATTTAAAGGGGGGTTAATTTTGAAAAAACTATATATCATTAATATCATATATTTTTTATCACTTTTAACTTTTTCTAATAATAAATATGTATCTGATGAAGAAATTTCTAAATTGAAATATATACCTATTGAAAATACAGTAAATACTAAAATAATTAAAAAGGAAAATAATAAAAAAGAGGTAAAAAATAAAAGTGATGATATATACATTAGTACAGTTAAAGTTTTTAATATAGAACCTAAAGAACTTGTTTCATCATTAAGTGGTATTAATGGCGCTAAAATTAAAAATGTTGAAAATAGTATAATAGTTAGTGGAAAGAAAAATGAAGTTTTTAGTATACTTGAATTAGTTCATAAATTAGATAAGAAAAAAAGACAGGTATTAGTTAAAATTAATATCATTGAAACAAGTTCTAATTTATTTGATAGAATAGGACTTAATTGGAAACTAAGTAAAGAAAATCAAGATTCTAATGTATTAAGTTTTTTGGATGGAAAATTATCTTTGGGAAATTTATTTAATTTAGGAGGAAATTTTTTTGGAGTAGATATAGATGCATTAAAAGAAAAAGGAGAAATAAGTATTAAGAGTACTCCAGCTTTGAATATAGTAGAAGGAAGTGATGGAGAAATTAAAATTACTAGTGAAATGATACTTGGTTTAAAAAAAAAGAAAGAAGAAAAATATACTAATTATGAGGCTGGGATGATAATTAAAATAAATCCTAGAATAAGAAAGAGATCTTTTAATGAATATATAGAACTTCAAATATATACTGAAATAAGTAATTTTAAACTTTTTGGAAATGATAAAGGTAAAGAAAAAAATGTATTCAGTACAAATGTTATTGTTAAAGATAGAGGTAGTATTTTTATTGGGGGATTAAATGAGAAAAATGTAAAAAAAAGTGAAGAAGGAGTTAAATATTTATCAGATATACCAGTATTTGGTAATTTGTTTAGAAAAAGAAACACTACTAAAGAAAAAAGAAATATATACATAGAAGTAGAGGCTAGTATTGAAGAATGAAATTTGAAAAAATGGTAATTATTAAACTTGAAGGTTTAATATCTTCTAATGTAGAGTTAATTGATGCTTTATCTATACTAATACCTATGTATAAAGATAAAGAAAAAAATAAATTATTAAATATAAGAAAATCACTTGAAAAAGGTAGAGGATTAGTTAATAGTTTTTCATATTTGAATGATGATAAAAGTTTTTTAGCTATGATAAATATAGTAGAAAAGACAGGTGATATGAAGACTATACTTTCTATATTAAAAGAAAAATATTATTTTGAAGAAGAATTAAAGAAAGAAATTATATCAATTTCTATATACCCATTATTTGTTTCTTTAATTTCTTTTATAATAGTTGTCGCAATGCTTGTATTTCTTGTTCCACAGTTTAAAGAAATATATGTAGATATATCAAAATTACCTTTCTTAACTAGATTCATACTTTATTTGAGTGATTGTCTGTATACAAAATTTTATTATTTATTATTTTTCATATTTTTACTTTATTTAATAGGATTAAGTATTAAAAGAATATATAAATATAACGTTGATAAATTGTTGTTTAGTATACCTTTTATTAGAGATATTTATATACTTGAATTTACGGAAAGTATATACTCTATCCTTAAAACTAATACAGATTTTCTTGATGCGATTAGTTTGTCGAAAAGTGATAATATATATATTAATGGGTGTATTAAAGTTATAGTGTATAAGATAAGTAAAGGTAAAAGTGTAGAAAGTTCTTTTAAAGAATCGAAATTATTTAATAATGAGTATATTTCTTTTTTAAGAATTGGAGAAAAAGGTTCTAATTTTCTTGAAGTATTTTTAAGTTTAAAAGAAAGTTATCAAAAAAAATTAAATATTGAAACTAAAATAATGATTAAGGTATTAGAACCTTTATCAATTTTAATAATATCTATAATAATTGCTATCATAGTAATAGCTATGATGTTGCCTGTTTTTCAACTGGGGGATAGTTTGCTCTAATCCTCCAGTAATTTAATATATAAGAAAAACTAATGAAAATAAAAGAAATGTATAGTACAATATATATTAAGAAAGAGAGGTAAATGGAAAATGAAAAAAATATTATTATTTTTAAGTTTAATTACAAGTATGAATGTATTAGCAAATGATGTAGTTATTAAAACAAATTCTAAAGTTATTAAAGAATTGAAAGCAGATACGGCACAAATGAGTTTTAGAATAAGAACGGAAGCTAACTCTAAAGAAAAATCACAAAATGAAAATAAAATAAGAATTAACAATTTTTTTGATCAATTAAAATCTGAAGGAATTAAATATGACAGTTTAATAACAGATAATTATAGATATTACAAAACTACAAAATATGTTAAAAATAATAATGGTAGTAAGCTGTATAATACAAATTTAAGTTTATCTATAAAAACAAATAGTACAACATTGGCAAGCATTTTAGAAGTGATAGATAAAATTGGAGGAATTGAATATAAGATAAATAAAGGATTGTTAACTTTAAATATAAAAAATGAATCTGAAAGTAAAGAAAAAAATTTAGATTATATATATAAAAAAGTTGAAGAATTAGTTTCAAATACTAAAAAAGATTTCTATTTTGATAATATATTAAATTCTGAAGATTATAGTAGTAAAGAAGAAGATGTGTATAATATTGAATCAACAATATCATTTAAATTAAGAGATTTAAAAAGAATAAGTGAAGTAATAGAAATAGCTGAAAAAAATAAAATAGAACTAATGGGCAATATAGATTATTCTGTATCTAATTTAAAAAATGAATATTTGAAAATGTATAAAGAAAGCTATGATAAAGCTAAAAGTAAGAATTTTAACCTTTTAGAAAAAGGGTATAAATTAAAAGAGGTTAAAAATATATCAGAAGATAGATATATAGTTGATTCATTAAATAGAAAGATTAATATTTCAAATAATGATGATGAATATATAGTAGATAGTTATGCAAGTCCAAGGGCGATGAAAATGGTATCTTTAGCTTCTTCTTCTGTAGATGAGAATAGTCATAAAAATTTAATAGATATTCCTAGTGTTAATTTAGAAAATAGTTTGAATATTGATTTTGTTGTAACGGATGATAAATTTGATGATTATGAAAATAAGGCAAAAATATATGCAGATGTTAACAAAACGACAAAGGTTGATTTAGCAGAAATAAGTTTTGATATAAACACTAATTCTTTAGAAAGTTATGAAGTTGCAGGAAAAGAAAATTATAAAGTGTTGGATAAAATAAAAAGTGTATTAAATGACTCTGGAATTGGTATTGATAAATTTGAAACTGAAGAATATAAAACACAAAAAGATTTGAGTTATAAAAATATTGTAAAAATTTTAGGAAATGTTAAAAATGAAGCAAATATTTTAGTTGAAATTAATGGAGTAGATACTAAAAATTATAGACAATTTATTGAAATTTTAGATAAGAATAATGTAGAGTTAGTTAAGATGGAACAAAAATTATTTATTTCAATTAAAAGTATTGATGAAAATGTAAAAGTTGCTTATGATGATGCAATAAAAAAAGTTAATAATTTAAAAAGTGAGTTGCATAAAATTCATATAAATTCAAATGTTAATGAATACACAAATAGAAAAATAGAAAATAAAAAAAATGAAAGTGTTAAAGAAGAAAAATATAAAGTTAAACATTCTATTAAACTTTCTACAAGTGATGTAAAAAATATTTCTTTTTTAATTTCATTATTGTCAGAAGTTGGAGTTAAAGTTAATGGGATTAATTATAAAATAAAAAATATTGATAAATATGAAAAGGAAATATATAATGATTTATTGAAAGATATTGAAAGTAAAAAAGAAGCTTTAAATAAATTGGGAGACTTTAAAGTTGTAAATATTTCTAGTTTAGAAGAGCTTGAAAAAGATTTTAACGAGAGTATTTATAGAAATATATATATAAATCCTAGAAATAAGATGAATTTAAATAGAAATAATAGAGATATTATAGATACTGCTTTAAAAAATTTAGAAAACATAAAAATTCCACCATATAATATGGAAATGAGATATGAAGTTGTGTTTAATATTAAATAATAAAATTTCATTGCACAAAGTAAATTTGTGCAATTTTAATGTATTGCAAATATTTCTTAAACATTATATAATTACTATATAAATTATTAAGGAGAGAGATATATATGAAATATTATGGTGGTATAGATTTAGGTGGAACAAATTCTAAAATAGGAATATTAGATGAAACTGGAAAATTAATTTTTTCAACATACGTTAAGACAGAATCATCTTACGGTTATGAAGCGATAGTAAAAAAATTGGTTGATGTATTAAAAACTGAAATAGAAAAAAATAATATAGATTTTAATGATTTTTTAGCTTTAGGAATAGGAGTTCCAGGTCCTATAATAAATAAATCTACTGTTTTAATGTGGGCTAATTTTGATTGGCCAAATGATTTGAATTTAGCTGAAGCTTTTAAAAAAGAATTAGGGAGACCTGTTTATGTTGATAACGACGTTAATGTTATTACTCTTGGAGAATCATGGGTAGGTTCTGCTAAGGGATATAAAAATGTTTTAGGTATGGCTATAGGTACTGGAATAGGAGCAGGTGTTGTAGTTGATGGAAATGTTATTTCAGGTAAAAATGGAGCAGCAGGAGAAATTGGACATATAACTCTTGAAAAAAATGGAAGACTTTGTGGATGCGGTAAAAGAGGATGTTTTGAAGCTTATGCTTCAGCAACAGGTATATCAAGATTAGCTTCTGATAGACTTGTTGTAAATAAAAATAATTTACTTTATAAAGTTACTAAAGATAGAAAACCAGAAACTATAGATGTATTTGAATGTGCAAAAGAAGGAGATAAACTATCTTTAGATATAGTTGATGAGACAGCAGATTATATAGCAAGAGGAATATCTATAGCTTTATCTATAATAGATTCAGAAGTAGTAGTGATAGGTGGAGGAGTATCTCTAGCTGGTGATTTTTTAATAGATAAGATTAAATCACATTTACCAGAATATTTGATACCGTCTATAGAAAAAAATATTGAAATTAAGATTGCAAAATTAGGTAATGATGCAGGTATTTATGGGGCTGCATATCTTGCTATGCAATCAAGTAAATAGGAGGATTTAAATGGATATTAGTACCACCGGTATTATATTACAGCTTGTATTAATTATCATTTTGATATTGATAAATTCATTTTTTTCTTCAACGGAGATGGCTATAGTTTCTATAAATAAAAATAAATTAAAAGTTTTAGTTGAAGAAGGAAATTTAAAGGCAAAAAAATTAGAAAAATTATTAGAAGATCCTTCTAATCTTTTATCAACAATACAAATAGGAATAACTTTAGCAGGATTTCTTGCTTCTGCCTCAGCAGCTATTGGTATATCTGAAGTATTTGCTAAATTTTTAAATGTTTTAAATATACCTTATTATAATCAGTTATCTGTTATAATAGTAACTCTTATACTTTCTTATTTAACTTTAGTATTTGGTGAATTGATACCTAAAAGACTTGCTATGATAAATCCTGAAAAAATAGCATTTAGAAATGTAAATATAATAATAGGTATATACATATTATTTATCCCATTTATTAAGATTTTAGCATTATCTACAGATTTAATGTTGAAAATTATGGGCCTGTCAGATTCGGTTAATAGTGAGATTATATCTAGAGAAGAATTGAGAATTATGATTACTGATACTGATATGAAAAAAGCTGAAATTGAAATGATAGAAAAAATTATTGATTTTGATGATAAGGTAGCACGTGAAGTTATGATACCAAGAACATCAATGTTTGCGATAGATGTAGAAATGAATATAGATGAGTTGTTAAATACTGATGAAATAATTAGATATTCAAGGATACCTGTATATTCTGAAGATTTGGATAATATTATAGGAATACTACATACTAAAAGTTTACTTAAAACAGCATATAGTATAGGGTTTAGTTCTATTGATATTAAATCTATACTTCAAAAAGCATTATTTGTTCCAGAAACTAAAAAAATACAATCACTTTTTATTGAAATGAAAAATTTAAAAAAGCATATAGCAATATTAGTGGATGAATATGGTGGAGTATCAGGTATGGTAACTTTAGAAGATTTATTGGAAGAAATAGTTGGTAATATTAATGATGAGTATGACGGTGATAATGAAGATATACAAAAAATCAGTAAAAATAAATATCTTGTTAATGCATCGGTTAGTTTAAATGATTTAAATGATAAATTAAAAACAAATTTTGAATCTATACATTATGATTCTTTAAATGGTATATTAATAGAAAAATTAGGATATATTCCAACGAATGACAATAAGATTAAAGATATTAAAATTAATGATGTAAATATAAAGGTTTTAAAAGTAAGTAATAGAAAGATAGACAAAGTAATAATAGAACTAAAAAATGAGGAGAAAAATAATGTATAAATTAATTGCAACTGATATGGATGGAACTTTACTTAATACTGATGTTTGTATACCACAAAGCAATGTAGATGCTATAATAGAAGTTCAAAAAAAAGGAGTTAAATTTGTTTTAGCAACTGGTAGACCAACTTTTGCCACTTTTGAAAGTGCTAAAATTTTAGAGATGGATAATTATGGTGGATATATAATATCAAATAATGGTGGAGAAATAATAGAATGCAAAACTAAAAAAAGATTATTTAGTCAAGGAATAGATAAATCAGATGTTATATCTTTATATAATTTTGCAAATGATAATGGTCTAACTTTTTTAACATATAATGATGGAAAAATATATACAAATAGTATAGATGAATATTCTAGTATAGAAGGTAATTTTACTGGAGCAGATATGATAGAAATAGATGATATAAATAATTTAGATTTTGAACAAATTATTAAATGTATGTTATTGTCTTCTCCTGAAAAAGTTAAAGAACTACAAATTAAAATGAATGAAAGTAGTTTTTCAAATAAATTATTCTTTGCAATATCTCATCCATCATTTTTAGAAGTAGTTAATAAGAATGTAAATAAAGGTGTTGCGATAACTAAATTGCTAGAAATATTAAATATAGATAAATCTGAATCAATATCAGCGGGCGATAGTTATAATGACTTACCTTTACTTCAAAATACAGGATTAAAAGTAGCTCCTGCGAATGCAAAAGAAGATATAAAAAATGTAGTTGATTATGTTGGAGTTGATAACAATACAGGTATTTTAGCAGATTTAATATATAAATTTGTGTTGTAATTATAAAAATATTAATAATAAAAGTAGTTTTTATTTTATATTTAAATAGATATTAATTTGCATTGATAGTATTTACAATATAGTTTAAATATGCTATTATCTAGGTATATATATGTAAATGGAGGAGAAATGAGAAAGATAATTATTGCAGGAAACTGGAAAATGAATAAGACTAGAAAAGAAACAGAAGATTTCTTTAAAGCTTTAAATCCGTTAGTAAATGCTAATGAAAAAGTAGAAATGGTTATAGGAGTACCTTTTACTAATATTGAAACTGCTGTTAGAGAAGCAAAAGATGTTAAAATTGCTGCTCAAAATATGAATCCTAAAGAAAGTGGTGCATATACAGGAGAAATATCACCTTTAATGCTTAAAGATTTAGGTGTAGAATATGTTATTTTAGGTCACTCAGAAAGAAGAGAATACTATAAAGAAAGTGATGAATTTATTAATGAAAAAGTTAAATCTGCACTTTCTCATGGTTTAAAACCTATACTTTGTTTTGGAGAAACATTATCAGATAGAGAATCTAATGTTACAGAAAAAGTTGTAGAAACTCAAATAAGAGGTGGATTAAAAGATTTAACAAAAGAGGATATGGCTAATGTTGTTCTTGCTTATGAACCAGTATGGGCTATAGGTACAGGTAAAACAGCAACATCTAAACAGGCTCAAGAAGTACATGCTTTTATTAGAAGTTTATTAACTGATATGTTTGGTACAGAAGTTGCTGAGAATGTAACAGTTCAATATGGTGGTTCAATGAAACCAGAAAATGCTTTAGAATTAATATCAGAAAAAGATATAGATGGAGGACTTATAGGTGGAGCAGCACTTGATCCAGTTAGTTTTTCTAAATTAGTTCAAGCAGGAATAGAAGCTTAATAGGAGGTATAATGTTACAAAATTTATTAGTTATACTTTTGGTTATAACAGCTATTATTTTAATTACGGTTATATTATTGCAACCTGATAGAAGTAGAGGAATTGCTAAAACTGCAAATGTATTAGATCAAGAAAAAGAAGGAATAGAAAAATTTACAGAATATGTTGCTTTTATTTTCTTGTTATTAGCAGTTTTATACAATGTTTTAAGATAAAATATCTTTTTATTATAAGAAATCTTGACAAAGTATAAAAAAAGTGTATAATAATATTGATTTATAAATTTATAGGAGGATTATATATGTCTAAAAAATTATTTATTGAAGAATATTCTAAAGTTACAGGTAAAACAAAAAAAGAATCTGAAGATTTAGTTAATGCTTTCTTAGATACAGTTGAAAATTTAGTTCTTGAAGGTGAAGATGTTCAATTCGTAGGATGGGGATCTTTCAAAGTACAAGTTAGAGAAGAAAGAAAAGGAATTAATCCAAAAACAAAAGAAGAAATTACAATACCTGCTAAAAAAGTATTAAAATTCAAAGTTGGTAAAAAATTAGCAGATAAAATAGCAAAATAGTTTATTCATAATTAAAGGTAGAATTACATGGTTCTACCTTTTTTTATCTTAAGGATTAAATTTTATTTAATTTCTTTACATTTTATGCAAGCGCTTTAATTGTTGACAAATTGGCATTTTTATATTAAAATAAAGTATAACTTTGTTGGAGGTCGTAATGGATAAAAAAACATTAAAAGAGAGAATTTTATTATCTCTTAGAAGACAATATGGTAAAACTTTAGAAGAAGCTAAAGAATATGAAATATATTATGCTGTAGCAAGAGCTACAATGGATGAAATAACTGAGCAATGGTATAATACAAAAAAAACTCGTGCTAATGCAAAAGTAAAACAAGCTTATTATTTTTCAGCAGAATTTTTAATGGGTAGATATATGAGTAATAATCTAATAAATTTAAAATATGATGGAATCATTAAAGAAGTTTTAGATGAATTAGGTGTAGATATAAACAAATTGGAAGATAAGGAAATGGATGCTGGATTAGGTAATGGAGGTCTTGGTCGTTTAGCAGCTTGTTTCTTAGATTCATTTGCTACTTTAGGTTTACCTGGTCATGGTTATGGATTAAGATATAAATATGGGATGTTTGAACAAAAAATAGAAAATGGATTTCAAGTAGAATACCCAGATGATTGGACTAAATATGGTACACCTTGGAGTGTTAGAAGAATAGATAGAGTCTTTGATATTAAATTTGGTGGAGATATAGAAGTTCATAGAGACGAAGTAGGTAAAGAATACTTTAAAAGGGTAAATACTGAGAATGTACAAGCTGTTGCTGTTGATGTTCCGGTTATAGGTTATGGTAATGGTGTAATAAATACTTTAAGACTATGGGAAGCAAGATCACCAGAAGGGTTTGATTTAAATTTATTTAATTCTCAAGATTATATAAGAGCTTCAGAAAAAGAAATAAGAGCAAAAGATATTTCAAGAGTTCTTTATCCAAATGATACAGAAAGAGAAGGAAAAATATTAAGATTAAAACAACAATTCTTCTTCACATCTGCTTCATTACAAGATATAATAAGAAGACATAAATCAATGTACGGTAATGATTTTTCAATATTACCGGATAAGGTTGCTATTCAGTTAAATGATACTCACCCAGTTGTGGGAATACCAGAACTTATGAGAATATTATTAGATCAAGAAAAATTAAATTGGGATGAAGCTTGGGCTATATGTACTAAAGTATTTGCTTATACTAATCATACTATATTATCTGAAGCTTTAGAAAAATGGGAAATAAATATATTTAGACCTTTACTTCCTAGAATTTATCAAATAATAGAAGAAATTAATAGAAGATTTTTAATAGAACTTGTTGAGAAATTTGGAAATGATTCAGATAAGATAAAGAGAATGAGTATAATAGCTGATGATAAAGTTAAAATGGCTTGGCTTGCAATAGTTGGTTCACATACAGTAAATGGAGTTGCTAACTTACATACAGAAATATTAAAATATCAAGAATTAAAAGATTGGTATGAAATATATCCAGAAAAATTCCAAAATAAAACTAATGGGGTAACACAAAGAAGATGGTTGTTAAATGCTAATCCAGAACTGGCATCTTTAATTACTGAATTAATAGGTGATAAATGGATTACAGAATTAACTGAATTAAAGAAATTAGAAAAATATGTAGATGATAAGAAGGTTCTTGAAAGATTATCAAATATTAAATTCAATAATAAAGTTAGATTAGCTAAATATATAAAAGAAACAACAGGAGTTGAAGTTGATCCTTACTCAATATTTGATATACAAGTTAAAAGATTACATGAATATAAACGTCAAATGTTAAATATATTACATGTTATGGATTTATATAATAGAGTAAAAGAAAATCCTTTATTAGATATAGTTCCTAGAACATTTATATTTGCTGGTAAGGCAGCACCTGGTTATAGAAGAGCTAAAGGTATTATTAAATTAATAAATGCTGTTGCTGAAGTAGTTAATAATGATACAAGTATAAATAATAAAATTAAAGTTGTATTCTTAGAAAATTATAGAGTTTCTCTTGCTGAAAAAATATTCCCAGCAGCAGATGTATCAGAGCAAATATCTACAGCTGGAAAAGAAGCTTCAGGTACAGGAAATATGAAGTTTATGATAAATGGAGCACTTACATTAGGAACTTTAGATGGGGCTAATGTAGAGATAGTTGAAGAAGTTGGAGAAGAAAATGCCTTTATATTTGGTCTTAAAGCTGATGAAGTTGCTAGGCTTGAGGGATATGGTAAATATGATCCTATACAAGAATATGAAATAGTTGAAGGATTAAAAAAGGTTATAGATCAATTAGTTGATGGGACTTATGATGATTCTCATACAGGAATATTTAGAGAATTATATAATTCATTATTATATGGTGTTGAAGGTAATAGACCGGATGTATACTTTGTATTAAAAGATTTCAGTGAATACAGAAAAACTCAAGAAGCTGTTGGTATAGAGTATAAAGATAAAGAAACATGGATAAGAAAATCATTAATTAATATTGCAAATTCAGGTAAATTTAGTTCAGATAGAACAATAATGGATTATGCACGTGATATATGGGATATTAAAGAATGTTTACCAAAAGATTATATAAATGAAAATAAATAGTTTATAAAAATATGAAGTGTAAAATTATTTTACACTTCTTTTTTGTTTAAACACAATATATAGTGTTTTTTATTTTTAAATAAACGATATACAGTATTCACTTTGTATTTGTAAAAAAAATAATATTAAATAAATATTTTTTTTAAAGAAAAAGCTTGAAAAATAGGCTTTTTTATGGTATAAATTATTAAGAGTGGTAGAAAGTGGAAAATTGTGGAAAAAAGTGGAAGCTTGGAGGTGATATTAATGTTTATTGGAGAATATGAATGTAGTATAGATGCTAAAGGACGTTTAATGTTACCTGCTAAATTTAGAGAAACACTTAATGGTGAACCATTTTATATCACAAAAGGGACAGAGGGTCAAATAACACTTTATCCTAAAAATAGATGGGAAGAATTAATTGAAAAATTAAATTTAGCTCAAAATAGAAAAGTTAAGAGATTTGTAATAGGATCTGCTCAAGAATGTGAGTTTGATAATCAAGGAAGATTTACGATACAAACTTCTCTTAAATCTTTTGGAGAATTTAATAAAAAAGCTATGGTAATTGGTATGGGAGATCAAGTAGAGATTTGGGCTCAAGAAAAATATGATATAACTAGTGAAAGTGAAATTAGTGAAATTGCAAAAAGTTTAGATATATATTTATAGAAAGGAGTGGAAATGGAATATCATAAGCCTGTATTATATGATGAAGTATTAGAATATATTATAGATAAAGATAAAGACATTATATATGTTGATTGCACATTAGGTGGTGGTGGACATAGTGAGGGTATACTTATGAATTCGACTCCAGGTTCTAAATTGATTGCGATAGATCAAGATCAAAATGCTATTGATTTTTCTAAAAAAAGATTAAGTAGATATGGTGATAAAATTCAAATATTTAAAAATAATTTTGAGAATTTAGATACTGTATTATATTTATCTGGTTTTAGTAAGGTAGATAGAATTTTAATGGATATAGGAGTTTCTTCTAAACAATTAGATGATGATCAAAGAGGCTTTTCGTATAAAAGGGAAGCAAAACTTGATATGCGTATGGATAGAAATCAAAAACTTAGTGCATATGAGGTTGTTAACGAATTTTCTGAGGTAGAAATTGCTGATATATTGTATAAATATGGAGAAGAACCTAAATCAAGACGTATAGCTAAATATATAGTTGAGTATAGAAAAAATAAAAAAATAGAAACTACCATAGAATTAGCGGATATTGTAATTAAAGCTATAGGTAAAAGCATGAAAAAACATCCTGCAAAAAGAACTTTTCAGGCTATTAGAATATTTGTTAATAGGGAGTTAGAGGTTTTAGAAAATGCATTAGATAAAGCTATAAAGCAATTAAATTCAGGGGGTAGATTGTTGGTTATAACTTTCCATTCTTTAGAGGATAGAATGGTTAAAGAAAAATTTAGAAATTATGAAAATCCTTGTACTTGTCCTGAAGATATACCTATTTGTATATGTGAGAATAAATCTTTAGGTAAGGTTTTAACAAGGAAGGCTATAAAATCTACGGATAGTGAGCTTGAAAATAATAATAGAGCTCATTCAGCAAAATTAAGAGTATTTTTAAAGGAGAGTAAGTAATATGATTGGAAGAGTAAAAGTTATAAATAGAGATAGTAAATCAAGAGATGCGAGATTAAATTTGATTCAAAATGTTGAATTACATACAATGAAGGTTTTATTTTTAGGAGTTTCAATAGTAACTACTTTTTTATCATTTAATATATATACTCATAAAGAATTAACTAATATTGCACATAGTGCATATGTAGTAAATAAACAGATAGATCATACACTTAGAGAAATTGATTCTATGAAATCAGATTTACTAAAAAATACAAATATTCTTAATGTTCAAAGTGAATCATCTAATCAAGGTTTTGTGTTTAATAATGATTTAAAGTTTGTAAAATAGATAATTAAAATTGCTAAGGCAATTTTTTTTATTTACTATGAAGTTGAAGTATGGTAAAATAAAAGAATATGGGAGGATTTATGAATAAATATATAAAGCAAAAAGTAGATGAGATTTTTACTGAAATTGTAAATATAAGAAGAAATATACATAAAAATCCAGAATTAAGTGAAAAAGAATATGAAACTTCAAAGTTTATACAGTCATATTTAATTAAACACAATGTTGAATTTAAAATAGTTGCAAATACTGGAGTATATGCATATATACATAATGGGAAAGGTAAAAATATTGCTTTTCGTGCAGATATTGATGCACTACCTATTTTTGAAGAAAGTGGTGTTGAATTTTCTTCTGTAAATTCTGGAGTTATGCATGCTTGTGGACACGATATACATACTAGTGTACAGCTAGGATTAGTTAAATTGCTATCTGAAAATAAAGATATGTGGAAGGGTAGTGTAAAATTTTTCTTTCAACCAGCAGAAGAAACTATAGGTGGATCTAAGCGTATGTTGGAAGATGGAGTTAATAGTGATTTTAAAGCTGAGGCACTTTTTGGCTTCCATGTTGCTCCAGAAATAGAAGTTGGTAAAATTGGAATAAGATATGGTAAATTACATGCTACTTCTTCAGTTTTTGATATTAAAATAAAAGGTGTTTCAAGTCATGCAGCTATGCCACATTTGGGTATAGATACGATAGTGATAGCATCTAAAGTTGTTGAATATCTGCAAACTATAGTAAGTAGGAAAATTGATCCTAGAGAATGTGCTGTAATTACTGTAGGTACTTTCAATGCTGGTACAGCAGTAAATATAGTTGCAGATTTTGCCCATCTTACAGGAACGATAAGAACTTTAACTATGGAAACGAAAGAATATATAGTGAATATATTAAAACATGATTTACCTAAATTTGTTGAAAGTCTAGGAGCAAGTATAGAAATTGATGTTAAAGAAAGTTATCATCCTGTGATAAATGATTTTGAAAAAACTAAATTTTTAGAAGATAATATAGTAGATATTTTAGGTAGAGAAAGACTTGAAATTATTGAACAACCTAGAATGGATGTAGAAGATGTAAGTTATTTTCTTGAAGAAATTCCCGGATCATATTACAGACTAGGAATAAGAGATGAGTCTATAGGGGCTGTATATGATTTACACCATCCTAAATTTAAAGTAAATGAAGAAGCAATAAAATATGGTTTGATTTTGCAATTTAAAAATGCTTTGGAGTATTTGAAATGAAAATAAATGATATAGTAGAAATAAAAATAGAAAAGTTAGTTTTTGGAGGAGAAGGACTAGGATATTTAAATGATTTTGCAATTTTTGTTCCTATGTCTGTTCCTGGAGACGTTTTAAGTATTAAGTTAATATCTTTAAATAAAAATTATGGTAGAGGTTTAATAGAAAAGATAATTTTGCCATCTAATGATAGATTAGATAATAAAAAAATAACATTTGAGGATTATTCTGGTTGTGATTTTGCAATGATAAAATATGATAAGCAAGTTTTATATAAATCAGAAATATTAAAAGATATATTAAAGCGTTTGGGAAAAATTTCTATTGAAAATATTCCTTTTGAAAAAAGTGATGATATATATAATTATCGAAATAAAGTAGCAGAACCTTTTGTTAAAATAAAAGGAAAAATATATACAGGATTTTATCAAAAAAGAACTCATGATATATTTGTTGCGGATGAATATAATTTAAGGTCTATTTGTTGTAATTATATAATGAATGATTTGTTAGAAGAAATGAATAAATTTAAAGGGACTAAAAGGGAATTTAAGGTATATAATGATGTAAATAAAAGTGGACTTCTTAAAACTTGTATTGTTAGAAATAATAGTAAAGGAGAATTGTTACTTGTTTTAGTAGTTGATAAAGAATCTAATTTAAATAGGTTAAAAGATTTTTTATTATATTTTTATAAAAAACATGATAATCTTAAATCTATATATATATCAATTAAAAATAAAAAAGATAATGTTATATTTGGTGAAGAAACTTATAAAATAGCAGGATTAGACTATATTGAAGAAAATATAATGGGTATCAATTTTAAGATTTATCCTGATTCATTTTTTCAGATAAATAGAAATCAAACGATTAAGTTATATAATGATGCAATAAATTTACTTGGCGATTATTCTGATAAGAATATAATAGATGCATTTTCGGGTACGGGGACAATATCTATGATAATGTCTTTAAAAGCCAAAAAAGTATATGGGATAGAACTAGTAAAATCATCTGTTATTGCTGCCAGAAAAACTGTAAAAGATAATAATATTAATAATGTGGAATTTATAGAAGCTAGAGTTGAACATGTTATTGATAAAATTATGAATAAAGATAAAATAGATTATATAGTATTTGATCCACCAAGAAAAGGGATAGATTATTCGGTTCTAGAAAGTGTTTGTGAATCAAATATATCTAAAATTGTGTACATTTCTTGTAATCCTTCAACACTTGCAAGAGATATAAAAATATTGATAGAAAAAGGATATAGACTAGAATATGTAAAAGGTTATGATATGTTTCCTCAAACACATCATATAGAAGTTTTAGTTCTATTAGTGAAAGGAGAATAATGATATTATTTTTTATATTATTTATATTAGCTTATTTAGTAGGTTCTATTCCTAATGCGTTATGGATAGGTAAGATGTTTAAAAATATAGATGTTAGAGATTTTGGTAGTGGAAATGTAGGTGCAACTAATGCAGCTAGAGTTTTAGGGTGGAAACTTGGAGTAATGGTATTATTATTTGATGCTTTTAAAGGAATGATTTTTATTATTATTGCTAGAAAGTTTGGATTATCAGATATATATGTAGTATTAATAGGACTTGCAGCAATATTGGGTCATAGTTATAGTATATATCTTAAATTTAAAGGAGGTAAGGCAGTAGCAACTTCTTTGGGAGTTATGTTAGTGTTGATACCTAAAGTAATTATTATACTAGTTATTGTATTCCTTTTGATTGTTATTTTTTCAGGATATGTTTCTCTTGCTTCAATAAGTGTTGCAGGTATACTTCCAATTTTAACGTATATAATGTATAATAATATTATAGCTTTATTATCACTTGTTGTAGGAATACTGGTTATATGGAGACATAAATCTAATATTAAGAATTTATTAGAAGGTAAAGAAGATAAATTTTACGATAAAGCTAATAGAAATAAGTAATATAAGGAGAGGTTATGAAAATATTAACTATAGGTGGAGGTAGTTGGGGAACTGCTTTAACTTACTTATTAGATAAAAAAGGATATAAGTGTTATATTTGGGAATATAACGAACAATATCGTAAGGAAATTAGAGAAAGTAGAGAGAATAGTAATTTTTTAAAAGGTTTTAAATTAAATGAAACAATAGAAATTATAGACGATTATTTAGAAATAATAAATAAAGAAAATATAGATATTATTTTACTTGCAACTCCAACACAATTTTTGAGAAATATAGTTGTTAAATTGAAAGGTAATATTAATAAAAATACTATACTTGTAAATGTGGCTAAAGGAATAGAAATTTCTAGTGGTTTGACTATATCTAAAATGATAAATGAAGTTTTAGGAGAAAATATATATAAATATGTATTACTTGCTGGTCCAACACATGCAGAAGAAGTAGTAAATGATATGCCTTCAGCAATATCGGCAGTATCTAATGATCAAGAAGCAGCAAAAATAGTTCAAAATGTTTTTAGTATAGGACATACTTTAAGAGTTTATACTGGTTCAGATTTAATTGGTTCTGAATTAGGTGGTGCGATAAAAAATTGTCTTGCAATATGTGCAGGTATTTGTGATGGATTAGGATATGGTGATAATACTAAAGCTGCTCTATTAACTCGTGGAATGAATGAAATGGTTGTTATAGGTAAAGCGTTAGGAGCTAATCCCCATACATTTTTAGGTTTAACAGGTATAGGTGATATGATAGTTACTTGTACAAGTAAACATAGTAGAAATAGATATTTTGGTGAAGAAATAGGTAAAGGTAAAAAAGTAGACGATGTAATCAATGAAATGAAGATGGTAGCAGAAGGGCTACCTACTTCAAAAGCATTATATAATATTATAAAAAAATATTCTTTAAGAGCTCCTGTATTTACTGAATTATATGCTCTTCTTTATGAAAATAATAATGTTAAAGATCTTTTACCTACATTTATGTCGAGAGAATTAAAATCAGAATTTTAGGAGTATAGATGGATAATAAGATAAATGAAGAAAAGGATATAAATCTAATATCTTTATATATATCAGACTTACAAAGTCATGACTTACTTAGTGCAGAGGAAGAATTTGAGTTATTTAAGAGATTTAGAGAAGATAATGATGAACAAGCTAAACATCTTTTAATATTATCTAATTTAAGATTAGTTGTTTCAGAAGCAAAAAAAATGGTTGGTAATGGATTACCTTTAATAGATTTAATAAGTGAAGGAAATTTAGGATTGATAAAATCTATAGATAAGTTTGATTATAATAAAGGTTTAAGATTTAGTACTTATTCAGTTTGGTGGATAAGGCAAACTATAAAAAAAGCTATAGTGAATTTAGGTAGAGATATAAGGATACCTTCTTATAAATATGAACAATTATCTAAGGTTAATAAAGTAATAGATAGTTATCAAGCTGAAAATGGTGATATACCAAGTCCGGAATATATAGGGGAGCAATTAGGTATGAAACCTAATAAGGTTGTTTTACTTCAAAATGAATTTCAGGATATAGTATCTTTGAGTGAATCTATAGGAGATAATATATATCTTGAAGATGTTATAGGTCAAGAAGATGATTTAGAAACTGAAATAATAAAAAAAGATCAAATTATAGAAATTTATGATCTTTTAAATAGTGCTTTAAATGATAGAGAGAAAGAAATTTTAGAGATGAGATATGGATTAGGCGAATCTAAAATATATACTTTAAAAGAAATAGGTGTTAAGTTAAATATTACTAGAGAAAGAGTTAGACAAATAGAGAAAAAATCCATAATTAAACTTAAAAAGTATTTAGAAGATTATAAAGATATTTATTGAAAGGAGTAGGTGTAATGTTAGATATAAAATTAAATAGAAGAGAATTTTTGAAAATGATACAAATTGTAGACAATGCTATTGTTGATGATAAATCAAATAGTAGTAAAACTGGTACTTATGTAGAAGTTTTAGACAATAAGATAGTATTGAAAGGTATGAGTGATGGTCTATTTATAAAAGCAGAATTAGCATGTGAAGTTATTGAAAAAGGAGAATTTATTATTAGACATAAACTTATGGAAGAATTTTTGAAACAGTTAGATTCGGAAATTATAGAAATAAAAGAAATTGATAATAAAATAAATATAATATCTGGTCAAAGTAGTAGTGAATTTTCTATATATCAATATGAAAAAATGTATGAACCAAAAGTTGGTGAAGTTGCAATGAGTATAAATTTTGATAGAAATAAATTACTAGAT
Organism: uncultured Streptobacillus sp.; assembly: GCA_963526495.1. Lineage (GTDB taxonomy): Bacteria > Fusobacteriota > Fusobacteriia > Fusobacteriales > Leptotrichiaceae > CAURNT01. Next base: position 2,907 of record CAURNT010000016.1, on the reverse strand, counting down.
GATATAAATAATGTTAAATTTGCTGCAGATATTCAATTAGGAAATAAAACGAATTGTATTAGATTTGAGAAAGAAAATGCAATTAAGCTTATAGCAACAGATCAGAGAAGATTAGTGTATTTGGAAAGAAAAATTGAAGAAGATGATGGAGAAAGTTTAAGTATAAGTATACCTTTACGTTCTATAAATAGTTTATCTAAGATTATGAATCAGTTAGATGATGAGGTTATTAATTTTAAATCTGATGGAGCTAGAGTTTTATTTAAATTTAAAGATGTTGAAGTTATATCAAAGTTAAATGAATCGGCATATCCTATGTATAAACCTTTAATGGATAAAATAAATAATTGTGATAAGAAAGCTACTATAAATATTAAAGACTTTACTTCAGTTTTAAAAAGAATATATGTTTTTGTTAAAGATAATAAAGATAAAAAAGATGTAGCTTTATTAACGTTTAAGTCAAATTCCTTAGAAATATTAGGTAAAACTGATTTAGCAGAATCTAGTGAAAATTTACCTATAATTTATGATGGAGGAGATTTAAGTATAGGATTAAATGTTAAATTTTTATTGGATTATTTACAAACTTCACAAGAATCTGAATTTGTTGAAATTTATTTATCAAATGAGTTAAATCCTATTTTTATAAAAGATAATTCAAAGCATACAGTTTACTTAGTTGCACCAACTAAAATGTAAAATAATTAAAAAATGTTAAAAAAGTTTTTGTTTAAAAAACTATTTAAAAATCTATGTTTATATTTAAAAGTTAAAATATAAGTTAAAAAAGTTATGCTTTTTAAAATAGTAATAATAAAAATTATACTCAAATTTAGGGTATATTATATTATAATATAAATTAAGGGAGTGAATCGTTATGATGAAGTACTTACAAAGACTAGGTAAATCTTTAATGTTACCAGTAGCAGTATTACCAGCTGCGGCTCTATTAATGGGTATAGGTTATTTCTTAGACCCAACAGGATGGGGAGCAGGAAATGTTGTTGCTGCATTCTTTATTAAAACAGGAGCTGCAATAATAGATAAAATACCTATACTATTTGCTATAGGAGTTTCATTAGGGATGACTAAAGAAAAAGATGGAGCTTCTGCTTTATCTGGATTAGTTGCTTATTTAGTTGTAACTACATTATTATCTTCAGGAGCTGTTGCTCAATTTATGCAAGTTGCACCTGAAGAAGTTCCAGCAGCTTTTGCTAAAATAGAAAATCCTTTCATAGGGATTTTATCAGGGATTATAGCTGCTGAGTTATATAATAAATTCCACAAAACAGAATTGCCTGATTTCTTAGCTTTCTTTAGTGGTAAAAGATCTGTACCAATTATAACATCATTTGTTATGGTTGCAGTATCTGGATTATTATTCTTTATTTGGCCAACAATATTTGGTGGTTTAACTAAGTTTGGTGAAGGATTTGCTAAATTTGGACCTGTAGGTGCTGGATTATTTGGATTATTTAATAGATTATTAATACCTTTAGGATTACACCACACATTAAATTCAATATTCTTCTTTAACTTAATTGGAATTAATGATATAGGAAGATTCTGGGGAGATCCAGCTAATGCATTAGTTGATTTACCAGAAGTTGTTAAATCTACATATCATGTAGGTATGTACCAAGCAGGATTCTTCCCAGTAATGATGTTTGGGTTACCAGCAGCAGGATTTGCTATGTATATGACAGCTAAACCAGAAAGAAAATCTGAAATAGGATCATTAATGTTAGCAGCAGGAGTTGCAGCTTTCGTAACTGGTGTTACTGAACCATTAGAATTCGCATTTATGTTTGCTGCACCATTATTATATGCTTTACACGCTATTTTAACAGCTATTTCATTAACAGTAGTTGCTTATCTTGGAACAACTGCAGGATTTGCATTTAGTGCTGGATTAATAGATTATGTTTTAAGCTTAAGAAACCCTAATGCTAATAATCCATTATTATTACTTCTTGTTGGTGTAGTATTTGCGGCTATTTACTTTGCAGTATTCTACTTTGCAATTAAATTCTTTGATTTAAAAACACCAGGTAGAGAAGATGACATAGTAGATGTTAAAGTTGAAGCTACATCAGATGATAAATTTACAGCAATGGCAGAAATAATACTTGAAGCTATTGGTGGACCTGTAAATATAGTATCAGTTGATAATTGTGCTACAAGATTAAGACTTGAATTAAACAATACTGATATAATAGATAAAAGTAAAGTTAAAGCTTCTGGTGCATTTGGAACTACAATTGTGGATAAAAATGCTGCTCAAATAGTAGTAGGACCTAAAGTTGAATTCGTTGCAACAGCATTAAAAGAATTAATTAAATAATGTTTTATTTATAAATACTCCCTTTTGGGAGTATTTTTATTTTAGGTTATTATTATGAATTTAAGTGAGAAATAAAAAGTAATAGAAAGTGACTATATAAACTTGAAACAGATGCCATTATTTTGAGAGATAAAAGGGTAGAACATATAAAGCAAGTAGGTGTAGAGATTATAAAATAAAATTTTTAAGAAATAATAGAAAATTCTACTGCTATTTATAGTGCCATTAAATATGAAGATATAGTGTCAATGGTTGAAGATGATGTTGATACCATTAGTTATTAAATAATTTAAAAAAGTGGGAGTACAAAATTTAAAATTTAGTTATTACAAAACATAGAATAAGATAAAAAATTATAAAAAATCACCTAAATCCTAAATTAAAAATATAAAAAAATATATTGAATTTTTAAAAAAATAAGGTATAATCAAAATGAGGACGGAGAATGTCCCACCGTCGCCCCTTATAAAAGGTAGGAGATGTGGGAATGGGGGACACCCACCGATTTTTTATTAATTAAGGTATAATAAAAATGAGGATAGTGAATGTGCCGCTAT
>CAURNT010000015.1:0-26391 GCA_963526495.1 uncultured Streptobacillus sp. | reverse complement strand
TGAAATTGCGGGATTGCAAAACTTGATAATATAGCTATAATTGATATTACACAAATCATTTCCAATAATGTGAACCCTCCATTTTTAATCTTTCGTCGTGATTTCATATATCCCCCTTTCCAAATATATATTACTCCTCATTAATCAAAAAGTCAATATTTTTTTAATTATTTTTTAATTTTATTTCGTAAACCCTTATAAATACAAGAAAATCTAAAATAATAAATAAAACAAAAATAAATATACTAACATTATTTACATTTATTGATATAAAAGGTATTTTAGAAATTAGTAAACAAACATTTTTAAGTCCAATATAAACCTGAACTAATAATGAATTTAATATATATATATGAATAAAATTTAGTAACATTGTTAAAAATGAAAGGAATATAAACAACGTAAAAAATGGAGCTAGTATAATATTACTTAAAAAAAATAATATTCCTATTTGATGTAAAAAATAATATTGAAATGGCATCAACATAATTTGAAAAATTATTGATTTCAAGATATTTTTCTTAAAAGTTTCAATTTGCAATAAATCAATATTCGGAAACATATATATTAAAATAAAAACTGATAAATAAGAAAAAATAAAACTAGGATTTAACACATCATAGATATTCAGTCCCAAAACAAAGACTATTGATATTAAAAACCTATCTTCTATTTTCTTATAAACAATAGAACTAATATACATAATATAACTTCTTAAAACAGAAATAGGAAAACAAATTATAGCTGAATATAAGCTTAATACAATGATAATTAATATATTCAATTTCATTCTTTCAAAGATATTTATCAACACGCTTCTAATTAAACTAATAAGTATATATATGTGTAATCCTGAAATTGAAATAAAAGACATTAAACCAAGATTTTTAAACATTTCCTTATCTTCAACTAATATATCGGATTTTTTTGATAGTATTATAGCTTTAACTAACCCTTGACAGCCAATATCATCAATATTATTATTTATTAAACTTTCTATTTTTAATCTCAAACAATTTAATTTTCCATATCTAATTTCTAAAATATCTCCATATATATATCTACCTTTTTTATATTTAACTTCAAATACTAAAGTATATTTACCAAATGGAATATCATTTTCATTTTTGATAAACACATTCCCTATTAAATTATTACCATTTACATTGTTTATAATTAACTTATCACCATCTGATATACAATTTAATAAATATACATTAGATATTTTTATATCCTCTATACTTATAGTTGAATATTTCGTAGAAAAAAACAAAAAAACAATAATAATAAAAATTAAAATAATTTCTTTTCTAAACATCATATATCTTTATAATTGGATATTTAGCCGCATTTATACTATCAAAACTTATTCTTTTTACTATATTTTTATCTTTTAAAATAAAAATACTAAAAGACTTATTTGAATTATGATTTTCATTAAATTCTATTTCTAAATAATTTTTATCTATAGTAGAATTAAATATATACTCATAATTACCATTTAATCTAAATTCTTCATTTCTCCATAATATCTTCTTATTTTTAAAATCAAATATTAATTTTTCACTAGATTCCATTTGTGCTCTTCTTAATAAAGATACAATTTTAATAATTTCTTTTTCAGTTTCCTTTTTTATAAGCATATTTTTATATACCCCAGATAATGAATAAATAGATATTAAACTAATACTAATTACAATTACAACTTCAATTAAACTAAAACCTTTATTTTTCAACCCAACCCCTCCTTTTTAATTATATTTTATTCTATTTTTAATTTTTAGTCAACATAAAAAGCACTTAATAATTTAAGAAAATAAATTCCTAATTTTAAGTGCTTTTTTTATAAAAATAATATTTAATCTTCTAATGAATATTCAATTTTTGATAATCTATAATAATAATTCCATCTCTCTTTAGCATTTTCCAGATTTAATTCAAATAATTCTTTAGCATGCTCTGGATTAGTTTTTTGAAGAGAAGTAAATCTAGATTCACTCATTAAAAAATTAATGTACTTATCCCAATTTGGTTTTCTTGAATCTAGCTGTAAAGGATTTTTCCCATTCTTTATACGTCTTGGATCAAATCTTAATAAAGGCCAATAACCTACTTCAGTTGCTAGTTTTTCTTGTTCTTGTGCTACTCCCATTCCCCCTTTAATTCCATGTGCTATACATGGAGAGTAAGCTATAACTATAGCAGGTCCATCAAATTCTTGTGCTTCTTTTAAAGCTCTTAAAGTTTGATTTTGATTAGCTCCCATAGAAACTTTAGCAACATAAATATCAGTATAACTCATCATAATTGCAGCTAAATCTTTTTTCTTTTTTCTTTTACCATTATTAGTAAATTTAGCTACCGAACCTATCGTAGAAGCTGATGAAGATTGTCCACCTGTATTAGAATAAACTTCTGTGTCTAATACTAACATTTTAATATTATCTCCTGTTCCTAAAACATGATCTAATCCACTAAATCCAATATCATAAGCCCAACCATCTCCTCCTATAACCCAAACAGCACGAGGAGTAATATATGCTTTTAATTCTAATACTTCACTTATTCTTTCATCATTTTCTATTTCTTTTTCCATTTTTTCAAATAAACTATTTTTTATTTCTTGAATCATATTAATATCTTGTTGATTTTCTAATATTTTAACTATGTCTTCTTTCAACTCTAAACTAATATTATCACTATCTTTTAATTGATTAAATAATTCTAATAATCTATGTCTTAATTTTTCACTTGCTTGGAGCATTCCATAACCATATTCTGCTGTATCTTCAAAAAGAGATGATGCCCAAGCAGGTCCTTCTCCTTTTTCATTTTTAGTATAAGGTGTTGATGGTGCATATCCACCATAAATTGATGAACATCCTGTAGAATTGGCTATCATCATTCTATCACCATATAGTTGTGTTAAAAGTTTAATATACGGTGTTTCACCACAACCAGCACAAGCTCCTGAAAACTCAAATAAAGGTTTAGAAAATTGTGAGCCTTTTACAGTTTCCTTATTAATATATGTATCTTTATACGTAACATTATTATACAAGTAATCTGCATTTTCTTTTTCTCCTTTTTCAAGTTGTTCTTCTATAGGTCTCATTACTAAAGCCTTATTTTTTGCAGGACATACCTCAGCACAAGCACTACACCCTGTACAATCAAGAGGAGATACTTGTATCCTATATCTCAATCTTTCAAGTCCTTTACCTATAGGATTTAGTAAATCCATACCACTTGGTATTCCCTTAAGTTCTTCTTCATCTATTAAAAATGGTCTAATAGCTGCATGAGGACACACATAAGAACATTGATTACACTGTATACAATGTTCAGGTCGCCATTCCGGTATAAACTTAGCTATGGCTCTCTTTTCATATTCTGCCTCACCATTTTCAAATGTTCCATCTTCAAATCCATCAAATATAGATACAGGTAATTTATCACCTTTTAAAGCAGTAATTGGTTCAGAAATTTTTGCCATAAATGAATTTTTATCCAAACTATTACCATAGTCAAGTGTTAAATATTCATCTTCATCTACTAGTATTTTCCATTCAGGATTTACATATATTTCTTGTATGTACATTTCCGTTAAATCTATTACTCTATTATTTTTTTCTACTACATCATCGCCTTTTAATCCATAGTTTTTATAAACATACTCTTTAATCCTATTCTTAGCATCTTCAAAATCAACTATATTACTAATTCTGAAAAAAGCAGTTTGCATAATAGTATTTATTTTGTCCATCATTTTTTCTTCATAAGCTAGCTTGTTTGCATTGATGATATAAAATCTGGCATTAGAAATAGCTAATTGTCTTTTTACTTTTTTAGGTAATAGTTCTAAAAGTTTTTCTTCATCATACATAGTATTTAATAAAAAAATTCCATTTTCTTTAAGTCCTTCTAAAACTTCATATTTTCTAATAAAAGTAAAATTAGAACACGATACAAAATTAGGATTTTTAACTAAATATGTTGACCTTATTGGATAGTTACTAAATCTTAAATGTGATCTAGTTATACCTCCAGCTTTTTTAGAATCATAAGCAAAATATGCTTGTACATATTTATTAGTCATATCTCCTATAATCTTAACACTACTTTTATTAGCACTAACCGTACCATCTGAACCTAACCCATAAAAAAGACAAGACATATCATTAGTATCTGATAAATCAGGATTTTCATATATTGGTAATGAAGTAAATGTAACATCATCTACTATACCAACTGTAAAATGATCCTTAGGTTCTCTTAAAACTAAATTTTTAAATACTGCTATTATTTGTGATGGGTTAACATCTTTTGATGAAAGTCCATAACGACCTCCTACTATACTTTTAATATTAGAATTTCCAAAAAGAGCAGATTTAACATCTAAATAAAGTGGTTCACCATATGAACCTGGTTCTTTAGTCCTATCTAAAACAGCTATTTTTTTTACACTTTCCGGTATAACTTCTACTAAATCATTAACAGAAAATGGTCTATATAGGCTAACTTTAACCATCCCAACCTTTTCTCCCCTTTTATTTAAGAAATCTACTGTTTCTTTTATAGTCTCACATACCGATCCCATTGCTATTATTATATTTCTAGCCTCTTTATGTCCATAATAAGTAAAAGGTTTGTATTCCCTACCTGTAATTTTAGATATTTCTTCCATGTATTCTTTAACTACTTTAATAGAATTTTCATAATATTTATTTTGTGATTCTCTTGCTTGAAAAAATATATCATCATTTTGTGCAGTACCACGAGTTACAGGATTATTAGGATCTAAAGCTCTTTTTCTAAATTCATTAACACTGTTATAATCAATTAATTTACCTAAATCTTCATATTCCATTAGTTCTATTTTTTGCATTTCATGCGATGTTCTAAAGCCATCAAAAAAATGTAAAAATGGTACTCTTGATTTAATTGCTGAAAGATGTGCAACACCTGCTAAATCCATAACTTCTTGTACAGAAGAAGACGCAAGCATTGCCCACCCAGTCATTCTTGTTGCATATATATCTTGATGATCCCCAAATATTGATAATGCATGAGTTGATATACTTCTTGCCGCAACATGTATAACTCCCGGAAGTAATTCTCCTGATATTTTATACATATTTGGTATTTTTAAAAGTAAACCTTGTGATGCTGTATATGTAGTCGTTAATGCTCCTGATTGCAAACTTCCATGAACTACACCAGCAGCACCTGCTTCTGATTGCATTTCTATAACTTTAGGTATACTCCCAAATAAATTTTTCATATTTCTTGATGACCACACATCAACAAATTCTGCCATAGTCGTTGAAGGTGTAATTGGGTATATAGCTGCAACTTCAGTGAAAGCATAAGAAATATATGCAGCAGCTTCATTTCCATCCATAACCCTTTTCTTTTTTAATTTTTCCATAATTCCTCCTCAAACTAGGCAATTTCTTCCATTGCAGTAGTCTTATTTAAAAAATATTTCAAGTTCTTTATGATTTAATGGTTTAGTACATAAAGAAACTATAATATATGATATTAATGCTATTAATAATGAAGGTACAATATTATGTAATCCATAAATTGAAATACTAAATTGCGACAATATTATCAATACAACAAATCCAGATATTACTGATGCAATTGCACCATATGCTGTACCTCTTTTCCAATATAGACCTATTACCATAGGAACAAAGAATAAAACTTCTTGACCTGAAAAAGCAAATAAATTTATCCAAACTATCAAACTAGATTGATTTATAGATAATAAATATGTAAGTAAACCTATACCCAATGATATAGCTAATGATATTCTTTTAAGCTTATTCTCACTATCATTTCCTTTAGATATAAAATTAATATATATATCTTTTACAAGTGCTGAAGAAATAAGAATAAGAACGGAATCAACAGTAGACATAATTGCAGCTAGAGGACCTCCTATAAATACACCTGCAAGTATAGGATTTAAGTTTTTTAGTGCAAGTGTAGGTATTAATTTATCACTTACATCTATACTTGGTTCTAAATATCTTCCCATAAATCCTACTAAATGCATACCTAATAATAAGAATCCTACCACAAATGTTCCTATTATCATTGCATTATGCATAGCTTTTGAATCTTTAAATCCCATAGCTCTAACAGTAGTTGATGGTATACCAAGAACTCCTATACCAACTAATATCCAAAATGACATTATAAACGGTTTAGCTATAGCTCCTCCACCATCTGGTTTTAATAAATTAGGATTTATCTCTCTTGCTCTACTTACAATATTCCCCATACTTCCGGCTTTATTAAGTATGACTACAAATAATACAAATGTAGCTATCATCATTATTAAACCTTGAACGGCATCATTTACAGTTGCTGCTTTAAATCCTCCAAAAGCTGTATATATTATAGTACAAAAAGCAAATATCATAAGAGCTAATTTATAATCTATACCTATTATACTTTCTATTAACCTTGCTCCACCTACAAATTGAGCAACTATTGATGTCATTAAAAATACTATTGTAAGTAAAGATAACAGCAATACTAAAGTATCATTTTTATATCTTGCACGTATAATATCTATTATTGTCAAGGCATTTAATTTTCTTGAAATAATGGCAAGTTTTTTCCCTAAAATACCAAGTGTTAAGAATATTAAAGGAACTTGTATACAAGCTAGAAGTACCCAACCTAAACCTTTATCATAAGCAATAGATGGACCACTTATAAAAGAAGAAGCACTAATATATGTAGAAACTATAGTCATAGCTAATACAAATCCTCCCATAGTTCTACTTCCTAAATAATAATCTTCTATAAACTTTCCTTCTTTTTTATTATCTTTATTTACATAATAAGCTACATAAAAAGTAATAACTAAATATATTATTAATGGTATTATAATTTCTAATTTATTCATTTTCTTCTATAACCTCCCCTGTTTCAAGGTCTATATTTTTAAAGAAAAATTTTACAACAATATAGACTAATAAATTTACTAAAATAAATCCTAAAACACAAGAATAGAAAAACCAATCAGGTAATCCTAATACATACTTATAATCCTCTACATTTTTAGGCGGATAAATATATGCAAAATAATACCACCATAAAAAATATAAAAAATACAAAAAAATCGTAATCAAAGCTTCTTTATTAATTTGATTCTTCATTTATAACACCTTCTTTTAAAATTATTTTATCTAAAATTAAAAATTTTGGATTCATTGGTTCTTTTTTACCGTTAAATACATATCCTGCCATACGTCTAACTTGTTGTGGCATAAAGGAATTTCCATCAAAGTAAAGCTTACCCTCAACGTAACTAACTTTAACATCTCTTATATGATTTTTTAATTTTAATCCCTTATGATTTGTAAATTCAGAAAAATCCATTTTTCCACTTATCTCATTTGCTCGCTTTATAATAGTTTTTTCATCAACTCTATGGAATTTTTTAGGATAATAATAATTATATATACGTCTCTCTACTACATCGGGTAAAATTATACCTTTATCTACTACATACGCTTTTTTAATTTTTAATCCATCTATATCTAAGTTATAATCTAATATATCTAAATCGAATTCATTGGCAATAAAATAAATATAGTTTGAATTTGCAGAAACTTTAGCATCTGTCCTACCAGCTTGTTGTAGCCCTTTATATATAACTATTCCTTTTGATATAAGATAAGTTTTAAGTACATTCTTAGTTGTTTTTTTATCTTTAATTTCATCAAATGCATCAAATTTCTTACCTTTATATGATATTTCTAATAAATAACCTAATTTATTTTTTCTCATTATATTCTTTAATTGCTAATTCTAGCAATCTCATCCCATCTTCTATATCTCTTAAATTATTTCCACAAAAAGAAAATCTAACTTCTTTTTTCCCAAGCTCTACATGTTCCCTTGAATAAAACCCATTTCCCGGTGCAAACATTAAAGTTTTACCTTCATATCTAAAATCAGTTAATAACCATTTTGCAAATTTATCAGTATCATCAACCGGAAGAGAGGCAAAGATATAAAAAGCAGCATCTGGTCTATTAGCTATTACACCTTCTATTTTTGATAATTTTTCATACATTAAATCACGTCTTTTCTTATATTCCTTATTTACATAATCTATATGTACATCAATTCCTCTTACAAGGCTAGTAGCAGCAAATTGTTCTATTGTAGAAACGGATAATCTAGCTTGACATAATTTCAACATTTGAGTTATTAATTCCTTATTTTTAGAAGCAATAACACCTATTCTTGCACCACATGCACTATAGTGTTTAGAGATACTATCTATTAATATAATTCTATCTGATAGATCGTCAAAAGTTAAAAATGATTTAAAATTAGTTTTATCATCATATATAAATTGTCTATAAACTTCATCTGATATTATGAATATATTATGTTCTTTTGCAAGCCTTTTAATATCTTCTATCTCTCTTTCACTTAATACAACCCCAGTTGGATTACAAGGATTAGAAAAAAGTATGGCTTTTGTCTTAGGAGTTATAAGTCTCTCCATATCTTCATATTTAGGTAATCTATAACCTTCTTCTATTTTAGTTACTATTGGAATAAGATTTGCTCCAGCTATTCTTAAAAAAGAATCATAATTTGAATAATAAGGTTCAGGCACTAACACTTCATCTCCTGGATTACATATTGCATTCATTGCAAATTGAAGTGCCTCACTTCCCCCATTTGTTATTATAATTTCATCTTTTGAAATATTTAAATTATATCTACTATAGTATTCTGAAAAAGCTTCCAAAAGATTATTAAGACCTTGTGAATTTGCATATTTAACAATTTTTTCTTGATATCTTATAAGTCCATTAAAAAAAGAATCTGGAGTTTTAACATCTGGTTGTCCTATATGAAACTCATATATTTTTACTCCATTTTTCCTTGCTTCATCTGCAAGTGGCACAAATTTTCTCACAGGTGAATACTGCATATTTAATACTCTATCTGATAATTTAATCATCTTTTACTCCTTATTATTTTTTAATCACATATATTTTATTACATTTCAATTTTTAAATCAAGTTAATAAAGTAAAAAGTGTAGCAAATTTAATACTACACTTAATATAATTTTATTCTTCTTTTCTTATAATATTTATAATTAAAATCAATAATATTACACAAATAAAAGTCATATATTTATCTATATATATTATAATATAATCACCTACAAGTACACCAGATATAAAACCTAATATTACAGTCCCGTAAAGTTTTGTTTCATCTCTTCTTTTATTTATAACAGCTTCTACTAAACTTCTAGTATTTCCTGTACACATCGTTGACATATAAACCTTACCATAAACTTTTCTAAATGCTTGTACCTGTGCACCTGATACAAATGCAATTAATGAAACAGAAAATACATCTGATGGTATAAAAGGAATTATAAACATTGCCATTATTTCAGTAGATAATATTACTTCTCTCCAAATTTTAATATTAAAATTTTTAAAATTAATTTTTAATATTTCTGTAGTACTAACTCCTAGTATAAAAAATAATATTGGCAACCCATATTTAATAATATTTCTAATATTATCACCTGAAACTCTATTTAAATAATATACCATTCTAACAATATTTCCTGTTATTGCTGTCGCAAAAATACCATCTTTTAACTTATATGAATATATTTCTAACATTCCACCAATAAAAGTAAGTAAAAATGCAACTCTTCTTAATTCTACCTTACTACTAACCTTTAATTCTTTCAAGTTCCTTCACTGCCTCCTCAAAAGAATATACTAAAACTCCATATTTTAGTATAGCTCCTAAAACATAATGATTAATTGCATAAGTAGGTATTTCATACTTACTCGCACTTTTTAATCTAATATCAGAATTAATTGCTATTATTTTTTTACCATTAGAAAGGGCTATCCCTAACTCAACCATCACTCCAGGATCATCATTAGTAATATCAGCTAAAAATACATCTGCATTAAGTATAGCATTCGTATCACCATTAAATATATCAAGGGGTGTTGGTAATTTTTCTTTATTTTCATTAAAGGGTTGTTCAATAGGATTGAATAAATCTATACCTTTTATTCTATCTCTTAAAATTTTCCCCTCTTTTAATCTTTGTGCTACTTCAGCTTCATTAAAAAGTCCACCTGCTAAATATACTTTCATTATATAATCACCTCACATATTTATTTTTTATATTCATCTTTCATAATTATTAAAACTATATATTGAATTATAGCAAAAAGTAGAATGTATTGTATAGTGTCTGAATTTATATTTTTAAATATTATTATTAATGTATTAAATGGATTTAATATTAAATCCCATGAATTTAATCTAATAAATCTTCCTATGTATACAGCTACACCAGTTAATATAGATATAAATACATATATTATATGTTTAAACCTATAATTAACTATAAAATTATTTAAAGAAATATAACTAAGTTTTATAGCTATCAGTACAGCAACGAAAATAAGAGAAAGCCTTATCCAATTTGTAAAGTTCATAATATATCTAATTCCTTGACTATCTTTTACATAATATTTCATAACAGAAATATGTATTAAATCAGTAAATAAATAAATTACATTCGGAAAAAAAACTAAAGCCATTAAATTGTTAATACATTTAAAAAACTTATTTTTAATTTTAATAAAACTCAATAAAAATGGTATATAAGCAAGAAATATATTCCATATCAAAAAATAATATTTTGGATATATAACCAGCAAAATTATTATATATATCAAAATTATAAAAGAATATTTTTTCAAAATTTTATTCATAATCTTCCTCTAAAGGCAGTAACTCCGTATATATTTCATAATCTAACAAATATTCTTGTAATATATTTTTATATTTATCTATTTGTTCTAAATATTTTTTATTATCTAAAATATTTTTTCCTGTTTTAAAATCATATATATATGCTTTCTTATTTTTTCTATCTATAGATAATAAATCTATAATATACATATTATTATCTTCTGTTTTATCATATATTTTAAATTCATGTTTTTTATCTAAGTCTGAATTTATAATATTTTTATATTTCTTAACATTAATATCTATTAATTTATTAACACACACAAAATCCTCTTTAATCAATAAATTCCCATATTTCTTTCTAACTATATCTTTAGTAATTTCTATATCACCATTATACACTTCAAAGAAATAATGGATAGCACTTCCTATATTTTGCTTTCTCACTCTATTTATATCATATTTTTCATCAAATACATCTAAATATCTAGTATTAGAAAAACTTTCTTTATATTTACTATAATCTTTAATTTCATAAGTTTTAACTACATTTTCTTTTATTTCATTTTCACCTAAAAGTTCAGCTTTTTTTAATAAATAATTATCTTCACAATAAAAGACATATAGATTTTCACGTGCTCTAGTATATGAAACATAATATAAATTACATTCTTCATCAAATTCTGATTTTTTTAAATAATCACAAATATTTGATACTTCAGGGTATTGTATTTTAAATTCTTCCATTAATTCTTCATATCTATCTCCTATTTTCAAAAAAGAATTAGGATTAATTATTTTTTTTAATATAGAATTATCTACTAACTTAAATTTTTCTATATTATATTCATTATCATACTTAATATATTTTTTCATTATATTTTCTTTATTACCACTATCAACTTCTGGTTTATAGTATGTATATACATTCTTAAACTCTAAACCTTTAGAGCTATGTATTGTCATAAGAACTACTGAATCTTTTTCTATTATTGATTTTCTAAGAGATTTATTATTAGTCATATCAAAATAAAAATCTACTAAATTATTGTATTCCTTTAATTTAGAAAAATATTCATTTAAATTTAATACATCAACATTAGAATTAGTACTTGAATATCCAAAATATTTAATATATTCTTTTGTAAAATCAAATTTTTCAGAATTTACAGCATTTGCTAATTGATATTTTTTTACAAAATCATCAACATATTTCATCTTATCTGATTCATTTAATAATATTTGTGAAACTTCTTCCAAAGTTGCACCAAAAACATTAGATCTAATAAACTCGAACTTACTTATTTCATCCCCTGTAACTATATATTTAATCAATTTATGAGCATATTTAACAGCCTCAACTTCTAATATATTAGATTTTGAACTTAATGAATAAGCTATACCCAACTCTGTTAAAAGTCCTGCAACCTTTTCTAATTCTTTATTACTTTTTAAAAGAACAGCAGTATCTTTAAAATGTTTATTTTTTTCAATCATTTCAACTATATATTTTTCATAATCAGCATTTTTTTTACCTTTTTCTTTTTCTATTTGTATGATTGAAACATGACCTTTAGCATCTTTTTCTTTATAAGAAGTTACATCTTCATAAGAATAATTTTCTAATTTATTAAATGTTTTATTAACAAAATCAATAATTTTTGATTCACTTCTATAACATTTATCTAACACTAATACATTTGTATCATTCCCTAAACTTTTATCTAAATTTTCAAATAAGGCTTTATAACCTCCACGCCAACCATATATACTTTGCTTTTCATCACCAACACATACTACAATTTCTGCACTATCCATTATTAATTTAAGTATTTTATATTGATTTATACTTGTATCTTGGAATTCATCTATCATTATAGCTTTAATATCTCCACCTAACAATTCTTTAAATCCTTCTGTTATTTTCCCATTTTCTACAAATCCTAATTTTTCATCATTAATATATTTAGCCACATAATATGTAATATCGTTAAAATCTAATGCTTTCTTTTTCAACTTATATTTCAATTCAGTTTCAAATAAAATTTTAGCATTTTGTACAATCTCATTATGTTTACATCTAGATTCAAATATAAAAATATCAGCTAATAAATATAGTGCGTCTTTAAATATTTCATAATTTTCTTTAATTTTTGTAGAAAAACCTACAACTTCAGTAGATTTGAAACATTTTTTAAATCCAGAAACAAATTCTTTATAAATATCATCTATACTAGCATCTTTTTCTAATATAGATATAACATTTAATCCTGTTTTAACCTTTCCTGCCGATCCCCACTTATCAGTATATAAATATAGTGCTTTTCTTAAAATTTCTTCTTTAGTTATTTCTATATCTTCATACTTTGAATTTAATAATTCAGATTTTGTATCTAAAAATACTTTTCGAATTTCCTCAATAATAGCATCTATATTTTTTTGCTTAAATTTATAATTAAAGTCCTTATTTTTAGATAAAGAAAGTATTATATCTTCATAAAGTAGTTTATATTTCTCACTTTTTTCATCTAAAAGATCATATTTATATAATCCTAAACATGATTCAGCTATACAAGATTTTAAAATTTTACTCATAAATCCATCTATAGTTGTTATTCTAATACTTTCCTTATTAATCAACATATTTGAATACAAAATCTTTAATTTTTCTATATCTTCATCTGTAATTTTATAACCAAAACTCTTTTCTATACTATCAATTAAACCTTGACTATCCTCTGTTTTAGAAATTATTTTATGTATAAATAAAAATATTCTTTCTTTTATTTCAAATGTAGCTTTTTTAGTAAATGTCATTACAACTATATTTTTAAAATTAATTTCCTTTAAAAGAAAATATATATACTGTAATGATAATCTATATGTTTTACCAGTACCTGCACTTGCTTTAACCACTTCTTTTAATCCCATATTATTATCTCCTCATAATTATTATATTTCCCCTTTTTACCTTTTTCGTAAAATTTCTTATCTGAAGATATGTAATTCATTAATATTTCATATATAACCTCTTCAGTTAAATCACTTTTTTCACTTTCTAACTTATCTAATAAATCAAAATCTAAAATATATGATAAATATGTCTTAATTTCTTTTTCTGTTTTATTGATAAATTCATATAATTTAACTTGATCTGAATATCTTTTTTTATTAGATGTATCTTTTTTACCAGTTTTAAAATCTATTATATATATTTCATCACTTGTTTCTAAATAAAGATCTATTCTACCACCAAATTTAATTTTTCTATCATTTATTTCTATATCTTTATACATTTTGTACTCAGGTTCACAATGTAATATTTTCTTATTATTCAATTCTTTTAATAATAATCTAACAAATTGTTCAATTTTAGATTTAATATCACTTAAATATTCATATTCAAAAAAATCAGAGTATTTAGATAACATTACAAAACCAATATATTCTTTTACTTTTACTAGTGCACTATCTATTTTATTATTTAACATTTCTTTATTTCTCAGCACTTCATTAATATCTATATTTTCATCTTTAGTAAAAATATATTCCATAATCTTATGAATAACATTACCAATAACATTACTTTTAAGTGTAGTTTCTAAAATTTCTACCTTCTTTATATTCTTACTCATAAAATATGTCAATTCTGAATCTCTTAAATTCAAAAAATCAGATATTGTTATATATTCTATATTATTAGTTCCATTAACAGGCATTTGATCCTCTTCTGTTAAATATTTTTCTTTATCTAACCCTAAATCTATTTCTTTAAAATATACTTGAGAAAAAATATTAGATTTTGTAGCTAAATCTATTTCAATTCTTTCTACATCTATATTATTTTTATATATAAAATCACTTAAAAATGACATTTCTGATATATTTTCTTCCTCATTCTTTATATACATTAAGCATCCATTGTTTGAATTATATATATTAAATATATATGAATATATACTTGAATAAGTAATACTTTCTAAAGTAGGTAGTCCTAATTTTATTCTTTGTATATTATTAAATACAGTTCCATTAACAGCTTTAACGCTTCCTTGTAAATTAATTAAACTAAAATTTTCTTTTTTTATATTTGAAATCTTATTTTTCCCCTTAATTTTCATTAAAGGTTTTTCTTCTAAATTTACCTTTAATTTCTTTGCTTTAAGATATTTAATAAATAATTTTAAATATTCTATATAAAAATTAGATAAAAACGACAAATCTAAAGAATTTATTTCATTTAAGGCTGTAATAAATTCATAAGAAATTGAAAACATAGAATCGCTTTTATCTTTATAACCACCTATTTTTTCAAACAAAGAAGAAAAATCATCTTTTGATTTATACCCTTTAATATCTGATAATAATTTAATTGAATTTAATTTTTCTTCTGTTATATATTTATTAAATCCAGATTCTAATTTCAATATCTCCACATCTTTTTCTGATATATTAAATATTTTTCTAAATCCTTCTATACTATATAACTTATATAAATCAGATATTTGAAATCTATTTCCAATAGAATTATCTAAACATAAATAGATTTTTTCTAATATTAAATAATTTTTAGTTATAGAAAAAGTGTATTCTGTCATAGTTTGCACTATATTTTGATTTAAATAAATATTTTCTTTTTTTATCATATTATCTAAATTTTCTTCATTATCATATACTATATCAAAATTTTCTTTATTATCTATTAAATACATAAGTTGACTAAATTTATCACTACATTCAACTATTTTTGGAGTATTTTTAAGTGAAGTAGTTGTAATATTTTTTAAAAAAAAGTTTTCTTCATCAAAATCCCCTTTAGAAACTCCCATCCAAAATTCAAATTTATTAGAATTCATATATCTTTTCTTTTCTAATCTATCAAAATTGAATTTATTTACAAAAATTACTTTTTCATATTTATCTAATAATTTAGTATTTTCATAAGAATAAAATGACAATAAATATCTCGGTATTGCATCTTCATTTTTAGTTTTTTCTAACATCAATGAATGTATAGTAAACATTTCATTAATTTTATCT
Source organism: uncultured Streptobacillus sp. (assembly GCA_963526495.1). Classification (GTDB taxonomy): domain Bacteria; phylum Fusobacteriota; class Fusobacteriia; order Fusobacteriales; family Leptotrichiaceae; genus CAURNT01. The sequence goes on along the minus strand of CAURNT010000015.1, from coordinate 10,558 downwards.
TTTTGCCACTCAAGTAATTCTATACTATTTAAATCTACCTCATATTTTATATATTCATTCATAAAATTATAGTATCTATAAGCAATATCTATACAATCAAAATACCCACTTATACCCATTTTTTTCTTTAAATCTTTATTAAGAGAATTATAGAAAAAAATTGTTTCTTTTTCTTCTTTTAAAATATTTTTTTTAGATAGTATATACTTATCTAAAAAATCATTTTCTGTCATTAAAGTATATTCTACAAAAGAATTCTTCAAAGTATTCTCTATCTCTATTTTATCCATAGGATTTGAAAATACATATAGATTATTACCTTTCAATTCATTTAAAATATCAAACTCTAAACCTTTATATACAATATTCATTATATTCCCCTTTCTTTTTGTTTCATTATAGCACATAAAATAAAAAAAGATAATCATTTAAAATTATCTTTTAAAACTTATTTATTTAATTTAATAATATTAAAAAAAGATGGAAAACTTAATTTCCATCTTTAATTATAAAGCTTTAACTTTTTCAACTAAAGCTTTAAATTCTACTGAGTTATTTAAAGCTAATTCAGCTAATACTTTTCTGTCTAATTCTATATTTAATTTCTTTAATCCATTCATGAATCTTGAATAAGATAATCCTTCTGCACGAGATGCAGCATTTATTCTGATTATCCATAATTCTCTCATTGTTCTTTTCTTTAATTTTCTATGTTCTGTTGCATAAGCCATTGCTTTTTTAACAGCTTCATTTGCTTTTCTATAATTAGTTTTTATTGACCCTCTGTATCCTTTAGCTTCTGCTAATACTTTTTTATGTCTCTTTCTTCTTACTATTCCTGTTTTTACTCTTGGCATCTTAATTCCTCCTCTTTAGTTTTATCTTCCAGCTTGTCCAGCTAATAATCTTGAAGCTTTTCTTGCTGCTCCACCAGTTAATACTGCATCTTCACCTAATCTTTTCTTTCTCTTATGAGTCTTTTTAGTTAAGATATGGCTCTTTCCTGAATGTTTAACTACAAATTTCCCTGTTCCTGTAACTTTAATTCTTTTTTTTGCACCTTTATGTGTTTTCATTTTTGGCATAATTTTTCCTCCTCTGAACTATTTCTTTGGTGAAAGCATAACAAATTTTTGTACTTGCTCTTTACCATATTTTTTCTCTACTACTACCTTTTCTTCAAAGAAATTAGCAAATTCATCTAAAACTTTAACGGCAGTTTCTGAATGTAATTTCTCTCTTCCTGATAATCTTAAACTAATTTTAATTTTATAATCTTTTTCTAAAAACTTTTCTATTTGATTAACCTTAGTCTCCATATCATGTGTGTCTATATGAGGTTTAACTCTTATTTCCTTGATTACGGTATTTTTTTGTTTCTTTTTATTTTCTTTGTCTTTTTTTACTTTTTCATAACGATATTTACCATAATCCATTATTTTGGCAACAGATGTTGTCCCATTGTATGACATTTCAACTAAATCTAAATTCTTTTCTGAAGCTAGGTTTAAAGCATCATTTACTGACATTATACCCAACTGCTCTCCATCTTCAGATATTAATCTAACTTCTTTAGCTCTGATTTCTTCATTAATTCTAGTATTATCAGACTTCATAGTTCCTTTTATAAAGAACACCTCCTATTTTGATAATAAAAAAAACAAGATAAAATCTTGTTCTCTACATCATAAAATAATAGACTTATGGCGTCTATAATCAATAACGTAACCTTACTCATATTAAGCCTCGCAATCTAAATCGATATGGAAAGGTGAGAACTAAATTCTACTTCTTTTAATTTACTTATAAATATTATCATATTTTTAATTATTTGTCAAATTTTACAAAATTATTTATAATAACTAAAGGAATTACATTTTATTTTATATAATGTAATTCCTTAATTTAATAATTTTTATATTTTATATCAAAACTAACTTAACATATATTTTTGTAACTTACGACTTGATAGGGCCAATATTAATGTACCTAATATCAATATAGTCGATAACGCATTAATTGTGGGACTCACTCCAAACTTAAGCATAGAATAAATTTGTATAGGTAAAGTATCAGAATTAGTACCTGTTACAAAGCTCGTTATAACAAAATCATCTAAAGATAATGTCATTGACATTAAAAATGCTGATATTATACCTGGTACCATAGTTGGTAATATAACTTTATTTAATGTTTGTAATTCAGTTGCACCTAAATCACGTGAAGCCTCAACTATAGAGAAATCAAACTCATCTATTCTTGACATTATTATAAATAAGGAAAAAGGTATATTAAATGTTGTATGTGCAATAAATATAGTTAACATTCCTAAAGGTATTTTAGCAAAATTCATATTAAAGAATAATAATAAAGAAACACCTATTATCAAATCTGGTAAAACTAAAGGAATATAATTTAAAACTCTTGAATAAGATTTCAATTTAAAATTATACCATTTAATGCCTATAGATCCTAAAACTGCTATTACAACAGAAATAAATGATGAAGATAATGCTATCAATATACTTCTTCCAAAGGCATGCCATAATTTTGGTGAACGAGTAAATAATTCTATATACCATCTTAAAGAAAAACTTTTAAATTCATAGGCCTTAGTAGAATTAAAAGATAAAACTATAAGCATAACTATTGGTAGATAAAAAAACAACATAACCAAAACAAAAAAGAATAATGAAAACTTTTTCTTTTCCATACTAATCACTCTCCTTTTCAGTTTTAATTTTTATCCATACAAATATTGAAGTAATCAATATAAATAATGTTGAAATAGCTGAAGCTGATGGCCAATCTCTTAAATTAAACATTTTACTTGCTATAATATTACCTAACATTATTCCATCCGTTCCACCCACTAAATCTGGAACAGCATAAGAACCTATAGCTGGTATAAACGTTAAAACAATCGCTGTTATTATTCCACTTTTTATTCCTGGAATAAATATTTTCATATGTGCTTTAAAATTACTTGCCCCTAAATCACGTGCAGCATCTATTAAAGAAAAATCAAATTTTTCTATTGAAGAATAAAGTGGTAAAATTGCATAAGGTAAATATATATATACACTTATTATTATTACTGCAGTTCTATTGTATAATAAATCTAATGGTGCTGCTAAATTAAATAAATCTACTAAAAATTTATTAACTATACCATTATTACCAATTAATGCAATAATAGCAAATACTCTAACTAAAAAATTAGTCCAAAATGGTATTACTATTAATAACAACCAAAAATTTTTATACTTTGACCGAGAAATAAAATAAGATGTTGGCAAAGCTAGAATTATAGTAATAACTGTAATAACCAGCGAAATATTTAAAGTTTTTAAAGCTATAGCCCATATATCTGATGAAGAAAATAAATCTCTATATGCTTTTAAAGTAAATGTTGTGTAATTTGTTATACCTCCATAAGCACTTTTCTTTAAAAAACTAAAATATACAATAATCGCAGTTGGAATTGCAAAAAATACACTCATCCATATAGTAATAGGTAAAAAATAAAGATATCTTAATTTTGATTTTTCTTGTAAAACATCACTTTTAGCCATTATTTTACCTCCACTAGATAAGCATCTTCATAATTCCAGTAAAAAAACACCTTTTCTTTCCAAACAAATAGTTCGTCTTCTTCAAGAAATTCTCTATGTTGATCAAATGCTCTAATTATTCTATTAGAACCATCAACTTTGATAAATAGTTTAGATTGGAACCCAGAATAAATTACCTCATCTACTATTCCAGTTAAAATTTTATATTTAGGATTATCCTTAGGTGGTTTAATATCAACCTTAATTTTCTCTGGTCTAAGAGTTAATTTAACTTTATCTCCAACTTTAACAGGTTTATCTAATTCTACTTTAAATTCTCCTATTTCATCTGAATGAGCTATAGCATGATTTTCATAAACTTCTTGTATAACTCCAGTTAAGAAGTTAGTTTCTCCTATAAAATCAGCTACAAAATCATCATGAGGTTTTTCATATATTTCATTTGGAGTCCCAATTTGAAGTATATCACCCTTATTCATAACTGCTATTCTATCAGATACAGATAAAGCTTCTTCTTGATCATGAGTCACAAATACGAAAGTAATTCCTACTTCATCATGTATTGTATCTAGTTCTATCAATAATTTTTGTCTAAGTTTAGCGTCAAGTGCTGACAGTGGTTCATCTAATAAAAGAACATCTGGCTTACCTATTAAAGCACGTGCAATTGAAACTCTTTGTTTTTGTCCTCCAGATAAATTTTCTGGCATTTTTGATTTATGTTCTAATAAACCAACTAATTCTAAATATTTATTTACTTCTTTTTCTATTTCTTCTTTAGCTATACCTTTTAATTTCAAAGGAAAAGCAACATTATCAAATACATTCATAGTTGGAAATAACGCATAATTTTGAAATACCGTATTAACATTTCTTTTTTCAGGTGGTAACTTATCAATTCTATCATCACCTACTAAAATTTCTCCACTATCTGGATATATAAATCCTGCAATCATTCTTAAAAGTGTAGTTTTTCCACAACCAGAAGGTCCTAATATAGAGAAAAATTCACCTTTTTTTATAGTCAAACTCACATCTTTTAAAATAGTATCTTTTCCAAAACTTTTAGATACATTTTTTATAATCAAATCTCTTTCCAATTATCATTCTCCTTTCAAATCAAAACTTATCAAAAAATTGTATTGCTAATTCTTTTAAATAAAATACATCGTTTATTCCACATAATTCTCTTACAGAGTGCATTGCAAGCATAGGAACCCCTAAATCTATAGCATCTATATCAAGGTGTGTTGAAGATATTGGTCCTATTGTTGACCCTCCTATTTCATTAGATTGATTAACGAAACATTGTATTTTAATATTAGTTTTATCTACTAATTGTTTTATTACTGATATAGAATATGCATCTGATGTATATCTTTGGTTAGCACTTATTTTAATAGATATACCTTCATTCATTTTACCTAAATTAGTTGGATCACTTTTACCCATATATGCAGGATGTGCAGCATGAGCACCATCAGCAGATAACATAAATGAAGATGATAGCATAACTAAAAAGTCTTCTCTATTAAATCCTAAAGAATAATTTATTCTTTCTAAAATATTATATAAATAATTTGAATCTGCTCCTTGCTTAGTAGCTGAGCCTATTTCCTCATTATCAAATCCAACAAATACATTTATTTGGTTGTTTTTATTATTGCTTTCCATCAAACCTATTAATCCCGCATAAACAGATACTAAATTATCTAGTTTAGGGGAACTTATCATATTTTGTTCAGCCCCAACTAAACTTCCTTTATCTAAAGAGTATATAAACAAGTCAAAATCTAATATATCAGTTTTATTAACTCCAATTTTTTTAGAAATTAAATTTAATAAATAATTTTCTTTTTCAAATCCCTCTTTAACTAAATTTAGTATAGGTAATGTATCATTTTGTTTATCAATTTTAACTCCATTATTAACTTCTCTATTTTGATGTATTGCTAAATTTGGTATAGTTAATATAGGCTCTTCAATTTTTACTTTGATAGTTTTAGGTTTAAATGTATCACCGTTTTTCACTATTACTCTTCCAGCTATAGATAGAGGTCTATCAAACCAAGTATTTAATATAGGCCCTCCATAAACTTCAGTATTTAATCTTAATACTCCATTAGTTATCATTTCAGGATTAGGTTTTATTCTAAAACCTGGAGAATCTGTATGAGACCCAAATATTTTAAACCCTCTTTTTAAGTCTATTTTTTCACCTATAGTAAAGGCAACTATAGTTGAATTGGTTTTTTTTACAAAATATTTACCACCAAGTTTTAAATCCCATTTTGAATATGGATCTAATCTTTCAAAATCATTACCAACTAATATTTCAGAACATAAATCTCCTACATGATAACTGCTTGGACAATCATCTATAAATTCTATCAATTCTCTTGCAAATGCTTTAACTTCAAATTCTGCAACTTCTTTTTTTAGTATTTCTTTTGTTCCCATTTTATACCTCTACTCCATAAATTTTAGAAAATTTATTTTTTAAATAATCAATATAGTAATCTGAATTAAATTTATTACCTGTTGCATTTAAAATAACCTTATCTGGTTCTAAAAAAGCACCAAATTTTTGAACTTTTAATTCAAGCCACTTATTAATATTTTCAAATTTTGAATTTTTTAATTCTTCTTCTATATTAATATCTTTATTCATAGCATCATATATTTGAGCACTATATGCTGATCCTAAAGCATAAGATGGAAAATACCCAAACAATCCTTGTGCCCAATGTATATCCTGAAGTATTCCTTCATCTAAAGTTTTGGGTTTTATACCTAAATATTCAACATATTTATCATTCCATTTTTCTACTAATTTAGCTACATCTACCTCTTTATCTATATCACTAAATATTTCTTTTTCCAGTTCATATCTAACTAATATATGTAAAGGATAAGTAAGTTCATCAGATTCTGTTCTAATATATGAAAGATTAGATTCATTTAAAAGTAATTTAAATTCATCAATACTTATATCCATTCCAAAATATTTATCCATTAATTCATATATTTTAGGTACAAATGCATCATTTCTACCAAACATGTTTTCATATATTCTTGATTGAGATTCATGTATACCCATAGAAACTCCACCACCTAAAAAGTTTTCATCATATATATCTTCTATATGTTGTTCATATAAAGCATGCCCTGTTTCATGTATAGTTGAATATATAGCTGATATAGGATCATTTTCATGATAATGAGTCGTAATTCTCACATCTTTATTACTTGTAGATGTAGTGAAAGGGTGTTCACTTTCTTTTAAAACTCCTGCATCATAGTTAAATTTAAGTATTTTACTTATCTCCTTTGACAATTCTTTTTGTTTATCTATAGAATATGTTTTAGACAAAAATCTACTTTTTACATCTTGTAATTCTTCTCTTCTCTTTAATACAACTTTTTTTATAAATGGTACTAAATCTTTTTTTATTTTTTCAAAAAATTCATCTACATATTCAACTGTTAAATTTGGTTCATAATCTGATAAAAGTAATGAATATGGATGTCCTTCATAATTTCTATATTTTATAAATTTCTTTTTAAGTTCAATAACCTCTTTTAAAATCGGTGCATATTCTTTAATATCATTATTTTTTTTAGCCTCACTCCATTTTTGAGATGATAAAGTAACTAATTCTGAATATCTAGAATACTCATTTACAGGTATCTTACTCATAAAATCAAAAATATCTTTTCTTGTCTTCATAACAAGTTTTTTATCTATATCATTTAATTTTTCTAAATCAACAGTATATATTAATTCTTTAAATTCATCATTTACTACTGTATTATATCCAAGCTCTGATAATATTCCTATAGTCTTAGATAAATTACTTATAGCTTTAATTGGAGCCTCAGTTTCTAAATCCCAACTAAGTATAGTTTGAGCGTGATTATATGCTCTATATTTACCTAAAATTTCCTTTATTTTAACAATTTTTTCCATATATACCTCCTTCGGTAAATTATACAATTTTTATTGTTTTTTTTCAATAATTTTCGCTTTTCTTTTTTTCTTGTTCCTTATTTACTATAGCTGAAGAATAAAGTTCAGTTTTACCACAATTTAAACATATTCTCAAATAAAACATTTGACTATTTACAGGTAATAATTCTAAAAAAATATTTTTTACTTTATCTACCTTAACATCTCTAACAGGTAGATTTACATTTTTAATATCAAACTTATTATGTCCACATATACTACATTTAAATTCCATATACATCACCCTTCCAAAAAATTTTTCAAAAATGATTTTCTATGAATATTTGACACACCATTTTCTCTTAATAATTTATAATGTTCTTTTGTACCATATCCTTTATGTTTACTAAAATTATAACCTGGTATTTTCAAATCAAGTTCTTTCATAATTCTATCTCTTGTAACTTTAGCTATAATTGACGCTGTTGCTATTGATAAAGATTTAGAATCTCCTTTAACTATTGTTTCTTGAACATATTTACAGTCTTTTATTTCTCTATTACCATCTACTAAAATTAAATACCTTTCCTTATCAATATTAGGTATATTCTCTATAGCTTCTTTCATAGCAATATATGTTGCTTGTAATATATTAATTTCATCAATTATATCTGCATTAACTATTCCTACACCATATAATATATTATTATCATTTAATATATTCTCAAAAATTCTTTCTCTTTTAGATTCTGTTAATTTTTTAGAATCATTAACCTCATCTAAATATGAACTATATCCTTTTATAACTACAGCTGCTGCAACTACAGGACCTGCTAAAGGCCCTCTACCTGCCTCATCTACTCCTATAACTAATCTATTATATTCTCTATCAAAATCATATAATTTATTCATGTTCAAACCTCAATTTAGTTTTATTTAATGCATCGTTAAAATCCTTATGAAATTCGCCTATTACATTTATACTTTTTTTAGTTATAGGATGTATAAAACTTAATTCATAGGCATGTAACATTTGTCTTGGAAATTCATCTTTTCTTCCATATACACTATCACCTATTATCGGGAAGAAAAAATGTGATAAATGTACTCTTATTTGATGAGTTCTTCCAGTTTTTAAATTTAATCTCACTAAACTATATTTTTCATTTTTGTCAACAATATCAAAATTAGTTATAGCTTCTTTACCTCCTGTTTTTTTCACAGACATTTTTTTTCTATCTTTTTCATCTCTACCAATATTAGAAATCAAAGTTCCACTTTGTTTATTCATACTACCTTTAACTATAGCATAATATATTTTCTTAATTTCCTTATTTTTAAACATTTCTGTTAATAAATTATGAGTTTTATCATCTTTGGCTATAATAATCAATCCTGAAGTATCTTTATCTAATCTATGTACTATACCAGGTCTTATTTCTCCATTTATACCTGATAAATCTCCTACCTTATATAAAAGTGCATTTACTAAAGTATTTTGTTCATGTCCTTTAGATGGATGAACCACCATACCTGCCTTTTTATTAACTATCAATAAATATTTATCTTCATATACTATCTCTATATCTATATCTTGAGCTATTATATCTACCTGTTTTGCATCAGGTATATTTATATATACTTCATCTCCTTTTTCAAGTTTATATGAAGCCTTAGTTTTCATACTATTTACTTTAATATTTTCACTTTTAATTAATTCTTGTATTTTTGTTCTTGATTCTTTTAATATTTCAGATAAATATGCGTCTATCCTTTTATTAATATTTTCTTCAATTAACATCATCTACTCCTTGAAATTTTTTCATATACTCATCTTCCGTACTATTATGATGTTTAAGTATAAGATTAGCAAGTTTGGGATTAATATCTTTTAATTTAATATATCCATTTAAAGAATGATTTCTTAAACTTGTTTTAAAACCAAGTTTATGTAATACTCTTAATAAAAATCCAGAATTTCCCTTACCACAATCATGTAATAAAGCTAATTTTAAATATATATTAGGCATATTTTGAACCTTAATATCTTCATAAACTTTAAATGAATGATATTTATCATAACCTTGCATTTTATCAAATATATCATATTCTTCTTTAGATAATATAGCTTTAACCTCTTGTTCATTATTTTTATTTATTCTTAAAAAATAGAATTCTATTATCTTAAAGAATATCATAAATATCTCTCTATCAATTCTTCTACACTGTCTACCTTATATTTCTCATCTATACCTTGCTCATTCTTAGCACTACCAAATCCCCAGTTACAATAAGCAAAATCAACTCCAGAATTATTAGCGGTATTTAAATCAACTATCATATCTCCAACAAATAAAACATCTTTTTTTTCTAAATTTAGTTCACTAATTAATCTTTCCACGTTAATAGGTGAAGGTTTTTTCTCTTCTATATTATTAGGATCTAATCCTATAATTTTATAAAACGAAAAATCTTTTAACTCGTCTATTTCACAAGATTTTTTAGCTAAATCATTATCTTTATTTGTTATTATCGCATATTTAATACCCTTTTCTTCTAATTCAAACAACAACTCTCTTATACCTTTGTATGTATGTAAATTAAAATCATATTCCTTACTATATACATCAAGTAGATAATCCAGCACTTTTTCTTCTTTATCTAGTGAACCTTGTTCTTTAAGTATAAGCTCTACCATTTTTCTTAAACCATTACCTATATAATTTACATAATCATCAGGATTATATGTTTTTAGGCCATATTTTTGAAGCGATTTATTCGATGCATTTGCTATCGCATATACAGAATTTAATAGTGTTCCATCTAAATCAAATATAACTAATTTCTTACTCATTTTAAACCTCTATTTTTCATTTATTTATATATATTATTATACCCTTTTTTTTTACTAATTTCAAACAAAAAAGAAGTTGGAAAAAGAACCAACTTCATACATTTATTATCTTATCAAACTTATTTAAGTATTCTTCATTATATTGATGTGTTATCATTATAACTGTTTTACTACTTTCTA
>CAURNT010000014.1:0-28734 GCA_963526495.1 uncultured Streptobacillus sp. | reverse complement strand
AAACTTCCATATTAATCACACCTTTCATTATTTATACTAAAGTATACCTTGATTTGATTTTTTTTCAAGTAAAAAAGCATATATTTTAATATCTTTCAAATTCATTAATTTAATATATCTTATCACAAAAATACATATAATATATTGATTGATTTTCAAGAAAATTCATGGTATATTATCAGTATAATATTACTTAAACTCTAGTAATATTTATGAAAAAAATACATTTAATTTATTTGCCTAGATTTTTTGATTTTTATCATATTTAAAATTAAAATAAATGGAGGAAGATATGCTAAAGAAAAATAGACTGTATGAAATTTATGTAGATGAAAATCTTGAGAATTTCTTTGTAGGTGAAATTATTGACTCTGATAATATAAACACAATATTTAAATCTTATGATACACTTGGATTTTATGATGGTATAAGGGTAACAAAAACTAAAGAAATTGTAGAAACTAAAGATGAAACTCCTTATTTAGATGATATTAAAAAGTTAATAAATGAAAATTCTAAAGAGAATATTAAAAATTCATATATTATACACACAGAAGAATTAATATCTGAAAAATTTAGCAAATTAAATGATGTATATACTTATTTATTTAATAATGAAATTGAAGTTAGCATAGATTTAAAAGATAGTATTGTAACAGGATTAATTAATAAAATTGAAGATGAGTTTTTATTAGTTGATGGAAATAAGATATATAAAAAAGATATTCTATACATATCTACAAACACAGAAGAGCAACGTACATATAAATTTTTAGGAGTTGAGGCGTATGAATAAAAAACTATATGAAATACATTTAAAATATGAGGAAACTTTTTTAATTGGTGAAATAATATATCAAAATGATGAATTTATGTATACTAAACTTTATTCAAACTTGGGACTTGAATATTCTCAAAGCTTTATACCACTTAAAAATATTAGTGAAATTATAGAAGAATCAGACTATCTAGATCATTTTAAAAAATTTATTAATTTAAATTATGAAGATATTACAAACTCTATATTATTTAAAGAAAATGTAAATACAGATAACTTACATGCTAATACCATATATCAAGACTTAATAGGTGAGTATATTTACATATATTTATATGATAGTGATGAGATGTTAGAAGGTCGACTTGAAAAAGATGAACAAGATTATATTTTAGTTTCAAGTAAAAAAATCTATAAAGAAGCCATTAAACATATCATGTTAGATGATTTAAAAGATAGAATTGCTTTATTATAAAAATAGGAGAACTTAAGTTCTCCTATTTTATATATTTATTACTATATTTTTGACCTTAGTCATAGATAATATACTTTGCCTTATACCTTGAACTCCAGTTCCTGAATTTTTAATTCCTAAAAAAGGAAAATTATCAGGCCCTCTTTGAGTTTTATTATTAATATGAACTGTACCAACTTCTAATTTACTTGCAAAATCAAATGCTCTATCTATATTTTGGGTAAATACTGAACTTTGAAGTCCATATTCTGAATCATTTGCTACCTTTAATATATCTTCATCTGTTTTAAATCTAATTACTGGTAACACTGGACCAAACGGCTCAACCCAAGCTATATCCATATTGAGAGTTACATTATCAAGTAATACTGGAGTTAATAAATTACCCTCTCTTTTAAATTCTGTTAATAAGTTAGCACCTTTACTTATAGCATCTTTTACCAAATTTTCTACAAATATTGCACTTTTTTCATCTATTAAAGGAACTATATCAACATTATCAAAAGGATTTCCTATACTCAATTTTTCTACTTTTTCCTTTAACTTCAAGACTAATTCATCTGCAACTTCTTCTCTTACTAAAACTCTTTTAATAGCAGTACATCTTTGACCTGAATAAGAATAAGCACCTGTTACTATTTCACTAGCTGCTAATTCTAAATTTGCATCTTCTAGTACTATCCCTGCATCTTTACCACCAAGCTCAAGTAATATTGGCTTCATTCCAGCTTGCATTCCTATCTTTTGACCTATCTCTGTGCTTCCAGTAAAATTAATAAAATCTATTTCTTCGTGAGTATTTAAATAATCACCTATTTCACTTCCTTTACCCGTTACAGCTTGTAAAACTCCCTTAGGTAGTCCAGCTTTTTCAAATGCTTCAATTAGTTTTAATGCACAAAATGCTCCTTGTGTAGGTGGTTTAAATATTACAACATTACCTCCTATTAATGCAGGTGCTATTTTTGAAGCTGATAAATTAACTGGATAATTATAAGGTGCGATAGCAAGAACTACCCCCATAGCTTCTCTTCTAATAATAGCTATTTTATTTTTCATTTTAGCATCATAACTTCCACCTTCATATACTTCACCAAATATACGCATTCCTTCTTCTGCACTATATTTCATTAAATATACTGTTCTTTCCACCTCATTCAGACTATCCTTATACGACTTAGATATTTCACGTGTCATAATATCAGCAACTTCTTCTTTCATTTTTTCAAGTTCATCTGCTGCCTTATATATATACTTTGCTCTTTCTACTGTAGATAATGATTTCCAAGCAATAAAACTTTTTCTAGCTTCTATATACTTTTTATCGACATCTTCTTTACTCATTTTTTCCACTTCACCTATATATTCATTATTTATCGGCGAATATATTTTTATTGTTTCCATTATTTAATACCTTTCATATACCTAATTATTTCCATAATTATTTCTTCTTTATTTATCTCATTATATAATAAATGTCTTCCATTTTTAACTTTCAAAAATTTAATTTTTCTATTATTATTTATTTTTTGCATATGCTTTTTTAATTTACTATCCAAAACTAAAGGATCTTTATCACCATAAACAAGTAATATATTAGAAAATTCTCTAATTTTTTTTATATCCTTTTTTATTTTTTTATTAAAATTAAAAATATCATTAAAATACTTAGGTGATGCTAATTTATAAACAACAGAATCTTTTTCTAATTTCTCAACTTCAAAAGAATCTCTACTTAACCAAGAATATGGAGAGCTACCTTTTTCATTTTTATTTACTATCCCATTAATTTTATTTAATATACTTTTTTTTATTCCCAACTTAATTTCTATATATGTTATTAAGCGACTCATTAATATTGAAAAAGTTTTTTCTAAAGGTAGGGATACAAGTACAGAATTTTTATATTGATTATTTTCTAATATATACATCGTTAATAAAGCACCAAGACCATTACCTAAAAATATTATATCATCATACTTTACACCAGATAATTTTAATCTAATAAAATATTCAATATCTTCAGCTATACCTTTTAATCCTTTTTCACCAAAATCTGCCACATCATCTTTTTTTAATAAACCATGATTTCTATATTCTAAAACATAAACATCAAAACCATTATCATGTATCATTTTAGCTATTTCATCATATCTATCTATATAGTCATGAAAACCGTGTAAAAGTATAACTTTCTTTTTATTGTTATTTTCATATTCTATATACGGTATAATCACTCCATCATTAGATGTAAATTCTTTATACATAATACCTCCAACTATCTATCTTTAAATAAATTTAAAGTAAGTGCATTAATTAAGACGCATATAGAACTCATAGACATAGCTAAAGCTGCAAACATCGGATTTAAAGAAAATCCAAATAATCCAATAGCCATAGGTATACCTATTATATTATATATAAATGCCCAAAATAAACTTATCTTAATATTTTTAATAACTGCACTACTTAAATTGATTGCAGTAACTATATGTTCTATATTAGAATTCATAAGCACTACATCAGAAGTTTCTATGGCAACATCAGTAGATCCTGTTATAGAAATAGAAACATCTGCACCGGCCAATGCAACTGCATCATTTACTCCATCTCCAACCATAACTACTTTATGATTTTTTTGATATTCTTTCAATAATCTAAACTTATCTTCTGGTAAAAGATCAGAGTGTATATCATCAATACCTAATTTATTACCTAAATATGTTGCAACTTTATTATTATCTCCAGTTAACATAACAGTCTTAATTCCTTTATTTTTTAACTTTGAAATTAAAGATATACTTTCATCTCTTAAATCATCAGATATAGCACTTAATGATATAAGTTTATTATCCTTAGCTAATAATATCACAGTTGAACCTTGATTTGAATATTTATTAATCTCGTTTCTATAAATACTTAAATCAACATTATTTTCTAGCATTAAAGTTTCATTTCCTAATAAATATACTTCATTTTTAATTATTGCTCTTATTCCTCTACCATCTAACTGTTCAAACTCTTCTACCCTATATCTCTTAACACCTTTTCCTTCAAAATATTTCACAAAAGCTAAAGCTAATGGGTGTTCAGATTTTTTCTCTATACTGTATATTATACTTTCAGAAATATCATCATTAGATAAATATTCTACAACCTCAGGATACCCTTTAGTTAATGTTCCTGTTTTATCAAATAAAACTACATCAATATTTCCCATCATTTCTAATATTTCAGAATTTTTAAATAGTATACCAAAACTTGATGACTTATAGCTACCTATCATTATAGAAATAGGAGTTGCAATACCTAATGCACATGGACAAGATATTACAAGTACAGCTACAGCTCTCATTATCGCCATATTAATATTGTATCCTAAAAAAAGATAAATAACAAGAGTCAATAAAGAAATAGATATTACTACAGGTACAAAAATAGCACTCATTTTATCAACAAACTTAGAAATAGAAGGTTTAGAATTTACGGCTTCATCTACCAGATTTATTATTTTATTTAATATAGTATCTTCTCCTAATTTATCAACACTATACTTTATATATCCTTTTTGTAAAATACTTCCTGATATTACTTTATCACCTTTTTCTTTTTTAATAAGTTTACTTTCACCTGTTATAATACTCTCATTTATATATCCACTACCTTCTATCACTGTTCCATCAGCCGCTATATTTTCTCCACTTTTAGCAATTAATATATCATTAACTTTTATATCTTCAATAGTTTTTTCTAATTCAGTACCTTCAATATCTACAATAACCTTTGAAGGAATTAAGTTTATCATAGCATCCATAGATATACTAGTATATCTTTTTATTCTACTTTCTAAATACTTTCCTAATCTTACAAGAGTAAGTATTGTTACTATTGATTCAAAATATATATCATGAAAATTTTTTAAAATTAATATATTAAATATACTTAATATTAATGAAGCTAATGTACTCACCATTATTAAAGTATTCATATTCAAAGTTTTTGTCTTAAAACTTATATATCCAAGATTATAGTAATCAAAATTTAAAATCATTACTATTATTGTTATGATAAATTGAAGTGATACGTTAATATGAAATGGTATCATATTAGGAATATATAAGCCCATCATCGCACCCATAGAAATATATAATAGTAATAATGTTAAAATTATAGATAAAGCTAAAATCTTTTTTTCTTTATTTTCGCCTTTTGTAGCTTTTTCTACTGTTTTATTTATTTTTAAATAAGCTTCATATCCAATACTTTCAACATTTTTTTCTATATCTTTACTATTTAACTTATCTTCATCATATTCAACTATCATTTGTGAACTAATAGGATTTACATCAACTTTTTTAATACCTTCTAATTTATTTATACTATTTTCTATAGCTATACTACAATTAGAACAATGCATTCCCTTTATATCATATCTCTCTTTTTTCATATTCACCTCTATTTTACTATATATCCAAGTTCTTTTATTTCTTCTTCAATATCTTTTAAATCTACTCTATTATCATCATATTCTACTATTAAATTTGAATCTTCTAAATTAACTTGAATAAAATTAATTCCATCAAGTTCAGAAATATTTTTTTCTATTTTTAATGCACAATTTTTACAATTTAATCCATCTAATTTAATTTCATTTTTTTTCATTTATCTTCTCCTTCAAAAAAAAGCCCGAAATATAATTTCAGGCAAATTTTATTTATTTAACAAAATCTTTTACTTCTTCCTTTGATTTATACCCTAAAGTTACATCCTTAGCAACTCCTGCTTCAAATTTAACCATAGTTGGAATACTTCTTACTTGATATTCACCAGCTAATTCTGGGAATTGATCAACATCAACTTTTACTATTTTAAAATCTACTTCTTCACTTACTTCATCTAAAACTGGTCCAAGCATTTGACAAGGTCTACACCATGTTGCAAAAAAATCTACTAAAACTGTTCCTTCTGATATTAAGTTTTTAAAATCTTCTGATTTTTCTAAATGTAATACTTTACTCATTATTTATCACTCCTTATTTTGCGCCTAAAGCTGCCATTGTATAATAGTTATATGGTTTATTGAAATGTGGTAAGAAGAAAATATCTAACAACTTAAACTTATCTATAGTTACTTTTTCTTGTATTGCAAGTGAGAATACATGAATTCCTAAAGATATATCATAAGTTGATGCCATTTGAGCTCCTAATATTCTTCTAGTTTTTGCATCATAAACTATTTTAACAGTAACATCTGGATTTTCTGTTTTTATAAATTCAGGTTTTTGATGATCTGTAAATGATGTAGTTAAAACATCATAACCTCTTTTTTTAGCATTTTCTTCTGAAAGTCCAGTTGAAACCATATTTAATCCATATATTGAAATTCCATTTGAACCTTGCATTCCTATAGAATCAAGTTTAGTCCCACAAACATTATGTGCTGCTAATATACCTGATCTAACAGCATTTGTTGCAAGAGCTATATAATTAACATCTTCTATAGAGTTATCATAAAGTGTTGCACAATCTCCAATTGCATATACATCATCATGGCTTGTTTTTTGATTTCTATCTACAATATATGCTCCATTTTTAAATGTATCTATTTTATCTTTCAATAAACTAGTATTAGGTGTAAATCCTGCACATAATACTATCATATCAGTTTTATACTCACCTTTATTTGTAACAACTGATGAAACTTTACCATTAGTTCCTTTTATTTCTTTAACTAATTGACCAAAAGCAAGTTCTATTCCATGATCTTCTAATGTTTTATTCATCATATCTCTAAATTCTTTATCATAATAACTTGATAGACAATCATCACTTGCATCAATTAAAGTAACATCTCTACCATTTCTCTTAAATGCTTCTGCAAGTTCTACTCCTATATATCCAGCACCAACAACTGTTACATGTTTAATTTCTGGATTTTTTAATTTTTCAATAACTTCAGCTGCGTGTTGATATAACTTAACATATTGAACATTTTCTAACTCTTTACCAACTATAGGTAAATTTATAGGCCATGACCCTGTTGAAAGTATTACTTTATCATAACTTTCAGTATATTCTTTACCATCTTTTCCTTTAGCATAAACTAGCTTTTTATCTAAATCTATATCTGTAACTTCTGTTTCCATATAGATTTTAGCACCAGCTGCTTCTAATTTCTCTTTGTTAGAGTAAAATAACCCTTCGGCACCATCTATTTGATTACCTATCCAAAGTGCCATTCCACATCCTAAGAAACTTATATTACTATTTGAATCAAATACAGTAACTTCAGTACCAGGGTAATTTGATAAAATAGCATTTATTGCTGATGTACCAGCATGATTTGCTCCTACTACTACTACTTTCATGTAATCCTCCCAAAATTTATTCTTTACATTATTATTTTACATCAAAATACATTTTTTATCAACATAATTAGTATCAAAAACATATATTTTTCATATATTTTTTATACAATCAAACATTTATAGCACTATATCTAATATTATGCAAAATATATATAAATATGCTTCGAAAATATTTTTTAAACAAATTCCAAATTATGAAATTTATAATAAAAGAATTAACTTTAAAAGCTAATTCTTTCATAGTTTTTTATATATTCTAAAAGATCTTCTTTTTTCTTATTTGTCCCAGATATATATTTTTTCCATATTTTACTATATGGTGTGTTATAGAAAAGACCTAAAGTATGTCTTAAAAAATAATGTGGTGAATCGTCTAAATCTTCTAAATACTTATACATTTTCTCTAATACTTCTAAATGTGTAATATTAGCTCCACCATTTAATAATCCTATTTCATTTGCTAGCATAGGATTATCATAAAGAGCTCTACCTATCATAACTGAATCAACTTTATCTTTATGTAATAATATATCATCAATAGTTTTTATTCCACCATTAATTTCTATATAAAGATTAGGTCTATCTTTTTTTACTTTATACACCGTTTCATAATCCAAAGGTGGAATAGTCCTATTTTCTTTAGGACTAAGTCCTTTTAAAATAGCACATCTAGCATGTATTATATATTTATCAGTATTAGTTATATCTATAAATTGAATTAATTCTTCATAAGAATTAATAATTCTATCATTTTTTAATATACCTCTACCATCTATACCTATTCTATTTTTTATACTTATTTTTTTCCCAGTTTCTTCCTTAAGACATTTAACCATATCTCTAACAAGTTCTGGCTCACTCATAAGGTAAGCACCCATACGAAAATTTGAAACTCTGTCTGATGGACAACCTACATTTATATTTATTTCATCATATTCAGTATTTTTTAACATTTTAGACACTTTCATAACTTCATTTAAACTTGAACTCGCTATTTGAAGTACAACAGGATTTTCAAATTTTGTTTTTCTCAACAATCTATTTGCATCACCATTTATTAGAGCAGGTGTCGTTATCATTTCTGTAAATAATAAAATATCTTTATTTACCATTCTTATAAAATTTCTAAAATGAATATCAGTCCTATCTACCATAGGAGCTAAACTTACTTTAATCATATTTCCTCTTTTATTTTTTATTTATCAAATATATACCAATAGCCATAAGTATAACTCCTACAGCTCTATATACATCAAATGGTCTAATTTGAGTACCAAGCCAGCCAAAATGATCAAATATCATAGATGTTACAAGCTGTACAAATAGTAATAAAACTGTAGCTGTACCTACACCTAAAACCGGCATAACTATTATTATTGAAACTACATAAATTGCACCAAATATACCACCTAATAATTGCCAAAGCTTAAATGATTGTTCTGTTCCAACTGAAGTAGTTTGTTTAGTAACTAAAGCAAAAATTAACATAAATAATCCACCTACTATAAAAGTCATCAAAGTAGACCAATAACTATTTCCTATAGTTTTTCCTAATTGTACATTTATAGGCCCTTGTATCGTCACTAATATTCCAGCTACTATTGTTAATACAACATAAAAAATATTATTCATTTTTTTCCTCTTTCCTTATTCTTTCCCAAAATTCCTTTAAATTTTTTTCAAATTTATTATCTGCAAAATTATATAATTGTAAAGTTTTATTCATATATTTTTGTTTTATATAATGATTACTATAATCATGTGGATATATATACTTATCTCTTCCCCTTGGTGTTAGATGAAATGGTATATCTTGACTCCCATTTTTTTCTATTTCTTCAAAAGCTTTATTAACCGCTAAATACGTACTATTACTTTTAGGAGAGAGTGCTAGATATATAATACACTCCGAAAGTACTATCCTTGCCTCAGGCATACCAATTTCTTTAACTGCATTCATACAAGATACAGCTATGTTTAAAGCATTAACATTTGCAAGTCCTATATCCTCACTTGCTAGTATTACAAGTCTACGTGCAATATACATAATATCTTCTCCACCTATTAAAAGTTTAGACATCCAATATACTGCACTATTAGGATCTGACCCTCTAACAGATTTTATCATAGCTGAAATAGTATCATATTTTTCAGCAAATACTTTTCTTCCTAAAACTTCTCCAACTTCCTCTATATCTAAATCATCAAGTCCAGAATTTTTAAGAATTTCCAATGTATTTATTGCAGATCTAACATCTCCATCTGATATATTAGATAAATATTCTAATACATCATCTGTTAATTTTATTGCCTCACCATCTGCCACTTTTTTCAAAACTTTAAATATATCATTTTGACTTATTTCTTTAAATTCAAATAAAAGAACTCTTGAAAGTATAGCCTTATTTAAAGAATAAAATGGAGATTCAGTTGTTGCTCCTATTAGTATAATATTTCCATTTTCTAAATCTTCAAGTAAAGTATCTTGTTGTAATTTATTAAATCTATGTATTTCATCAAAAAATAATATAGTTTTATTAGTTGAATTTTTAACCCTATCTAATATATCAACTATATCTCCCTTACCTGATTTAATTGCATTTAAATAATAATAATCATACCCTAATTTCTTTGCAATAATTTTAGCTAAAGTTGTTTTACCTGTTCCACTTGGACCATAAAATATTGAACTTATAAATTTTTTATTATCCAATTGTTTTTTTATTAATCTAACTATTTTTTCTTGTCCATAGAAATCATCAAAATCCTTAGGTCTATATTTACTTGCTAATGGTTCATCATTAATAGTAAATAAATTCATCTATCTACCATAAATCTCTGTTAAATGTGATATAGTTTTGGCAAGTTTATCTGATAGTCCATCATTTTTTAATCTCCATTGCCAGTTTCCTGCAGCAAGACCTGGTGTATTTATACGAGCAAATCCTCCTAGATTTAAATAATCTTGCATAGGAATTATTGCTATATCTGCAACTGAAGAAAGTGCAGCTCTAATCAATCCATATACAATTCCATTATCATCATACACATTTATATATTCACGAACTTCTTGTTTTTCTATATCATTTAAATTAGAAAACCATGAATTAGTTGTATCATTATCATGAGTTCCAGTATAGACAACAGTATTATTATCATAATTATGAGGTAAATATTCATTTTCAGGATCTTGACTAAATGCAAATTGTAAAATTCTCATTCCAGGGAATCCTGTATCGTTTTTTAATTTTACGACATCATCAGTTAAAGTACCTAGATCTTCTGCAATAATATTTAAATCTCCTAAAGATTCACGAATAGCATTAAATAAATCCATTCCAGGTCCTTTTTCCCATTTACCATTTATAGCTGTTTCTTCTCCATAATTTATAGACCAATATGATTCAAATCCTCTAAAATGATCTATTCTTATTATATCATACAATGAAAGATTAGCTTTTACTCTATCTATCCACCATTTATACCCTGTTTCTTTTAATTTATCCCAATCAAATAAAGGATTACCCCATAATTGCCCAGTTGCTGAGAAATAATCAGGTGGAACTCCTGCTACTTTAACCGGATTTCTATCTTTATCAAATTGGAAAATTTCGTTATTTGACCATGCATCAGCTGAATCCATAGATACAAATATTGGTATATCTCCTATTATTTCTATACCTTTACTATTTGCATAAGCTTTTACATTCTTCCATTGTTTAAAGAAAATATATTGTAAAAATTTAAAATACTTTATTTCATTTTCTAATTTAGAATTTAAAGTTTCTAAAGCTTTTGAATCTCTATTTTTATATTCTTTAGGCCATTCTAACCAAGAAATACCACCAAAGTATTCTTTAAAAGCTGAAAATTGTGCAAAATCTTCTAACCAATAACTATTATCTTTTTCAAATTTAGTAAAATCATCATCTTCTTTAAAATTAATATAAGCTTTTTTTAATATAGGTAATTTTCTTTCATAAATTAAACCATAATTAATTTTTTCAACATCATCACCAAAATCTATATTTATATCCTCAAAACTTAAATAACCTTCTTTAGCTAATGTTTCTAAATCTATTAAATATGGATTACCTGCAAACGCTGAAAAACATTGATAAGGTGAATCTCCATATCCAGTTGGTCCTAACGGAAATATTTGCCATAATTTTTGTTTAGATTTAGATAAAAAGTTTATAAATTCATACAAACTATCACCTAAAGTCCCAATTCCTTCTTTTCCATAAAGTGAAGTAGGGTGTAATAAAATTCCTGATTTTCTCATTTTTCTCTCCTATCCTATCTATTTTTTAAATTATTAATATCATCAAATTTGTTACTTATTTTATTTGCTGTTATATTTAATTCTCTAAAATCTTTTTCTAGCTTTTCAAAATCCTTTTCTAAATTTGACCATCTTTGTTTATATCTAGTAAATTCTTCAGAAAAAGCTATTAATTTATTTAATATATTTTCAGATTCCTTAGTTTTTTCAAACTCAAGATTTGCATATACTAACGTTGAAATATATATCAATAAATTCGTTTGAGAAGTTATCCAAACATGATTTTTATATCCATAATATATTATATCTTCAAAATTTTTATATATTTCTAAATATATAGACTCACTCGGCAAAAACATTATAGCTTGATTTAAAGTTTCACCTTCTATAATGTATTTACTAGAAATATCATCTATATGTTTTTTTATACTTTTAGCAAATTCACTTCTATTGTTAGAACTGCTATCTTCTTCATATTTAATATATGCTTCTAACGGAAATTTAGAATCTATAGCAACTATTTTATCACTTAATTTTATAATAGTATCAGCTATCTTACCATTAGTCATTTTATACTGTCTTTCAAATATTTTACTATCTCCATAAATATTTTCAAGAACTTCTTCTAATCTAATTTCACCAAATCTACCTCTTGATTTTTTATCATTCAATATATTTTGAAATTTAACTATTTCTTGAGTTACAGTTTCTAAACTCTTTTGACTATTTGATATATCTGATATTTTTTTTATAATATTTTCATAATTAGTATTATTCATATTATTTATATTATCTTTTATATCTATAAAATTTTTACTAATATTATCATTATTTTTAGAATTCCTATTTTCTATTATTTCAAATATTTCATATTTAAATTTATCAAAATTATCTTTTTTATTATTCAATATTAAATAAATTATAAGAAATATCAAAACTATTAGTAAAATAATTACTATATATATCATTTTATCTCCTTAATAAGCTCTATATTTTTAAAATCAATTTCTTTTGATATTCTTAAATATTTTTCTTTTTTATCTTCAGTAATTTTTTCAAGTATTATATCTGAAGATACATCAGATTTCTCAACTAAATCATTATATAGTTTAATTGTTATTGCATTAGGATTTTTATTAACTTGATAAAAACTTTGATTCGTTTTAGAATCAAAAAATTCATTCAACAAATATATATCTTGCAATGTTCTTATACCTTCTTTAATTATAGACTTTGGAAGTCCAGATTCATTCTTTAAATCGTTTATAGTAAAAGGATCTCCCATATTTTCAAAATTTTCTATAACTATATAAAGTAAATATAATCCTAACTTTTTAGTTTCATTAACTGATAAAATATATTTTTCTTCTACAAATTCCTTAGATGTTTGTATACTATATGTTATTTGAGCTCCTATTAATATAACTGTCCATATATATTTTATCCAAATTAAGAATATAGGAACAAAGGCAAGTGACCCGTATATTATATTATATCTATTAATTGAAGTTTGAAGTATAGAATATATAACATAAATTACATAGATACCTATAAGTGTAAATAAACTTCCTATAAAAGCAGGAATTAATTGAACTCTTTTATTAGGAACTAATAAAAAAAGAGCTAACAATACTAAAAGTATTAATGTTATATTTATCAGTCTAACAAATATTAAAGTTAATATTGCAATATTTCCTAAATATTTGCTCACTACGTCAACTATAACTGAACTTGAACCTATAATTAATAACAAAAATATAGGAGCTATAAATGTGATTGCAACATAACTTATTATCTTAGTACTATACTTTCTTTTATCCTTTACATTCCATATATTATTAAAAGTTTTTTCTAAAAGGTCAAACATACTTATTACTGAATAAACAAGTATTATTATACCCAATCCTGTTAATACACCACCTTTAGCTGAAACTATAAGGTTATTTATTACGTTTAAGACATAGTTTATTCTAACTTCATCTTGTGGAACAAATTTTGTTAATTCTGAAATTAAAATTTCATCTAATCCAAATCCTTTAGAAACTCCTATTACTATTGCAAAAAAAGGAAATATAGTCAATATCATCATATATGTTAAATTAGAAGCTAATAGTGATATATCAGAAGATAAAAAGTTTTTATAGAATATTTTAGCAAAGTTATAGAAAGAATTATAATATTTATTTAATTTTTCTTTATAATCCATATTACTTAACTACCACTACTTTTTTCTCTTTATATATTTCTTCTAAAATATCAAAATAATTTTCTATCTTTACTTCTTCTAATTCTACATTTTCTTTTTTGGGTTTAGTATTTGGATGACGTGGCGCAAACATTGCACAAGAATCATCGTGTGGTTCAATAGATTTTTCATAAGTTCCTATTTCTCTTGCAATTTCTATAATTTCTAATTTATCCATACCTATCAATGGTCTAAATACTACCAAATCTTCAACTACATCATTAGTTGCATTTAATCCTTCTAAAGTTTGAGAGGCAACTTGTCCTAAACTTTCACCAGTAACTAACGCATTTAAACCATAATTTTTTGCAATTTTTTGTGCAAGTCTCATCATAGCACGTCTTGTTAATATCGTTGCATAAGATTTATCAGTCTTTGCATTTATTTCTTGTTGTATTTTTAATATATTCATAGAATAAAAATTAGCTTTTAAATTATATTCACTTAATATTTTAACTAATTCTTCTATCTTTATCAAAGCCTTTTCTGATGTAAAAGGAAAAGAATGAAATGTTACAAAATCTAATTTAAGTCCTCTTTTACACATCATAAACGATGCCACAGGAGAATCTATACCCCCTGATATTAAAACAAGTCCTCTACCTGCACTACCTAAAGGAAGTCCACCATAAGTTTGTATTTTTTCTGTATATATATATGTTTTTTCACGTATATCTAAACTAAATAAAACATCAGGTTCTCTCATAGAAACTTTTTCAAATTTTGAATTTATTAATATATGAGCTCCTAAATCTTTTGCAAATTCCATTGAATTTTTTTCAAATTTTTTATTCCCTCTATTAACTTCTACTTTAAAAGTTCTTGCGCCTTTTTCATATACATCATTTGCTACTTCCAAAATCTTATTTTTTATATCTTTTTCATTAGTTTCACACTTAACTGATAAATTAATATTATTTATACCAAATACTTTTTTTATCTCTTCTAATATTTCTTTTGCATTATTATCTAAATAAATATATAGTTTTGACATATCATTTACTAATTCTGCATCATATTTTTTTATCTTATTTAATATTCTATTTTTTATATTATTTTCAAATGTACCTCTATTTTTACCCTTAAGTGCTAACTCTCCATAACCAAGACCAATAGCATCTATTTTATTTATATCTATCATAACTACTCCCCTATTTTCTTAGGCTTAATCCAATCTGAATTCTTACCTTGTGTATAGTTTCTAATAAATTCTTCTTTAAATTCTTTAAATCTTCCTTCTTCAATAGCTTTTCTTGCTTCTTTCATAAGATTAATTAAAAACCATATATTATGATATGTAGCTAATCTTTGTCCCAACATTTCATTTGCTTTAAACAAATGACGTATGTATGCTCTAGTATAATTTCTACATACATAATTATCTGCTACATCTAAAGGCCTATCATCTAATTCATACTCTTTATTTTTTATGACAAGTCTTCCATATTTAGTAAATACTGTCCCGTGTCTACCTATTCTTGAAGGATGAACACAATCCATCATATCTACACCATTTTCTATAGCTTCTAGCATATCTAAAGGTTCACCTACTCCCATAAGATATCTTGGTTTATCTTCTGGCAATTTAGGTGTTATATAATCTAAAATTCTATACATATCCTCACTTGGTTCACCTACTGCAAGACCACCTATAGCAAATCCAGAAAAATCATCATTGTACTCCATAAGTCCTTCAAGAGATCTATCTCTTAAATCTTCATATATTCCACCTTGAACTATAGCAAATAATCCTTGTTTTTCTGGATTTTTATTTGCCTCTATACATCTTTTTGCCCAACGTGTTGTTCTATCTATAGATGGTATTAAGTATTCTCTTGTAGATAACCCATGAGGACATTCATCTAGCACCATCATTATATCTGACCCTAAGTTATTTTGTATTTCTATAGATTTTTCAGGAGATATAAAATGTTTTGATCCATCATGATGAGATCTAAAATAAGCTCCTTCTTCCTTTATCTTTCTTAAATCTCCAAGAGAAAATATTTGAAATCCTCCACTATCTGTAAGTATAGAATGTTTCCAATTCATAAATCCATGTAAATGACCAAATTTGGCAACCAAATCATCTCCTGGTCTTAAATATAAATGATAAGTATTTCCTAATATAATCTCAGCCCCTATTTCTTCTAAATCTTCTGGAGTTAAAGTTTTAACTGTTGCTTGTGTTCCAACAGGCATAAATACCGGGGTATGTATTTCACCATGTGGTGTTTTTATTATACCTGCACGAGCTCTTCCATCTTGAGCAATTTTAATATATTTAATTGGTTTTTCCATTATTATCCTTTCTATTTTCTAAGTATACCCGTAATTTCTGGCATAGAATTTAAATGTTTAAATAACTTTTCTAAATATTTTTTATCTTTTATAAGAACATTAAAGTGAATATGACCTACCTCTTTACCATTCTCTTTAGTTACATTAGTATTTACACCAACTAAATTAATTTTATATTCAGTCATTATTCTTATAATATCCATCAATATTCCCTCTCTACCTAGAGTTTTAACAGTAAAGTTGGCTTGATATTTAGTATTTGATTCCTTAATTAATTTTTCATCCCATATTACTTCAATTTCTCTTTCTGGCTCATTTTTAAGAGAATTTAATATATTCATACAATCATTTCTATGTATAACTATACCTCTACCTCTCGTAACAAATCCTTTTATATCATCCCCTGGTAACGGTGAACAACATTTTGCAAAAGTAAATAAAGTATTATCTGAACCTGTAACTTTAACTCCCAAACTGTCTTTTTTAGACATTTGACTATTAGTTTTTGCTGTTTCTTCTTCTATTTTTTCATAAATTTCAGTTTTCTTCTCTTTATCTTCAAATTTAGAAACTAAATTTTCTAAAACTAATTCATTATTAGCAAATTTATAATAAAGTTGTTCTATATTACTTATATTATACTTCTTCATATATAAAAGAATTTTTTCATCTTCTTCTATATCTTTAAATTTTATTCCAATTTTTGAAAAAGCTTCTATTACTAAGTCTTCACCAATCTTAGATTTTTCTTCAAATTCTTTATCTTTAAACCATTTTTTTATTTTTGATTTACTACTTGGACTTGTTACTATATTTATCCAATCACTACCTGGTCCTTTAGCAGTTTTTGAAGTTAAAATTTCAACTTTATCTCCATTATGTATAACATGATCTAAAGTTACTATTCTATCATTAATTTTAGCACCAATAGTTCTATAACCTATTTGAGTATGAACTTGGAAAGCAAAATCAAGTACAGTTGACCCTTCTTGAAGTTCTACTACATCTCCTTTAGGAGTAAATACAAATATAGTCTTCTTAAGTATTTCAACTGTTACTTCTTTAGCAAACGTATCATTAATATTAGACTCTATTATTTTCTTAACAGAAGCATAATATGCTTCATTTTTATCTTTAGATTTTTTTTCTTTATACTTCCAGTGAGCTGCAACTCCTTCTTCTGCTATTTGATGCATTTGTTCTGTTCTAATTTGTATTTCAACTATCTGATTATCTGGTCCAACAACAGTTGTATGTATAGATTGGTAACCATTAGGCTTAGGGGCAGCTATATAGTCTTTAAATCTTCCTGATACAGGTTTAAATATAGAATGAGCTATTCCTAAAACAGTATAACAATCAACTTCTTTATGCGTTATTATCCTTATAGCTGTTAAATCCATAAGATCGCCAAAATCTTTATTTTTCTCCTTCATTTTTCTATATATACTGTATAGATGTTTAGATCTTCCATTAACTTTAGCTTCTACATCACTTTTATCAATTTCTTCTTTTATTATCTTTATTATTTTTTCAATATAGTTATTTCTTTCTTCTTTTTTTATATTTACTAAATTTTTTATCTCATTATACCCTTCTGGATTAATATAGTAAAAAGCCAAATCTTCAAGTTCTGATTTAATTTTTCCCATACCTATTCTATGAGCAATTGGAGCATATATATCCATTGTTTCACGAGATTTTTCTATTTGTTTTTCTGGTGATTGGAATTTCAAAGTACGCATATTATGTAACCTATCTGCAAGTTTGATGATAACTACTCTAACATCTTCTGACATAGCAACTACCATTTTTCTAATATTTTCTATCTGCTTTCCTTGTTTTCTAGGTAAATTTTTTAATTTAGTAACACCATCTATTAAATTAGATACATCTTTCCCAAAAATATACTCTATATCTGATAAAGTAATCATAGTATCTTCAACAACATCGTGAAGTATTCCTGCAACTATAGTATCTGTATCCATTCTTAAATTAAGTAGAATTTCTGCAACTTCTAATGGATGAATAATATATTCCTCTCCACTTTTTCTTAGTTGACCCTTATGAGACTCCTGAGCCAATATATATGCATCTTCTATTCTTTTAATGTCTAATTCTTTATGATTATTTACTATACACTCTTTTATTTTATCAAAAATTATCCTACTATCCGTATTTTCCATAATTATCTCTCCAAAAAACTTAATATTTTAATTTTATCATATTTTGTAAAATTTTTCTACAAATTTGCTTAAACAATTAATATATGATATAATTTTAAAAAGACATTGGAGGTAAAATATGAGTAAGAAAATTGCTGCATTTTTTGATGTTGATGGTACAATTTTTAGAAATTCATTATTAATTGAACACTTTAAAATGTTAATAAAATTTGGCTTTTTTGAAGAGACAAGTTTTGTTGGAGGAGTAAAAAATAAATTTGAAAATTGGGAAAAACGAAGAGGATCTTACGATGATTATCTTGATGAAGTAGTTGAAAGCTATATTAGTTATATGCAAAATATTAGCTGTGAAGATATTGATTATGTGGCAACAAGAGTCATCGAGCGTAAATCTGAAAAAATTTATACCTACTCTAGACACAAAATAAAAGAACACATAGAAAAAGGCGATTTAGTAATTATAATATCAGGTTCACCTTCTTTTCTAGTTGAAAAAATGGCAAAAAAATTAGGTGCGCATGACTATATTGGAACAATATACCATAAAGATAAAAATGGTTACTATAACGGTAAACTAGAACCTATGTGGGATAGTGAAAGTAAAATTCATGCTATCAATGATTTTGTTAAAAAATATGATATCGATCTTGAAAAATCATATGCTTATGGTGATACTACTGGTGATTATGGAATGTTTACTAAAGTTGGTTTTCCTGTAGCTATTAATCCTGCTAAAAGATTATTTAAAAAAATACTTGAAAATCAAGAAATGAAAAATAAAATTCAAATAGTAGTTGAAAGAAAAGATATGGTTTATGTTTTAGATGGTAATGTAAAATATATTGATATAAAGGAGAAATAATATGTTAAATCGTATTAAAAAAGGATTTTCAGTTTTACTTTGTCTTGGTATTATTAGTCCAATAATCTCAATAAATTTAACTGAAAGTAATAAGTTATACATCACATTAATAAATTTAGGTTTTAAATCTATAATAGTTACTTTAGTTCTTTTAGGAATAGGGGCACATTCTTTTTACATAAAAGATAATTGGAGTAAAAAAATATCTCTAGCTTTATCAATTCTAGAATTTATTCTAATAACTAGTTTATTAATTTATGTTTATTATAAAATGAAACACTTTACTGGAAGTTTTGAATTTTGGAAAAATTTCCTAAATACTAAAATAATACTATCATGGGGATGGTTAATTATGTATTTAGGAAATACAGGAGTGGTACTAATTAATCTTTATGATTATCTTAAAAACAAAAAAATTAGCAATATAGAAAATGAAGAAAATATTGTTGAAGAAATAAAAACTGAAAAATAAAATAAAAATCTCATATCAAGATTTATTATCTAATATGAGATTTTTTATTTATCTATTTAACAAATTTTTCAAATTCTTGTAATTGTTTTTCAAATATATCTAAACAATCAAGTACTGGTTTATTAGTACTCATATCAACTCCTGCTTTTTTTAATATTTCAAGAGAATAATCACTAGAACCAGATTTTAAATAATTAATATATTTTTCTACTGCAGGTCTACCTTCTGTTAATATTTTTTTAGCGAATGCAGAAGCAGCTGATATTCCAGTAGCATATTGATATACATAGAAATTATAATAGAAATGTGGAATTCTAGCCCATTCATATTTAATTTCTTCATCATAAGTAATATATTCTCCATAATATTTTTTATTAATATCAAAATATAGATTAGATAAAATATCAGCAGTTAATGCTCCACCTTGTTCTACCAATTTATGAATTTCGTTTTCAAATTCAGCAAATTGAGTTTGTCTATATAAAGTAGATTTAATTTTATCTAAATCATGATTTACTATATATGCCTTAACCTTATCATCATTTGAATATTTTTTCATTAAATAATGACTTAATAATAATTCATTAGTTATACTCGCAACCTCTGCTAAGAATATTGTATAATTACCATACACTTGAGGTTGGTAATTTCTTGTATAATAACTATGCATACTATGTCCTAATTCATGAGCTAATGTAAATAAATTATCTATCGTTCCTCTCCAACTTATTAGTATAAATGGATTTGTTCCATAAGTTCCACCTGAATAAGCCCCAGATCTCTTACCTTCATTTTCAGCATAGTCTATCCATCTTTCATCAAATGCTTTTTTTAATATAGTTATATATTCTTCTCCCATTACACTTAATGCATCTATTATAATATCTTTTGCTTCTTCAAATATAAATGTTAATTTAACATCTTCTATTAATGAAGTATGTATATCATATTGATGCATTTCATCTAATTTTAATATATTTTTTCTAATTTGCATATACTTATGTAATAAATCTAATCTTGAATTTACAGCTTCAACTAAGGCATCATAAACATTTTCATCTATATAATTATTTGAAAGAGCTGCATTTCTTGCACTAGAATATTTTTTTAATTTTGCTCCTATTGTATGGTTTATAACCTGTCCATGTAAAGTTGAAGCAAAAGTATTTTTAAAATTAGCGTAAGACTTATATATACTTCTAAAAGCATTTTCTCTTAATACTCTATCATTAGATTCTAAATATGATATATATCTAGCATGATTTAAAGGTAAAACAGTTCCTTTTGAATCTACTATATCATCAAATTTTAAATCTGCTTCATTAAGCATAGAGAATGTTTTATGAGGTACAGACATTATTTCCATTAAATTAGCAAGTAATTCTTCTTCTTTTTGACTTAATTTATGTTCTTTTTCATTTAATAAATTTAATACATAAAATTTATAATGTTTTATTTCTTCATCACTAAAATATTCATCTATTTTCTCCCTACTAAGCTCTAATAATTTTATCTCTTGATATGTAGAATTAGATGCAAATCTAGAATAAAGTGTTAACGCTTTATTATTATATTCTTGATATTTAGAGTTTGTACTATCTTCATCACTTTTTAAATGAGCATATGTATATAATTTGCTTATTCTTATAGATAACTCCTCATCTAATTTCAATGTCG
Source organism: uncultured Streptobacillus sp. (assembly GCA_963526495.1). Taxonomy (GTDB): domain Bacteria; phylum Fusobacteriota; class Fusobacteriia; order Fusobacteriales; family Leptotrichiaceae; genus CAURNT01. The sequence continues at coordinate 7,085 of CAURNT010000014.1, read as the reverse complement.
CTTTTAAATTTTCAATATTATCTACCATATTATCTTTATATTTCAATACTTCATCTATTTCACTAGATAATTTTTCAAATTCTTTATCCCAAGCCTCATCATTTATAAAAATACTTGTTAAATCCCAAGTTTGAGATTTATCAACTTCATTTCTTTTTAAAATTTCATTCATTATTCTTCCTTTCTATTTTCTTGTAATATACTTAAAAGTAGACTTTCATCTATATTACCTCCTGAAAGTATTATTACATTTTTCTTATTCTTGAATTTTTCAGGATACATAAAATAAGCACCAAGTCCTATTGCTCCTGCTGGTTCAACTAAATTTTTTTCTTTAAGTAATAAATGGATAATTGCTTTTTTTACATATTTTTCTTCTACAACCATAACATCATCTAAATAATTATCTATCAATGAATATGGTAATTCTCCAACTCCACCTAAAAGAGCATCACAAATACTTTCACCTTTAGCTTTATAATTCTCATATCTAATACCATCTTTTATAGAATCTCTAAAAGATGGTGACATTTCTGTTTGAACAGCAATAATACGAATATTTGGATTTTTACTTTTAGCATAAATAGCTATACCTGCAAATATTCCACCACCTCCAACTGGAATGAATATTTGATCTACATTAGGTAAATCTTCTAATATTTCTATAGCTATTGTTCCTTGTCCAGCTAAAGCTATATTATCAGAACAAGGATCAATAAATGTACCTTTTACTTTTTTAGTAAACTCTTCCGCAAGTCTGTGTGCATCATCATAATCTAAACCATCTTTATTCACATTAACCCCATAGCTATATATATTTTCAATTTTATCTTTAGTTGTTGACTTTGATAAATATATATATGTATTTTTAAATCCTAAAATTTTACTCGCATAAGATATAGATAAACCATGATTACCACTTGAAACTGCTATAATAGGTGTTTTATTATCCAGTTGCGTTAATTTTGCAAAAGCACCTCTTATCTTACAACAATTAAGTTTTTGTCTATTTTCCATTTTAAAATATATTTTTGTATTTTTATCACTTAATAAATTAGATTTCATAAGAGGTGTTTTAACTATATATTTTTTTATTCTTTTAAAACTTTCTTCTATAATTACAGGATTAAAGTCATAATTCATTAAAATGCCCAATTCCCATTTTTAAACACTTGTACTTCTTCACCATTTTCTTTAATTCCTAATATATTTAAAGTAGCATCACCTATCATAAAGTCTACATGAGTTAAACTAATATTAACTCCAGATTTTTCTAATTCCTCATCACTCATATTAACACCATTTTCTATACAAGTAGGATAAGCTGCACCTATAGCTAAATGACAAGATGCATTTTCATCATATAATGTTTCATAAAACATTAAATTTGTATTAGATATTGGAGAATCATGTGGAACAAGTGCTACTTCACCTAGACTTTTTGACCCTTGATCTGTATCAATTAATGTTTTTAAAATTTCTTTTCCTTTTTTAGCATCAAATCCTATTACTTTACCATCTTTAAAATCAAGATAAAATTCATCTATAATATTTGAATTATAATTTAAAGGTTTAGTGCTATATACTCTACCATTTATTCCATTTTTATGAGGCAATGTATAAACTTCTTCAGTTGGCATATTAGCTGTAAATTCGGCTCCTTTAGAGTTTATTGCACGTGCAGCTTTCCATAGATGCCCTTTAGGTAATTCTATTTCTAAATTAGTTCCTTTTTGATTTGTATATCTTAAATATTTAAAATTATAATCATTTAATATTTTAGCTCTACTTTCCAAGTTATGTATATGTTTCATCCAATTTTCAACACTATTTTCATCTTCTATTCTACTTACATAAAATATTGCATCCCAAAGTTTTTTTATTCCTTCAACTTCGTCTAAATCTGGAAATACTAATTTTGCCCATTCTTTATTAGGACATCCTATTATAGTCCAAGAATTTCTATCACTCATAAGAGATGAACGTAAATATTTCATAGCAGAACTTCTTGCCATTACTCCTGATTTAATTTTATCAGAATCAATTCCTTCTAAAAGATTAGGATTTGAACTTAATATAGATATGAATACCGCATTTCTATCAACATAATCTTTATACTCTTCCTTAACAAAATCTCTAACATCACCTAAAACTTCTTTTGTTGCATATATGTGTCTTAATTTATTAATCTCATTATCCATCCATATAACTTCTACATTACTTGCCCCAGCTTTATACGCAGCTTCTGCAACTGCATAAGCTAACTCTCTTGCTTCAGTTACTGTTCTAATAACTACAAGTTGACCTTGTTGAACATTTGCTCCTACTTTTACAGCAGTTTCAGCATAAATTCTTAATTTTTCTTTAAAATCCATATTTTTACCTTTCTAACTCAATAATTTTTTTAAAATTTCTTTAATAGTTTGTTTTACATCACTAGATAAATTTTCTTTATCATCATTTAATAATATATTTATAGCCTCTATAGCATCTGAAAGATCTTTTTGACAAACTAGATATATTCTATTCTCTACTGGAGTTTTCTCTTCCTTATCCTTTAACATATCAAATCTTTTTTTTACTTTTAATAAGTATGAAGGATTTTTTAGAAATAATTCCTTTTTCTGTATAAACTGATTCATAAATATTACACCTCTAGAAATTTATATATAATATAATACTATCATTTTAAAAAATGTTAGTCAAGTAAAAGAAAAAGGAAGTAAAAAACTACTTCCAAAATATAAATTTATTAATTATTGATATATAATACAATAATTCTACATCTTCCTCGCATACTCTTGAAACTACATCTCTTTTTTCATCTATCCCTAAATTTTTTAATGCAATTTCAACTTCACCTTCATATCTTAAGTATTTTTCATTACTTAAAAGTATATCACCTTTTCTAATTTCTCTATTTTCTTTTTTTATATATCTTAATTCTTTTTGTATATATTCTTTAAATTCTTTTCTAGTTTTGCCTATACTCTCAGGAATTTTTGACCTTATTAAATACTCTGAATAATCTCTTCTATTCTCAAATACTGTATTATTTAATATATTATCTATATTTTTAAGCGGAACTATACCATCTGAAATATATTTAAAATATTTCCAATTTTCATCACTAAGATCTATATCCCCAACTAAAACTATGTCAGTCTTAAGGCTAATTAATTTTAATACAGATGTTATAAATCTTTCTTCTCTTGTATTTTCAAGAGTAGGTAGTCCATCAAACATAGGTCCTCTTTTTAAATCTCCTGATACAAAAGCCATTGTTCTAATTCCAAATTCATTATATTTTTCATTTTGTTCTAAAAAATATTTTTCTCCTATTCCTGTATACTTTTTAGGATAATAATTATGTAAAGCTAGTATCTTATTAAAATCTATTCCTTTATTATTTAAATATTTTAAATCATTTTTAGTTATAGTACTCGCATTAAGAACTATCATGTTTTTTTTAGATAATTCATATATTTCATCTAAACTATACCCGTCATCTATTCTTAAATATACATTTTTTAAATTAGAAAATATAACACTATTTGTATATTCATTAATATCAACTATTAATTTAATATCATTCTTAGTACATAATTCTATTAATTTGTATAGTCTCTCACTTTTATCAATATTATTTTCTTCTAAAATATTAAGTGATGTGAAGGCAAACTTCACACCACTCATACTTGCTTTATTAATAACTTCTATATTTTTCTGTATATCTGTACTTAAATAAAGCGATATTCCTGTTTTAATTTCCATAAATTTCTTCTATTCTTTCTTCGTCTATTCCAAATAAATAAGTTAAGATAAATCCACCTATATAGGCACCTACCATAGCTATTATGAAATAAATCCATGTTCCAGGAACAACTATTAATAATCCAAATAATCCTGAAACTCCTTGAGTTATAGTTCCTAATTTAAATATTGCTGCAAGCATTCCACCAAATCCAGAACCAAGACAAGCTGTAATAAATGGTTTACCTAAAGGAAGAGTAACTGCATACATTAAAGGTTCTCCTATACCTAAAATACCTACAGGAAGAGCATCTCTTGTTAGAGTTTTTAATTTTTTATTCTTAGTTTTTAAATATATTGCAAATCCAGCACCAACTTGTCCTCCACCTGCCATCATAAGTATAGGTAATAGATAGTTAATTCCTTGAGTTGGTCCATTAGGATCATTTAATAACACATGTATAGGTGTTAAAGCTTGGTGTAATCCAACTGAAACAAGTGGTAAGAACGCAGCAGATAATATATATCCTCCTACAAATCCAAGACTATTATATACAAAATTAAGTGTTCCAAATATTCCAACTGTTACTATATTTCCAATTGGTTGTATAATACATAGAGCTATAAATACACCTAATATCAAAGTAATTAATGGAGTTAAGAAAGTATCTAAGAAAGTAGGTACATATTTTCTGACATTCTTTTCAAGATAAGATACTATTATACCCATAAATAAAGCAGCTAAAAGTCCACCTAATCCTGGTGTAAATGGTTTACCTGTGAAAGGTAAGATAATAGGATTATCATCTATTTTAGTTAATAAAGGAAGACCTGGATTAGCTATAAATATTGACCCTATAATACCTCCAAGCACTGCACTTCCACCAAATTCTTTAGCAGCATTCATACCAACATAAAGTGATAAATAACCAAACATAACAAATCCTAAACTTTTAATAGCTAAAAACCACAAACTACCATTAAATGCACCCTTTGTAGTAACAGTAACTACATTACTAAGTCCAAGTATTAATCCTGCTGCAATTATACCTGGCAATAAAGGAACAAAAATATTAGCTATTCTTTGTAAGAATCTTTGAACTACACCATTATGTTTAGCTTTATTTTCCTTCTTATTTTCTTTAGCTAATTCATTTACATCTTCAAAACCTAAAGGTATGTTAGTTAATTTAGAAAATTCATTCCCAACCTTATTAACAACACCAGGTCCTAAAACGATTTGTAGTGTATCGGCTTCAACTACTGATAATACACCATCAATTTTTTTCAATTCTTCAATTGAAACATCTTTTTTAGTACTAACTCTAAGTCTTGTCATACAAACTGCATTAGAACTAATATTTTCTACCCCACCTAAAGCATCCAAAATTTCTTTTGCCATTTTTTTTGCATCCATTACGACTCACTCCTTTTGGTTTTCTATTTTTTCTATTTTTGTTTCATTAATTCTTTTTACAACTTCTTTATAATTCTTATTAGAATAAGCTAAATATATAACATCAATTAAATTTAAAATGGAAATCCTTGAATAAATAGCAGCACTTCTTTTAAATGATTCTTTAGAAGTTACATATAGATTATAATCACACAACTTAGCAATTGCATTTGTTACATATTTGGTTATAGAAACTGTAGTAACTCCTTTTTCTTTCAATATTTTAACAATATCTAATATTTCTTTAGTCATTCCAGAATATGATACAATTATTGCAAGATGATTATCATCGCTATTAACTGCTTGAACATGTTGTAAATCTGTCCCATTAAAAGTATTAACAATTTTACCTACTCTCATAAATTTATACTGTGCATCTAAACAAACTATATGTGAGGCTCCCATTCCATAAAAATCAATAACAGATTTTTCATTAATTAAATCAACAATTTTATCTATAATATCAGCGTCTTGTAACATTTTTGTTTCTTTTAGAGATATTATACTAAGCTTACTAATTTTTTCTATTATATCTTTAGTATCACAATTTTCGTCTATATCACTATTATTTACTACCATTTCTTTATTTCCAATTAATGCCATTTCTTCTATTGCTTTTAGTCTAAATTCTTGAAAGCCTTTAAAACCTAATTTTTTACACATCCTTGTAACCGTTGAAATACTTGTATATGTATTTTTAGAAATATCCATAGCAGGAATACTTCTAATATTTCTAATATTTTTCAAAATATATTCAGCAACATATTTTTCATTTTCAGTAAAATCCTTATTCTCCCTTATTTTTATCATTAAACTCATGTATCAACCTCGCAACATTATACCCGTATTCATCTAATTTATATATAGCTTCTTCTTTTGTAATAGATAATAAAATCATTACTATTGCATATTTAACATTATACCCAGCTTCTTCTAATTTTTTAGAAGCAAGATCATAATCACAATGTGTAGTTGATATAATAATTCTTTTAGCTCTTTCTATCAATTTAAAGTTTGAAGTTTTTACATCAACCATATAACCTGAAAATACTTTACCTAATTTAATCATTATAGTCGTTGAAATCATATTTAATATCATTTTTTGAGCAGTTCCTGATTTCATTCTTGTTGAACCTGTTACAATTTCTGGTCCTACTACAACTTCAATAGGACATTTAGCAATTTTAGAAACTTCAGAATTTTTTGAACATGAAATACTACCTGTTAAAACTCCTATACTATTGGCATAATTAATAGCAGAAACTACATACGGTGTTCTTCCTGAAGCAGTTAATCCAATAACAACATCATAAGGTTTTAAATCAAGTTTTTTAATATCTTCAATTCCCATTTCTATACTATCTTCTGCATTTTCAACTGCCATAAAAACAGCATCTCTACCTCCTGATATTAAACCTTGAAATTTATCAAAATCTACTCCGTAAGTTGGTGGGCATTCAGAAGCGTCTAATATACCAAGCCTACCAGAAGTACCTGATCCAACATATATTATACGTGTATTTTCATTATAATTATCCAAAATATTATCAATTAAATAAGATATATTCTCTAATGATTTTTCAACACAATAAGCAACTTTCTTATCTTCCTCATTTATCCTTTTTAATATTTCCTGTGTACTTTGTAATTCAATATCCTTACTGTTAGTATTATTCTGTTCAGTAGACAAAACATTCAAATTAACCATAAGCATCACCTCTTATTAAGAGTATACTCATAATTTTATAAAATGCAAGTTCTTTTGAAAGTTACTTTCAATAGTTGAAAGTATAAAAAGATATACTTTATATTATTTCAATAATAAAAAAAACAAGTCAAAAGACTTGTGACGTAATAATAAATGATGGCGTCCCTG
>CAURNT010000013.1:0-31073 GCA_963526495.1 uncultured Streptobacillus sp. | reverse complement strand
ATGTTTCCATTTCAAGTCTTTTTTCGTCCATAAATAAATCCTTATTTAAATTTTTTATATATAGTTAATTATACACCAAAATAATATTTTTAACTAGAGAATATTATCTTATTATTAAATTCTTTTAAATATTTAATTTATCTTCAAAATAACAACACAATAAATATTTCAATTTTTATATTGATATTAGCAAACAAAATAAAAGGTCATTAAATAGAATATTTTCTATTTTCATGACCTTTTAGCCCTGCAATTATTTCAATAAACTTAAATAACTTTTACCATGCTCTAATTTTTCTTCTATTTTAAAATATTCAAGAATAGTTGCCGCTGTATCTGACATTGTATTTCTAAGACCTATATTAATATATTTATCTTTTAATTTTTTATTATATATTAATAGTGGTACATTTTCTCTAGTATGTTGTGAATGTCCTATAGTAGGATCATTACCATGATCTGCAGTAATAACAATTATATCATCTTCTTCTAATTTTTCTAAAATTTTCCCTATATATTCATCAGCTATTGTTAAAATATTTGAATATCTTTCTGAATTTTGTGCATGTCCTGAAAGATCAGTTTCTTGAACATTAATACACATAAATCCTTTTTTCATATTATCCATTTCTTCTAAAGTTAATTCAAGTATTGTTTTAGTATCTACTAAATTTATTAAACTCTTTCCTTTATCGTTAAATACAATATCTGCAACTTTTCCTATAAGTGTTACATCAATTCCATTTTTAGTTAATATTGTTGGTACTTGTACATGAGGATCTACACCATAGCCCATATGTCTAACCATATATCCTTCCTCATATACTAAAGACAGCGGAGCATCTATACCCATGTACTTATTTTCTCTTTCACGTGCAGCTGCTAAAATACTTTCTTTAGAAGCCTTTGTTCCACCAAATACTATAACTCTTTCAACCTTTACTATATCTCTTACAATTTGAGCTATTTCTAATTCTTCTTCAAATGTTGTTTCTTTAAATGTTGTTGTAACATTATATACTTGTCCTAAATCCGTTTCTAAATTATCACCTATAGCAACTTTATCATTAACCCATAAAAACTTAACTTCTTCACCTCTTCTTTCAACTATATATCCACTATTTTTTAATTTATTTTCCACCTCATCAATATAATATGAAAAAGGCTTATTAAGCGGTTTTTCTGTTTTTGTTCCCATAATTTCTTGATGCCCTAAGAATGTATCACCACCATGATGTTGTAACTTAGATTTACCAATAATACAATTTTTAACTTTTTTCATTTTTTCTGTTTCAGCATTTAAAATATTCATTAATCCTAATTTTTCCAAATTACTCCACTTAGAATTTTTAACATTATCCAATATATGTAATGCAGTATTTGAACCATAATCTCTAGCTCTTACCTCTAAAACATCATCCATATAACCCACACCAAATCCATCTAAAACTAGAACAATAAATTTACCCATTTCAAATCCTTCTTTCTATTCCATGAGAATCAAATCTTCCTAATATTTTTATATTTCCATTATGTATTCCTTCAATTAAAACTATATCTGATCGTGTTACAAAAACTTGTGTTCTAAAAGCTAAAATTATACTTTTAAATATATCATATTTGCCTTTTAAAGATAAATAATAATCTATATTTTCTGAATTAAAATCATCAACTTCTACAACTTCACCATTTATATATCCATATTTCATATTGCTGCGTGGATAATATCCTCCACCATAAAAATACGATTTTTCTCCAAATATATGAGATATTTCAGAAATATATAAATAACTAGGAATTTCTATACCTCCTTCACTATTTAGTGGAGTTGTACCTGTTAAAGCATGTCCAGGTTCTGCATGTGTTCCACCAAATTCACTTATAACTTTCATATTTTCTACAGTAGTGATTGAAGGCATATTTATATGTTTGATATCAAATCCCTCTTTTAAAAGAATTTCTCTTGCATTTAATAAAGATTTTAAATTATTTGTTTCTTTTATTTTTTTTTCTTCATTAGAATAGAGAAAACACGGAAATGAAGTAAGTCCTATTAATCTAATTCCTTTAAGAGATTTTATTTTTGGTATCATTTTTTTTATTTCTTCAATTGATAATCCAGATTCCTGTCCTACATAAATATTTGAATCAAATTCTATAACTCTAATTATAATATCTTGAACTTTTCCTAAATTTAAAGCTACATCAGATATTTTTTGTATCATATCTATAGAATAAACCGTAAAAACGTCTGTTCCATATTCAATTATTCTCTTTATCATCTTTTGGGGAATTTGAACCAAATGACCTACATTACCAAGATGAAGATTATTTTCCATCATTATCTCAGCTTCTTTAAAATCTACACAAACTGCTCCTTTATAACCTATATTTTCTAATTTTTTAGCAATCAAAGGATTTCTACCTATTTGCTTTAACATATAGTATAAAGTTATTCCATACTTATTTGCTTCTTTCAATATATTTTTAGCATTAATTTCCAACATATCCATATCTATACAATATGTATCTGGTAATATTTCCAAATCTTTATGTAATTTTTCTGCTACTTTTACAAAATCAAGATTCTCTTTAAGCAATCTTTTTAAGAACATTATTCATCATCTCTTTTCCAATAATATGCCTTTTCTATAATATTAGCAATATTTTCAGCCCCTGATCTATTAGGATTTATTCTTATCATTCGTTCAGCTAAAGTAGGATCTGAATCCAAAAATGTTCCTGAAACTCTGTATATTAATGGTGAAAATTCAAATTTAGATTCTGCACCTACAGGGTGTGTTAAAGCTCCAAAGTCAACTGTTTTTTCTAATATTTTTTTTGCTATAGATTCTTTAAATTCAACTAAAATTACTTTTGATTGAGCATTTGCTATATACACATTTTTTATATATGGAAATCTTAAATCGTTAGATAATATTTTCTTTAATTTTTCAATTTCTCTTGCCTGTATACTTAAAGAAACCGGAGCATATACTAAACCTCTTAAAACTTCCATTGCTTCAAATCCTTGAACTTGGGAACCACCTGAATAATTATTTTTTTTCATATTAGATATTAAATTTTTATTTCCTACTATAACACCAATTCCAACTGGTCCTAATAATTTAAAAGTTGAAAAAGCAGTTATATCTGCACCCATTTCAACCCCATTTTCTTTTGTTTTACACACCGCATAATTATCATCCACTATTATTTTTATTGTTGAATCAATACTCTTAATTTCATTTATAACTTCTTTTAAATTATACTTATCTTTTAATTGCTGCCTTGTATGTTGTAATAATACTACTTTAATTTTATTTTCCTTAATAAATGTATCTAAATTACTCAAATCATTAAAATTATATTTTAATATATTTACTTTCATTGATTTTAAATTAAATTCGCTAGTTTTATAAATAGGAGCATCATGAACTAATATTTGATTTTCATTTTTTAATAATTCTATAAAAGATAATCTAAGCGCATTAGTTCCAGAACCTCTTACTAAAAAAGAATCTTCACCTCCAAAAAATTCAGCGATAATTTTTTCTACACTTCTAGTTCTTAAAGGCATATTATTTGTTTTTTCTACACCTAAATCTCCTAAATTTAATATATCTCTTCCATTTATATTTTTACATATTATTTCAATTAATTTAAATTGTTTTTCAATTGCTTCATCTAAACTTATAGACTGTAAAGGATATGACTCCATAATTAACCTCATTTCTTGTATATCTGATCACCAACTGCTGCCATTATTTCTCTTGCATATGCCCAAGTTGATTTATATGTTCCTTTTTCTCCAACACCAAAATTTTGTTTATTAGTCAATATTATAACTTGAACTTTATTATCTAAATCGTAAACAACTTGTGTCCCTGTAAATCCTGTATGACCTACAAAGCTAGAATTTGCATATTTACCCATATATCCTGTTTTCTCCCCACCTCTATTAATTTCATATCCAAATCCATGTCCAAATTTACTTTCTTGTTTTATAAATTTATCAACAACATTTTTATCATAAATTTTTATATTATTTAAAGTTCCATTATTTAAAAGAACTTCTCCTAAAATATATAAATCAAATGCTGTTGAATAAAGTCCTGCATGACCTGCAACACCATTATTTGCATAATATGCATTTCCATCATTAACTTCACCTGTTAAAGTCTGTTTTCTCCAATATCTAAATGAAGAAAAATCTTCATTTATTTTATATCCAAAATCATCATCTTTTATCATTCTTTCTTCAAATGGATTTCCGTGTGAAGTTGATGCAATTTGATTTTTAGGGAATTGTTCTAATGGTAAAAATCTTGTTTTTTGAAGTCCTAAAGGTTTATATATTTCATTCAATACATATTCATTTATTTTTTCTCCTGTTATTCTCTCAACAATAAAAGCCAACATCATAAATGATAAATCACTATATTTCCTATTTGTTCCAGTTTCATACTCTAATGGTAGTGAGCATATATACTTTAAAACCTCATCAGAATTATTTGCATGATAATATATAGGTAACCACGGTGTTAATCCAGACGTATGCGTTAATAAATCTCTAACCTTAACATTTTCCTTCCCATTTTGTGCAAATTCAGGAATATAGGTAGAAACTTTTTCTTCTAAATTTATTTTTCCTTCTGAATCTAACTTCATTATAGCTTGTGTTGTAGCAAATATTTTTGTTAGTGAAGCAAGATCAAATATAGTTTCCTCATTCATTTTTCTTTTAAGAATTTTACCATTTTCAATTTCCTGTGCATTTCCAAATGCTTTATAATAAATTATTTTCCCTTTTTCTGAAACAAGAACCACAGAACCCGGAAATGTCTTTTCTTTTATATATTTATTAGTTACATCTTCTATACTATCAAAATTATACGTATATGAAATCATCCCAAATAAAAATAAACAAAAAGCATATATCAATTTCTTCATAATAAAACTCCTTATAAGTTAAAAAATTTTTTAGGATTCAAATGTAATAACTTTTCTATTGAATCTTCTGTAACTCCTTTTTCTTTTAATTTTGGTATAAATATATCAAATATATATGAATATCCTATACCTCCCATATATTGCATGTTAGATTTTCTTGTAATATCTAATGATAAAAATACTTTATCAATAAATCCTTTATCTTGTATAGTTTTAAGCATATCTACTCTAACATCATCTGACATATAATTATTTTTACCTATAGTATCAAACTCAACATAAACACCTTCTTTTAATAAAGATAAAATATAATCAATATCACCACTTAAATCAACATGGCCAATTACTACATTGTTTAAATTTACTCCATTTTGTTTAAAAAAATTTACTTGCTCTTTACCATAAGTACCAAGCGTAGTATGAGTAGTTATAGGTTTACCCGTCTTTTTATGAGCTATAATAGCGGCACTAAAAACTTTTTTCTCTTCATCTGTCATTTGATTTTTACTTGTTCCAATTTCACCTATTATACCAGCTTTTATGTTACTTCCATCTATACCATTTTCTATATCTTCTATCATAAGATTAGCAAGTTCTTCTATAGACATATTATATACATAATCTGGTAAAAAAGGTTCTTTATAAAATCCTGTTGCACAAATATAATTAATTTTACTTTCTCTAGAAATATCTTCTATATATTTTATATCTCTTCCCATACCTCTATTTGTAACTTCAACAATATTTCTAACACCTAAATCATATAACTTTTTCATTTCTTCAATAGTATGTTCTTTACAATCTAATCTACAATCTAAATTCTTCTTAACTCCAGAAAGATCTATGAACATATGTTCATGCATTAAAGTATATCCATCCTTAAGCATACTTCTCCTCCTATTTAGCAACCACTGGAACAAATAAATTAAGTATAAATAATATATTCAATATTATTCCAAATAATATGGTAGCTATAGGTCCAACCGCCATATCAACCAATGGTTTTTTAGATGATTTATTTAATAAATAAAATCCTATTACAAATAAAAATCCTAATCCATTTCCTCCAGCCATATTATTACAAGCTATCATAGCACCAACTAAAATTGCTACTTCTAAAACTTTTGTCATACTTGTTCTTATTTGATCTCCACAAGCTTTTATTCCTGGGAATTTATCTAATAATTTAGCAATTTGTTCTAATAAAAGTATTTCTAATGATAAAGTTATAGCTCCAATTATAAATGCAAGTATAGGATTTTTTATAAATATACCTATTGCAAACACAAAAGTCAATCCAGTTGGCCCATAAACACCTGTTGTTATAGCTGTTGTAGCCACTAAAGGAATAAATCCAATAGTTCTTGCTAAAGCTACTATTCCTGCGTCAGACATTTTACCCTCTTGTATTAAATTTAAAGAAATAGGATCTCCTGCTAACATATTTAAACTTACAGCAGAAGCAACAAGCCCACCCATTATAGAAAGTATAATTATATTTTTCTTAACTTTAGCAACTCTTTCTGAAAAAATCCCTAACAATTTTGTATTTGAACCTGTTGATTCTGTTTTATCCATAATAGCAAATACTAACATTACAACTATACCAACAAATAAAGCTATACCATCAGAATTTAATGAAATTGTAGCTTCACCTACACTTATTTTTCCAAAAATAGAAATTAATTGTCTTACAATTAATACAATAAATAATGAAAATACTCCTTTTTTAACTCCATATTGATACCCAATAACCAAAACTGGAAATACAGCAAATGCTACTATAATAGGAGTTCCCATTTCTGATAAATTAGGTAAAAAATTAACAGGAAGTTTAGCAAATAAATCAACTATAACCTGTAAACCTAACACTAAACCTATACCATATATAGCTCCAGATACAGCAGAAAAAATACTACCTTTATTATCATTTTTAAATGCTGTACCTATTATATCTGTACCTAATAGTATACTGTGTATAAGTATTATACTTTTACCTATTGAAAATGGTATTCCAAATCCAATAACCAACCCAAAACTCAAAGCAAAACTTGTTGCAAGTAATGATTTCCTATCCAATCTTCCTTCTAAATGTTCTGGAACTAATGGTCTTAGTCCATCATTAAATACAGCAATTCCTTTATTAGCTAATATTGAAGCTAATCCTGATAACATTGCAATCAAAATAATTTTAATAAACATAAACTCCTCCTATAAATATTTTTTTATCATTTTTATTGAAATTTCTGCTGAATTCGGAGTAAATCCAAATGCTTTTTTCCCTTTTTTTATTCCTTCTTCTACTTCACTTTCAGTTAAAATATTTCCTGGACTTGCAACTGTTAAACATAAATCAGAACCTAATATTGCAATAGCCATAGCAAGTGCTCCACCACCACCAGTATTACAGGCTCCAAAATAATAATCATAATTCCCAAGCTTCATTTCCATAGCAGCATCTATATCTGATTTTATATCAATTTGTGCTTCACTGAACTCTTTTTTTAAAATTTCTGCTACGTTTTCTTTATCAATCTGTCCTCCAACTACAATTTTCATTCTTTTTCTCCTTTCAATAAATTTATTAAATGCGCTAATATATACCCTTTTTCATTTTCATTAATTTTTCCTAATATATTTTCAAAATTCAAATAAATTTTTTCTGCATTATTATATTCATTAAAAGTTTTCAATTCTTCTAAACTTTCTTCATCTAATTTTTCAATAATTTCACCTTTATTTAATCTATTTATGTACATTACGATATGAGTAATTAACATTGAACCATTATCTTCATTAATATTAATTCCTTTAACTTCAAAATATTTAATTACTTTAATAACTTTTTCATAATTTTCTTGAGACAACATACCTGTATTTTTAAATATGTTTAATCTTAATAATAATTTTTCCATAATTCCTCCTAATATTTATTATAATTTTCATTTTTTTGAATATTTGTTATAAAAAATTATTAATACCTCGGTATCATAATTTTATTAACTACTTTATTTTGAATTTCTTTAATTTCATATTTATTTAATACTTGAAGTAACAAACTTTCAATAAATTTATTATTTGAATTTATTACAATACTTGCAACATTTGCTTTTTCAAGATATTCTTTATCTTCTAAATCTATTATATTAACTTTTTCTATTTCCTTGTCTTCTATATCATCCATACTTATTATTGCTTGATCTATATTATTATATAATATTTCTCTTAAAATATTATCTGAATTTATATTCACAAATTCACAATTTGTATTCTTAAAATATCTTTCAGATAAAAAATATTGATCTTCTGAATTTTTATCTATTCCTATTCTTAAATTTTCATTTTTTAAATTATTTGTTATTAAAATGTGTTTTGATACATATGATTCATTACCAAAATCTAAAACTTTCTTAATTTCTTTTGTTTTAAAATTAATATATGCTAAATCAGACATAATTGCAAAATCATAAATTTTCTCCTTTAACATTCTAAGACGTATTCTAGAACCTTGCATATATGCAAAATAGAAGTTAATACCTGAATTTTCAAAAGCAGATTTTATTGCAGTTGCTAGTCCTTCATATCTTTTAGAATAAGGTAACGGCATCACACCAACAATAGATTTTAAAGAAGAACGAAGTATTAATTTATTTTTATTTTTAGATTTTAAAATTTTTCCTAATACACCTTTTTTTTCTAGAAGAAAAACATTTTCATCCTCCAATTTATCAAATGCTTTTTGTATACTTCCAACAGATATTCCCAAACTATCAGAATATTCTTTAACTGATTTAACTTTTTCACCAATTTCTAAACATAATAAATCTCTTGATATGGCTATAATCGCTATATCTACCTTATTTATAACTTTAACATCTTCCATAATACCAACTTTTCATTATTTTGAATATTTGTCCTTTCAATAAATTATACCCCATTTTATATAATAGTCAATATCTTAAATTAAAAATTTCCTTATATAAGGAAATTTAAACCTAAAAAATTATTCTAGTTCCTATTGCTCCACCAAAATTATTTGGATATGATAATTCACCTTGAATAAATACAATATCTTTATAACCAACACCTAAAAATCCTTTTGCATCTAAATGTAATTGCATAGGATATTTATAAGTACTTCCATTAGTATTTTTATGCGTTTTAGAAAAATAATCTGAAAAATATGTACTTATACCAGCTTTAGCTCCTATATATACATTAAAATTATCTAATTTCTTTTCTATTTTAGTAGAAACAAATGGATTTATATATACTCCATAAAAATAAAGTTCATCTATATTATTAGTTATATTTTTTATAGAAACTTCTAAATCTTTTGCTTCTTCTTTTTGTGTAGGATCATTTTTTATTTCTTCAAATCTTTGTTTAAATTTCACCAGTGTATTACGAGCTTCTGTTATATAACCTTTTCTTTCTTTAACATCAGTAACTTTAAAATATCCGCCATTTAATCCAAGTCCAATATCAAAATTTAAATCTTTAACCACTTCCATTTTTTTATAAGCTTCAATATCTAAACCTAAATTATATTTTTTACCATAATTGTCTAAATCGTGAACTATTTCATTGTTCTCTCTTATATTTCTACTAACTTTAACTGGCATTACTCCAGTTCCACCATTAAATTCGAATTTAATCTCTAATTTATCATTTGCAAAAGAAATTATACCTAAATATAACAATAATAATATTTTATTTTTTAACACTGTTTCCTCCTATTTTTTTCTTAATTATAGCATAATTGTAGTTTTAAAAACAACATAAAAAAACACCTAGAGTTTTCTAGGTGTTTAAAATAGTATTTAGAATGCAGGAACTACTTCTCCATCATATTTTTCTTCTATGAATTTTTTAACTTTATCAGATTGTAAAGCTTTAACTAATTTTTTTACTCTCTCATCATTTTCATTACCTTTTAATACAGTAATAATATTTGCATAAGGTGAATCTTTTCCTTCAACAAAGACTACTTTATCCTTAGTTATTCCACCAGCTAAAGCATTATTCGTATTAATAATAGCTAATGCTACTTCCGATAATCTTGGTGATATTTGTTCTGAATTAAGAGCAATTAATTTTAAATTTTTGGGATTTTCTACTATATCACTGATATCAGAATCAAGTTTTGTTTTATCCTTTAATTTAATAATTCCTTCAGCATCAAGTAATATTAAAGCTCTTCCACGATTAGTTGGATCATTTGGTATTAAAACTTCATCCCCATCTTTTAATTCTTCTTTAGACTTAATAGTTGCTGAATATCCTTTTAATGGTTCAACATGTATAGCTCCTACACTTACCATTTCTATATTATTTTCTTTACCAAACTCATTCATATATGGTATATGTTGAAAGAAATTAGCATCTATACTTTTATCCTTTAATTGTAAATTTGGTTGAACATAATCATTAAAGACTACAATCTCTAAATCTACCCCTTCAGCTTTAAGATCATCTTTAACTAATTCTACAAGTTCTTGATGTGGAACTGGAGAAACCCCAATTATTAATTTCTGATTTTCAACAGGTTTTTCCTCAGACTTTGCTCCACATGATACTGCTATAACTGCAGTTACTAATCCTAATAATAGTTTTTTAAACATACTACTTACCTCTCTTTTCTTCTATTTTTTTTACAATTCTAGTTCCAATAAACTGTATTATTTGAACTAATATTATCAATAACAATGTTGATAAATACATTAATTTATAGTTACCTCTTTGAAATCCCTCAACTACTGCTAAATTCCCA
Organism: uncultured Streptobacillus sp.; assembly: GCA_963526495.1. GTDB lineage: Bacteria > Fusobacteriota > Fusobacteriia > Fusobacteriales > Leptotrichiaceae > CAURNT01. The sequence continues at coordinate 20,347 of CAURNT010000013.1, read as the reverse complement.
AGACCTCCACCACCTATAATTCCAGCTATTGCAGAATAACCAACAAGTGAAATTATAGTTAAAGTTATACCATTTACTATGCTAGGTAGTGCTTCTGGAATGAGAACTTTAAGTATAATTTCATAAGTTGTCGCTCCCATAGATATGGCTGCTTCAATCAATCCATAATTAACTTCATTTAATGAATTTTCTATAATTCTAGCAACAAAAGGAGAAGATCCTATAGATAAAGGTATAACAAATGCCGTTGTTCCATATGATTTACCCACTATAATTCTTGATAAAGGTATAAGTAAAACAATAAGAACTACAAACGGTATAGATCTTGTAATATTAACTATGATTAAATCTATAATCTTATTTGCAATTTGATTTTCTTTTATCCCCCCTTTTTTACTAATTGAAAGATAAATTCCTAACGGAACACCTATAATACTTGCTATAATTATTGAAAGCACTATCATATATATAGTTTCATATATTGACTTTATTATCATTAGTTTATAACCTCCACTTCTAATTTATGTTCTTTTAACCATTCTATGACCTCAGTTATTTCATCAGCTTCTATTTCTAATATTAAATGACCAACTTTAGCATCATTGCTTAAGGTATCTATAGCTCCTCCAAGTATATTAATATCTATATTAAATTTACGCGTAAGAACAGATACATACGGTATATCTGATTGTTCTCCATCAAATATCAATTTTATTGTATTTTTTTTACCAGTTTGTACTTCAAGTTTCAAATCACTTATTAAATCTTTAGCAAGTTTTGTTGTCGGTGAAATAAATAATTCTCTTACTGTAGATAATTCTATTATTTCACCATCTTTCATAACAGCAACTCTATCACAAATTTTTTTAATTACCTCCATTTGATGAGTAATTAAAATTATAGTTATCCCAAGTTTTTTATTGATATCTTTAAGTAATTCAAGAATAGAATTAGAAGTTATAGGATCTAAACTTGAAGTAGATTCATCTGAAAGTAAAATTTCTGGTTCAAGAGCTAAAGCACGAGCTATTGCTACTCTTTGTTTTTGTCCACCACTTAAATTATTAATATATTTATCTTTATGTTCATACAAATCCACAAGTTTTAATAATTCTTTTACCTTTTTCTCTCTTTCTTTTTTAGAAATACCTAATAACTCAAGAGAGAGTCCTACATTATCAAATACAGTTCTTGAAGAAAGTAAATTAAAACTTTGAAATATCATTGCTGTTTTTTTTCTATATTTTCTTACTTTTTCATCATTCCAATCTAATATATTTTCTCCTTCAAATAAAATTTTACCTTCTGTTGGTATTTCTAACCTATTTATCATACGTATTAAAGTTGATTTACCTGCTCCTGATAAACCTATTATACCGAAAACTTCTCCCTTCTTTACCTCTAAATTAACTTTATTTACTGCTAATTTATCTCCAAATTTTTTTATTATATTTTCAAATTTCAAATAAGACATAAATCTCCTTTCTAGTATAAAAAAAATCAGGCTTTGTGCCTGATTTTATATATTTCCATATAGTTACCGGCACATGCAAAACTGCCTGTACCTTTAATTAAGATACAAGCTATTAACGCATGTACATCATCACTATTTTTTTAGTAACTATATTTCCTTTCATTTTTCTACCTCCATAATTATTATACAAGTATACTATCATAAAATCTTATATCTTTCAAATATATGTTATATATGATAATGATATATTTTATTTATGATTGATTTTTTTGATATTAAATACACTCTAACTTATACCATTATTATATTTAATTCTTTCATGATATATTCCCTTTAAAATATTTAAAAAACTTTGAGTAACTTTTTCTACTTCTTCAAAAGTCATACCACAATCATTAAGTTGACCATCTTCTACTTTACTTTTTATTAAATATCTTACTAATTTTTCTATAGATTCCATACGTTTATCACTAGTTGCACGAACAGCCGCTTCTATAGTATCTGCAAGCATTATAACACCTGATTCCTTACTACTTGGACGAGGTCCTCCGTATCTAAAATCTTTTTCTAATATATCTTCCCCACTCTCTAATGCTTTATAGTAAAAATATTGTACTAAAGTAGTTCCGTGATGTTCAAGTATTATATCTAGTATTTCTTTAGGTAATCCGTATTGTTTACCTAAAATATATCCATCTTTTCTATGTGAAGTAATAATTAAAGCACTAATTTGAGGTTTTAAATTATTGTGAGGATTAATTATTCCCTGCTGATTTTCAACAAAATATTTTGGTCTTTTCATTTTACCTATATCATGATAATATGAAGCTACACGACAAAGTATGGAATTTGCTCCTATAGCTTCTGCACCAGCTTCTGAAAGTGCACCTACCATTATACTATGATGAAAAGTTCCAGGTGCTATAAGCAACAGTTCCTTTAATAATTTATTTGAAAAATTAGATAATTCCAATAACTTAATATTAGTTAAAATATTAAATGAATTTTCAAAATATGGTAATAATCCTAATGAAAATACTCCTGTTAATACACCAGATAATATTGAATAAATTACATTTGGTATAATTTGTAATAATTCATAATTTAAAGAAACTCCTACTGCAAAAGTAAATATTGATTGTATAAGTCCTAAATATATACTATTTCTTACTATTTCATTTCTACTTGTAACTTTAGAATTTATATATATCGCAAGAATAGATAACAATAATATTACAGACATCCACTTTAAATCTTCTATTATAAAGAAATAATTATATGCAACTAAACTAAATACAAATATATATTCTTTATATAAAATACTACTAACTATTGGTAAAAGTAAAAGAGGTGCTAAATAATTTACATCTAATTTGTCCATAAATAAATAATATCCAAGATTTATAATTATTGTAGTTATAAATATAGGATAAAATTCTTTAGAATCAAAATTTTCTTTAAACTTATAAATAGATAATGAAATAAATATAAATGATGCTATTATAAAAGTTAAAAATCCTCCTAAAATTCTTATTATTGAATCTTTTGCATTTACATAACCTAAATGTGCAAGATCATTATATATAGAATCTGTTATTACACTTCCCTCTTTAAGAATTAAATCACCTTTATGTATCTTAACTACACTATTTCTCATCATTTCCATATTTTTTTCTATTTTTTGCAAAGTTTTTGCTCTATTTATTTGAAGATTTGGTTCTATAAAATTCTTTAACAATTTATTTTCTTGTTCTGTAAGTATAATTTCTTTATCGGCTAATATTCTATTAAAATCAGATTCACGATATATACCAACTTGATATACTTCATCTAATATATTATATAGATAAAGATAGTATTTAACACTTTTATTTATACCTAAACTTAGTACATCTTTTACACTTAATTTCAATGAATATAACTTTATGAAATCACTAACTTCTTCTTTATTATTAAGATCTAAAGAATTTAAATTTTGAAAAAATTGTTCTAATTTATCTAATTCAACTTTAGATACATCTTCTAGTCTATCGTATTCTGGAGTAGTATTTTTTTCTATTTTTTGTTTAAGATCATCATCTAATATATTTTTAGTATATGTAAGATCTTTATATGCTATTACATCATTTTTAGCAACAGATCCTAAAACATAAGTTTCAGTATTATTCTTAAGTGATATTAAAACAAAGAAAAAACCTACTATTAATACATACATTATTATATGCGAAAAATATCTATCCTTAAATAGATATCTCATAAAACTTTCACCTTTATTATCTTTAGTTTTTATATTAATCTCTAATAAATTCCCAAAAAAATTAATTTTCATTTAATTTTCTCCAATTCTACATTTTCATAATAAATTATATCATTTTAATAAAATTTCAGCAATAGATAATATTTCAATATTACCCTTTGGGAGAGATTTCATTATCATTTTACCATAACCTTTACTATACATCCTTTTATCTAATATAACTATATTCCCTCTATCTTCTTTATCTCTTATCAATCTTCCAACTCCTTGTTTCATTTTAATAGTAGCATAAGGTAGCTGATATTCTGTAAATGATTTAGTCCCTAACATTTCAGAAATTGATTTAACTATAGGATTATCTGGAACTTGAAAAGGTATTTTAGAAATTATCACATTACTTAATTTTTCTCCTTTAACATCTACCCCTTCCCAAAAACTATCAGTTCCTAATAGTACCGTATTTTCTAATTTTTTAAATTTTTCTAATAGCTGTCCTCGTTCATAATCCCCTTGTCGCAATACAGTAAGATTATGTTCTTTTTTTAGTATATAATCATACACATAATTTAAATCCATATACGATGTAAATAGAACAAAAGTTTTTCCTTCATTTTTAACAATATAGTTATAAATAAAATCAGCCATTTCTTGTTTAAATGAAAAATTGTCCGGTAAAGATATATCAGAAGGTAGGTATATATTCATATTATCTTTATAATTAAAAGTTGACTCTATAATTTTTGAACTAACATTTTCTAATCCTAAACTATTTTCTAGATACTTAAAACTACCATTAACTGTTAAAGTTGCTGAAGTCAAAACTAATCTTTTAGATATAAAGCCCATTGAAAAAAGTTTTGATATATTGTATGGTGTAATATTTAAAGTAAGAAAAACATTATCTGCATAGTTTAGCCAATATATATTATTTTTTAAATCAAAAGCAAAAAAACTATTAAGCAGTGCTATTTTATCTTTAATATATTTAAAATAATTTTTAATTAATTGATATGCTCTTTCAATTTCTTTATCTTTAGATGCTTTAATATCATCTTTGATGATGTTCCACATTTCTTTTAAAATAAAATCTAAAGATTTAATAGAAGATTTAATATTTGATATTTGATCAGTTACATTTAAGTCATAAATTTTATCTGCTCTAACTCCATTTGAAGGTATTTGTGGATATATTTTAATTAGCTTTTTCATTATAATAAACGTATTATCATATATATTGTCTAAAGATGAGATAATTTGATCCTCAAATATTTTTAATTCTGGTAATTTTTCCAACAGTCTTAACATATTACCACTTTTATCAATTGTTTTAGCATTTCTATTATATAACTGACCTAAATACTTATTAATTTCTCTAAAAGAAAATTCTTTTGTATAACATGCTCTTGCAATATTTTCAAGATTATGTGCCTCATCTATTACCACAGAATCATATTCTGGTATTAAAGAAATATCATTTTCAGCACGAAGTATAGAATCTAGTATAAGAATATTATGATTAACTATAAAAATATTAAATTCATTATTTTTTTTAGTATTATAATAATAACATTTATCATAATAAGGACACTTAACTGAAAGAGTCGTTTCTTTTTCAGATTTTATTTCATTCCATATTTTAAATATTTCTTTATTTTTTATATCAGCTCTATCTCCTGTTTTAGAAATTTCTATATCTTCTAATACGCTTTTTAATTCTTCATTCTTATTATTTTTTAGATAAAATTCATCTAATTTTCTTCTACATACATAATTACTTCTTCCCTTTATTAAAGTATAATTTAATTTAACTCCTAAAAGTTTTTCTATCAATGGTAATTCTTGTTTTAATATTTGTTCTTGAAGATTTATAGTATTTGTCGATACTACAACATTAACATTATTATTAATACTTCTTAAAATCAAAGGAATTAAATATGCCAAAGTTTTACCAGACCCTGTTTCTGCTTCTATTAATGTTTGACGCTTTTCAAATAAACCTTCATCTATAAATTCTGACATTTCAATTTGATTTTCTCTTTTTTCATATTTAAAGTCAGAATGTAATTTATTATATATATCTTTTATAAGCACAAAATTACTCACTTTCCTACTTTTATAAATAAATTATATCAAAAAATAAAGAAAAAATAAAGAAAAGTATTTACAAATACCATAATTTATGATAAAATTATTTAGTTAAATTGTGTATAAAGGAGGAAAACAGAATGGCACATACTAAATCATCTAAAAAAAGAATCGTAATTGGTGAAAGAAACAGATTAAGAAACCAAGCTGTTAAAAGTAGAGTTAAAACTTTTATAAAAAAAGTTTTAGTTGCAGTTGATTCTAAAAATATTGATGATGCTAAGGCAGCATTATCTGTGGCTTATAAAGAATTAGACAAAGCAGTTTCTAAAGGTATATTAAAGAAAAATACTGTTTCAAGAACTAAATCTAGATTAGCTACTAAAGTTCAAGCATTAAACGCTTAAGCTTTAACTTTGTATATTTATGCACATATTTAGTGTTATAAATTCATAAATTATATATATTTATTTTATGAAAGGAGTCCACAAATGAAAAAAGGTATACATCCAGAATACAGATTAGTTGTATTCGAAGATACAAGTAACGGTGAAAGATTTTTAGGAAAATCTACTAAATCTTCAAAAGAAACTGTTGAATTTGAAGGTAAAGAATACCCAGTTGTTAAGGTTGCAATAAGTTCAACTTCACATCCTTTCTATACTGGTAAATCTAAATTTGTTGATGAAACAGGTAGAGTTGATAAGTTCAAGAAAAAATACAATTTATAATAAAATACAGAGTTACTTTTGTAATTCTGTTTTTTTTAAAAAAAATATTTTAGGAGGTTTATATGGCAGTATTTGAATACAATCACCCATTAATCAGTCACAAACTTTCAATTTTAAGAAATGTTAACACTGATACAAAATTATTTAGAGAAAGTTTAAATGAAATAGCTTCACTTATGATATATGAAGCAACAAAAGATCTTAAACTTAAAAAGACTACAATAACTACACCTATACAAGAGACTGAAACTCTTGTACTTGATGAACCGGTTACTATAGTTCCTATATTAAGAGCCGGTCTTGGAATGGTTGATGCAATGCTTGCATCTATACCTAATGCTAAAGTTGGACATTTAGGAGTTTATAGAAATGAAGAAACTTTCGAACCTACTTACTATTATGCAAAAATGCCAACTAACGTTGTTGAAAGTAAAGTTTTAATTATAGATCCTATGCTTGCAACTGGTGGTTCAATAATATATACTATAGATTACCTAAAATCTTTAGGAGTAACTAATATTTCAGTACTATGTATTATAGGGGCTCCTGAAGGAGTAGAAAAAGTTGTTTCTCATCATCCTGATGTTGATTTATACATAGCTTCTATTGATAAAGGTCTTAACGAACATAAATATATATATCCAGGTCTTGGAGATGCTGGAGATAGAATCTTTGGTACTAAATAATGAAAATCGTTACTTTTGACCATATAATTGAAATAAATAAATTATTAAAAGATTATAATATTAAGATCAGTTTAAAAGATGCTTGTGGTAAACAAAGTATGGAAATAAAAAAAATTGAAAATGATTTGAAAGAAATAAATGAAGATATTTATAAAATAATAGAAAATAAATTTAAAAAATTTAATATAAATATTGAATATTCTATAAATAAAAAATATATAACTATTATTTAAAATTAAAACGTGTACTAATAAAAATTAGTACACGTTGTTTTTATAAATCATTATTCCATTGTAATAGATTCTGTATATCCTGCATTTGTACCTAAATCAAATGCTGCACCATTTGCACCATCTACTATATACCATAACCAACCTGGTAAAAAGAAATTACCAACTATAAATGGTCCAACACTTATTCTTGGTATAATATTAACTTTTTCAGTTGCTGTTTCTACAGTATATGAAGCTGGATCAAACGCTCCTTTACCTCTGTATAATCTAGTAACAATTTCTCCTTTCCCTTTTACGACAACATTACCCATACTGTCTTTAATTGTAATCATTTGATTTGACTGTGATTTAACTCTCATATTTTGAGTAGTACCATGTACAACAGTCGCACAACTTGATAAAGCTAACATTGTAAATCCTAACATCAATAATTTTTTCATAATTATTCCTCCTAAAGTTTATTTTATTTATATAATTTTTTAACCTTTTCAATCAAATCTTTATATTCTTTTTCTAGACTGCTTAATTTATTTTCAAGTTCAAAAATTCTTTTTCTATCTGTATTTTGTAAAACTTGATTATCAAATACATTATTTTTACTTAACCTAAACCCTAATCCTAAACCAAAAGAAATATTTCCTTTATTATTAATACCACCACTAATTTTATAACTTACTTTATTATACTTTCCACTCATACCAAATGCTATAGAATGAGCATTCATATAATTCCCATAAGCTATATTAAGTTCATATCCATTAATAACAGAAGAATATGTAGGCATATTAGCCATAGCAATAGCAGAAGCTATACCTGAATATGATTTATTTTCAATACTCCGTATTCTAGTGTCCGTTTCACTATTTGATTTTAATTCATTAATTTTTTCTTCTAATCCATCAATTTTAGCAATTTTATCTTTAACTTCCTTGCTTAAATCCACTACTTTAGTTATTTGATTAATTACAGGTTGTGAAATACTTGCTCCTGTATTAGAATTATTAGGTTGTGTAATTGTTGAATTTATAACATCAGGTTTATTTTCAGAATTAGAAGTAGTACCATTACTACTTTCTTCAGTTACAACTACATCCCCTTTTCCTTTTAAAGAAAGTCCTATTCTAACATTACCTTCTTTATCAAATTTTGTAGTTATTCCATTTTCTCCAATAAATTTTAATTTATCTTCTGACAATTTTATCTTTCTATCTTCACCACCTGCAATAACATTTAAAGTAATATTTTTAAGTTGCCCTACATTTACTGCATCGGTATCAAGTGTTCCAGCTGAAACATTTATTATTTGTCTTGTTACATTATTTATAGAATTCCCAACTGAAAATGCTCCTGATGTTGAAACCCAAGATGACATCAATTTATTAATTTCTATTTTTCTCTTATTAATTTCATTATCTTTTTCAGTTAATTGTTTATCTTTTTCTATTTTTTCTAATTCAAGTGTTTTCTTTTCTTCCTCAGTTACTATTTTATCATCAATTTTTTTAACAATTTCTAAAAATTGATTATATAAAGTAGATTTAGTAACTTTTAAATCTTCAATTTCCTTACCCAATGTATTAAATTTTTCTAGATTAGAACCTAATACTTTTTCTTTATTAAAATCTTTATCATTAGGATTATAACCTAAAACATCAGATTCAATATTAGATAATGAATTTGACCCAATAGCAATACCACCTAAAGAATTTGAAACCGAATATTTACCTATACTAACACTTTCATCTTTTATCGCTTCAGAACTATTTCCTAAAGAAATAGAATTAATTCCAACACTTGATGAATTTACACCAATAGCCATTGATAAATCCCCATAAGCCTTTGAAACATTTCCTATTGCAATAGAACTTACACCATAACTTTCTGAAGCAGCCCCAATAGCCATCGTTTGATAACCATAAGCTCTTGCATGCGGTCCTAACGCTGTACTGTGTTCATATTTTACACTTTCTTGAGGATTATTAGTAAGATAAGTTCCTCTAATAACAGTATGTGTTCCAACTACACCCGTATCAAAAATTGGAGATACATCCGGTTTTTTAATAGGTTTACCTACATAAGCACCTATACCTATAGCTATAGAATAATTTGCATTTTCTCTTATTAATGCATTTTCTCCTATTACAAGCCCACTCTCAGAATTAGATTCAGATTTAACACCAATAACAAATGAATATTCCTTATTTGCTTTAGTTAAAGGTCCTATAGCTATTGTATTTTTCATTTTGGCATTTGACTTACTACCAAATGATATGGAACTTTCTCCTTCAGCATTAGCTTCATATCCAATTGCTGTTGATAAATTATTATTACCAGTTTTTGCTTGTAACCCTATTGAAATTCCTCCTAAAGAATCACTCTTTGAACCACTTCCTATTACTACACTATAATTTCCATTTGCAGCAGTACCATTTGTACCTATTGCTAAACTGAAATCACCTTTAGAGTTAACACCAACTGCACCTATTGCCACACTACTTTTACCACTTGATTCTATTTTAGCTGAACCTAATGCTACACTATTTGATCCAAGTGTTTTAACAAATAGTGTTCCTATTGCCAAACTTTGGTCAGAAACAGCTTTAACATCATAAGAACCTATTGAAATACTATTTTTACCTTCTGTTACAACTTCTGCTGCCCCTATTGCTAAACTTTGTGAACCTTTTGTTAGAACACCAGAAGTCCCTATTGCTATACTATTTTCTTTAGAAACACTACTACCATTACCTATTGCAATAGATTGATCTGAACCTTCAAGAATATTTGCACCACTTCCAATAGCAATAGCTCTATCACTTTTTTCAACTTTAGAACCCCAACCTAAAGCAATTGATCCTTGTTCATTTTTAGAGATTATTCTAGCTCGATCTCCTATTGCTATATTATATGCTCCTTCTGCTGTATTATTGTTATAATTTGTAGTATTCTCTGTTTCATTAGCAGTAGATGACCCATTAGAAATAGAAACAAAATGTAGTTTGGCTTTTTCTAATTTTACAACTTTTTCTTCCAATTCTTTTATTTTTTTATTTAACTTTTCAATTGGGTCTGCTGTATCATCAGCTCTCAAACTAACTCCTACAAGCAATAAAGCTAATACTAATAAAATTTTTTTCCTAAACATAACATATATATATACATACATATATACACAAGTATATATATAATATATATACTTCCTCCTTTTTATTTAAAAATTTATTTCTAATAAATTATACCTCAAAAATTAAATTATACAAATTAATTATTAAAAACTATATTTTCTACTTCTTCATATCTTTTTACATAATGAATTTTTAATTCTTTTAAAACTTCATCTGTAAGCTCTACTGTATCACCTTTATTATCATAAGGTAATATAATTTCTCTTATACCTATTCTATGAGCCCCTAAAACTTTTTCTTTTATTCCACCAACTGGAAGTACATCACCTGTTATTGTAATTTCTCCTGTCATCGCTATATTTTGCCTTACTTTTCTTTCTGATAATACAGAAACTATAGCTGTTGTAATTGTTATACCTGCTGATGGTCCATCTTTAGGTGTAGCTCCTTCTGGAAAATGTAAATGAATATCATATTTAGTATAGAAATCATCAATATTAATTCCTAACTTATCACTATTTGCTCTAACATAAGTATAGGCAACTTGTGTTGATTCTTTCATTACATCACCCAATTTACCTGTAAATTGAAACAAGCCTTTACCTTTCATTTTTACAGCTTCAACATCAAGTGTTGTCCCACCAACTATAGTCCATGCTAATCCTTTAACAACTCCAAGCTTTGAAATCTTATCTACCATTTTATCTTTTTTAAATTTTTCAGGTCCCAAAAATTTAGATAAATTTTTTATATTTATACTAAATTTAGCATCAGGTGTTTCAAGTTTTTGTCTTGCTATCTTTCTAAATATTTTAACTATTTCTCTTTTTAAATTTCTAACTCCTGCCTCGCTTGTATATTTATTTATAATATCAAGCAATACATTATCTGAAAGTCTAACATCATTTATACTTGTTTCAATCTTAGCTTGTTTCACTAAATAATTTTTAGCAATATGTAATTTTTCTTGTATAGTATATGAATCTATATATATAACTTCCATTCTATCTAATAACGGTCTTGGAATAGTTGATAAATCATTGGCAGTGCATATAAAGAATGCATCAGATAAATCATATTCAAAGTCTACATAATTATCTTTAAATGTTTTATTTTGAGATGGATCTAATACTTCAAGTAATGCTGATGCTGGATCTCCTTTAAAATCAGATGATAATTTATCTATTTCATCTAATAATATTACAGGATTACTAACTTTAACTTTCTTTAAAGCCTCTATTATTCTACCAGGCATAGCTCCTATATATGTTCTTCTATGTCCTCTAATTTCCGATTCATCGTGAACTCCACCTAATGAAATTCTTTCAAATTCTCTATTCATAGCATTTGCAATAGACTTCCCTAGTGAAGTTTTACCAACACCCGGTGGTCCCACAAGACATATTATATTCGGAGCTTTTTTATCATTATCTTTATTTAATTGACTAACAGCTAAATTTTCAAGTATAGTATCTTTAACTTGTTTTAATCCAAAATGCTCATCATTTAATATTTTTTCTGCTTTAAATATATCTATATTTTTAATTTCTTCTCTTTCCCAAGGAATTTCTAAAATACTTTCTATATATGATCTAATAACACCCGCTTCTGCTGACATATCATTTAATTTTTTAAGTCTAGATAATTCTTTATTTAATTTTTCTTTTAATTCTTTAGGTAAATCTCTTTTTGTTATTGAATCATACAATTCATTAACTTCTTCTTCCATATCATTTTCATCAAGTTCTGAATACAGACCTTTTATTTTTTCTCTAATATAGTATTGTTTTTGATTTTCTTCTATATTTTTCTTAACTCTATCTTCTACAGATTTATCTATTTTATTAAATTCACGTATCACTTTTATAGCATTTGATAATATTTTAAACATATCATCTATGTCATTGGCTTCAAGTATTTTCACTCTATCTTCTTCACTTAAATCTAAAGTTGTAGCTAATGTATATATCATTATATCAAATGGATTTATTTCAAATATAGCTCTCATTATATCTTCCGGTAAAGAATTTTTATTATTTTGATTTACTTCTTCTACCACCTTTTCCAAATACATTCTATATTTTTTTTCATTTTTAGTTTTAAGATTTTCTACTGGATATAGCTCATATTCCGCACTAAAATATCCATTTTGATTTAAACCTTCAATACTTTCTATTTTTACCCTATCTATTCCTTCTATCAATACCCTTAAATTTCCGTCAGGTAATTTAATTATTTGAATAATTTTAGCAACTACCCCAACTTCATTTATATCTTCATATCCCTCAATTTCTTCATTTTTTGAATCTTTTTGTATAGATAATATAATATTACCTTCATATTTTTCCATAGATTCATCTATTGCTATTTTAGAAAAATCTCTTCCAACTATAATAGGTATAACTGCTTGTGGATAAAATAGTATTTCTCTTGTTGGAATAAAAGGAAGAAGTTTCCTTTTTTTTGTCATTAATTTTCCTTTCTTTCTTCACTTTTAATGAAATTTTCATTTTTTTCTTTAATTAATTCTTTAGTAACAACTACTTTTTCAACATTTTCTTGCGATGGTATTTCATACATCAAATCCATCATAGTATTTTCTATTATACTTCTTAACCCTCTAGCTCCTATTTTTCTCTTAAGTGCAAGCTCTGCTATTTCATCTATAGCTTCCTCTTCAAATTCAAGATTAACATTTTCAAGTTCAAAATATTTCTTATATTGTTTTACAATAGCATTTTTAGGTTTGGTTAATATAGACTTAAGAGCTTCCTTATTCAACTCAGATAAAGCTGTAATTACTGGTAATCTACCTATAAGTTCAGGAATTATACCAAACTTTCTAATATCTTCAGGTAATACATGTTCAAATATACTCATATCATCTAGTTCTGTTTTATCATTTTTTAATCCAAACCCTATTTGTTTTTTATTAAGTCTAGATTTTATTTTATTTTCAAGTCCGGCAAAAGCACCACCTACTATAAATAAAATATTAGTTGTATCTATTTCTATCATTTCTTGATTAGGATGTTTCCTTCCACCTTGTGGAGGTACACTAGAAACCGTTCCTTCTATTATTTTTAATAATGCTTGTTGAACTCCTTCACCAGATACATCACGAGTAATAGATGTATTTTCTGATTTTCTTGCAATTTTATCTATTTCATCTATATATATTATTCCTCTTTGTGCAAGTTCTATATCATAATCAGCCGCTTTTATTAGTTTTAATAATACATTTTCTACATCATCACCAACATATCCTGCTTCTGTAACTGTTGTTGCATCAGCTATCGCTAAAGGAACATTTAATATTTTTGCTAAAGTTTGTGCTAATAATGTTTTACCTGAACCTGTTGGTCCTATTAAAAGAATATTTGATTTTTGCATTTCTATTTCATCATTATCTATCATATTTATTCTTTTAAAGTGATTATATACAGCAACTGAAAGTACTTTTTTTGCACTTTCTTGCCCTATTATATATTCATCTAATTTTGCTTTTATTTCTTTTGGTTTTAATAAAGTATAATCAAATCTCTTTTCTTCTTCATCTTCAGATTCCAAATATCCTTCACGTTGAGTTATACACTCATCACATATAAAGGCTGTCATATCATCATTAGAATATAGAGTTAAAACCTCTTCTTCATTTTTCCCACAAAATGAGCATGTTTTTAATTCTTCTATCATATCATTACTCCAATACACTATCAACTAGACCATATTCTTTAGCTTCACTTGCATCTAAATAATTATCACGTTCTGTATCAGCTATAACTTTATCATAATCTTGACCAGTATTTTGGGCTAATATAGTTGCTAGTTTTTTCTTAATTTTTATAATATTTTCTGCAACAATTTGTATATCTGTTGCTTGTCCTCTTGCTCCTCCTAATGGTTGATGTATCATAATTTCAGCATTAGGTAGTGCATATCTTTTCCCTTTTGCACCTGAAGATAATAGAAAAGCGCCCATACTTGCAGCCATTCCTATACATACAGTTGCAACATCACAAGATATATGATTCATTGTATCATATATACCAAGTCCTGCCGTTACTTGTCCTCCAGGTGAATTTATATACATTGTTATATCTTTTTCTTTATCTTGTGCATTTAGAAACAGCAATTGTGCTATTATTGCATTTGCCATTTCTGTATTTATTTCTCCACTTAAAAATATTATTCTATCTTTTAAAAGTCTAGAATATATATCATAACTTCTTTCACCTTGTCCTTCATTTTCTATAACATAAGGTAATAAAGACATTTTTCCTCCATTCTTTATAACGAAAACTAGACACAGGGTCTAGTTTTCTATAATTAATTATTTTCTAATAAGAATTCATTTATCTTTCCGAAGAATAATTGAGAATTTATTCTTCCAATATATCTTCCTAATTCCCCTGATTTTTCAAGTTCAGATTTAATTGTCTCTACATCCATTCCATACATAGAAGCTATATTTTTTAATTCATTCTCTATATCTTCATCACTTACTTTTATATCTTCTGTTTCTCCAACTTTAGATAATACAAAGCTAGTCTTAATACCTTTTATAGCATTTGCTCTTAAATCTTCTCTCATTTTTTCAACAGTTTGACCTGTCATACTTAAATATGATTCTAAGTTCATTCCTTGCATTTGTAATTGTTGAACAAATTGAGCTATATTTGCATCTATATCTTGTTCAACTAATATTTCTGGAACTTCTATATTAACACCATCAACTATTTTTTCAACAATTTTACTTAATTTTACATTTTTAGCTTGATTTTCTTTTTCTACTAATAAGTTTGCACGTACATTAGTTTTTAAATCTTCAAGTGTATCTGCCCCATTTTCTTTAGCAAAATCATCATTTAATTCAGGTAATACTATTTCTTCTAAAGAATTTAATTTAACTTTAAATACTGCTGGTTTACCTTTTAAATTTTCTGCATGATATTCTTCAGGGAATTTAACATTTACTTCAAATTCTTCTCCTACTTTGTGTCCAACAATTTGTTCTTCAAAATTATCTATAAATGTTTTAGAACCTAATTCTAATTTATGTCCTTGTGCTTTTCCACCTTCAAATGCAACACCATCTATAAATCCTTCAAAATCTATATTAGCTATATCTCCATTTTGAGCTTCTTCTCTTGTTGTTTTTTCATATTTTTTAGCTCTTGAAAGCATTCTATCTAATTGAGCCGAAACATCTTCATCACTTACTTCAGCTTTTTCTAATTCTACATTTAATCCTTTATATTCAGGTAAATCAAATTCAGGGAATACTGCAACTTTCAAGTTAACTTTTAAACTATCTTTTTCTAATTTTAAATCTGTGATTTGTAATTCACTTACAGGTTTAAATGATTTATCTTTTAATACTTCAGCATATTCTTCTCTTATTACTCTATTTAATATTTCATCTCTTATATCATCAGCAAATGTTTTTTCTATAACATCTTCAGGTACATGTCCTTTTCTAAATCCATCAACTTTAACATTTTTGAATTTTGATAATACGTCTTTTCTTAATTTAGCAAAATCCTCCCCATCTTTTATTATCTCAAATGCAACTTCTGATCCATTTAATATTTCTTTTTTCATTTTTCCTCCTATTTAATATCTTTCAATTTTATTCTTACTGTTTTTTTACTTACTAACTCAGGTGTATATATTATTTTATAGGATTTATTAATTTTTTTCAAGTCTAATTTATCAACTAAATTATATCCTAAAACATTAAATTCTTTTCCATTCTTATATACACTTGCTTTAAAATGATTATTATCTACTCCAAATTTAAACAAATTTTTAAATACTATATCTTCATCATAGAAATTAGGTTCACTATTTGAAAGACCAAAAGGTCCTAAAGTTTGTATTTCTTTCACTTTTTTTACACCAATTTCTTTTAAGCTTACTTTTTTATCTATTACTATTTCATGATTTTTTCTTATTTTTTTACTAAGATTAATTAACCCATTTTTCATTTTTCTTTTTATTAAATTTAAATTTTTCTTGGTTATAAGAAAACCGGCTGCTAAATCATGACCTCCAAAATTTATATAATATTCTGAAAATTTAGTTATAAAATCATAAATATTTGAATCTGAAAGACTTCTACATGAACCTTTACAGTAATTCCCTTCTATTGATATCAATATTACAGGAACACGAAATTCAAGTGCAAGCCTCGAAGCAAGTGAACCCATAGTTACAATATTTTCATCATTTATTTCATAATATATATATTTAATTTTATCTCTGTATAACTTAAATTTATTAGATATTTTTTCGAATACCTGATTTTCATATTTTTTTCTTTCTTTATTATACTCATACATTTCGCTAATAGTTTTTAGTAAATCTTCTTCTGATTCTGATGTTAAAAAACTTAATATTTTAGTAGGATCATTTAGCTTACCAAAAGCATTAATTAACGGTGCTA
This sequence comes from uncultured Streptobacillus sp., assembly GCA_963526495.1. Taxonomy (GTDB): domain Bacteria; phylum Fusobacteriota; class Fusobacteriia; order Fusobacteriales; family Leptotrichiaceae; genus CAURNT01. The sequence continues at coordinate 3,308 of CAURNT010000013.1, read as the reverse complement.
TTCTATAACTAACATCACTTATAGTGATATATTCAGGATTTATTTTAAAATTTTGAAAAATTAAGCTTAAAGCCTTAATTTTTGAATTTGCAAAGTTTTTCAACCCTCTTTTTATTAAAAATCTATTTTCATCTACACATTCCATAACATCTGCAATGGTAGCTAGTGCAACTAATTCACAATATTCATAGATTTCTGACATTTCTCTATTTCCTAAAGTATAGTATATAGCTTGAACTAATTTAAATACTACACCAGAACCTGAAAGTTCTTTAAAAGGATAATTAGGTGATTTTTTAGGATTTAACTCTAAAACTTCCTTATATTTTTTTTCATTTAAATGGTGATCTGTAATTATTACATCTATACCTTTTTCTTTTATCAAATTAATGTCTTCTTCACTACCAAATGAATTATCTACAGATATTACAAGAGAAAAATCTCCACTTGATATTTTTTTTAAAAAATCATCATTTAATGAATATTTCAATATAGATTTAGGAGAAATATATATATCATTTTTAATATTTAATTTAGTTAAAATTTTTGATAAATATATAGAACCTGAAACACCATCTATATCATAATCTCCAAATATTAATATACCTTTATCATTATTCATTAATTTAAGTATCAAATTTACTATTTCTCTCATATTTTCTAAAAGAAATGGATCATTAAGATGTTTATAACTTAAATTTAAATAATTATATACTTCTTCCTTAGTTGTAATATTTTTATTTAATAATAAAGTGGTCATTATATCATCTCTTTTAAATTCATCTTTTTTTTCATTAAGATAATCAATATCGTGTGAAATAATTCTCCATATCATAATTCTTACCCGTCTATATCTTCTTTATTACTTAAATTCTCTTTAAGTAATTTTGAAATTTTAATACTATATTCAATCGTATCATCTAAATGCACTCTAACTTCAGGTGTATATCTAATTTGTAAGTTATCCCCTATTTTTTTTCTAAAAAATCCTTTAAGTTTTTCAAGTTCTTGCAATAACTTATCTTTATTAATATTTTCTTTATAATCTAAGACTGAAAATATGACATCAGCATATCTAGCATCACTTGATAAGCTTACATTTTTAACTGTAACTAAGTTCTTTATTTTTTCGTTTTTAACCTCAAATAATATAGCAGTACCTATTATTCTTGAAACTTCTTTTTCTAGACCTTTTCTTCTTCTATCATTCATAATATCACCTATCTTACTATTTGCTCAAGTACATATGCTTCAATTATATCTCCAACTTTTATATCATTAAAGTCTTTAAATGAAATTCCGCAATCTTGACCAAGTAATACTTCTTTTGCATCATCTTTATATCTCTTAAGAGCTGCAATTTCACCATCAAATATTATTATTCCATCACGTAATAATCTTATCTTAGATGAACGCATAACTTTACCTTCTACAACTAATGCTCCAGCAACATTACCTACATTTGAAATCTTAAATACTTCTTTAACTTCAAGTCTTCCATTATATATTTCTTTAAATTCAGGATCTAACATACCTTTTATCGCTTTTTCAAGGTCTTCTGTAACATGATATATTACATTATAGTTTCTAATTTCTACTTCTGATTTTTCAGATTCAGTTCTTGCACTATTTGTCGGTCTTACATTAAATGCTATAATTATTGCATTTGAAGCTGCAGCTAACATTACATCTCCTTCAGTAACTGCTCCAGCACTAGCTTGTATTATATTAATATTAACTTGCTCTGTAGAAAGTTTAGATAAAGATTCTTTAAGTGCTTCAACAGATCCCTTAGAATCCGCTCTTATAATACACTTAAGTTCTTTCAATTGTTGTTCTTCTAATTCCTTAGATAAACTTTCAAGTGATATATGTTTCTTTTTATTAAGTTCATTATTTTTAACTTCATTCTTAAAGTCTTCAACAATTTTTTTAGCTTGTTTATCATTATTTACACAATAAAGCATATCTCCAGCTTCTGGTATTTCATTAAATCCTGTAATTTCAACTGGTTGAGATGGACCTGCTTTAACTATTTTATTACCTCTATCGTCTAACATACTACGAACTCTACCATGTGTTCCACCTGATACAAATATATCTCCAATTTTTAATTCTCCTTCTTGAATAAGGATATCAGCAACTGGTCCCATTTGAACATCAAGTCTTGATTCTACAACAACAGCTTTTGCCCTCTTCTTAGAATTTGATTTAAGTTCCATAATATCTGCAGTAAGTAATATTGTTTCTAATAAACTTTCTAAATTTAATTTTTGCTTAGCTGAAATTTCTACCATTTCAGTATCTCCACCCCATTCTGGTGAAATTAAACCGTATTCTAATAATTCTTGTTTTACTTTATTAGGATTTGCTCCTGGTTTATCTATCTTATTTATCGCAACTATTATTGGAATATTAGCTTCTTTAGCATGTGATATTGCTTCTATAGTTTGAGGTTTAACACCATCATCGGCTGCAACTATCAATATTGCTATATCTGTAATATTTGCCCCTCTAACACGCATTTCTGTAAACGCCTCATGACCTGGAGTATCAATGAAAGTAATTTTTCTATTATTCCATAATACTTGATAAGCTCCTATTCTTTGAGTAATTCCTCCAGCTTCTCCTTCTATTACATTAGTATGACGAAGAGCATCTAAAAGTGAAGTTTTTCCATGATCAACGTGACCCATTATTGTTATAACAGGTGCTCTTTCTGATAAATCTTCTTCTCTATCTTCAATTTCTAATTCATACTTATCTCCATAAGATAACTCTACTACTTCTTCTTTTTCAACTATTACATTATATTCAAGAGCTACTTCTTCTGCTTCTTCTATAGTTAATATAGCATTAGCAGTCAACATTTTCCCTTGAAGGAAGAATTTTTTTACTATATCTGAAGAATTAATTCCTAATTTTTCAGACAAATCTTTAATAGAAATTTCTTGAGGTAGCACTACTATTCCAACTCCACCTTCTTCATCTCTTATTACTTCAGATTTAATAGTTTTATCTTTTTTCTTAACCTTTTTCTTTTCTTCTTTTCTAAAGTCTTGTCTTAATTCCTTTAATCTTCTTTCTTCTTCTTTAGCTTTTCTCTCATTTTCATATTTTTTCTTATCAAATTTAGATTTAACTTTTCCAGTATTCTTATTCTTTGTTTCACTTTCAAGGGTAGGTATTTCTAACGAAACTTCTTTATTGTTGTTATTAACATCTTTTCTTGGACGTCTATCATCTTTAAAGTTTCTTTCTCTATTACCATTTTCATTATTTCTAAAGTTATTTTTTCTATCAGAGTT
>CAURNT010000012.1:0-32570 GCA_963526495.1 uncultured Streptobacillus sp. | reverse complement strand
GGTATTTTTCCGTTAATTCTTTCTCTTTCGTAAATATCTTTTCCTGATTTAATTTCACAAATATCTTCAATAAAATATTCTTGCCATTTTACATTTTCTAATAAAAATTTATTTTTATACAAATTATTAATTCTATTTATAATATATATATATATATCATATAGATAATTGACTATATTATTGATTTTTTCATTTTCAATTTTTTTAATGAATTTGCTCATATATTCCCAATTAGGATTTCCGTCTTTATCTATTGGTAGAATTAACTTTTCTCTTGAGATCCGTGTATCATTTATTTCTCTATTAAAAGAATATTTATTTTTTAATCTTTTTATAATTGTAGACATAAATTTATAAATATTTTCATCTGCATTTTTACAACTAAGTGCTGTTATGTGATCACTTGCAATATATTCATATTTATGGTAAAAACAAGAACCTACACTACCACTGTTAGCAATTGATAAATTATTTTTATACTTTCTAACATTTTTATCATTAGAAATAAAATTATCTACTCCGTTATTAGAAGCTGTTGAAGAAATATAAGGAGTATTTCCTTCTATTTGATTAGCTTTAGTTAGCCTTTTTCCTCGTTTAATTTCTTTAAAAATATCTGTGAAGAAGAACTCTTTCCACTCAACTTCTAAATCTAATAATTCAAAACTTAATTTAAGAACTTTATTTTCATAATAATTTACTATTTTTTGAGATTGCTCTTTCATTTCTTGCTTGATATAATCTTCCATAAATTTCCAATTAGGTTTTCTGTTATTATCTATTGGTAATTTTATAAATCTATTTTTAAATCTTGTTCCTGTTAATCCCTTACCAAAACCAAAACCAGCATTTTTTATACTATTTCTAAAAATATTAACTAAAAAAATTCCTGTATATTTATTTATATTCATATTTCTTATACAATACATTTTATTTCCAGTTATATATTCATTTTCATGAAAGAAAAAATCTGCATTTTCTGCACCTAAACTAATTGAATTTTTTGAATTTAATTTATATTCTCCCTTTAATACCACTCCTTCTACTCCATTATTTAATGAAGTTCTTGTGATATATTCAATTCCTTTATTAGAAAAATTTAAATTTTCTTTATGATATGCTTTAGAATTAATTACTTCAAAAATATCTCTAACTCTAAATTTTTCCCACTCCACACTATTTAAAGTCAACTTACTCATATTTTTCCTCACTTTCGGCCACTTGTCTTTCTTCTTCAACATTATCTTGATTAAATTCTAATTCTTCATCTTTTAAAGCAAATAAATAGCCTCTTCCATGAGTTATCATATTTACTTCAAAAGTTAAATAATCAGCCACTGTTTTTTTGAACTCTTCTTCACTTGGTATTTCATCATTAAAGTAATAAAAAGAATGTAACCATTCATCAGTAGCTTCTATTTCAGTCTTTACACAAAACTTCGTTATTGCTTCTGTTTTTCCAAACCAAACATCAAGTAAATGTTGTTTTTTATCTCTATGTGTTCCATCATCAATAAGTCCAATGTGTTTACTTACAATATAACCATCATTTTCAAAATTAATAAATTTACATACCTTATTTTTAGAATGTTTATTATGAGCCTTAAAAATTGCTATACAAGGGTTAGTTCCAACTCTATAAAAAGTATTTTTATTTAAAGTAATAACACCTTCCAAAGTATGATTTTTTAAAATTTCTTCCTTTATTTTTTGTTCCTCTTTACTTTTTCCAGTAAATGTACTTTGTGGAACTATAACTGCAGCTCTACCATCTTCAACTAATGAATTTAGCAAATGATTAATGAAATTTATTTCATAAAGAGAAGTGTTGTCTTTAGAACCCATTGAATAAGGAGGATTCATCATTCCAACTGTGCAACCTTTTAATTGTAATTGTGCTGGATTTTCTTTTAAAAAATCTTTATTTTCAAGATTACTTTTTCCATCTCCACGAAGTATCATATTTGTTGTAGCTATTGTAAACATATATGATTGTTCTTCTATTCCAAATAGTTGATTTTTTTTGATTTCTTTTATTTCATCTTCATTATTAGTTTTTTTTATCATATTGTGCATAGCTGCTATTAAAAATCCAGCTGTTCCACAACAAGGATCTAAAATTTTATCAGTTATTTTTAAATCTAACAGATCACAAAAAAGTTCTGTAATATGTTTAGGAGTTAGAACTATTCCTAAATTTTGACCATCACCACCACTATAGGACATAAATTCTCCGTAAAATCTTCCAAGATAATCTTCAGCTGAATTATTGTATCGTATACTTTGATAAATACTTTTGTATAGAAATTCTGTAAAATGTTTTAACGGAGTTTTACCTAATGTAGAATTAATTTCATTAATTTTTACATCGTCTTTTATAATAGAAAATTGACTTAATAACTTATCTTTTTTTACTTGTGGGGAAACATTAGCTCTATCTAAATTTGATTTTATAGCATCATATACTTTTTGACCATCAGTTTTTGTTTTATCTCCATTTAAACTATCAATAGTAAAATTTTTAGAATCAATTTCTCTAAGTGCAAGTAAAATTCCAGATACAATTAAAGGCTTATTTTTTTCTTCTATATTTCCATAATTTCTTAAATCTTCATGTAATATAGAGGCTTCTTTTAAGATTTCAGCTGTTTCTTTTTCGATATCTGTATTTTCTTTTAAAATTTCTTTTATATAATATTCATCAATATTATTTTCACTAAAAGATATTAAAGTTTCTAAATCTTCAAGAATAGTGTAATCTCCTCGTTCATTAATATATAGTGGAGTTATTTTATGAGATTTTTCATTTCCACTTATTCCTAGTGCTATAATTTTTTTATAATTTGTATTTTTACTTAAATGTTTTCCATAAAATAAAGCACCGTTTATTGCATAATCACAAATGCTTAATGTATCTTCTGAAATTATTTCTTTATCATTCAATTTTAAATGTTTTGTTGTATCTGCCTTATCTTCAATTACTATTAAAAAATCTTTTACTACTCCTACATATTCTGGGAAACCAACTTTTCCAGTTCCTCTTTTAGAAGCTGTTTGTAAAGCATCGTTTATTTCTTTAATATTACTTCCTTGTGCTGAAAATTTATCAGATATTTTTGCTTCTTTTAATAATTCATATACCCATAAATCCGTATTTATTTCTTTTTTTGACATATTTATATTATCTCCTCATTTTACTATATTTATAAATTATTCACGAATTACTTTCGTTGAATTACAATAATTTGATTTTTTTTAACTGATGTTTATAATATTATAACATAATTTAAATATAAATTTCATTATTATATTTGTAGAGTGAAATTTGAATATATATCTTTTTATACATTCTAATATATGATATAATAAATCGTTAGGAGGAATATTAATGAAATATATAAAATTTATGCTATTTAATATTAAAATTAGGATGGCATATAGAAGTAGATATATGATAAGTATAATATCATCATATATACAAATAATATCTGCAATATTTATTTGGCTTTTTGTTTTGAAAAATAATAATGGAAATATAAATGGATATAGTGGAAGTGATATGATTAAATATATAGTGTTATCATTTACTATACTTTCATTTTTAAACAATTCAATAGATAGAAATATATCTTCTGATATTGAAAGAGGAGATATAGTAATGTATTTTATTAAACCTATATCATATATAGGAGTTTTAATTTCTCAGAGTATATCTAATGTATTATTTGATGGGACATTTTTATTGCTACCCTGTGTATTTATAGTTACATATTTTGGTGGAATAAATATTACTCCTTTAATGTTTTTTCTATTTTTAATATCAATATTATTCAGTGGAATAATATTATTTTTATTGAATTTTATAGTTGGTTTAACTTCTTTTTATATTAACTATATATGGGGCTTTTTAATGATGAAAGAAGTAATATTTAGATTTACATCAGGTGAATTATTTCCTTTATCATTTTTACCAGAAGGATTAAGAAAATTTTTATCATTAACACCATTTGAATATATATCATATAAACCTATAATGTTATTGATGGGTAAATTAGATTTTTCAGGTGTTATAAATATGTTGATAGTACAAGTAATTTGGATTGGAATTTTATTAGTTTTATCTAAATTACAATGGTTTGGTGCAAATAAAAAAATTAGTGTGAATGGAGGGTAAAAAGTTGAACAGATATTTTAGAATATATTTATTAAGGTTGAAATTATCTTTTAAAATATTAGTTAATTCATTTACTAATTTCATAATAGGTATACTTGGTTTTTTGATAATACAGGTAACAGGTATAGTATTTTTAAATATTACTTTTTCAAATATTCCAAGTATTGAAGGAATATCTAAATATAGTATATTAGCTTTATATGGTTTTTCACAAATTTCAAAGGGATTAGATCATTTTTATTCAGATTATTTATGGCATTTATCTATATCTGTTGTACTTAAGGGAGAATATGATAAATTTTTATTAAGACCATTAAACACTTTTTTTCAGGTACTAATAGAAAAAACTCAATTTGATGCCTTAGGAGAAATTTTAATTGGTTTACTTATATATCTTTATGGATTAAGAGGTTTGGGTATAGGTTTTAGTTTTAAGATATTTTTCTTAAGTGTATTGTTAAGTATTGTAGGGGCTATAATATATACTTGCTTTAAAAGTATAGCAGCATCATTTGCATTTGTATATAAAGATACATATTTTTTACTTAAAGCTATATATTCTATGTCAGATTTTACACGTTTCCCAATAAATATTTATCCTAGATTTTTACAAATCTTTTTAACATATATTGTATCTTTTGCTATAACTTCATATTATCCAATGGATGTAATAATAAATATGAATATGGGAAGTATTTTAAAGATAATTTTTGTTAGTATAGGATTGATAATATTAACAGCATATATTTGGAGAAGAAATGAGGTTAGATATGAAAGTTCAGGAGCGTAAAATAATAAGTGTAGAAAATATTAATAAGAAGTTCAATACACATATTAGAAAAGGTATATTTAAAAGAGAAAGAAAAGAAATAAAAGTAGTTAAAGATATAAGTTTTGATATATATGAAGGAGAGGTTGTTGGATTTCTTGGACCTAATGGTGCTGGTAAATCAACTACTATAAAAATGTTGACAGGAATAATAACTCCAAGTAGTGGTAGATGTTTAATAAATGGCATAGAACCATATAAGGAAAGAGTAAAAAATGCTAGAAATATAGGTGTAGTATTTGGACAAAGAACATCTCTTTGGTGGGATATGTCACTTCAAGATAATTTGGAATTATTAAAAGAAATATATGATGTCACTGATGAAGAATATAATTTAAGAATGGAATATTTAGAAGAGCTTTTAGGATTTAAAAAATTATTAAATAAACAGATTAGAACGATGTCGCTTGGTCAAAGAATGTTATCAGATTTAGTTGGAGCTTTGATATATAAACCTAAAATCTTATTTTTAGATGAACCTACAATAGGTATAGATATAATACTTAAAGAAAAACTTTTAAATATATTAAAAGAAATTAATAAAAAAGAAAAGATTACAATAATTTTAACAACTCATGATATGCGTGATGTAGAGGCATTGTGTGATAGAATAGTTATTATCAATGAAGGGGAAAAAATATTTGATGATACTATGGAAAATTTAGTTGATAAATATGTTAATGAAAAAGTTATTAAGGTAACTTTAAAAGATAAGGTAAATATTGATAAGATAAAAGAAATTAATGGTGTTTTATCAATTAATTATGAGGATAATTTACTTAGTATAAATATATTAAAAGATGTTTTAGTAGAAAAAAAGGTGATAATGTCATTGTATGATATGTATAACATTGAGAAATTGGAATTGGAAGAAGAAGATATAACAAGTGTTGTAAAAAAAATATATCAAACTAAAATTTAGGAGGCAGTTATGCAAAAGTATTCAATTAAACCATACATTTCAGAGGAAGATATTTTGAAAAGGGTAGAAGAATTAGCAAAAGAAATTGACAAAGACTTTGAGGGAGAAGAAGTTTTGCTTATAGGTTTACTTAGAGGTTCAGTTGTCTTTTTAAGTGATTTATGTCGTAAATTAAAAACAGCAGATACACTTGATTTTATGGTTGTTTCTAGTTATGGTAATGGAATGGAAAGTTCTCGTAACGTAAAGATTATAAAAGATTTAGAAGAAAATGTTAAGGATAGAAATGTCCTTATAGTTGAAGATATAATAGATACAGGTAATACTTTAAAGAAAGTTAAAGAAATAATAGAAACAAGAGAACCTAAAAAAATTAAAATAGTAACATTGCTTGATAAACCTGAAAGAAGAGAAGTTGAGGGTATAGAAGTAGATTATGTAGGATTTAAAATACCTGATGAGTTTGTAGTTGGTTATGGAATAGATTTTGCACAAAAACATAGAACTTTGCCTTATGTTGGTATAGTGGTTAAGGAGAATGAATAATGAAAAGTAATACTTTTGTAGTAGTCGGAACACAATGGGGTGATGAGGGTAAAGGAAAAATTATAGATGTATTATCACCTAAATCAGATTATGTAGTTAGATTTCAAGGTGGGAATAATGCTGGTCATACTGTAGTTGTTAATGATGAAAAATTTATACTTCATTTATTACCTTCAGGAATAATAAATTCTAAAGGAAAATGTTTAATAGGTAGTGGAGTTGTTGTAGATATAGAAGTTCTTCTTAAAGAAATAGAAAGTCTTGAAAAAAGAGGACATAAATTAGATAATTTATTGATAGATGAAAGAGCACATATAATAATGCCATATCATATAGAACTTGATAAAGCTAAAGAGGAAGAACTTGGAGTTAATAAAATAGGAACAACTCAAAGAGGGATAGGACCTTGTTATATAGATAAAATAGGTAGAAATGGTATAAGAATTGGAGATCTTTTAGATCATGAGAGATTTAAAGATAAATTAACTTGGAATGTAGGACAAAAAAATGCTGAGCTGATGAGATATGGGAAAAAACCATTTGATTTAGAAGAGTTATATAACAAATATTTAGAACTTTCTAAAAAAATAGAATTTAGAATAGTGGATGGAGTTAGTTTATTAAATGAAGCTATAGATGATAATAAACTTGTATTATTTGAAGGAGCACAAGCTTTAATGCTGGATATAGATTATGGAACATATCCTTATGTTACATCTTCTTCTCCAACTACAGGAGGAGTATGTGTAGGAGCAGGAGTTCCACCTAAAAAAATAAATAGAGTATTAGGTGTTATGAAAGCATATACTACAAGAGTAGGTGAGGGACCTTTTCCTACAGAATTGGATAATGAGTTAGGTGAAAAAATAAGACAAATAGGGCATGAATTTGGAGCAACTACTGGAAGACCAAGAAGATGTGGATGGCTTGATTTAGTTATAGGTAGATATGCTACATATATAGATGGATTGACAGATATAGTAATAACTAAAATAGATGTGTTATCAGGTTTAGAAAAAATTAAAGTGGCAGTTGCTTATGAAATAGATGGTAAAACATATAATTCATATCCTGGAAATTTAAGAAAATCTAAAAAAGTGAATATAGTATATAAAGAACTTGATGGATGGAATGAAGATATTACTGGAATTAAAAAATATGAAGATCTTCCAGAAAATTGTAAGAAATATATAGAGTTTATAGAAAAGGAATTAAAAACAAATATTTCGATGATATCTGTTGGTCCTGAAAGAAGTCAAAATATATATAGATATGATTTAGAAGATGTAATAAAGTAGGTGAGGTGTTTGGATAAGTATATAAATCCTTTGAATGAAAGATATGCTAGTTCTGAAATGAGCTATATATTTTCTCCAAATTTTAAATTTAAAACATGGAGAAAATTATGGGTAGTTCTTGCAGAAACAGAGAAGGAATTAGGGCTTGATTTCATAACAAAAGAACAAATTCAAGAACTTAAAGACAATATAGAAAATATAGACTTTGAAAAAGCAAATGAATTTGAAAAAAAATTAAGACATGATGTTATGGCACATGTTCATACTTATGGGGAAGTTGCCCCTAATGCTAGAAGTATAATACATTTGGGAGTTACTAGTGCTTATGTTGGTGATAATACAGACTTAATACAAATTATGGAAGGTTTGAAAATATTAAAAACTAGAATGATAAATTTAATGGATAGACTAAAGAGGTTTTGTTTAGAATATAAAGAACTTCCAACTTTAGGATATACACATTTCCAAGCAGCACAGCTAACTACAGTAGGTAAAAGAGGAAGTCTTTGGTTACAAAGTGTATTATATGATTTTGAAGAATTAGAATATAGAATAGAAAATTTAAGATTTAGAGGTGTTAAAGGAACTACTGGGACACAAGCTAGTTTTAAAGAATTATTTAATAATGATTTTGAAAAAGTAAAAGAACTTGATAATAAAGTATGTGAAAAAATGGGATTTTCCAAAAAACAAACAGTTTCAGGTCAAACTTATGATAGAAAAACTGATTTACAAATTTTAAATCTTTTGGGTAATATTGCACAAAGTGCTCATAAGTTTACTAATGATTTTAGATTATTACAGCATTTAAAAGAGTTAGAAGAACCATTTGCTAAAAATCAAATAGGTTCAAGCGCTATGGCTTATAAAAGAAATCCTATGAGAAGTGAAAGAATATCTTCTATTGCAAAATTTGTAATGTCTTTAACAAGTAATGGTAGTCAAGTTGCTTCAACTCAATGGTTTGAGAGAACTTTAGATGATTCAGCAAATAAAAGATTATCTATTCCACAAGCTTTTCTTGGAGTAGATACAATACTTTTAATATGGCTTAATATATTAGATGGAGTTATTGTTTATCCTAAAGTTATAGAATCTAATATCATGAAAGAATTACCTTTTATGGCAACGGAAAATATAATAATGGAAAGTGTAAAAAAAGGTATGGATAGACAAGATGTTCATGAAATAATAAGAGAACTTTCTATGGAAGAAACAAAATCTATTAAACTTGAAGGGAAACCTAATAATTTAATAGATAGAATAATTAAAGATGGAAGACTTTCTTTAAAACAAGAAGATTTAAAAAATATATTAATTCCAAGTGAATATACAGGATTTGCAAGTCAGCAAACTATGGATTTTATAGAAAATGATATAAATCCAATATTAGAGAAATATAAAGATTTGATTTTAGAAGATAAGGTAGAAATAGAAGTATAGATTTTAATCTATACTTTTTTTTGAATAAATTTTAATGTTGTATATTATAAAAATTTATTTCATATTTACTTTTAAAGAAATTTGTATAATTCTTTTATTTATAAGGTGTTTAGATATCTATAAAAACAAACATAAATAAAAATAATGATAGTATATATAATATATATACACGAATTATTGATTTTTTCTTATAATTAGAGTATAATTATTCTTATAATTTTCTTAGAATAGGGAGGTCGTATGAAAAAGACTTTAATATTAATAGGTATACTTTCTAGTTATAGTGTATTTGCATTAGAGGGAAGTATAAACACAGGAATAAAATTAAGTCCTGAATTTAGTCCATTGGTAGAAGATAAAGCAAATGGAATTGATGGTAAAGCATTTAGATATGAAAAGAGTGCTTATGATGCCAAATTATTAGATTTAAATTTAAAATTTAAAGAAATAGGCTTAGAATTAGGAGCAGCTTTAAAATCATCAAGATCGGATGCTAAAATTAGTGATTGGGATGGAGATAATAGTGATAAATCACATTATGTAGATAAAAGAGAAAAAGATCATGATGTTATGGCGAAGATATATGGTAAATACGCCTCTCCAGTATTTTATGGATTAAAAAATGAAACAGACTTTACATATTATGTTGATAATTTCTGGCAAATTAGAAGTAGAGATAGTAAAGAAAGTAGTGAAATAAAAGATAGTGGAAGATATGCTGAATACATAGAAGAAGATGGGACTAAACAAGCTTTAGGGAACATGGTACTTAATACAAAATTAAGTGGTAAAGTTCTTGATAAGGTTGATTTGAGCGCAAATTTAAACTATAAAGCAAATCAAATAGACAGATTTGATAAGGATGAATCATATTTTAAAGGAGATATAGAAGCTTCTGGTAAAATAGGAGATAAAACAAATTTAAAAGGTAAGTATAATTTTGATTTAGATCTTGATTTTGGGGCTAAGAAATTTGATCCATTAACTACAGATTTAGATGAATATCCTGATTTTTGGGGTGGTAATTATATTACATTACTTGATCAAGGTTTAGATTTAAGTGCAGACTATAAGTTAAGAGATGATATAAAGATTAATACTAACTTGAATACAACATTTAAAACATATATACAAGGTGGAATAACAAAAAGTCAAAAGACTAGAAGTGAATATAATATTATAAAACCTATATTAGAAGTTGGAATTGAAAAAGATGTTATTAAAAATTTAACTCTTGGGACAATGATTAAAAATGAATTTGAAGTAAGAAATGCTAAATATATACCTGAAACTCCTGATCAAATAACTCAATATGATTCTTGGAGTTCATATAAACCTAAATTATTATTTAATACAAAATATGATAACGGTTTAATTAAATATGATGGTAAATTAGGTTATGGATTCAGTATGACACTTGATCCGTTTATAACAGAATTAAAACATGTAGAGCATGAAATAGTAAGTGAAAATAAATTAGGGTTAAGTTATAAATTTAATGATAAAACAAGTATAGATGGTAATGTAGAAGCTAATATAGAAATACCTGTATTAAATGAATACTTAAAATCAGTTAGTACAAAGTTAAATATAGATGCAACTTTAAAACATGAGTTCTTTAAAGGGTTGACATTAGAAACTAAATTAGATAATAAACTAGATTTAACAGGAGAAAAAACAGTATTGAATTTAGAGAAATTTACAGAAAGTTTCACATTAAATAATACATTAAAATATACAGTATTAGAAAATGATAAAGAAAAGTTAGATTTAACTGGTAAATTAGGGTTTGAAAATAGAGAACAGTTTAATCACTTTATAAAAACCGAAAAGAAAAAAGTTGGAGAAAAAGAAGTAGATATTCCTTTAACAAAGAAAATATGGTATTTAGGTGGTGAAAGCTTACCATTATATATGATAAATAGAGTTAAATTTGGAATAGGTGCAGATTATGAGAAAAAAATAAATGATAAATTAAAATTAGAAGCTAAAATAGATGTAGATTCAAAATTAGAATTTTTTGCATTAAGAAGTGAAAAATTATTTACATACAAGAATACAGAAAATTATAGAAAATCAAATAAAGAAAAACCACAAATAAGTGATTATAGAACTACAAGATGGAATATAGGTGGAGAAATAAAAACTATAGGAACTGTTGGAATTGATTATGCTGTAACTAATAATTTGAATTTAAAAGGTAAATTAAATTCTAAATTAGAATTTGCAAGAGAAGTAATAAATAAAATAAATGATGATACAAGACCAGATAAAGATAGCTTTGGATGGATAGATAAAAGCTTTGGATTTAAAAAGTTTGTTCCAAGTGTAGAATTTAACTTAGAGTATAAATGGTAAGTTAGGAGGTAATATGAGAAGTAGTAAAATAGCGGCAATTAGCTTAGGATTGATGGCAGTAATATCTTGTAGTAGTGCAGGAATAAATAATACAAATAATAATACAAATAATAATGATAATAGTTTAGAGTTTAATAGAGCTGATGATTTTGATATTAAAAGAGGTCTTAAATTAAATAGAGATAGAGGAGATCAAAATTATTTAGAAAAGTTAGATGCGTCAAATTTCAAATATAATGGTGGAGCTTTATATAAAGGGGAAATATTAAGAGTAGGAACATATATAAGTCCTGAAATAGAAGTAGAGGGAGTATATGCTAAAAATCCTACAATAACTCTAAAAAAAGATGATAAAAGATATAAAGAATATACTAGTAATGTAGAAGGTAAAATAAAAGTAGTTGATAATGGAGAAACAAAAGATGTTACATTTTTAGATCAAAATGCAGTATATGTAAAATTAAGAGATAAGAATGGAAATACAAAAGATATACTTTTAAATCAAAGTGTAGATGTTAAAGAATTGCCTAAACTTCAAGGTGAGGTAAGATATAAGGACATAAAACAAGGCACTGATAATGGCCGTGTAAGATATAGTGTATTAACTTATGATGATGGACTTGAGGATGCAAAATATGATGAAGATGGAGAAGAATTAAAAATAAACTATAACTCATATACAAAATTAGATAAATATAAAGATTTAGATGATATTGTTGGGAAAAAGAAAGTTTCTGTAAGAACATCTGTAGTAGGTAATAGTGAAGTAAATAAGATTGATGTTGATTTTGGAGAAAGATTATCAGATTATAGAGATAGATATGAAGATATATTATTAAATTTAGATAAATCAACATTAAAATTTAGTGAAGATGGTAAAAATATTACAGGTGGATTTAATCCAGATATAGTTGAAAGATTAACAAAATATGAGTTAAATAAAAATCCTAATACAAAAATAGAATTTATAACAGAGATAGAAGATGCTGATAAAAATACTATAGGGCATCACAATATAGTAAGAAAAATTGTTAAAGATGGTGTAACTATTTATTCTAAAAAAGAGAAGGCTTATGTTGCATTTCCTGGTACGACAGTAGGTGTGGTTGACGGTACATTTGCTGATGAATCACCAGAGGTAGAAGCTAGAATGTATAGATATCAACCTAAAGGGTTAAATAATTTAAAAGATAAAAAGCCAGAAGATAGAAATTTAAAAAGAGAACACGGCCCAACTGTTGTAGGTTCAATGATAGAGGAACTATCAGTAGGAGAAGGGTATACACTAGCCAATCTTCTAGCTTCTCTACAATTAAAAACTATTATTGGTTATGGATACACTGGTAAACTACCTGAAGGTTTGGAATATGAGAATTTAAAAAATGGAATGATAAATTCTATCGTTACTTTAGCACAAAATTATAGACCTCAAAATAATGAAGTAGTTAATAAAAAATTTACAGATTTAACAGGTAAAATTACAGAAATAAAATTTGTTGAAGAAAAAATAAAGGGTTTAAAAGAATATCTTAAAATAAATCCTAATGATGAGGAAGCTAAAGATGAAAAACTTGCTGATTTAACTTCTACTTATTGGACTATATATAATAATGGTAAAGATGATACAAGTGATGAAGCACAAGAGAAAAAAATGGAAGTTAGAAAAGAATTTAGAAAATTCATGAATGAAAAATACAAAGAATTAAAACCGTTAGATGATAATAAAAGAAAAGAAATATTTAATTCTATGTATCAAAAAATATATGCTGAAATACTTGAAAAATATGAAGAATTTGTAAATATGACAGAGGTTGAAAAATTAGCAATGACTGATATTCACTTTGCAGCAGGTGCTATTGGAGATACTGTAACAGGTGGGTTAGCTGGAGATTCAGGTAAATTAATGGCAAAAATGATTGAAGATAATAAAAACATTAAGGCAATAAATATGTCTTATGGGTCTGAATATACATTTGATAAATATATGGCTATTAAGAATATGACTGAAGAGGAAAAACAAAGAGCAGTAGATGCATATAATAATAACACTCTTGGATTTAGAACAGCTATTAAAATATGGCTTTCTAAAAATGATTTTTCTAATTTAGATGATTATAAATCTAAATATCCTGGAAATTTATCTATACCTTCAGTACTTAAATATTTTGAATCAAGAAACAAGATAGATGTTAATGATTATCAAAAATTATTAGATCTTAAAATGTTGACATTAAGACATGCTTTATTAAAACATAGTGAACTTGTAACTTCTAATAATGATTTACTTTATGTGGTTTCTGCTGGTAATAGTAGAAATAATAGTGGTCAAACTGATGTTGATTTAACTAATTTTGATTCAAATGGAGATAAAATAGTATATGAACATCCTAATAGAAAATATTCTCAAACATTTGTTGATGTTCCTTTATACTTAGAAGAAGTTGAGAAAGAAAAAGCTAAAAAAGAAGAAAGAGAATATAAATATAATCCTAATTATAGAAAAAATATAGTAAGTGTTGTAGGTCTTACATATAAAGCAATTTCAGGTAAAGCTACTGAAAGGTTGCATAATGAATTTAATTTAGCTACAAATGACAATACTGTGTACAATAATATAAAAAGTTATGCTTCTTTCATGAGTGAAAGAAGTGATACTTTATTAAAAATAAAGAAAGAAATAGAAAAAAATCCTTCTAAGTATACTAAATCATATATAGATGAAATTAATGCACAGATAAAAGATATAGATAATTTATCTGCGATGGATGTTGATCCTAATGGAAGACCATTTTTATTCTCGTTCTCAAGAGCAGGAAAAGCAAAACTTTGGACAGTAGCGAGTGAAGGTATGTATTCATACAATAAAAGATTAACAGAAGAAGAGAAAAAATATAATAAGCCTATGAATCCGGATGGAGAAAAAGATGCAGATCTTGTACTTAATAACCAATTTATAGGAAGTGAATATTTAGATCAAGGTTCAAGTTTTGCAGCACCACGTGTTACAGCGGTTGCAGGAGTAATAGGGACTAAATTCCCTTGGATGAGTGCTCATCAAATTAAACAAACAATATTTACAACAGCTACGGATGATTATAGAGTTGTTGGTGTTAAAAATCCAGATACAAATGAAATTGTTAAGAGAATAATAGGTGAATATGGAGTAGATGAAAATATAGGTTGGGGTATGATGAATAGAGATAAAGCGTACTTAGGGCCTGCAAGATTTGTTAAAGCACTAACTTCAGAAACAGGAGATGATGATTTTATAGCTAATGTTCCTTATGGTAGTTATGAATTCAGTAATGATATAGAAGGAGGATTTAATCCTTATATTTATGCTGGAAGTAGATCAGGAAGTGGTATAAGTCAAGCTGAAGCATTTATTTTAAATAATGTAAAAGATTTAAGTGTTGAAGAAGTTCTTTCTGATGAATTTGATAAAAATCCTTTATACAAACCTATAATTGATGCTTTAAAACTTATAGGTAAAACTAAAACGGAAATATATACAAATATTTTACCTAAATTTAATAAATATATTAATTCGCTAGAGGATTATGAAAAAGATTTATTTGTTGATGCTGGATTAATTAAAAAAGGTAATGGTACACTTGTACTTTCTGGGGATAATAAATATAAAGATCCGACAATTGTTGAAGAAGGAACATTAGTTCTTAGAGGAAGTTCTGAATCACCAATTATAGTTCATAAAGGTGCTAAACTTAAACTTGATATGAGTTATTTAGAAAGTAAGAAAAATGCTTTATTAGATGATGGAGAAGAACAATTTAAATCTAAAATAAATGGGGATATAATTAATTTTGGAGAGCTTTATTCATATTCAACTTCAGATAGAATAAATGGAACATATAGTGTAATAAAAGATGCTAAAACATATATTGCTTCATTTGCTCATTTATCAGTTAATGAGCTTAATTTAAAAGAAACTAATGAATTTAGTTTTGATATATTTAGAAAAAAAGGTATGGATATATTTGCAAGACCTAAATATTTAGATCCAAAAGAAGCTGAAGAGGAAGATATAGAAGCAACTGAAAAATTAGATCCTAATAAGAAAGAAATTTTAACTATAAACAAAATAAATAAAAAAGATTTATATAAAATTAAGTTAGGAAAAATAGCTATTACACCATATGTTGATTTAGAAGTTAAAGAAGAAAAAATAACAGATGATGAAGAAAATGTTAAGGTATTTGCAACTTTAATAAGAAAGAGTTCAAGTGAACTTGTTGATAATCCAATGCCTAATACAGCTCGTATAATGGCAGTTCTTGAAGAAAGACTTAATGTAGCAAGTCCTAAAGAAAAAGAAGAAATTTTATCTAAAATAAATAATGTTATTTGGTATAATCAAGATGATGAAAATAAATTATCAGGTCAAACTTTAGCAAATTCTGAAGTTTTAGGTTATGATTTATTAGAAATTAAAAATAGTAAAATTAAAGAAAGACTAGCTGTTAAAGGAACAGATGGTAAGTTAGGAGTATTTGTTGATTTAATTAATAGTAATAAGTTTAAATTTGCAAATGGTGATAAAAATATTATAACAAATGGGTTTAATTTAGGAATGGATTATACATCTAAATACTTTGTTGCAGGGGCAACGTTAAATTATACTAATTCTCAATTATTTGATTATAGTATACGTTTAGATAAAGATGATAATACTGATATTTTTAATCCAGTTAAACGTTATTTACAAGGTAGAGTTAAAGGGAATAATATAGGAGCTAGTATTTTTGTAAAAGGTATGTATAAAAATGGGTATATTTCAGGTATAGGAAGTTTTGATTATTTAGGTAAAGATATAGATAGAAAATTAGGCGGTGAAAAAACAAAAGATATAGCTGCAAGTGATATCATATTTAATATAAATCTTGAAGGAGGATATAGATTTAGATTACCTAAAAATGTTGAGATTGAACCATTTATAGGAACAGATTTGATTACATATACTAGAGGAGGATTTAGTGAAGATACTGAATATGGATATAGTAGTGATAAAGAAACTAATTTCAAATCTAAAATAACTATTGGAACAAGAGTAAGAGCGAATATTAAAAATAAATGGAATATAGGAGGATATGTAAGTTATTCTAAATATCTAACTGATCCAGTACTTAAAGTTAAAGCTGAACTTTCATCATATAAGTTTAGTAATACGTTAAAAGGATTAACTCTTGATGATAATGTGATTTCTTATGGTATAGATTTAAGAACTAGATTAAATAATATAGAATTTAACTTAGCTTATAGCGGTAAGAATATTAGAACACAAGGTATAAGTACAGGAATAAAGGTTGAATTTTAGGAGGTTAGAAAATGAAAAATAAGTTTATAATATTTTCGCTTATAGCATCTGTAATTGGATATTCAAGTACATTACCTGTTAATGTAGAAATAGGATTATCTTCTGGATATAGTAAGTTGAATATAAGTGAAAAAGAATTTGAGGAAGTAGGATTAAAAAATGTATCTAATGGAGGATATAATTCAAGTAATATAAATACAGCTCTTTCATTAAATGTTAAATATCCATTTAAGTTTGATAAATTTAATGTAAAAATAGGTGGTGGAATTGAAGGATTTTTAGAGGCAAATGTTTCTAAGAATACTTTTAAACATTTAGAAGATAATAAGTATGGTAGTTATTTAGTTTATGAGGATGAGATAAATAAAATAAATGATAAAATTTTAGATATAAATCAAAAAATTGGACTTGTTGATTATGAAGTTGGAGTTTATGCAAATAAAGAAGCAATTGCAACAAGTAAAAAAGAACAATTGACTAAGAATATAGCAGATTCTAATAGAATTATATCTAAACTTGAAGCAGTGATAAAAAAATATCCTACAGAAGAAGCAGTAAAAGATCTTGAGGCAAGATTCGAAAAAGCTTCAACAGATGGTGATAAATTTAGAGGAGAGAGAGAAAAGGTAGAACCTAAATTAAAAGAAATTGAAGATCAATTACCAAAAAATGAAAGATTTAGAACAGTGTTTAAAGATTTTGAACAATATACTGATTCATATTTTGAAAGAAAAATATTAAAAGTAGTTCCTAATCAAGAAGATAAGGATAAATATAAAAAACTTAGATCGGAGTATAAGATTGTAAAAAAAGAATACGATGATTTAAGCACTAAAATTGCTCAAGCATCTAAAACAAAATTAGATTTATTTGAAGATATGACTTTAGCTGATAAAGCAGCTGAAAAATTAGATAAGAGAAAAAAACAATTAGCAGATGATACTATTGCAAAAGATAAAGTAAGTAAAGATGAAACTGAATATAAATCTAAAAAAAGAGCGGCAAACATAGTTAAATCTAATCTTGATTCGATTAAAGATGAACTAATTGAAGAAAAAAAATCTAAAGAAGAAAAAGCAAATGAAATTAAAAATTATGATTTAAATAAGCATGATAATGAGAAAACAGCAGCTAAAGTAAATAATATATTAAATAATAATATAATTTTTGGTTCTAATATTTATGGATTATCTGAATTTGAATTAAAATTACAAAAAGATATGACTTTATTTTTTGATACAAAATTAGGTCTTAGAGTTTCAAGTAATCCTTTAAAGGTTGTAACAGATAAACTTGAAGCAAATGGAGATAAAGTTGATGGTAATACATATAAAAGACTTAAAAATGTTGAAACTGTTAAACTATCACCAGTTATAGGAGTAGGTGTTGGGTTAAGATATAAAGGTGCAACTTTAGAAATTTCAAGTGGCTTAAATTCAGCGCTTGCGAATATAAAATTTGGGTATGAATTTTAATAATTTACCTTGACAAATAGGCTTAAATTGTATATACTAATATAGTAAAAATTCCTTTCCCACAAAGGAACCGTTATTCACATAATATTTATAGGAGGAAAAAAGTGAATAAAGATACAAAAATGTTAAAAAAAGAAGAAGTAGTTAGAAATTGGTATGTTGTTGATGCTGAAAATCTAGTACTTGGAAAAGTAGCAGTAGAAATTGCTAAAAAATTAATGGGTAAAGACAAAGTTAGTTACACACCACATGTAGATGGTGGAGATTATGTAGTAGTAGTAAATGCAGAAAAAATTGCTGTAACAGGTAAAAAATTAACTGATAAGAAATACTATAGACATAGTGGATACCCTGGAGGATTAAAAACTAGAAGTTTAGAAGAAATGCTTGCAAAAAAACCAACTGAAGTATTAAGAAAAGCTGTTGAAAGAATGTTACCTAAAAATAAATTAGGAAGACAAATGATTAATAGATTAAAACTAAATGTAGGACCTACTCATACAAATGAAGCTCAAAAACCTACAAAGTTGGAATTTTAGGAGGTAATTAAGTGAGTATACAATATTTAGGAACAGGTAGAAGAAAAACTTCAGTAGCAAGAGTAAGATTAATCCCAGGACAAACAGGTGTAGTAATAAACGGTAAAGACATGAGAGAATTTTTTGCAGGAAGAGAAATCTTAGCGAAAATTGTTGAACAACCATTAGAATTAACAGGAACTTTAAATAAATTTGGAGTTGCTGTAACAGTACAAGGTGGAGGAAATACAGGACAAGCAGGAGCTATTAGATTAGGTGTAGCTAGAGCTTTAGTTCAAAATGATGAAACATTAAAATCTCCATTAAGAGAAGCTGGATTCTTAACTAGAGATTCACGTATGGTAGAAAGAAAAAAATACGGGAAGAAAAAAGCAAGAAGAAGTCCACAATTCTCAAAACGTTAGTATTAATAATAACTACAGATTATATAAAATCGCATATACTATATATATGCGATTTTATTTTGAAATAATTTTTTCTTGAAAAATATAGTATTTTAAAGTATAATAAAGAGAAGAAAATTAAGCTTTTTATTTTATAGGAGGTAAAATGGAAAAGAAAGTTAGAGTAAGAATAGCACCATCTCCTACAGGAGATCCGCATGTAGGAACGGCATATATAGGGTTATTTAATTATGCATTTGCTCATCATGAAAGAGGAGAATTCATACTTAGAATAGAAGATACTGATAGAACAAGATTTTCTGCGGATTCAGAACAACAAATATTCGATGCAATGCATTGGTTAGGGCTTAATTATTCAGAAGGACCTGATAATGGTGGACAATATGGACCATATAGACAATCAGAGAGATTTGAAATATATAAAAAATATGCACTTGAGTTAGTTGACAAAGGCATGGCATACTATTCTTTTGAGACTCCAGAAGAATTAGAAATTATGAGAGAAAGACAACAAGCTATGGGACTACCTCCGATGTACGATAGAAGATCACGTAATTTATCTAAGGAAGAAATTGAAAAAAATCTTGCTGAAGGTAAACCTTATGTTATACGTATGAAAATGCCACTTGAAGGTCAAACTGTAGTGGAAGATGGATTAAGAGGTAAAATATTTTTTGATAATGATAAGATAGATGATCAAGTATTATTAAAATCAGATGGATATCCTACATATCATTTAGCTAATATTGTTGATGATCATTTAATGGGTATAACACATGTAATTCGTGCTGAAGAATGGATAGCATCAACGCCTAAGCATATACAGTTATATAAAGCTTTTGGTTGGGATGAACCTAAATGGTATCATATGCCTTTACTTAGAAATGCTGATAAAACTAAGATATCTAAGAGAAAAAATCCGGTTTCTTTAAATTACTATAAAGAAGAAGGATATTTAAAAGAAGGATTACTTAATTTCTTAGCTCTTATGGGTTGGAGTTTAGGTGGAGAAAAGGAAATATTTACATTAGAAGAAATGGTTGAAAATTTCTCTTTTGATAGAATTTCACTTGGAGGACCAGTATTTGATTTAGTTAAATTAGGTTGGGTTAATAATCAACATATGAGATTAAAAGATATATCAGAATTAACAGATTTAGTAATACCTTTTATTAAAAAAGAAGGGTATGATGTATCTAAATTTAGTCGTGAAAAATTAGAAAAAATGGTAGCTATTTCTAGAGAAGGTGCGCATACGCTTAAAGAAATTGCTAAAAGTTTAGATGTATTCTTTGAAAATGAATTTAATTTACCAATTATTACTGAAGATATGAATAAAAAAGATAGAAAATCAGTAGAGAGAGTTATAGATTCATTAAAATCAGAAGAAGGTATTAAGTCTATAAATTTATTCTTATCTAAATTAGAAACTTTAGAAGAAGATTTGGATGAAGAACATATTAAAGATATCTTACATAAATTACCAGAAGAATTAAATGAGGGAATAGGTAAAGTACTTATGCCTATAAGAGCAGCACTTACTGGTAAATCTAAAGGTCCAGACCTTTATACTATTATTTCTATAATAGGTAAGAAAGAAACTATTGAAAGAATAAAAAGAACAATTAAGCTATAAGGAGATGATAAAAAAATGGCGAGATTAAGAGCTAAAGAAGCTATAAGAATTGCTTTTGGTAAGATTTTAAAGGAAAAACCTTATCACCAAATTACGGTTAAAGATATAGCAGATGAAGCAAAAGTAACAAGACAAATATTTTACTATTATTTTAAAAATATGATAGAATTATTAGAGTTTTATGCAGAAGAGGAAGCTAAAGTTTTATTGGAAGAAAAGAAAAAAGAGAAAACTTTAGAAGAAGCTTATGTGTTATTTTTCAAGATAATGAAAGAAAAAAAAGATTTGATAAATAACTTAAATAATCCGGAAGCTTCAGGAATTTTAAGAAAAACTTTAGAACAAATGTCTAAAAGCTTATTCACAAGAATTTTATCTAAAAAATTTGATGGGACAAGAATATCAGATAAAGATAGAGAATTTTTAATTAATTATTTTAAATTAAGTTTTGCAGCTATTCTTTATGAATGGGTTGAAAAAGGTATGGAAGAAGATGAAAAATATCTTATTAAAAATTTAACTTTAATAATTAATAAAGGTCTTGATGATTTAGTGGATAGATTTGAAGAAAAAACTATAAAAGAAAGACAAAAATAAAAGAACGTGAAAACGTTCTTTTTGTATATAAAAAAAAACTACTATTATAAGTAGAGTTAATAAAATTATGGAGGCGATAATCAGACTCGAACTGATGTAAAAGGTTTTGCAGACCTCTGCCTAAGCCCCTCGACCATATCGCCATAACAATTAATACTATCATTTTTATACACGATTTGTCAAGATAATAATTGAAAAAAATAGCTTAAAATGATATAATATACAAAAATAATTAAGAATGAAGGTGATTTTGTGATTTCTATAGTTTTGGCAGCAGGTAAGGGAACTAGAATGAAATCTAATATATCTAAATTAATGGCTAAAGCTAATGGAGAACCAATAATTTCTATAGTTGATAGAGTATTAAAGGCATCAAATATTAGTAATAATATATTTATTTTAGGATATTTAAAAGAACAAATATTAGATTTTATGCCAAATATTGATTATGTTGTGCAAAGCGAACAATTAGGTACTGCTCATGCTATTATAATAGCTAAAAGTAAAATAGAATCAACTAAAGAAGATGTTTTAGTTTGTAATGGTGATGGACCTTTACTTAAAAGTTCTACTATTATAAAAATGAAAGAAAAATTTGAAAAAGAAAATTATGATGCACTTCTTTTATCTTGTGAAGTCTCTAATCCTTATGGTTATGGTAGAATATATAAAGAAAATAATAAAGTAGTAGATATAGTTGAAGAAAGCGAAGCAAATAGTGTTCAAAAATTAATTAACGAAGTAAATGCTGGTGTATATATGTTTAAGAGAGATTCACTTCTTAAAATTATTGATAAATTTGATAATAATAATTCAAAAGGTGAGTTCTATATTACAGATAGTGTTAAATTACTTAATTCATTAAATCTTAAAGTAGGTAGTTTTAAAATAGAAGATGAAAATGAAATGTTAGGAGTTAATTCTAAATCTCAACTTGCGCAAGTTTCTAAAATATTAAGAAATAGAAAAAATGAAGAATTGATGTCAGAAGGTGTGGTTTTAATAGATCCAGATAATGTATATATAGAAGAAAATGTGGAAATAGGTCAAGATAGTATAATATATCCTAATACATATATACAGTCAGGAACAGTTATAGGTAAAAATTGTATCATATATTCAGGTACTAGAATATCTGAATCAATAATTGGAGATAATGTTACTATAGAATCTTCAGTTATAGAAAATTCAAAAGTAGAATCTTTTGTTAGTGTTGGACCTTTTGCCCATTTAAGACCTAAAGCTTTACTAAAGGAAGGTTCTAAAGTTGGAAACTTTGTTGAAATTAAAAATTCAGTTCTTGAAAATGGGGTAAAATGCGGACATTTAACATATATAGGGGATAGTCATATAGGTGAAAATACTAACATTGGAGCAGGTACTATAACTTGTAATTATGATGGAGTTAATAAACATAAAACTAAAATAGGAAAAAATAGTTTTATAGGAAGTAATAGTATTATAGTTGCTCCTGTTAATATAGGAGAAAATGTTTTAACTGCCGCAGGATCAGTGATTACTAAAGATATTGAAGATGATAGTGTAGCTTTTGGTAGAGCAAAACAAGTAAATAAAATTGGATTTAATAAAAAATAAATAGAAAGTGTGGGATTTTGATGTACAACAATCATGAAATTAAAGTTTTTGCAGGTTCTTCTAGTGAAAAACTTGCTGCAAAGGTTGCAAGCAAATTAGGTGTAAAACTTGGTGATAGAGATATAGTAAGATTTGCTGATGGTGAAACTTTTGCTAAATCTAATGAAACAGTAAGAGGATGTAAAGTATTCGTAATACAATCAACATCTAAACCTGTAAATGAAAGTTTAATGGAATTATTAATTTTCATAGATTCTTTAAAAAGAGCCTCAGCTTCTGAAATTATAGCTGTAATTCCTTATTATGGTTATGCAAGACAAGATAGAAAAGCATATCCAAGAGAACCAATTACATCTAAATTAGTTGCAGATCTTTTAACTACAGCAGGAGCAACAAGAGTAGTTACAATGGACTTACACGCTAGACAAATACAAGGATTCTTTAATATTCCTGTTGATCATATGGAAGCACTACCTTTATTTGCTAAATATTTCTCTGATGCACATTTTGATCCTAAAGATACAGTAGTTGTATCTCCAGATATAGGAGGAGTAAAAAGAGCAAGAGGACTTGCTAGATGGTTAGGAGTACCTTTAGCTATTATAGATAAGAGAAGAGAAAAAGCTAACGTTTCTGAAGTTATGAATATAATAGGTGAAGTAAAAGGTAAAAAAGTTGTTCTTATAGATGATATTATAGATACAGCAGGTACTATATGTAATGCTGCAAAAGCTCTTAAAGAGGCTGGAGCATGCGAGGTATATGCTTGTGCTGTACACCCAGTATTTTCTGGTGAAGCAATACAAAGACTTAAAAATTCAGAATTTAATAAAGTGGTTGTTACAGATACTATACAATTACCAGAAGAAAAGAAATTTGAAAAATTAGTTGTAGTTTCTACTGCTTCAATGTTTGCTGAAACAATAAATAGAATATTTGTTGAAGAACCAATAAGTGATTTATTTGAAATGCCAGTAAACTTAGATATGACTGAAGGGACTCATGAGTAAAATAATACTTTTCCCGACAGATACAGTTTATGGGATAGGAGCACTTCCTATAAAAAGCGAAATACAAAAGCTATATGATATAAAAAAAAGAGAAAAAAGTAAAAAAATAATAGCTTTAGTATCAAGTAAGGAAAAAGTATTTGAAATATTTGAAGATAATCAATTCTTAAGATTTCTTGTAGATAAGCTTTTTCCTGGAGAGGTTACTTTGATATCTAAAGCAAAAAAAGAATTTTTAGATAAAACAGGTTATTTAGAGGACATTGGAGTAAGAATGCCAGGTAATAAAATAGCACAAGAATTAATTGCTTCTCAAGGAGGTATATTAATGACAACTAGTGCTAATTTGAGTGGTAAACCTACACCTAAAACTTTTTCTGAAATTGAAAAAGAAATATTAGAAAATGTTGATGAATATATAAAATGTGATGAAGATTTGAGTGGACAATCTTCTAGTATATTTAAAGTATTAAATGATGAAATATTTGAAATAAGAGAGGGAAATGTTAAATTTGAATATTTATTATCATTAAAGGAGGATTTTTTTGAAAAGTAAAACAGTAAATGCAAATAGTATAACTGATATGGATATGATGAACGCAAGAAGTCAGGCTAGCATGGCAGCTCAACTTCAAAGAATAGGTTTAGCAAAAAGAAAAAAGGTAATTACTTTGTCTAAAAATGGTCAAAAGTATTTAGAGCAAATGATAATTGAAATGGAAAAGCAAATGAAGATATATGAAAAACAATTACTTAATTTATTTCAGTTTTTTGCTTATATGAAAAAAGAATTAAATGTAGCAAAAGGGAAAAAAAGAGAAAAAGAAAAGAGTATATTGGTTTCTTTTGAGGAATATGATTTATTAGTTAAACAAATGAAAGATATAATAAAGGGATTAGAGGTTGAAAAAAGTAAATTAAAATGGTATTCATTAATGAAAAAAATGGTATTTTCAACAATGAGAAAACAAACTAGTAATTTATTAGATGAATTATTGAAAAAATAAGGAGTGGGGTTAATGGAGGATAATGAAAAAAATATATATACTTCCTTGAGTGGAAGTATTTTTTTTGGTAAAGGCATAGTAAAACTTGTTGAAAGTATAATAGAGGTAGCTATAGTAAATAAGGCATCAGATATTCATTGTAGAGATGTTTGTGGAGAAATATTTTTAGAATATAGAATAACAGGAAAGTTATATAAAATATCTGCACCTAAAAATATTAATTCTTTAGAATTAATATCAAGGATTAAAGTTTTATCTAAACTTAATGTTGCAGAAAAAAGAATGCCACAAGATGGTGCATTTACATATATGTATAATGGAAATAATTATGATATTAGGGTTGCAATATTACCAACTATAATGGGAGAAAGTTTAGTTTTAAGAATATTGAATAATATGTTAGAAGATATTTCTTTAAAAGCACTTGGATATAATGAAGATAAGATAAAAATTTTAAATAGATTATGTAAAATGAGTCATGGTTTGATATTAGTAACGGGTGCTACAGGTAGTGGTAAATCAACTACAATGCTTTCATTACTTCATATTTTAAATGATGGAAATAGAAAAATAATAAGTATAGAAGATCCTGTAGAAAATAAGTTAAAAGATATTGTTCAAATACAAATAAAGGAAGAAATAGGACTAAGTTTTTCAAATGTATTGAGGACAGTTCTAAGGTCAGATCCAGATGTTATAGTTATAGGAGAAATAAGAGATGAAATTACAGCAGATATAACAGTAAGAGCAGCTTTAACAGGACATTTAGTAATAGCTACGCTTCATACAACAAATGCTATTGGTAGTTTTTCTAGACTAATTGATATGGGAATTCCTAAATATTTGTTGTTAGATTCTATACTTTGTATTATTTCTCAAAAATTAATAAGAGATGAAAAGAAAAATGAAAGAGTTTGCTTAAATGAACTTTTAGAATTAAATGATAATATTATAAATATTTTAAATAAATTTGAAAATGAAAATGATATAAAAAAACAACTTAAAGAACTAGGCTATATTAGCATAGAGGATATTGAAAATGAGCTTATATTACTTAGTAAGGAGAGGTAGAAAATGAAAAAAATAATAGTGTATGATTTTGATAAAACTATATATAATGGTGAAACATCAACTGATTTTATGTTATTTTTCTTAAAAAGAAATCCTAAATATATTATGAGACTTTGTAATATTTTATACTCTCTTTTTTATTATAAAAAAGATTTGAAAAAATCTAAAGAAATATTTTTTAGAATCTTAAATGGAGTAAATATAGAATTTTTAAAAGAAGAGATAAATGAATTTTGGAAAGTAAAAAAAGATAAAATATTTTCTTGGGTATATGATGAAATATTGGAAAATAAAAAACAGTCTAATGAATTGATATTGATATCTGCAACTCCAAGTATATTTTTAGAAAAAATATCTAAAGAATTAGGATTTGATAAATTATTAGCCACAGAATTTGAAAATACAAACAAATTATTTGATAGTAAAATAAAGGGAGCTAATTGTAAAGGAAAAGAAAAAGTCAATAGATTAAATGAATATATTGATAATTATACAATACTTAAATTTTATTCTGATAGTATGAGTGATAAACCTTTATTTGATTTAGCTGATGAAAAAATATTTATAAACAAAGGGATAAAAGAAAAATTATGATTAATATTAAAATAATATATCAATATGATGGAAGTTGTTTTTATGGTTCTCAACGGCAAAAAGGGGAAAAAACAGTACAAGGAACTATTGAGAATATATTGTTAAAAGTATTTAATGAAAAAGTTAATTTAATAAGTTCTGGTAGAACTGATAGAGGGGTACATGCTAAAAAGCAAATTTCTAATTTTATACTAACTAATGATAATGTTAATTTAGAATCAATTAAATATGCTATAAATAAACATTCATTTGGTGAAATAAAAGTTATGAAAGTAGAAAAAGTAAATTTAGAATATAATTCAAGATATGATAGTAATGTTAGAACATATGAGTACATATTTACTAAGGGATTAAATATAACACCATTTAATAGTAAATATATTTCTAAATTTGATGAAGAAATAGATATAGATAAGTTAAATATAATACTTAATGAATTTATTGGTAAACATGATTTTTCTAGTTTTTCTAAAAAAGATAATAAAGCCAATAAAAATCCTATGAGAGAGATATATGAATGTTATGCTAAAAGAATAAATGATAATATACATATATATATTAAAGGTTCAAGTTTTCTTAAAACTATGGTTAGAATAATGGTAGGAACAACTTTTGAAATATATAAGGGTAAATTAGATTTATCATATATTAATGATAATTTTGAAAATCCTAATGCAGATATAAAAAAATATATAGCACAAGAAAGTGGGCTATATTTATATGATGTTGAATAATTTTTAAATTTAAATTTAAAATTTCATATTAGAAAATGTTGGAAAATAATAAATTTTTATATAATAATATTTGATTGTCAAATAATTATGTTATTTAATAATTCAGACTAATAGAAAAGTTAATAAAAATAAGAATTTTATTTTATTTTTTCTATAAATATATGAAAATTATATTTATCATATTTATTTATATTTCTTGTAAGTAAAAAACTAATGTTGTATAATTTAATATATAATACTTAATAAATAAAAAATAATAAAATATAAAGGAGTTTGTAAACGAAGGAAAGGATAATTATGAATAAGTCACAAAAAATATTGGTAGCACTTTTCTTTTTAAGTTCTATTGGTATGGCAAATCATGGTAGATATGAACAATATTGGTCAGACTATGAAGATTTTGCAAATAATAGAGGTAAATTTAAAATAGGACAAAAGGGAGTTATTGTATATAAAAAAGAAGGATTGGGAGAAGCTGCAACTATAGAACAACCAATACCTAATTTTGATGGTATGGTAGATGGTGGAGCTTATGCTCTTTGGGGGGATCCACAAATATTATCAACTGCAAGCCATGTTGGTAACTGGGGAAGCTTCACATTTATACAAAGACATTTAAGAAAAGATGTTGAATTGTCAGAAGGATTTAAAAATAAAGCAAATACTAATAAAGATAGTATAGTTCAGGAATATTCTGAACGTGTTAAAATGCCTTATATGAGAGATTTAGGAAATGATTATTCAATAGGGAGATTAAAAACTATTACTTTTGATGGGTATACTCCAGAAACTATTAAAAATAGAAGTCAAATTCATTATGGAGATTTAGTAGCTAGAACTGGGGGTGGAGTAAATAGTTATGCTCAAGATGGTGGAGAGAGGTACCCAGTAGGATATGGAAATATAGCCGGAGGATTAAATAAAATATATCATATAGATGGTGGAAGCGGAAGTGGAAGTTTTTGGATACAAATGAACAAAAAATTCCAAACACCATTAGATAGTGCAAGTAGACCCGGAGATAGTGGTTCTCCTGCATATATTTGGGATAAAGATAATAATAAGTGGTTATTAGCTGGAGAAAATTCAGCAGGTTCTGGAGATAATAACTGGAACAAAAAATCTATAATAAAACAAAATCCAGATGCAGTAAATGCTTATTTGAAAAGTATAGAAGATGAAAAAATAACAGATGCTAATGTTACACTTGAGGGTAAAACTTTAGGTTTTGGTAATTCTACAAGAGTTATAGATGATAATGTAGCAACTGCAAAAAATCAAACTTTTGCTAAAAATGGGTTGACTTTAACTGTAAATAGTGATAGTGATACAGGTGCTTCTCGTTTTAGATTTAGTGAAAATGCAAATATTACAGGTACAGGTAAATTTAGCACTGCAGGTCTTATAATCGATAAAAATGTTAATGTAAACTATAACATAATATCAGATAAAAATACAGTTATAAGAAAAAGAGGAGAAGGAAGTTTAACATTAAATGGGAATTCTAAAAATGATGTTGAAGTTAATATTGGGGAAGGAAGCTTAATACTAGATAATAGTAATGGTTATGCAGCAAGTCATATAAGAGTAGCACAAGGTGCAAAAGTAATATTAAATAAAGATAATCAGTTAAATGATAACAAGATATATTTTGGTCATCGTGGAGGTACTTTAGAATTAAAAGGACAAAATTTAGAATTTAATGATATATATCATTTAGATAAAGATGCAATTATTGCTAATAAAGAAAGTACAACTAAATCAAAATTTACATTTACTCAAGGTAAAGATAGAGTATTTTTAGGTAAATTTAGTGGTAATATGGATGTTGAGTATAATCCTAATGAAGTTAATGAAAATTCTAAATGGAATTTAAGAGGAAATACAGATATAACTGGAGATCTTAATGTTAAAAGAGGAATTGTTTCTATTTCTGGTGATGTTATAACAAGTGGATATGAAAATAATGTTTTAGAAAATCAATTTGAAAAAACAACCTTTAAAGCAGGAAATATAAATGTAGATAGTGGTTCAACTTTACAATTAGATAGGGCAACTAAGGTAGAAAGTAATATTAATGTATCAGGTAAATTAAATTTAACTGCAACAGGAGAAGTATTAACTAAATTAGATGAAACAAAACCATATAAAGATTATGAAGATCAAAGTGAAGTTAATAAGGTAAATGTAAATGGAAATATTACATTTAAAAATGGAACTGCGAATAATTTTAATGTTAATGTAGAAAATAATAATTTAGTAGAAATTAATTCTAAAATTTCAGGGACTATTAATGGGATTAAAGATGGAGATGGATTACTAAAAATAAAAAATAGTAATAATAATTTTACTGGTAGTTTAGATATAAAGGATGGGGTTGTTGAAAGTGAAAATGAAAATATTTTATCTAATGGGAAATATAAAATAGAAGAAAAAGGACTTTTAAGAGTAAATAATAATTCTAATCTTAATGTTTTAGATAAAATAGATAAAACTTCAACAGGAGTAATTAGTTTAGGTAATAGTTTAGCAGAATTAGATAAAAAATATGCAGATTATACAAATCTATACATTGGTTCTAAAAATGATATAACAATAGGAGCGAATAATAAAGCTATAGATAAAAGCATAAATAATATAAATTTAGGTGGGGATAATGGTACAGTTACATTAAAAGGACTTGAATTAGAGGATGGAACTACAGTTAGAAATATTAATGCAGGTAATGATAAACATAGAGGTAATGTAGTTATAGATGGATTATCAAATGATGCTAAGGTTAATATAACTATTAGAGATGGTATAAATTTTGTAGTAAATAATAATAGATCAAATTCTCAATTTTTAGATTTAGGTTATGGGGCAACTGCAGGAACAGCTTTACAAAATAATTTAAAAGATAGTTCTGTTGGAGTTCTTGAACTAACTAATGAAAATAATATAAATGTAAAAAATATAGCGGTAGGAGCTAAAAAAGGTTCAAATGTAATATTAAATACATATACAACAAGTAATGATAAAACAAGATTTTCTGGAGAAGGTAATTTAACATATACATCTACTTTAGAAAATAAGGAACTTGAAGTTGATGCTCAAAATTTAAGTGGTGGTGTGGTTACTTTAACAGGAGATAACAAGGACTTTACTAATAAAGTTACTGTTATGGGAAATAAAAATGGAGTAAATAATGGAAGCATAACACTTAAATTAGGCTCTGAAATGTTAAAACATAAAAATGAAGTTTTAATTAAAGATGGTGGAATATTAGATATTAATAATAATGCTGTTTCAATAAAATTAAATAATGATTCAAATAAATATGGAACTTTAACTAATAGTGGTGATAATAAAGTAGATGTAACACTTGATAGTAATGAAGCTACAACTATAAATACAACATTAACAGGGAATTTGAATGTTATAAAAAAAGGTACAGGAACTTTAAAATTTGATAATAAAAATAATTTTAAAGGTAATGTTGTAATGAATGGTGGGGAATTAATTTATGATAAAGATGTACTGGAAAATGATATTGAATTAAATGATGCAGTAACTATCAATAAGAGAAGATTGCTATCGGGGAAAGAAATTACAACGGAAAAACATGCAATTACTAAACTTACTATTTCAACGAATAAATCAAATGGTGATATTAAATCATCATTCGGTATGATAAATGTAAAAGAAAATGCAAATATAAATATAAATTCTATAACAGTATTGAAAGGTCATGATGATGAATTTGGGATATACAGACATCTTAATATAAAGGGGACAAGTAGAGATAGAGGAAGTCTTAATATTGGTAAAGTTAGTATTGCAGATAGTGCCAAAATGTATGTTTCAAATCAAAGAATTACAATGCAATCACTTGAGGCTAAAGATAATTCTATATTAACCTTAGATAATGCTAGTTTGAAATTAGTATATAGTGAAAATACAATATTAAATAGTGGATTAAAAGAACTTGAATTAAAACGGTCAAAACTATATTTAAGAGATTATAGTTCTAAAATTAGTGATAAAAATTCTGATAAATTAACTAAAGTAGTTATAAAGGCAAGTGCTAATGCTGGAGATAGTGAAATTATAAATGGTGAAAGTCTTGAAGATAATGGTGGTGGAGGAGGAGCCACTTTTGTCAATCCTATAGTTCTTAAAAGTGATAATGTTAATACTGCTAGTTTAATCTTTAAATCAGGAGGTTTCTTTGGTTCAGGTACAGGTCTTACTATAAATTCTAAAGTATCAGGTGAAGGGGTTATAAAATTTGAAAGAAATAATGGTGCAAAATTTGAAATTCAAGATAACTTTAAAGAGTTTAATGGAAAAGTAATGTCTAATAATCAACCAAATGTTAATTATGATTATAATATATCAAGTGATAATTATGAAGATAGAGTTATAGGATATAATTTAACTGGTGTTGGGTCATATACTAATAAATCAAATAAAGATTTAACATTTACTAATTTATCAGGATTTACAGGTAAACTTGTAGCACAAAATGGTGATATTGTATTAAAAGATGAGAAAGCTATAGATAATACAGGTAAAGTAGAAACTTATAATAATACGAATATTACACTTTTATCTGATAATAATATTGATGTAACTGGTATAAATTTAGAAAATAAAAATACAAGTGAAGGAAATACTAATAAAGTTATTAAAGATGGTGGTGGTAAATTAAGTTTAGGTGTTAATACAAATATAACTAATTTTAAAACATTAGAAGTAAAATTAGGAGAATTAGAACTTAAGAAAAATATAGAAGTTTCAAATATAGATTTAAAAGATAGTACAAAGCTTGATTTAAACTTTATAACTAATGGAACAATAACTTCAAAAATCATAGGAACAGGGGATTTAATAAAAGTAGGAACTACAAAAATTGATATAGAAGGTTCTAAGTTAAATAGCACAGGAAGTATTGACCTACAAGAAGGAGAATTAAGTGTTACAGGAAATAAAGTATTAAGCAATAAAGTAAAAGGAAGCG
>CAURNT010000011.1:0-34380 GCA_963526495.1 uncultured Streptobacillus sp. | reverse complement strand
TGAAGAAGGAACTTTTATATATGGGGACATTGAAGGACTTTATATAGAATATTATTAAAATGGTCAAATAAGTAAAGAAGGATCTTATAGATATGGAAAACTTGAAGGACCATATAAAGAATATTATGAAAATGGTCAAATAAAAGAAGAAGCAACTTATAGAAATAATAAAATAGATGGACCATATAAAGAATATTATAAAAATGGTCAAATAAGTGAAGAAGTAACTTATAGAAATAATAAAATAGATGGATCATATAAAGAATATTATGAAAATGGTCAAATAAAAGAAGAAGGAACATATAAAAATAGTAAAAAAGTAGGATCATATATAATTTATAGCAACGATGGTTCTATAGAAGAAAAAGGAATTTATAAAAATGGTCAAAGAATAAAATTAAGGTAGATGAATGAAAATAGAAACCTTTAGAATATGTACCAACAAACTAGACATGAAATTTAAAATCAATAATTTAAGGAATTACATCTTATTTGATAAGGTGAAGTTTTAGAGATATTAGAAATACAAATTTAGTTTTCTTTGTTTCATTTAAATTATATTATAAAAATAATTAAATTGAAAAAAAGATTAAAAAAAATTACTATTTATTCTTATAATAAAAATGTACAAAAAATATATTGATAATATAACGTTACTCTAGAAATTTACTGATAGTTTCTTTAATATGTGTTTTGGGTGTAGGTATAGGAGAAGTTAATATTTATGGTAATATATCAGTATCAGGATTAACACTAGCATCATTATTTGGAGTCTTTCTTAATAAGATACTTCCTGAAGATAAATGATAGACTTTAAATAGAAATTCAAAAGTGAAAAATTTTATTTTATAACTAAGTTTTATAATTTAATTATTAAAATTTTTAAGTACAACAAAAATGATATGATAGCTATATAAAAAAAATTAACTTACTTTTAATTGGTTATTTTTAATGGGTTTATCTATTTGTGGATATCCTCAAAAAATAACTAATATAAAATCAAGTATTGATTGACAAATTATAATAATTTAGATATAACTATTTTAAAGGAGAGAATTATTATGAAAAAGTTATTATTATTTTTTATATTTTTTATATCAATAAATACTTTAGCAGCGCCAAAAGTATTCAGGACTGATGAAGGTATGTTATATGTTGAAAATGTTAAAAATAACAAGAAAGAAGGACAATATAAGATATATTATGAAAATGGTCAAATAAAAGAAAAAGGAACTTACCAAAATGGTGAAAAAGAAGGACCATATACGCATTATTTTAAAAATGGTGATAGACAAGAAGGAATTTACCAAAATGGTGAAAAAGAAGGACCATATACACATTATTTTAAAAATGGCAGTAGAATAGAAGGAACTCATAAAAATGGAAAAGTTGAAGGACCATACATAATTTATAACAACGATGGTAGTAGAGAAGAAGCTATTTTTAAAAATGGAAAAATTGAAGGACCATATACGCATTATTTTAAGAATGGTGATAGACAAGAAGGAACTTATAAAAATAATAAAAAAGAAGGACTATATATAGATTATGGCAACGATGGCAGTAGAATAGAAGGAACTTACCAAAATGGTGAAAAAGAAGGACCATATACGCATTATTTTAAAAATGGTGATAGACAAGAAGGAATTTACCAAAATGGTGAAAAAGAAGGACCATATACACATTATTTTAAAAATGGCAGTAGAATAGAAGGAACTCATAAAAATGGAAAAGTTGAAGGACCATACATAATTTATAACAACGATGGTAGTAGAGAAGAAGCTATTTTTAAAAATGGAAAAATTGAAGGACCATATACGCATTATTTTAAGAATGGTGATAGACAAGAAGGAACTTATAAAAATGGTGAAAAAGGACCTTATAAATATTATTTTAACGATGGTTCTATAGAAGAAGGAATATATAAAAATGGTCAAAGAATAAAATTAAGATAGAAGAATGAAAATAGAAACCTTTAGAACATGTACCAACAAACTGGACATGAAATTTAAAATCAATAATTTAAGGAATTACATCTTATTTGATAAGGTGAAGTTTTTTAAATTTACTTTAACTTTATTGTAAAATTCTATATATTTTAATTGTTTTACTAAATAATCTTTACGCATAGAAATTCTTTCTTCTAATGTGAATTTACTTTTTCTTTCCATAAAAAAATGTACCTTCAAAAGAACATGTACCAACAAACTGGATAGAAAAAATATTAGTTATAAATCTTTAAATATAATAAATAAAATGTGTATAAGGTAAAAAACATTGTTATTATTTTAAATATTAAATCTTCTTCTTTTTTTAAATAATTAGAAAAGAAAAGAGTTAACATAAGTCCAATAGTAAAATTTCCTTTCAAAGAATAAAAATAATAAATAAAAATATTTATTAATAAAATTTGTTTAAAAATTTCTTTTTTTCTCATAAAATTTTCCTCCTTATTTTCATCGTACAATATATTATACCTAACATATAATTATATTCAAATATCAATAAAATTGACTTTTATAAAAATTAAGATATACTATTATTAAAAAATTTTTAAAATATGGAGTGATTAGAACATGTACCTCCAAACTATTTTCATTTTTTCTGTCCAGTTTATTGGTACATGTTCTTTTAAAGGTACACATTTTTAGTGTATTTATTATTTATTTAAATTATAAAATTCAAAAATACCATTTTCCACTAAATTTGGTATATATTCATCTATAAACTCATTTAATTCTTTACTTATTTCTTTTCCTTGACCACCAGTTGAGATTACAAAAGAATCAGGGAATAGTTTTTTATATTGAGTTATTAATTCTTTAATAGCTCCAATATTTGCGTAATATATACCAAGATTTATTTGATCTACTGTAGTGTTAGCTAATATATTGTCTGCTTTCTTGAAAGTTATTTTAGGTAGTTTTGCTGTGTTTTTGAATAATGCATTTATTGAAAGTTCTATTCCTGGAAGTATAGCTCCTCCCAGATATTTCTTATTATATATCATTTCAAAGGTTATGGCAGTTCCAAAATCAATTATAATACAATGTCTATCTTTAATTATTTTTTGTGAACCAATAATTGCAGCGATCCTATCAGCACCTAATTTTCTCTCACTGCTATCATCTACATGTACTAAATTTGTTGTAGTTTCATAGTTTAATATATAGGGAATTTTATTAAAATATTTTTTAGATAGATATATAAAAATTTCATCTAAATGTGGAACTACAGAGCATATTAATACATCTTCAATTAAATTAAGATCGATATGTTTGTTGTCTGCTAAGGTTTTTATAAAAGAATAAAGTACATCTTCAGTAAGATGAGTTTTACTTGGTATTCTAAATTTTTCTAAAATTTTTCCTTTTTTATCAAAAAAAATTGGACAAATATGTGTATTTCCAATATCAAAAGCTAATATCATATTATCACCTCAGTATCATTTTATCAAAAAAAAGTTGACAATTCAATAGAATTATGATAATATGTTAATTGTCTTGAAAGAGATATGTGTGGATAAGTGGTAGAGAGGCCGAATACACTTCCCTGCTAAGGAAGCACTCGGGCATAAACCTGAGTCGTGGGTTCAAATCCCACCTTGTCCGCCATTTTTATTTGTACCTCTAGCTCAATTGGATAGAGCATCTGACTACGGATCAGAAGGTTGCGGGTTCGACTCCTACGAGGTACGCCATTTAAATAAAAATATAAGCTTATTCATATATTTTATTAATATATGAGCCAGTAGCTCAGTTGGCAGAGCAACGGACTCTTAATCCGTGTGTCCAGGGTTCGACCCCCTGCTGGCTCACCATTTGATAATCATTCAACTAAGTACAAGAGTATTTAGTTTTTTTTTACTTGCACAAATGGATAATTAGTTATATAATATGTGTATTAAACAAAAAAAATAGGAGGGCCTATATGGAAAATAAAAAAGAAGGTTATATATATTCTTTTGAGTCTTTTGGTACTAAAGATGGTCCAGGAATAAGATTTGTTTTATTCTTACAAGGATGTCCTTTAAGATGCTTGTATTGCCATAATGTTGATACATGGAATTTAAAAGATTACCATAAATTAATGAATGCCGAAGATGTTTTTAAAGAAATAATGAAAGTTAAAGGTTTTATTAAAAGTGGAGGTGTTACAGTATCTGGTGGTGAACCATTGGTACAATCTGATTTTATAGTAGAATTGTTTGAATTATGCAAGAAAGAAGGAATACATACTTGTATAGATACATCTGGATATATATTTACTGAAAAATCTAAAAAAGCTATAGAAATGGCTGATTTAATAATGCTTGATATTAAACACATAGACCCTATAAAGTATAAAGTTTTAACTTCTGTTAATCTTACTCCAACTCTTAAAATGGCTGATTATTTAGAAGAAATTAAAAAACCTGTATGGCTTAGATATGTATTAGTTCCGGGCTATTCAGATGATGAAAAAGATTTACATGAGTGGGCTAAATATTGTTCTAAATTTAAAAATGTAGAACGTGTTGATATATTACCTTTTCATCAGATGGGAACACCTAAATGGGATTTGATGAAAAAGGAATATAAGCTTAGAGAAACACCTACTCCAACTAAGGAAGAAGTTGTTAAGGCTGAAGATATTTTTGCTAGCTATGGATTACCTGTTAGATTAACTAATAGAGATAGTTCTAATGCTAAATTATATAAATAGGAGAAAAATTTGAAAAAGTTAAATAAAAAAGATTTTTTACAGATAAGTTTTATGATTTTTGGTATGTTTTTTGGCGCAGGAAATTTAATATTCCCTCCGTTAATAGGAAAAGAAAGTGGACTATATTTTTATTTAAGTATACTAGGATTTTCACTATCAGCTGTACTTATACCAATTATAGGAGTTATAGAAGTTTCTAAATTTGGAGATATAGAAAATATTTTAGAAAAAATAGGTAAAAAGTTCTCTATTGTTTTTTTAAGCATGTTATATATAACAATAGCACCTTTAGTTGCTGTTCCACGTGCAGCTAGTACATCGTATAGCATAATCTTTGAAAATGTTGGGGATAAAATTATGATAAGAGTTATATATAGTATAGTTTTTTTCTCTATAATATATATACTTTGTTTAACACCTAATCATTTGGTTACTAAATTAGGTAAATATCTTACTCCAGTATTATTTACATTGATATTAATAATATTTTTGGGGACGATTATTAAAGGGGTATCAAGTTTTACACCTCCTTTAGAAAAGTATTCTAAATTACCTTTATTACAAGGTTTTCTAGATGGTTATAGTACTTTAGATGCTCTTACAGCTGTACTTTTTGGTGTTATTTTACAAATGAATTTAAGGTATAAAGGGATTGAAGATGATAGAAGTATAAGAAAATATATTGTTAAATCTAGTATATTGGCAGGTATAGCATTATTTAGTATCTATTCAATGATAGCTTTTCTTGGGAGTTCAACGGCTAGAATGTTTCCTAATACTAAAAATGGTGCAGATATTTTAAGTGAGATTACTTATTATGTTTTTGGTGAATTTGGTTTTGTTTTATTGGCAGTAGTATTTACCATAGCTTGTAGTTCTATATGTATATCTTTATTAACATGTATTAGTGAGTTTTATTATAAAAAAAATAGTAAAATAAGTTATTATAAATGGTTATTATTGTGGACTATTGTTTCTACAATAGTTTCAATTTTTGGACTTAATAATATATTAAGTTTTACAATACCTTTATTATTACTGATGAATCCTATAACTATATGGATAATTTTCTTGACGTTAACTGATAAAATATTTGATGGGGATATTTTAGTATATAGATATACAACTTATATGGTATGTTCTTTTTCATTGCTTTCTATATTACCTAAATTAGGAGTTAATTTAGAAGTAATAAATATTATTCTTAGTTATATTCCTTTTAGTAAATATGAATTTGCTTGGTTTATACCTACATTTACTTTATATATTTTATTGATTATTAGAAAAAGACTGTATTTTATTAAAAAATAAAATTATTTATTTTACTAGTATAAATATTTTTTTAAATTGGAGGTTTTTAAATGATAGTACAATCTATAGATAGAGCTATGAATTTATTGGAGATACTTTCAAGAGGGAATAATATTCCTTTATCTGAAATTTGTAAAAAAAGTAAACTTAATAAAACTACAGCTTTTCGTATATTACATTCTTTAAAAGAAAATGGATATGTTAAACAAAATAAAAAAGGTCAATACTCATTGACTTATAAAATGTTTAGAGTTGGTAATAGAATAGTACAAAGTATTGATTTTGCTCAACCGGCAAAAAGTTATATCACAAAACTTGCTGTTGAAACTAATCAAACTATACATTTGGTTATACGTGATGGTAATCAAATTTTATACATAGATAAGTTTTCTCCTGAAAATAGTTCACATATTATGGAATGGTCAAAAATAGGAAGAAGAGCTCCTATGCATTGTACAGCAGCTGGTAAAGCTATATTATCTAATTCTACATTAGAAGATGTTGAAAATATTTGGAATCAAACTGAAATTATTAAATATACTGCAAGAACTATAGTGAATTTAGATACTCTTATAGATAATTTGAAATTAATCAAGAAAAATGGATATTCTGTTGAATATGAAGAATATGAATTAGGACTATATTGTATAGGTTCTGCTATATTTAATGATAAAAAAGAGGTTGTAGGAGCTATAAGTATATCAATACCTCTTGATGATACAATTCCTAAGAGTTTTTATGTTGAAAAGGTAAAGGAATGTACTAAAAAAATATCTAAAAAATTAGGTTATGAAGGTTAAAAATAAATGAGAATGATTATTAAAAATAATTGTTCTCTTTTTTACATATTTGAACTATTGTAAAATAAGAGTTATAAAATAGTTTGATTATTTAAATTCTTTGTGGTAGAATTGGTTAGAATAAAAAATAAAAGGAGAGATTATGAAAAAATATACAATCATGTTATTGCCACAGCTTATCTTGGCAACTACTGTAGGAACTGATATAAAAATGGAAGGGTTAAGACCTATTTTAGAAATTAATGTAAAACCACATGAAAATGTATCTTTAAAAACAAAAGCAAGTTATGATACGGTTGAGCAAAATGTTGAAGGAAATTATAAAGTAAATGATTACGTTGAAGTTAGTGCTGAAGCTTTTGTAGGATATGAGAATATAAAAAAAGTTCAAAATGATGATAGCAAAATAAATCTTTTAAAATCGTACTCAGAAAGAGAAAAAAAACTAGAAAAAGTTTATAATGATATTAAATCTAATAGTGATGTATCAGAAGTTATAGAAAAAGCAAAAACTTTAAACGAAGAAGAAATTACTAAAATGTTAAATGATAAAGTTACAAGAAAAGATGTTTATAGAAAATTATTGGATCTTTTAAATGCACAAGGTAGTAGATTTGGTTCAGCTAAAGGTCAATTAGAAAATGCTATAAATAGTGATAGTTTAGATAAAGAGGCAAATAATATTATATTTGTAATGGTAGCTATTAGTGAAGCATATAAAAATGATGCTGATAAAAAAGACAGTAATAATGAT
Organism: uncultured Streptobacillus sp.; assembly: GCA_963526495.1. Taxonomy (GTDB): domain Bacteria; phylum Fusobacteriota; class Fusobacteriia; order Fusobacteriales; family Leptotrichiaceae; genus CAURNT01. Next base: position 26,811 of record CAURNT010000011.1, on the reverse strand, counting down.
TTAAAAGCAGGACCTTTAAGTTTGAATGAAGCATATAATAAAGCTACTAAAAAAGTAGATAATGATAAAGTTAAAACAGCATTTCAACATTTTTATAATTACTTTTCTAAAAATGATGATTTCAAGAGTATAAGTGAAGATTTTAAAAAGGTAGCAGAATTACATAAAAATGAAGATACAGAAGATTTTAAAGGTGAAATAAGTTCGAAATTAAGTGAAGAACAAGCACATTTAAAAGAATTAATAGAAAATTTAGGAAAAGAAAATAATAATGTTAAAAAAATTACAATACATCACATATACTATGGAGCTGGAGTAGGAACTAAGGTAAATTATATGAATTTTGAAGCTTTATTAAAGGGTAGAATAGGTGCTAGTACAGCTATAATCAAACCAGATGATGAAGTAAAAACTAACCTTTATTGGTCTATAGATTCAGGATTTAGATATAACTGGAGAATAAATAAATTTAATATAATTCCTGAACTTGGAGTTAAATATACTTGGTCTGAATATGGACAAAAAGGATTTATTCCTTATGGTTCATTTGGATTTAATTACATATTTTAATAAGTTTAATATGATATAGAGAGTAAAGACTCTCTATATTTGTATTAAATTTTTATAATGTAAAGAACGAGATGGTTAAATTAAAAAAATCTATAATCTTTTTGTAGGGGAAGTAGGAAATTAGGAGGAACTTATGGATAATGAAAATACTTTTTTAGAAAATATAAATACAAAGAAAAATAGTAATCCATTTGAAGAAATTATTACGATTATAGAAAATGCAAAAGATCGTGCATATATAGAAAAGTTAATGAAGAGCTGATATTAATGTATCAAGAGATAGGGAAATATATTAGTAAAAAAACGAAGGAAGCATCCTATGGCTCTAGGTTTGTTGATAATGTGGCAGAATTTTTTTTGACAAACTATCCTGAGTTGAAGGGATTTAATCGAAGAGGACTTTACAGGATGAAGCAATTCTACGAGTTGTACAGTGGCGATGAAAAAGTGTCAACGCTGTTGACACAATTGAGTTGGTCTAATCATTTGAAAATAATGTCTGGATCTAAAAGTAAAGAAGAAAGAGAGTTCTACATTAACTTAGCAATTAAGGAGAATCTAACTCATAGAGAGTTGGTAAGGCAGATGGACAGTTGCTATTATGAACGTTATATTCTTTCAAATAGTAATGATTTACCTGCTATACAAAGAGCAAAACAAGAGACGCATAATTTATTTATGGACAGTTATGTATTGGAATTCATTGATGCTCCAAAGCTTGGAAATGAAAGAGAATTTCAGAAGGCAATTCTTGATAACATAAAGAACTTTATATTAGAAATTGGAAAAGATTTTTCCTTTATAGGTAATGAGTACAGGGTGCAGGTTGGAAATCATGACTACTATATAGATTTATTATTTTATCATAGAGGATTATCCTGCTTGGTTGCTTTTGAACTTAAAATTGGAGAGTTTAAACCAGAATATGTTGGCAAAATGAACTTATATTTGGAGGCACTGGATCGAGAAGTGAAGAAACAGACCGAAAATCCAAGTGTAGGAGTAATCCTTTGTGCATCTAAGGTTGATGAGGTAGTAGAATTTGCTTTAAGTAGGAGCCTTTCACCTATAATGATATCAGAATATAGATTAAAATTGATAGATAAGAATTTATTGCAACGAAAGTTAAAAGAATATATAGACATTGTTGGGGAAATAGAAGAATAACTTTTTGCTATTGACAATGATTTTAATCTGTGGTAAACTATATAAGCTGATTGGAAATCAGTATCTGTATTACCAATACAAATTTTTATATTGGGAGGAATAAACAATGAGAGTACAAGTTATTTTAGAATGCACTGAAACAAAGTTGAGACACTATGTAACAACTAAAAACAAAAAAACTCATCCTGAAAGATTAGAGTTAAGAAAATACAATCCAGTGTTGAAAAGATATTCTCTTTATAGAGAAGTTAAGTAGTTAATAGAATAGGCCAGTAGTTCAATGGTAGAGCGTCGGTCTCCAAAACCGAATGTTGTAGGTTCGAGTCCTATCTGGCCTGCCATTTTTTTTAAGATATGGAGTTAATATATGAAAAAAGAAAAGAAAAATTTGCTTTCTCAGATTATAACTGAATATAAGCAAGTACAATGGCCAACAGTGCCAGAAGTTATACAAGTAACAATAGTAGTATTATTGATTACTTTATTTATTTCTTTAATGATATTAATATTTGATATTAGCTTTACTAGCATCATGACAAGATTTTCAGATCTTATCAAATCAATAATTAAGTAGGGGGTGTATCTATGGCAAATGTAGATGAAAAACAATATGTTAATAGATGGTATTTAATCCATACTTATTCAGGGTACGAAAGAAAGGTACGTGATGATTTAACTAAGAGAATTATCTCAGAAGGTTTAAATGATAAGGTGTTTAGAATATTGGTTCCTGAAGAAGAGGTTGAAGAGATTAAAATCAAGAAAAGAACTGGAGAAGAAATAAAAGAAAAAGTTTTAAGAAAAATCTTTCCTAGTTATGTAATGGTTGAAATGAGAACTACCAGAGAACAGTATGATGATAGTGTGAATTATAAAGTTGACAGTAAAGCTTGGTATATCATACGTAACACTAATGGTGTAATGGGATTTGTAGGAGTTGGTTCTGATCCGTTACCTATGAGTGATAAAGAAGTTGAAGACATATTTGCTAAAATGAAAAAATCAGATGAATCTTATGATGAAGTTGATTATAAAGTTGGGGATTATGTAAGTGACGAAGATGGAAACGGAGGAACTGTAGTTTCTATTGATTTAATTAAAAAGGAAGTTAATGTTGAAACATTGATAGGAAGTAGACCTACAATATTAACTTTTGAAATGAATAAAGTTACTAAATTTGTAAAATAATATTGTAATACAGTGGGAGATATAAATTCAATGACCACAAAGGAGGAAAAATATAATGGCTAAGAATAATAAAGAAGTAGTAGCTAAAGTAAAATTACAATTAGGAGCTGGAAAAGCTAACCCAGCACCACCAGTAGGGTCAGCATTAGGGCCACAAGGTATAAATATACCAGAATTTTGTAAACAATTTAATGCACAAACTCAAGATAAAGCTGGATTTATAATACCAGTTGAAATATCAATTTATGCAGATAGAAGTTTTAGTTTTGTTTTAAAAACTCCACCTGCATCAGATTTATTGAAAAAAGCAGCTAAGGTTGAAAGAGGAGCTCAAAATTCAGTTAAAGAAGTAGCAGGTAAAATTACTACCGCTCAATTAAAAGAAATTGCTGAAACTAAAATGCCTGATTTAAACTCAGCTACTGTAGAAGCAGCTATGAAAGTTATTGCTGGAACTGCAAGAAGTATGGGAATTAAAATAGAAGACTAATTAATATTGAAAATAAGTGGGAGATATAAATTCAATGACCACAAAGGAGGAAAAATATAATGTCAAAAAAAGGGAAAAGATATAATGAAATTTCTCAAAAAGTAGATAAATTAAAAATATACACACCAGAAGAAGCTTTAAATTTAGTGTTTGAAACTAAGAGTGCTAAGTTTGTTGAAACTGTTGAATTAGCAATTAGATTAGGAGTAGATCCTAGACATGCAGACCAACAAGTTAGAGGAACAGTTACATTACCAAATGGTACAGGTAAAACTGTTAGAATATTAGCAATAACTTCAGGAGATAATATACAAAAAGCATTAGATGCAGGAGCAGATTTTGCTGGAGATGATGAATATATTTCAAAAATACAAGCAGGTTGGATGGATTTCGATTTAGTTATTGCAACTCCAGATATGATGCCTAAGCTTGGAAGATTAGGAAAAATATTAGGAACTAAAGGATTAATGCCTAATCCTAAATCAGGAACTGTTACTACTGATGTAGCTAAAACTGTAGAAGAATTTAAAAAAGGTAAAGTTGCATTTAAAGTTGATAAATTAGGTTCTATTCATTTACCATTAGGTAAAGTAAACTTTACTGAAGAACAAATAGTTGAAAACTTTAAAGTTGCTTTAGATCAAATAATTAAATTAAAACCAGCAAGTTCAAAAGGTCAATACTTAAGAACTGTAGCAATTTCACTAACAATGGGTCCTGGAATTAAAATAGATCCAATATTAGCGGCAGCTTTTGTAGCTAAATAGTAGAAAATTAATATTATATTGAGAAACGCAATTATTTGCGTTTTTCTTTTTATCTATGGAGGTAAAATGGAAGAAATAAAAAATTCTTATAATGAATTATTATATAAGTCAAAACCTTTTAGTTTTTCTGTACCTGTATTTTTACAGTCAGTATCTACTTTACTAGGATTAAATGTTGTAGATTCAAAAAATTGTAGCTTTTTAGAATTGGGATCATCATTTGGTGGTAATATGATATCACAAGCTTTATTTAATCCAGAGTCTAAATTTGTTGGTATTGATTTATCAGAAGAGCAAGTTAAAATTGGTAATGAAATTATAGAGTATATTGGATTAGATAATATTAAACTTTATGCTAAAAATATTCTAGATATAGATGAAGATTTTGGTAAATTTGACTATATTACAACTCATGGAGTATATTCTTGGGTTCCGGATAATGTTAAGGATAAAATTTTAGAAATATTCAAAAATAATTTAAATGAAAATGGTATAGGGTATGTATCATATAATACTTATCCTGGTTGGAAAAAAGGCTCTCTTTTAAGAGAAATGATGCTTTATGCAAATAAATATTATGAAAACTTACCTTTAATCGAAAAAGTTGAAAGATCAAAAGCTATAATTAATGAAATATTAGATTTATCATTAACTACTAATGATTCGGTTGAAGATAAAAAAAGTTTTAAATTTTTTACTGATAAAGTTTTTGAAAAAGATAATTATTATTTGGCACATGAGTATTTAGAAACTTTTAATGATCCATTATATTTACATGAATTTGTTGATAGAGTAAGAAACAAGGGACTTGAGTATGTTTCTGATGTTAATTTAAGATTATCATTTATAAGCCAATATTCAGAGGATTTTATAAAAAAAATTAAAGAATTAACTTTAGGAGATAGAATAATAAAAGAACAATGTATAGATTATATTTTTTATACTAATTTTAGAAAATCTTTAGTTTGTAAAGGTGAGAACTCTAAAATAATAAATACGACAGAATCTATACCTAAAACTATTTTTGAAAAGTTGTATTTCCGTATTAATATGACAGATTCTGAAATTGAGAGCATAGTAAATGAAGATATGAGAGAATATATAAAAGAAAATAGATATGCAATATTTAAAATTGAAGATTTTAAAAATAAATTCAAAGATAACCAAGAATTAGTAGATGAATTTTGTACACTATTGATAAATCTTATAATTTCAAATCAAGTTTATTATTCTTTAAATAAACCTGAAAAAATAGAATTTGAAGAAAATGTAACATATATTCCAACTAAATTTATTAAATATATAGAATTATGTATATCAGAAAATAATAAATATATAGAAATGGCAGATTATTTTAATCTAATGATACGGAGCAATTTATTTAATATAGTAGATTTATATATCATGCAAGAATTGGAACAGCCTACTACTAAAGAAAAAATAATTGAAAAAGTTCAAGATAAAATGAAAAATACTGAAATAAAACTAATTAATGGAGAAAATGAACAGTTGGAACTTTCAGAATATTTTGAAACTGCTATAAGTAAAATATGCGAATTTAATTATTTTGTAAAATAAATTTAATAAATTAATTTAGATGTTAAAAATTAAAAATTCTTTTAAAGAATGATTTAATTAATTTAACATCTTTTTTCTATTTAATTTTACATATTTGAATAAATATAGTATAATTTAGTAAAATGATTTTAAGAGGTAAACATGTTTTTGATTTTAAAAAATAAAGAAGAATTTAGTTTAGATGAAATTCTTGGAATAGATATTATAGAGATGCCTAAATTTGAAAATAAAATGGTGGTAATATTAGGAAACTTTGATGGTGTTCATTTGGGACATATGGAACTTATAAATTCAGCTATTAAATATGCTAAAGAAAGAAATTTGAAAACATTACTTTATACTTTTAGAGTTTTACCACCTAAAAGTGAAAATGTAATTACTACTCTTTATGAAAAAGTAGATTTTTTAAATACTATTGATGGATTAGATTATGTATATATAGAAGAATTTAATGATGTTAAAGATTTAAAACCAGAAGATTTTTGTAATTTAATATTATTGAAAAAATTAAATGCTAAAAGTATATTTTGTGGATTTAATTTTACATTTGGGAAAAATAAAAAAGGAACTGTAGATTATTTATATAAAGAATTTTCAAAAGTATTTGATATTAATGTTATAGAACCTGTTATGTATAACTCTTTAATTGAAAAAATTAAAGTTAATAATATTATTGAAGATGATTTTCATGTTATTTCAAGTACTTTTATAAAAAAACTTTTAGATGATGGTAAATTAGATAAGGCAAATAAACTTTTAGGTCATCCTTATTTTATAATGGGTAAAGTTGTAAAAGGAAAACAATTAGCACGTAAATTAGGTTATCCAACAGCAAATCTTTGTAGTAGAAATAAAAAATACCCTAAATATGGAGTTTATGGAGTAAAACTTATTATTGAAGGATATAGTAATGTTTATTATGGAATAATGAATATAGGTAAAAATCCAACTGTTGAAAATGAAGGGTTACATATAGAAACTCATATATTTGATTTTGATGATGATATTTATGGGAAAAAGATTAAAGTTGAATTACTTTTTTACATAAGAAATGAAAGAAAAATGAATTCACTTGATGAATTGAAAAGTCAGATTAAAGAAGATATAAAAAAATGGAGAACTATATTAAAATGAGTGAAGAATATGAAATAAAAACAGAGAATTTTGAAGGACCATATGATTTATTTCTATTTCTTATAGAGAATAAAAAAATGGATTTTTCTAAGATAGTTATTTCAACTATAATAGATGAATATTTAAAAATTATAGATAATGAAAAAAATCAAAATTTAAAGATACAAGCTCAATTTTTATCTATGGCATCAGAAATTTTAGAAATAAAAGCATATTCAATTTTAAGTCAGGATAAAAAAGAGGAAAAAGAAAAAGATTTAGAAAAGCGTATAATAGAATATAAAATATTAAAAGATTTATCTATTGAATTATCTATGAGAGAAGTAGAATATAATATTCCTTATAGAATAGAAGGTAAGAAAGTTAGAGTTAAGGAATCTATTGAATATTCATTGGAAGATATTAATATAGATATGATAAGAAGTATATTTGAAGAATTATTTAATAATAAAGAAATGAAAGAAAGAATTCATATACAAGTTATTGAAGAATTTAGTGTAGAAGAAGCATTAAAAGAAATTAATAATAATTTTATTAAAGATGATAGTTTTAGTTTTTCTAGCTTATTTAAGGGGAATTTCTCTAGAATTAGAATAGTTAGTTTCTTTTTAGCAATATTAGATTTATATAAAAATGGAGAAATTGATATATATCAAGAAAATAATGATTTTTATATTAGAAGGGATAAAGATGTCAAATAATGTTAAAAGAGGTGGATTATTTAAGTCTAGCCTTATAGTAATGGTTATAAATATGTTAAGTCGTATATTAGGACTTGTGAGAGAGGTTGTAATTGCAACATATTTTGGAGCGACAGGAAGTACCGATGCTTATTTTGCAGCATCAAGAATAGCTAATTTTTTTACAACTTTATTAGGTGAGGGTTCACTTGGAACGGCTTTTATACCTATTTATGATGAAATTAAAGAAGAAAAAAATGTTGAAAGAGCTAATGAATTTGTATTTAATATTACAAATCTTTTAATATCTTTTTCATTTACAATGTCGGTTATAATGATGTTATTTTCAGGGTTTATATTAAAATATATTTTAGGATTTAAATCAGGAGAAAGATTGGGGTTAGCTTCAGATTTATTAAAAATAATGTCCTTTTATTTACTATTTATATCTATTTCAGGATTGGTTTCATCATTATTGAATAATTATGGGAAATTCTACATTTCAACTTTAGTTGGAGTTGTATTCAATTTAACTATAATAATAGGATCATTTATTTCAAAAAATACTATAGGTATATATGGTCTTGGTATTTCTTTTTTACTTTCAGGTTTATTTCAAGTATTAATACAATTACCATCTTTCTTTGGAATAATGAAAAAATATAGCTTTATTTTTAATTATAAAGATCCTTATGTAAAAAAATTTTTAATTATTATGATACCAACTTTAATAGGAATATTTGGATATCAAATAAATGAATTAGTGGATACAAGTTTTGCTGGAGCCCTACCTATAGGGACGATTAGTGCGATAAATTATGCTTCAAGATTGTACTTATTACCAGTTGGTGTTTTTGCTGTATCACTATCAGTGGTTATATTTCCAAGTTTATCAAGATCAGTTGTTAAAAAAGATAATGAGTTGTTTAGAAATACTATACAAAGAGGATTACATTTTCTTGCTATATTAATAATTCCATCTAGTTTGGGATTGATATATTATTCAAAAGAAATAATAATGTTATTGTTTAATTATGGGAAATTTGATGAAAAAAGTGTACAAGTTACTTCAGAAATATTACAGTTTTATGGATTGGGTTTAATATTTTTTTCTAGTATACATTTATTAACGAGAGCACATTATGCACAAAAGGATAGAAAATTACCAGTAATCTCTTCTTTTGTAGGTATAGGTTTAAATATATTATTAGATTATTTATTGTATCAAAAATTTGCTCATAGGGGATTGACTTTTGCAACATCATTTTCAGCTATGGTGAATTTTGTAATTTTATTTATCTCTTTACATAAGAGATATATAAAAATAGATATAATAAAATACTTTAAATTTATATTAATATCATTAATAGATTCTTTTATTTGTATATTTATAATAGAAAATATGATTAATATTGAAAATAATAGAATAGAAATAGTTATTAAATTACTTGCTTTTATAATAATATACTTTAGTATTTTTTCTATTAAATATTTTAAAGATAGAAAAATGGTTTTAGATAAATAATTATTGAACAAGCTATAAAATTTATGCTATACTTTATTTGAATAAAATTTGAAAGGAGTAGTATATGCTAAAAACATCAAAAGAGTTGTTAGAATATATTATACACGCAACGCATAAAAGAGAAGAAATGAAAGGTCCAAAGTTATATATTTCAGCAATACTTGCAGGAATGGCTATTGCATTTGGAGCAGTAGGAAATATTTTAGTTTCAGCAGATCTTATAGAAACTAATGCAGGAGTAGCTAAATTCATAGGAGCGTCAGTTTTCCCAGTAGGACTGATATTAATTGTTTTACTTGGATTTGAATTATTTACTAGTAATTGTTTAATGGTAGTAAGTGTATTTGATAAAAAAATAAGTTGGAAAAAAATGTTTGAAATACTTGCATTAGTTTGGATATTCAATTTAATAGGTTCAGTAATAATAGCTTACATATCATACGAAACAGGAACTTTAAGTGAAGCAGGTGTAAAATTATTATCACATATGGCAGAGCATAAAGTTAATACAGGAGCTTATGATTTAATATTAAAAGGAATATTATGTAATGTTTTAGTAAGTAGTGCTTGTCTTGGAGGATATATGTCAAAAGATGGAGTTTCTAAATCATTTACTGTATGGTTTCCTATAATGTTATTTATAGTTTTAGGTTATGATCACGTTGTTGCAAATATGTTATATTTACCACTTGCATTAATGCATGGTGCAGAAGGAGTTACTTTATTAGGAGTATTATATAATTTCTTCTTTGTTACTATAGGAAATTTCTTAGGTGGAGGATTTGTAGTAGGATTATCATATTGGTTTTTAAATAAGGATGTTAAATAGATAGTAAGGCTTGTTATATGTATAGCAAGTCTTTTTATTTTATTTGTACATTTATATATAACTATGATATAATTTATATACAGATTGGAGAAAAATGGACGATAAATACATTGTAAAAATTTCAGGATTTGATTTAATACAAAAGAAAGGCTTACAATCAACAACTTTAGATTCTCTTTTGTTAGCAGATTTTGTTAGAATAAATGGAAGAAGTAAGAATATATTAGATATAGGATCAGGATTTGGAATAATTTCTATGATACTTGCTAGAAAATCAAAAGCAAAAGTATATGGAGTAGAATTGAATGAAGAATCGTATGTATTATCACAAGAAAATAGAAAAAATGCAAAATTAGATAACTTAGAATATATAAATATGGATATAAATAATTATAAGAAAATATTTAAAGAGCAAACTTTTGATATAATAGTTTCAAATCCTCCATATTTTGAAGAAAAAAATATTGAAAATATGAGAAATATGACTAGTATTAATGATGCAAGATTTGAAAATACTTTATCTATAAAGAAAGTTATAGATATATCTAGAGTATTACTTAAAAATAGAGCTTCTCTTTATTTAATATTTAGAACAGAAAGATTAATGGAAATACTTGGATATATTAATGGAACTAATATGGAAATAAAAAGATTGAAACCAGTATATACTAAGTATAATGATGATAGTTCATTGATTTCAATGATAGAAATAATGAAAAATGTTAAATCTGGTTTTGTTATGGAGTCACCAATTTTTGTTTATAAAAATGAGAGGGAAAGAAATGAGTATATCACAAAATTATATGAATAATAAACTTCCAAAACATATAGCAATAATAATGGATGGAAATGGTAGATGGGCAAAAAAAAGAGGAATGATAAGAACTGAAGGGCATAAAAAAGGGGTTGAAACATTAGAAAAAATATTAAAATATTCTGATAAATTAGGAATTAAATATTTAAGTGTTTATGCTTTTTCTACTGAAAATTGGAATAGACCAAGATTAGAGGTTGAAACTATACTTATGTTATTTAATAAATATTTAAAGAATAAGTTTAATGATTTTATGGGACAAAATGTTAGACTTGTAATAAGTGGCAATAGAGAAAGGTTAAGTAAATCTTTAAATGAAACTATAGATGAAATCACAGATAAACTGAAAAATAACACAGGTATTGTACTTAATATATGTTTTAATTATGGTGGAAGATTAGATATATTAGAAAGTGTTAAAAAGACAATAGAAAATGGAGAAGATATTACAGAAGATAATATATCTAAAAATTTATATAATTCATTTATTCCTAATCCTGATTTACTAATTAGAACTGGAGGGGAATTTAGAATAAGTAACTACATGTTATGGCAAATAGCTTATTCAGAGATATATGTTAGTGATTTACTTTGGCCAGATTTTGATGAAAAAGAGTTAGATAAATCAATAAATAGCTTTTGTAATAGAGATAGAAGATATGGAAATGTAGAAGAATAGAGGTGAAGTATGTTAAGTAGATTGTTAGTTATAATTTTAACGGTACCAATTTTGATTTATGTTTTTCTTTCAGGAGATATAACATTTTTAATTTTTAATATAATAGTTATAGGTATTTCTATGTATGAATTTTATACAATACTTAGAAATAAAGGTAAAGGAGTTTATTATAAAACAGGAATAATGCTAGGTGTATCTTTACCTATTTTAATATATTTTAAACATGATATAAGCATTTTATTTAGATATTTAAGAATATTTAATTATAAAACTGAAATAGCTTTTGATAGTGGAGCTTTTGTTATATTTAGTCTTATGGCTATAGCTATACTTCAAATATTGGGTTCAAAAATTAAAAATTCTACGGAAGAATTAATGTATACTTTATTAGGGATTATATATATTGCCTTCTTCTTATCATATATGATGATAATAAGAGAAGAATTCCATAATGGTAAAATTATGCTGCTTTATACTTTTATTTCTATATGGGCTTGTGATACCTTAGCATATATAGTGGGAGTATTAATTGGTGGTAAAATATTTAAAACTAGACTTTCAGAAAAAATTAGTCCTAAAAAATCTATAGAAGGATTTATAGGAGGGATATTAGGAGTATTTATATCAACTTATAGTTTTATTTATATATATAGAAAATTATTTAAAGCTGATTTATTTGAAAAAATAACTTTAAATGAAGCGATTATATTATCTATATTAATAGCTTTATTTTCAGTTCTTGGAGATTTATTTGAATCTAAATTAAAAAGAGAATTTGGAGTTAAGGATAGTGGTACAATATTACTTGGACATGGAGGATTTCTTGATAGATTTGATAGTGCTATGTTTGTAATGCCTATAGTTTATTATTTTGTTAAATATGTTGTTATATGATATAAGGTGCTTAGATAAATTTTTCTAAGCATTTTTATTTTTTAGAAGTTCTAAAAAAATCAATAAATTTACTTATTAACAAATATTTAAGGAATAATAAAATTAGTATCTCAATATAATAAATTAAATTTTTCAATTAGAGCTACTTTTTTTACTTATGAATATATATTAACTAAAAATTCTAATGGTAAAGTTTTCTTGATTTTGATATAATATAATAAGAAATGGAGGAAATATGTCAGAAAAAAGAGAATTTACATTTAATAGGTTTATACCCCTTATATATATATTATCAGTTTTAGTTGTGGTATTACTTGCATTTAAGTTGGCACTATTTTTAATACCCTTTGTTGTTGCAATGCTAGTAGTATCTATTACTAGACCTTTGGTAAAAATATTGGAGGATAAATTTAAATTTAGTTTGAAATTAGCAAATGGATTAGTTATAACCTTATTTTATTTAATGTTATTTTTTATTGTTGGAATTATAGTTTTTGTATCACTTTCTGAAATTTATTCATTTTCTAATTGGATAATATATAATTCTAGTAATATTTCATCATTTATTAAAGATAGGATTAATGAGTTTGATGGATTAAAATTAGTTATACCTGATTTTGCAATGATAGCTATAAAAAATTCTATAAATTATTTAGTTTCTAAATTAACGAGTATTAGTGTTAATTTTTTTAACTATATAGTATCTATATCACTTAGCTTACCAGTAGCTCTTGTATATGTGATTATAACAGTTACTGCGACATTTTTAATGGCAAATGATTTAAAGTCAGTTAAAGAATTTTTTGATAAGCAATTTCCTAAGTCTTGGATTTCTAAATTTGAATTGATTAAAGTTGATGCATTTAGTGTAGTTTTTAAATATTTTAAAGCACAAATTATTTTGATTTGTCTTTGTTTTGTAGAGTTATTAATAGGGTTTAATGTAATCAATATATTTATACATTCGGTATCATATATATTATTACTTGCATTAATTATTGCAATAATTGATGCCTTGCCTATACTAGGAACAGGTCCTGTTTTAATCCCTTGGTCAATTTATTTATTGGTTAATAAAGAATATGGTTTTGGTGTAGCATTAATTATACTTTATATAATAATATGGTTGTTACGTAGTATAATGGAACAAAAAATATTAAGTTCAAGTCTTAATATTAATCCATTAATATCACTTGTATCTTTATTTGTAGGATTCAAACTATTTGGAGTTATTGGATTTTTATTTGGACCTATTTTATTTACAATAATGACTATAGTATTTGATGAAGAAATAAAGAGAGGATTCTTTAAAATATTATCTGGTGAGGAGCAGTATGGAGAAAAGTAATTTTTTTAATAAATATTTACCATTAATTAGAATATTTACTATATTAATTAGTTTATACATATCTATAAAAGTAATAATTTTTTTGTTTCCTTTTGTATTTGGATATATAATGGTAAGAATTACTAGACCTTTTGCAGATTATTTAAATAAAAATTTTAAATTAAAATTCAAATATGCTAATATTGTATCTTTACTTAGTTTTTATTTACTATTTATATTTTTTATGATATTTATAGTCTATATTAGTTTTTCTGAATTATTTAAATTATCTGAGTGGATAAAAATGAATTATGTTACTTTACATAATTATAGTTATGTATTTAAAGAAAATTATAAAGTATATGTATCTACATTATCTCCTGATATACAAAATCAAATAGCTATAAGTATAGGTAAGATTATAGCTTTAATAACTGATTTTGTTGGGAATATTTCAAATTCTATATTAAATAGTATATATAGGATACCAGAGTTTGTTGTATATATAGTAATATCAGTTACATCATCATTTTTAATGGTTAATAATTTAGAAAAAATACGTAAATTTTATTACGAACAATTTCCAGATAGTTGGATAAAAAGAATAAAAATAGTTAAGATACATAGTATAGATACAGTTTTTAAATATTTGAAAGCACAAAGTATTATAATCTCTTTAGTTTTTCTTGTATTATTTTTTAGTTTTGGATTTGTAAATATATTTATACATCCAGTAAAATATGTATTTTTAATATCTCTAGTATGTGCAATAATGGATGCACTTCCTTTAATAGGAACAGGTCCTATACTTCAGCCATGGTTTGTATATTTATTAATTAAAGGAGAATTTAAATATTCACTTTGCATATTAGGTATATATATATTGATTTCAATTTTTAGAATAATGATAGAACCATATATTTTAACAGATAATTTTAATCTTCATCCTATAATTTCATTAATAGCAATGTTTACGGGTTATATATTTTTTGGGATAATAGGATTTTTGGTTGGACCGGTAATATTTTCAGTAATAAATATGCTCTTTTTAGATGAAATTAATATGGGTATATTTAAATATATAGTAGGAGTTAAGGAATGAAAAAAAAGAAAAAATATAATATTAAGTTAGTAAAAAAATACTTAGTTTTACTTTTGTTACCTTTGATATATCTAATTTACATAACTATATCATTTGCATATATTCCACAAAATTTAAAAGGTAAGAGAGTTGAAATTACTCGTGGAATGTCATATATAAAGGTATATGAAAAATTGGGAATCAAATTTAATGCAATAGATAAAATATATTCTAGAATTAGTAAAAAAACTTTAAAAGAAGGAAGTTTTAGATTTGATAAAAATATTAGTAAAAGAGAATTAATAAATACTCTTAATAAGCCACAGGGAAGAATTAAACTTACTATACCTGAAGGATTTACACAAGATCAAGTTTTAGAAAGAATAGAAGCTTTAGGACTTGCTAATAAATCAGAAATGATAGCAGCTTTAAATTCTATAGATTTTCCATATTTTCATGAAAAGGATAATTATGATGGATATCTTTTTCCAGAAACATATTTTGTTTCATCTAATATGAGTGCAAAAGAAATAGCAAAATTGATACTTGATGAATTTATGAAAAATTTTCCTGAATCTGATTATCCAGATAAAAAGAAATTTTATGAGGATATTAAATTAGCATCTATTGTTGAATTTGAAATAGGATTTAACGAAATAGAAAGTGAAAATGTAGCAGGAGTATTTAAGAATAGATTACAAAAAGGTATGAGGTTACAATCAGATGCTACTTTAAAGTATGTTTTAAAAAGAAAGGTTTTAAAAAAGGATTTACAAGAAAATATGTCTGTTTATAACACATATAGACATAAAGGATTACCACCAACTCCTATATGTAATCCAAATAAAAAAACAATAAAAGCTACAATTAATGCTCCTGTCAGTAAATATCTATATTTCTTTATGTCAGGAGATAAAACATATTATTCTATGACACATGAAGAACATTTGAAAAAAAGAAATGAGGTAAAATGAAAAAATTAAGTTATATATTTATCTTTTTGATGGCAATCTCTTGTACTAGCTTGAAAGCTGATGAGACGGTTATAAATCCTAATGATGTTATAGAACAAAATAAACCTATAAAAATAGAAAATGAAGATAAAAAAGCATTATACAATCAAATTAGAGTAAAATTATCTAATACAGATAAAAATGATTTTGATATATATTTTAGTGATGATTTTAGTATAAATGGTAAAGAAATAACAAATAAGAAAAAGATTAATGTTAAATATATAGATAATAAAATATATATAGACAATGATGAATTTGAAAAGATAGATATATCTAACAAAGGAATTATGACTATAGGAAATAATAAATATTATGGTGATATATATATAAAACAAGTGGATTCAAAATTACAAATAGTAAATTTTGTTGATATTGAAAAATATCTTTTAGGAGTTGTTCCTTATGAAATGCCAAGTAGTTTTCCACTTGAAGCGCTTAAAGCTCAAACTGTAATAGCTAGAAGTTATGCACAAACTAATATAAATAGAAAGAAAAAGGACTTTGATTTATATGATGATACAAGAAGTCAAGTATATTCAGGGATTCCTAAAAGTAGACTATCTAATGTTGAAAAAGCTATAAAAGAAACTAAAGGAGAAGTAATAACATATAACGGTAGAGTAATAGATGCTTTGTTTCATTCGTATAGTGGAGGCTATACTGCAAGTGCAAAAGAAGTATATGGTAATGATATAGAGTATCTAAAACCTGTAGAAGATAAATATTCTAAAGGTGTACCTATGTCGGTTTTAACTTGGACTTACCTTATACCTAAATCACAACTTGAAAAAGAGATAGGATTTATTCCTGTTGATTATGATATAGAATATACTGAAAGTAATAGAGTTAAATATATTATTTTATACAATGAGGACAGAAGTTTAGAAAAAAAATATACTGGCGCTGAATTTAGACGTAAATATTCTACGAGTAAAATAAAATCTACTGCATATAATATAAACATAGAAAATGGAGATATTAAAGTTGTAGGTTCAGGATATGGTCATGGTGTAGGTTTTTCTCAATGGAGTTCTAAAACTATGGTAGAAGATGAGAAGATGTCATATAAAGATATAATAAACTTTTTCTATACAGGAGTTAAAGTTGAAAAAAGGGGAATGTGATGTTTACTAAATTTATACAAAAACATAAATTGATAGAAAAAAAAGATAAAATATTATTAGCATTTTCAGGAGGACCAGATTCTGTATATATGTTAGAACAACTTTTGAATATAAAAGATGAATATGAACTTACACTTCATCTTGGTTATGTTAATCATAATTTAAGAAAAGATGTAAATAGAGATATAGAATTTGTAAAAAAAATTGCTGAGAAATATAATATAGAATATAGTATACTTGATATTTATATGGACAAATTTTCAGAATCTCTTGCTCGAGAATTGAGATATGAAAAGTTAGAAGATTTAAAAACTAAGTTAGGTTTTAATAAAATTGCAACGGGGCATAATAAAAGTGATAATGCTGAAACTATAATATTTAGAATAATTAGAGGTACATCAACTGATGGTATAAAAGGTATAGCTCCTAGAAGAGATGATATTATACGCCCTATACTTTATTTAACAAAAAATGAAATATTATCAAGGGTTAATAATGAATATATTATAGATTCTACTAATTTAGAAAATGATTATAGTAGAAACAAAATAAGAAATTTAATATTTCCTATATTTAAAGAAATAAATAATGGATTTATAGACAATATAGTAAATCTATATAACAATATATCTGAAATTGATGATGTTAAAGAAAAAATATTAAATTTACTAAAAAGTAATAATATATCTTTAAATAGTAGAAAAATTAATGATATATATAATTCATATTTTTCTAGTGAATCCAAGATTATTGATTTAGGAAATGGTTATGTATGGTATAAATCATATAATGATTATGGTATAAAGAAAAAAGAAGAACTTTTTTTAGAAGAATATAGTTATATTTTGGAATATGGTAAAGAAATAAAAATACAAGATTTTTATGTTGGTTATGTTAATAAAATATTACTTGAAAAAAATAAGTATAGCGAGTATAATATATATAGTTTTTTATATAATTCAGATGATCAAATTATTGTTAGAAATAGAAAAAATGGGGATAAATTGGGTAATAAGAAATTAAAAAAAATATTTATTGATAATAAGATAAATAGATTTGAAAGAGATCAGATACCACTAGTTGTTATAAACGATAAAATTGTACTAGTTGGTGATAAATTTAAATTAGTTAATAAAGATACACAGGGTGATAGGGTTGTGTATATAAGGAGGTAAAATGGAAGATAAAGAAAAAGATGAAATTAAAAATGAAGAATTAATAAATGAAGAGAATGATAAGGATGAAAATATTGATAGTTCAGATGATGATTTGAAAAAAGAAGATGAAAAACAAGATAAAGATGAACAAGAAAATGAAAAAAAAGAAAATGATGATATAAAAAATGATCCTAGATATAAACTTTTTGAAGATTTAATTAATGATGAAGAATTGAGAAATGCTAAAAAAGTTAAGATTAAACTTAGACCATCTATATTTTTTGGATTTATTTTCTTAATGGTTCTATTTGCATATTTATTTTTTGGTTCAAATATGATGCCATTTAATGAGAAAAAAAGTATATCATATAGTCAATTTGTTCAAAAAATAAATTCTGGAGAGATAAAAAGTGTTAGCGAATCAGTATCAGAAGTTGAAGGTATAGGTAATTTAGAAGGTAAAACAACTATATATACGACTAATATGGTTACAAAAAGAATAGGTGAGGATACAACTTTAATGACAGCAATAAACACTAATAATGTTGATTTAACTGTAAAACCAACACCAATTAGCACTACTGTATTTAGCTTTATATTAGCTGCTGCACCAATTATTTTAACTGTATTTATATTTATGTATATAAATAAAACTATTATGGGTGCTTCAAGAGGTGGACGTGGAATTAATCCATTTGGCTCAAATAGAAGTAGTAAAATAAGTGAAAAACCCAAAGTTAAATTTAGTGATGTAGCTGGACTTAAAGAAGAAAAAGAAGAATTAAAAGAAATAGTAGACTTTTTAAAAGATCCATCTAAATTTGAAAAAACAGGAGCAAGAGTTCCTAAAGGTGTTTTACTTTTAGGAGAACCTGGAACAGGTAAGACTTTACTTGCTAAAGCAGTTGCTGGAGAAACAGGTGCTGCGTTTTTCTCAATGTCAGGTTCAGAGTTTGTTGAGTTATACGTAGGAGCAGGTGCACTTAAAGTTAGAGAATTATTTGCAGATGCTAAAAAAGAAACACCAGCTATAATATTTATAGATGAAATAGATGCTGTGGGTAGAAAAAGAAACCAAGGTAAAATGAATGGTGGAAATGAAGAACGTGAACAAACATTAAATCAATTATTAGTTGAAATGGATGGATTTGAAACAGATCAAAGAATAATAGTTATGGCTGCAACAAATAGAGCAGATATTTTAGATCCAGCTTTATTAAGAGGTGGAAGATTTGATAGAAGAATAGAAGTATCAGCTCCTGATGTTGAAGGAAGAATTCAAATTTTAAAATTACATTCAAGAAATAAAAAGTTATCTAAAGATGTTAAGTTAGAAGATATAGCTAAAATTACTCCAGGATTTGTAGGAGCAGATCTTGAAAATTTATTAAACGAAGCTGCCATACTTGCTGCTAGAAAAAAATCAGATACAATAACTATGGAAGATTTAGATGAAGCTGTTGATAAAATTGGTATGGGTCTTGGTCAAAGAAGTAAAATAATAAGCCAAAGAGATAGAGATATGTTAGCTTATCATGAAGGAGGTCATGCCTTAATTGCTTCTCTTTTACCTGAAGCAAGTAAGGTGCATAAAGTAACTATTATACCACGTGGTGATGCTGGAGGATTTATGATGCCACTTCCAGAAGAAACTTTAGGTAGAACTAAAAAACAATTATTAGCTGAAATAAATGTTCTATTTGGAGGACGTGCAGGAGAATCTCTTATGATGGATGATATAGCAACTGGAGCATATTCAGATATTAAAAGAGCAACAGAGATTGCTAAATTGTTAATAACAAGAGTTGGTATGAATGATGAATTAGGGCCTATTAATTATGAAATAGATGAAAATAATGCTTTTGTATCAAGTGTAAGTAATGAAACAAGTAGAGAAATAGACATTGAAGTAAGAAAATTATTAAAACAAAAATATGATGAAACATATAAGTTATTAAGTGATAATAAAGATATACTTGAAAATATTGCAAAACTTCTTAAAGAAAAAGAAACAGTTACAGGTTCTCAAATAAGGGCTTTAGTTGCAAGAGAAAGTTTTGATGATGTAATGAATGGAAATGTTGATTTAGAAAAATATTATTAAAATTAAAATTATATAAAATTATGTATCTATAAATTTTATGAATGTTGAAAAATATAGATACATTTTTTTATTAAAATTTTTTGAAAAAAGTAATAATTTTTTTTGTTTTTTATATTTTTTGGTGTATAATATAATGTATAGGACTAGTTAAGGAGGAAAGATCTTCTAGAGTTGAATTTAACTTTATTAGATTAAAATTATGAGAAAATATTTATTATTTTTTTTTGTGTCGCTTCTTTCATATTCGCAGATTTTAGAAATAAGTGATGAGTATAATTTAGTTAAAAAAAATAAAATAGAATTTAAAACAGAAGAAGAGTTAAATTCTGAATTAGAAAAATTGAGTTTTGAATTAGTATCTTCGGGATTTGTTACATCTAGTATTGAATATGATGGAGAAAAAATAAATATAATACCTGGTAAAATTGATAAGGTTATTTTAACAGATAATGCTGTTAAAAATTCAGAATTAAAAAAAAATATAACAGGTTTGAGTAGACTTGAAGGAAAGATTTTAAATATTTCTAATTTAGATAAAATAGTTTATGAATATGATAAAATATCTAGTAATAATGTATCTGTAGATGTTATTAAATCAGAAAAGGATAATCATGTAAATGTATTAGTAGATAATAAGTATACACCAATTATGAATGCTACAGCAATGTTAAATTTTGTTCATAATTCAGGAAATAATTCTTGGCAATATAATTTAAGTGGTAATTATAGTCAACCTTTAGGTTTTAATGATGAGTTTAATATTTCTGGTTATTATTTAAAAGAAGATAAACAATTTTCATTAAATTATTCATTCCCTATAATGTATACTAGATTAAATTTAATGTATAATTTTAATGGAGAAACTAAAGACAAAATTGAATTATCTGACTCTAAGCATGAAGTTTCATTAGATATTTCAAGAAATGTATATAAAGATAAAATAAATGAAGTTAATTTAAAATATTTGACAAGATTTTCTGTAAATAGGCAAAGTATTAGAGGATTAGAAATTAAGAATCTTAATTTTTTTGAAAACGAATTTTCTTTAAAATATGATAATTATTCGTATATATTTAATAATATTCATAGAAACTATATTGATGCAAAAATGAGTTTAAATTATGTTAATGATAGATATGATAATAAAAAAGACTATATAGCTAATTTAGATATAAATTTAGGTACAAATTCAATGTATTATGATGGAAATATCTCTATATTTTATACAAAAAATTTAAAATTTACTAAGAATGAGTATGATAGGTATAAAAAGAGTATTAATATATCAAGCTTTTCAGATGCTACTTTAGATATTTTAAAAAGTGATTATGTTGTTAGCATGTCAAATAAATTTAAATATCCATACAATATAGGGAAATTTACATTGAATCCATATATTGAATTAGCTGGTGGTTTAGGAAGTGAAAATTACGATTTAGGTATGGCTTTAGGGTTAGATTTTAGATATAATAAAATAATAGTAAGCTTAAAAAATGCAATTAATATCAAAAAAAAATATAGTATAGGATTAAAATTAGGTGTTAGTATATAAAAATAGGAGGAATGAGAATGACGAATTTACAAAGATCTTTGATGTTACTTTCTTTAATTAGTTTTGGAGTAACACAAACAAAAGCAGAGACTATAGTTGATAATTCTAAAGGAAATTCAACTAAAGTAAGTGATAAAAATGGGATAACAGTTGTTGATATAGACAGTCCTAATGAAAAAGGAATTTCAGTTAATAATTTTACTAAGTTTGAAGTTACAAACAAAGGTATGGTACTTAATAATAGTAATACGAGATATAAAACAACTTTTGGTGTAGAAATTGAAGGTAATAAAAATTTATTGAAAAAAGAAGCTGATATTGCACTTTTAAGAGTAACAGGGGTAGAAAGTTCAAAGTTATCAGGTAAACTTGAAGCTGCAAGTGTTAAAGAATTAGATGTATTTTTAGCAAATAGAAATGGTATAGTTATAGATGGATTAACACTTGAAAATATTAATCGTGCTGTATTTACAACAGGTAATATTACGGATGATTTAAAATTATTTGTTAATTCTGGGAAAATACATATAACGGATAAAGGTTTAAGAGGAGCAGGGTCAATAGATCTTATTACCTATAACCTTATAAACCAAGGTAAAGTGTCAGCTAGGGATGAAATTAACATAAATTTAGGAATTAATAGATTTGATTTATCTAAAAAATCAAATATAAATACTAAAGAGTATGAAAAATTAGGTAAAGAGTTAAATTTAAAATTAAATGAAACAACTCTTACTATTTTAGGAAATTTAAAATCAATTTTAGATCAAAGAAATGAAGTATTAAATAAAGCGATATTACAACCTACGAGTGATGTTAAAATTATGGCAGAGCGTAGAGCTAAATTTCTTGAATTAAATGAAAAAATAATGAAATATGCTTCTCTTGCAAATGAAACAGGTCTTGATTTATCTGTAGTAGGTATCAATATTTTTGATAATGGATTCATATCTGCTGATATGGTTAAATTTAATAAGATATATAAGGTTATAAAAGATAAAAATATTGAGGGTATAGAAAACCTTTTAAATCCTGTAAAAGATACAGCTTCTAAATATGAATTTGATAAATTAACAAAGGATTTAGGAGTTAAAATAAACGAAAAAACAATAAATGCAATTGCTGCACTTGATTATTTAATTAAAGAAGAAAATGCAATAATATCTAAAGTTGTACTAAAATTTGATACTCTTACAAATAATGATAAAGAAAAAATTAAAAAAGATTTAGCAAAATTAAAGGTAGATATTAAATCAACTTTAATATTTGCTAGAGAAAACGGTGTTAATTTAGATAATATCGGTATTAATTTAGATTCTAAGGGAGATGTAGTATATAAAGATAGAAATAAGTTTGCAAATGTATTTAATAGTGTTAAAAAGTTAAATGGATTAGATCAATTATTTGATACTAAAGGAACTTTAATTTATTCTAATAATAAAGTTGATGCTTCACAACTTGGATCTATGTATTCAAATAAAATTAAAATTACATCACCTGATAAATGGTTAAATGTAGAAACTAAAGAAATATTAGCTAAAAATAGTATAAATATTGATATCAAAGGTGATTTATTAAATAAGGGAGCAATAGAAGCTAATAATTTAGTGGACATAAAAGCTAACAGATTAGAAAATATAGGTAGTGTCGATTTTTCTAAAGGTGGTTATGAAGTTAAATGGATAACACGTGATGGAAAAGTTTTATCTTTAGATGATATTAATAAAGTATGGAATAAAAAGTATGGATATAATTTAACAGAAGAAGATACATGGTTATTAATGACTGGAAAGTTATTAAATGCTTGGACTTATGATATAAACTTCACAAAAGATAAACCAAGATCTATATATAATAGATTTAATGAGGTACTAAATCAATTAAATGCTGCAGATAAATATACAGTGTTAACACGTGAAGGTAAGGAAATTGTTAGAAATAAGAATATTGATAAAACTTTTGTTAATAAAGGTGATATTTATGCAACAGAACTTGATAATCAAAGAATACTTGAAGCATTTGCTGTAAGTAAGACAAATGCTAAACAAGCAAGTATAGTATCAAATGATATAAATATTAATTTAAGTAATGATTTAATTAATAGAGATGCAAAAATTGTTGCAAATTCTAATTTGAATATCAAGGCAAATAAAATAGAAAATAAAAATACTCTTTCAGGAGATATCTTATTAAAAGATGGATATGAAACAGTATCTTGGGATGTAATACAAAAAATGTATAAAGGTCGTGTGATAGGTGCCGAAAGATATGAAATAAATTATGAAAGAGGACTTAAAGAAGATAAAGATGCAAGAAAAACAAAAGTAAGTGCTATTAATAAGTCTATTATTTCTGGTAATAATATAAATATAGAAGCTAAAAATATTAAACTTGTAGATGAAAAAAATACAGGAAGTTCAATTAATTCTAAAAATTTATTAATAATTAAAACTGATGTTTTAGAAATGAATGGGCAAAATGTAGAGGCTACTAAATCTGTTGATATTACTGCACAAAATATTAATATTAAAGATTCTGGTATTTATTCAAGTGATGTTAAATTAACTTCAAATAAATTATCAATGACAAGCAAAAAAGAAAAAGAAATAGTATTAAGAACTGATAAAGAATTATTGACTCGTGAATATGTTTTAGGTTCTACAATAGATGCAAATAAAAATATATCTCTTAATGTAAATGAATTAGAACTTAAAGGTGCTGTGATTAGAGCAGATGAGAATATATCTCTTAAAGGTAATAAGTTAGATCTTCTTTCAGAAAAAGTTGTAAAAGACTATAAATCAGCATATAGTATTTCTAAATCATTTAGAACTGTTAAAAATAATGAGAGATTAGAGCAAATTGTAGGGAGCTATATAACTGGTAAAAATATTAATATTGCATATAAAAATTTAACAACTAAGGCAAGTGGAATATTAAGTAGTAATAATATTGGAGTTAATGGTAATAATGTTAATTTAGGTACAAGTGTAGTTAAATATGAACTTGATAAAAGAATAGGAATAGATAATGGAATATTAGGTATAAATTATAAAAATATTCAAAAGAATATAGAATCTACAGTTGGTTCTGTAGTATTATCAAAAGGAGATATATCAGTTAAAGTTGATAAAGAATTTAATTTGAGCGGAAGTAAGATTAAAGGTCACAAAGTTGATATAGAAGCTAGTAATGTAAATATTAATTCTACTAAAGATAATTCTACAACAAAAACTGAAAGTAGAAATCTTTTAGGTGGAGATTTAACAGGAAGTGCTGAATATAACAAAACTGATACAAATATATCTGCTAAAGTAGATATGGAAATATATAAAAAAGAAAAAGAAGTTAAAAAAGAAGAGAAAAATAATAAATCTATCGTTGAAGGAGAAAATGTAAATATTAATGCTAAAAAAGATGTTAATATTAAAGGTTCAGACATTAAGGGTGGAGATGTTAAAATAAGTGGAGAAAATGTTAATGTTATATCTAAAGAAATTAAAAAAGAAACTGAAAAAGATAGTGTATCACATAATATTTCAGTAGGAGTTTCTGCAGGTATTGGAGAAAAAGGAAATAGTGTAGCAGCAAATGTAGACTATAAAGTTAAACATGAAAATACTAAAACAAGTGAAACTAAAAATGAAGGTTCTAGTATAAGCGGAGAAAACGTAACTATTACTGGTAATAATGTTAATGTAAAAGGTTCAGAAGTTAGCGCTAAAGATAAAGTTGATATTAAGGCAAATGTTGTAAATATATCAAATGATGTAGATAAAGCAAATGTTACAAAAACTCTTGAAGAATTAGGAATTAAACTAGATGTTAATGTTAGAGAAAAAACTTTAGGTATAATAGGAACAGTTAAAAAGTTAATTGATGAAAGAAATAATTTATTAGGATATGTTCTTAATCCAGTTGCTGGGTACAACAAAGCGATAGAATATAAGAAAAAATTAGAAGATAATTTAGAAACTATTAAGAAAACTGTATCTGAAATACAAAAAAATGGAATTTCACCTGAAACATTAGGTCTTGAACTAACTGCAAGTGGTGAAGTTAAATATACAATGGAAAAAATTAATATAGTTGAAAATGCTATTAAATCAAGTGTTATTAAAGCTAAGAATATAACTGTTGAAGCAGATAAAGTAAATATAACAGGTTCTAAAGTTGAAGGTGGTAAAGTAAATGTTATCACAAAAGATTTAAATATGAATGGAGCAGTTGAAAATACATCTACAAATAAAACTAATGTAGTAGTTGAAGCAACTGGAAGTCATGATTTTGTTAAAGATACAACAACAGGTGGAGTAAGTGCAAGTGCAAACATTAGTGGAAATAATAAATCTAAAGTAGTAGAAGCAACTATAAAAGCTGATGAAGTTAATGTCAAAGTTGAAAATGATGCTAATTTAACAGGGGCTAATATTAAAGCTGATAAAGGTGAAGTTACAGTTGGTAAAAACTTAAATGTTAATAATGTAAATGATAAAGAAGTTAAATATAGTGCAGGTATAGGAGCTGAAGATACTACAACTTCTAATCCAAAAGTAGGAGCAAATGGAAGTGTTGAATATACATCTAAGAATGAAAATAAATCAGGAATAGATATAAAAGAAGGCACAGTAACAGTCAAAGGAAATAAAAATGAAACAAATGAAACTTCAATTAATGCGAAAGTAAATGGGACAATTTCTAATGATGGAGATAACACAAAAGTT
Organism: uncultured Streptobacillus sp.; assembly: GCA_963526495.1. Lineage (GTDB taxonomy): Bacteria > Fusobacteriota > Fusobacteriia > Fusobacteriales > Leptotrichiaceae > CAURNT01. The sequence goes on along the minus strand of CAURNT010000011.1, from coordinate 411 downwards.
ACAGTTGGAGCAACAACAAAAATTGAAGGAAGTAATGATAAAGTTTCTGGTAAAGCTGAAATAGGATTAAATTTAGATGCTAATATAAATGGAAAAGGTAAGGTAGAAAATCCAAATATTAGTTCAAAAGTAGATGCAGATGTAAATATTAAAGGTGATGGTAAAGTATTAGGCGATACTAATATTTCTATAAACAGTGAAATTAATGGAAATTCTAATGGAATTACATCTAATAATAAAGGTAAGATCAATACTGAAGTTAATTTAACAGGTAAAAATGTTGAAGGAAAAGTTAAACTTGGAGCTGAAGGAAATTTAGGTGTAGATGAAAAAAATAATATATCTGTTGATGGAAAAGGAAATGCAAATGGAACTGTAACAATTAAGGGAGAAACAGAAAATGTAGCAGGA
>CAURNT010000010.1:0-38972 GCA_963526495.1 uncultured Streptobacillus sp. | reverse complement strand
TTATTATCACATTTACTTTTAAAATCTAGATTTTTCATATATTCCAGTCAAACTTATCCCCACATAAAGCGATAAATATAAACTTATTATCTCCAATCTCTATTAGATCATTATTAAATATTTGTTTACTCTCATAAAGTGCTATTCCTTGAAGATAAACTATACCAGAACCTTCTCCAGGGCTTAACATAAATATTCTTTGTTTAGGTGAATATAAAATAGAACAGTGATTTTTACGAGAAATATTCATATCACTTTTTATACAGATATGCATTTCTTCACTTCTACCTATAAAATTTCTTTCACTTATTATCCTAAAGTCTCTACCCTTTTCACTACCAGCTATGCAAACAAGCCAACCTACAACTGGAGCTACACTCGTCTCTTTGATCCAGTATGCAAGAGTTTTATTAGAATTTTCTAAAACTATTGCATCATCTACCTTACTTAACACCCCTACATCAACATTAGAAATAGAACAATAAGGGCAACTTTGATGTGCTTGAGCATTAAATACGTGTCCATTGTTGCATCTTATTAATTTCATACTTTCCCCTACTTTTATTTAATTCATTAAAATCTTTATAGTCCCTATATATAAGTAATCTCCATATTCTAGACTATATGGTACCAAACTTTCTATTCTTTGTTTAATTCCATTATTTTTTTCTATTCCACTTCCGTTTTTCGATTCCATATCCTCATATACCCATGTATCATTTACCTTATTTAAAACACCATGTACCCTACTAACAAGATATGAAAAATCATTTTTAGATAAATCTATATCTACATTTTCACCTTTCCCTATTAATAAAGTTTGTTTTTGAGATATATCCCAAATTGATAAATCATAATTATCAACATCCTTCAATATTAATTTAGTAATACTTTTCTTTTTATTTTTATTTTTTTCTATTTCTATAAAATCTTTAACTAATTCTTTTTTCTTACTTTCAAGCACCTTATTTACATATATTATATGTTTCTTCCTATCACTAGGATAAAAGAAAATAAAAAAATATGAAGTATATATATTTAATATTACTAAAGTAATTGATACATACTTTACATTAAATTTAGTAAATAATATAACTAATAGGACAAATAAAAATATAATTATATAAACTATTACATAAATATTAAAAAAATATATTTTTTTCACTTTATTATGATAATTTATTTTTATATCTTTTTTTCTAAAAAAACTTATCATACTTTGTACACGCTTATACATTTACTAATCAACCTTTATTGTTTCAAAATTAAATTCTTCTTTTTCTTCTTCTTTAATTTCTTTATCTAATATTTCATAAAGAAAAGATATAATTTCAGTATTTGTATAATCTTTTAATTCTATATCTAACTTATCCACTAAATATTTTATTAATAACGATTTATTAATACTAGATATCTCGCATAAATATGCTACACATTTATCAAAAGCTTTTAATTTAGATAACTTCAACATTTTACTAGACCATATCCTTAATATTTTAGGATTTATACCTGTTTTTGAATACATAGTTTCTTCTGTATTTATAGTATTATATCTATATTCAAATCTTGATATATCATAATTTGAATTTTGTAAAGTTGCACCATTTCTAAGATTAAATTTTGAAAGTTCAAAACCTTTTTCTTTAAAACTAAGATATATTTTTTTTGATACAGAATATTCTTCATCTAGTAATTTGGTACATATATTTAAAGAATATTCCTTTTCTTCATTAGGTATTTTTATTGATAATGTCGTATCTAAAAATATTATTTCATCCATATATTTATATATACCTTCTGAAACATAAATTTGACTACCATCAGTTGTTACTTCAAGTCCAGTAATTATACCTGTATCTTCTTCTAAAAATTCTAAATACGAAGCATTATATATATTTCTATTAATCTCTTTCAAATCTAAACTTCTAAGTATAGTATTACTTAAAAATTTAGGAACTCTACTACATATTTCTTTCATATTATACTCCTATTAATTTTGACTATATTGATAGCCACCATCTACTGTTATATCTTTAATTTTTTCTTTTTTTTGCTTTAATTTTAAATTAAATTTACCGTTACCAATTTTATCATCATAGACCTCTTCATAATCTACTACAAAAATATTAGGCATATTGTATTTTCTTACTACATTTCCTGCTAATACAACTTCAATAACAAGACTTCTATAAGCATCTAATTCTTCAGCACTAACTAAAGACCATAATAATAATTTTCGTGTATCATCTTCACTATTTTCTCCACCAAGTGGTGCTATTATCTTTCCTTCTACTTCTACACCTACATTAATATCAGTAGATCTTGCATTATTATCGTCTTTAGTATCTGAAATAAACCTTATATTTGTAACATTTTCTTTCTCTAATAAAATTTCATCATTACTACTTTTTAAACTAACTCTAAACCCCATTTATACCCTCCTAATTATTTTTATTGATTTCAATTTTCAAATTCTTAACTTCACCTGCAAAACTCAAATTTAATTGACAAGTGTTATTTGTTTCATCTATTAAATGTGATATATCATCTCCTTTATTTAATATAGAATTAACCTCACCAGATTCTTTAACCCATAAAGTTTTTTGACTGGTTGGACTATTAGAGAAAAAGTGATTCAATTTATCATTTTTAAAATCATTTGTTGTATATCTCAATACTCTTTCTATATAGATTGTTGTTTGTGTTTTATATATCCCCTCATAACCCCCTAAACTACTCTTAGATAAATTTCTAGCTTTATACACTGTCACATTAGTTATTTTATTACCTGCTACATGACCAGCTTCTGATGCAAATACAAATCCATAATTATTCAAATTGATATCTTCTTTAATTCTAGATGTAAACCCGGAAATCTCACGTGGTAAACTAGTTGGTAAAATATATGCGTTGTCATCTAGCTCTATATTAAACCTTACTCCTGGATTATTAATATTCACATTTTTAAATCTCTTTTTCAATTGAATCGGTGACTGATATGAACCTACTACTGCTGCTGCAACAAAAGCAGAATCTATATATATACCATTAATAAAAAATTCAACCATAGAATCTTTATCTTCAGAAAAATTAACAATCTCATCATTAAACTCAACTTTATTATCTATTTTTATTCCTGATTTATCCTTAGGAATTATTGTAAAATTAGGTATTACTGGTATTACATATTCTGAATATTTTTTATTTTCTAGAATTCTAGTTTTCTCTTTATATTTTCCTATACCAAATGTAGATAAATTTTCAAAAGTTGTTTCTTCATTTTTTTCAAAACTTATAAACACCTCTATTTTATAATTTGCAAGTATTTCTATTATTGGTATTACTGTTTCTAATGAATGTGAATTTTTTTGATTTAATCCATCATTACTTGCAAATAATTTTTTATGTTGTATTGGTTTTAATTCATGCATATCTATATCCGTTATTGTTGCAAACCATATTGTATTACTAAATTCATTTTTAGTATTAACCGTATTTAAAAATTTATCTAATTTTTCTAAATTTTTTGCTTCTGATAAAATATAGTTCTCTATATTAGTTATTAATAACTTAGGTTTCATTTCTATATTACTATCAAATTGATCGAAATATACTTTTATAGCTAGTACTTTTTCTATAAGTGATTTTGCTTGTTTAACAAAATCATCTTGAGCTTGCTTATACAATTCTAAATAATTATTATAATTATCTACCTCTTTTTTAAAGTCAATCTCTTCAACTAAATTCATAGGAACAAATGTTCTACAAATTAAATCACTAATGTATTTATTAGGACACTTTGAATTTTGATTATAATCCTCTTTAAATATCTCTACAAGTTCATTTCTTGTGTCATTTACTAATGCTAATTCATGTTCATCATTCTTTACTTCTATAAATTCAAGCCTTCCATCGTTGCTAAACTCAATTAAACCCGCCTTAATATTTTGAATAGTTTGTGAACTTCTCTCCTCTCCTATCGATAATTTTGTTTTAGTATCTTCTATTGCAAGTGGTAACATAGCAAGAATATTATTATAATTTTTAGATGCTTGATAAAATTTATCATTTAATTGATCTCCTAAATCTAATTTTTTAGGATTCAAGTCCGATAATTTTTCGTATTTGTTGTATAGATAATTAATATCTTTTCTTAACTGTTTAATATCAGCTATTACTCTTCTTGGTGAAAGCATATCTAATATATCTTCGAATTTAAAATCAATATTTTTTAAATCAATACTTTTTCTATTTTCTATAAGAGTTATCAACATTTTTATAAATGAATTTTCTAAATTTATTGGAATTTCATTATATAAATTATCCGGCAATCTTATATCTTTCTCTAAAGTATATGAAATTTTCTTATTTTCAACATCCATGAAACTATATATCTTCGGTTCAAACTTTAATAAAAATTCTTCAAAACTTCCAACTACAAGTTTATCGTTAATTTCAGATATAACTTCATCATCTAAACTTTCTATATTTTCTACATCACCTATTAAAGTTAAGATATTATATTTTTCATCGCTAAATTTCTCAAAAATAATAGTTCTATTTGTTTGTTCAATTATTTTCATTTTCCCCTCCTTCAAACTAATTATACAACTTTATTAAAAATAAATCAAGATTTTTTTAATTTTATTTTAATTTTATCAACTTCTTGATTTTTTGCTTTTTTTATGATAAAATAATATAGTTGGCTGGGTGGCGAAATCGGTAGACGCAGCAGACTCAAAATCTGCCGGGAAACCATAAGGGTTCGAGTCCCTTCCTAGTCACCATTTTTTTTTATAATAAAATTGAAAGGATATATAATATGGAATTAAAATTATCAGAAAAAGAACTTACAAATTTATCTAAAGATGAAAATGCAATAAAATTAAATCTTGTATCTAAAGCATTATACAATGAAAGTTTAAATTTCAAATTTAATGAAGAAGATTTAAAAAACATTTGGTTTAATGAACAAAATTTAATACTTGATCTTTATATGAGAAAAAAAGTAGAACCAAGAGTTATGGTTAATGAAAATCTTGTTATAGAAGAATATAACAATAATAAAAAAATATTTGAAGAAAATAACATGAATTTCGAACAAGCACGTAACTATATATTAGAAAGATTAACAACTCAAGTTAATGAAGGATTATTTGAAGATTTAGTAAAAAAATTAATGAACGAAATGGGTGATAATGTTTCTCTTTCAAAAGAAGATATCCTATTTACAAAAGGTGATCCTAACTTAATTAAAGCAATACTTTTAATATCTGTTTTAAATGAAAATGCAAAACAAGATAACTTTTTCAACGAGTTTGAGGAAGATATAGACTTATTAAAAAAAGATGCTCGTTTAAATTATTATTTAAATAAATTAATCGAAGAAAAAGCAGTTGTTAGCAATAAAGACGTTCTTGATACTATGCAAGAAATTTCTAAAAATAACTTTGATGCTGTAAAAAATTATTCACAAGAAGAATTATTCCAAAACGTAGGTAATTCTATGCTTAATCAAAAAGTTTTAGAAGTTAGAGATGAAATTATAAAAAGAATAGTTGATGAATTTAAAATAGAAGATTTAGTTAAGGAATATATTAAATAATGAAAGAAAAAGAATTATGGCAATACTTTTTTAACAAACCTAAAAAAAATTATAATAAATACATGTTTGAAATGCCTAATTATCCTAATCATTTAATATATGATTCAGAAATAATATTATCAACAAAAGGGAATTGGAGTAAAAATTTATTTAAAAATACTAATGATCTTTATTTAGAAATAGGAAGTGGGAGCGCAAACTTTACTTCTACTCTTGCAAATCTTAACCCTAATAATAATTATTTAGGTGTAGAGATTAGATTTAAAAGATTAATACAAGCTGCAAAAAAAGCAGAAAAACTAAATCTTAAAAACCTTGTATTTTTAAAGAAAATGGTTAATAGATTAACTGAATTTATTGGAGAAAATGAACTTTCTGGTTTATATATAAATTTTCCTGATCCTTGGGAAGGTGAAGAACATAAAAGAATTTTAAGTGAAAAACTTCTTGAAGATCTTGATATTGTATTAAAAAAGAACGGAAAAATTTTTTTCAAAACAGATCATTTAAATTACTACTTAGATACATTAGAATTAATTAAGAATTCAAATAATTATGACATAGTTTATAATACAGATGATTTATATTCTACTAATTTAGTAGAGCATAATATCAAAACTGAATTTGAACATTTATTTTTATCTAAACATAATATGAATATAAAATATATTGAAATTATAAAAAGATAGTTATTATTATAAACAAAATAGAGAAAATATTTACATAACATGTACAAAAAAACTGGATAATAATTTAAGGAATTACATCTTATTTGATAAGTAGTAGTTCCTTTTAATTTTACTCTAACTTTATTGTAAAATTCTATTTGAATAATTTTATAAACTCATTCATTTTCCTATTTTTTATTAATTTTTATATTATTATATATTTTTTTATTGATTTTTTTATTTTTTATTGTATAATACTTTCATGGATAACTTAAATATATCGAAAGCGAGGAATTATTACATTGGAATTAGAATTAGACATGATACAAGCCATTGGATTAGCAGTTATTCTACTTATAATTGGTAGAGCTTTAAGAAAGAGAATTAGATTTTTTGAAAAATATTGTATTCCAGCCCCAGTAATAGGTGGATTTTTATTTGCTATTGTTACTTTTATTTTTAAACAAAGTAATTTTTTAGAAATCAAATTTGATACTACATTACAACAATTTTTTATGGTAATGTTCTTTACAAGTGTAGGATTTAATGCAAGTTTACAAGTTTTAAAAAAAGGTGGTAAAAAAGTCTTTACATTTTTAGCTGTTGCTGTTGGACTTCTTATTTTACAAAATTTAGTTGCTGTTGGTCTGGGTCCTTTTGTAGGTTTACATCCACTATTAGCACTAATGACTGGATCAACTCCTATGACTGGAGGACACGGAACTGCGGCAGCTATCGCACCTACTGTTGAAGCTTTAGGATTTAAAGGAGCCGAAACTGCAAGTACAATCGCTATTGCTTCTGCTACATTTGGTCTTATCGCAGGTTCTATGATAGGTGGTCCTATCGCTGATAGTCTTATAAAAAAATATAATTTATTACCAAATGAAATTATAAATGAAAGAAAAGATGCTCGTTTTGAAGAAAAAGATATAGATGAAAATGTTAGAAAAGAAGAAAAAACTATTTTAAATGGTGAAAAATTTTCTTATGCATTCTTTTATATTTTAATCGCTATGGGAATTGGTTCTTATTTATCAATACTTTTAAAACAATTATTTCCAGTATTAAGTTTACCAGTTTATATTGGACCGATGATTATTGCAGCTATTATGAGAAATATATTTGATATATCTGAAAAATTACAAGCACCAATTCATGAAATTAGTGTTATTGAAGATGTTTCGTTAAACTTATTCTTAGCAATGGCATTAATGTCATTAAAATTATGGCAATTAATTGATTTAGCTGTACCAGTAATCATCTTATTAATAGCACAGGTTATATTAATATTCTTCTATTTAAAATTTGTAACATTTAAAGTTATGGGTGGAGATTATGATGCAGCTGTTATGGTTTCAGGACATGCAGGTTTTGGATTAGGAGCTACACCAAATGGTATTGCAAATATGAAATCTGTTACTGAAAAATATATTTATTCAAAAGTATCTTTCTTTGTTATTCCATTGGTTGGAGCATTGTTCATTGATTTCTTCAATGTATCAATAATTACTATATTTGAAAGTTTCTTTAAATAATTAATAAAAATAAAAATGTACCAACAAATTTTCATTTTTTCTGTCCAGTTTGTTGGTACATATTCTTACATAACTTTTCTCTTTTTATATTAATTTCTAAAATCCTGAATAATATATATTGTATTCTTGTTCTATAGTTGTACTTCCTCCATGTCCTGGATAAACAACAGTATTCTTATCAAGTTTTAACAATTTATATATAGAATCACGCATTTCTCTTGAATTTCCTGTTGGTAAATCTACTCTGCCATAAGTTCCCTTAAACATTGTATCTCCAGAAATTAATACCTTTTCATCTTTATCATAAAGACATATTCCACCTTTAGTATGACCTGGTGTATGTATTATCTCAAAATCTTCAAAAATAGAATCTGGAATTAACTCTATAATCTCTACTTTAGATAATGATTCTTCCAATACTTTTTGATCAAGATCAGAATAAAAAAGTAAAGAATATCTAGGGTTATATAAAAATTCCTTTTCTATATTTGAAATATATATTTTATTAATACCTAATTCATCAATAAGAGTCGGTATACCTATAATATGATCATAATGACCATGTGTAAGTATTATACCTTCTATTTCAAAATTATTACTTTTTATATATTTTAGTAATTTATTCATTTTCAAACTTCCAGGATCTATTATATATTTTTTAGATTTTTTTTCTATTAAATATGTGTTACTTGTTGTTTCCTCATTAAAAAATACTTTTATATCCATACTACTCCTTATTAACAATAGTTACATCTAATTTGTTAAATGGTATATTTATTTTCTCAATTTCAAATCTTTTCTTTATTTCTTCAAGTATATAAAATTTCGCTAATCTATAATTTTCAGGTAAAACATAAACATAAATTCCAAAATTTATAGATGAAGAAGCAAATTCTTCAATTCCTACAACATGAGCTTCATTATCTAATGTATATTGACAATCACTTATTATTTTTTGCAATATATTTTTGACATCCTCAACATTTGATTTATAATCTACACCTATCATCAAATCTAATCTTCTCATATTTTGCGAAGTTAAATTCTTTAATTCATTAATTATAATAGAACCATTTGGTATAATTACTATTTCATTTTGAAAACTCAAAATTCTTGTATAAAATATTTCTATCTTCGTAACAGTACCTGTAAATTCTTTAAATTGTATGCTATCACCTATTTTAAATGGTTTAAATGTAAGTATTATTATCCCACCAAATATATTTTGTATAATTTCCTTAAAAGCAAAACCAAATATTACAGATAATGCCCCTATTAAAGCAAATAATGAAGTTAGATTAATTTCTAATATCATCAATATTAAGTAAAATAAAAATATTTTAACTAAAGCTTTTGTAAAAGATTTTAAAAATGTTCTAACACCTTTATCTTTTACTTTAGATAAAAATATTTTATCTAAAATATTTGTTATATATGTTGATATATTAGAAAAAAAGTAAAGTATAATTACTGATAAAATTATTGCAATTAAATGACTTGTTAACCATTCGATTAATTTTAACCCACCAAAATTCTTAAATATATCTAACATATTAAACATTAAACCTGAAGAACATTACATCTCCATCTTTAACCTCGTATTCCTTACCTTCAAGTCTCATTGCACCTTTTTCCTTACTTCCTTGCCAACCTTTATACTCTATAAATTTATTATATTCTACAACCTCAGCTCTTATAAACCCTCTTTCTATATCAGAATGTATTTCACGAGCAGCACGTGGAGCTAAAGTTCCCTTCTTAATAGTCCAAGCCCTAACTTCTTGCTCTCCTGCTGTAAAGTATGAAATTAATCCTAATAAATGGAATCCACATCTAATAAATCTATTTAAACTAGGTTCTTTTATTCCTAAACTTTCAATAAATTCATTTCTCTCATTTTCATCTTCTATTTCTATTAATTCAGACTCAACCTTTGCTGAAAATGTTACACATTCTGCATTTATACTTTCTGCATATTCCTTAACTCTTTTAACGTGATCATTATCAACGGAATTAACAAGATCTTCTTCTGAAATATTTAAACCAAACATCATAGGTTTTAATGTCAATAATTGATAAGTTGAAATTAAATCTAATTCATCTTGATCTAAATTTAAAGTTGAAAGCATCTTATAATCATCTAAATGTAATTTACATTTTTCTAAAACCTCAACTAATCTTTTTGCATCTTTATTATTCTTAGCTTGTTTAGAATTTTTTTGTATTGCATTTTCTACAGTTTCTGCATCTGATAATATCAATTCTCCATTTATTATCTCTATATCCCTTATAGGATCAACACTACCTTCTACATGTATAATATTTTCATCTTCAAAACAACGTACAACTTGACATATTGCTACAGTATTTCTAATATTTGCTAAAAATTTATTTCCTAAACCTTCACCATTTGCAGCTCCTTTAACAAGACCTGCTATGTCAACAAATTCAACACTTGCTCCCAAAACTCTTTTAGGATTTATTATCTTTGCAAGTTCATCAAGTCTTAAATCTGGTACAGAAACTATCCCAACATTTGGTTCTATTGTTGCAAAAGGATAGTTTGCTGCCTCCGCATTTTGTGTTTTCGTAATTGCATTAAATAGAGTTGATTTACCAACATTAGGTAACCCTACTATTCCTATTCCTATCATTTATTCCTCCTAATTTTATTTATAACTTCTAAAACATCCACCATTTTCTTTTTTTCTTCTTTTGTTGATTTTAATATATATGAAAAGTCATATATTGGTACAAGTGCTCTTCCTTCATAATCATACATTTTACCTACTGAATTATAGAAATTAACATTATTTGTAGTTATATCCATTTTAGCAATATCAGAAATCAATAAATTAAATACTTCTCCACCAACTGTTATTATATATTTAGGATTAACTAAAAATATTTCACTTCTTAGCACATCTAATAAATTTTCTAAACTTTTCTTATCAACACTTAAAAATCTTCTATCTAGTTTATACAAAGATGTAATATATATATCATCTATAGGTATCCCAACAAAATTAAATATATCTTTTATTTTTTGACCTTCTGGACTATTTAAAATATTTTTACTTAACAATGCATCATCTTTAATATCAGTTAATATAAGCATAATATCTGAAGATATATTACCATTATTAAGCATAATTTTACCTTTACCCCTATAATTTATATATACATCTAAACTTCTTACTAGTAAATCTAATTTTCTCCACATAATTCTCCCTAAAACTCAAATATAGATGTTACTTCTTCACCCGAAACCTCTACATCTATATCCAAAAAATTACTTTTAATATTGTGTAAAGCTAAAGCTTCTAAATTGTTTTCTTCACTCAAGTGCATAAGAAAAACCTTTTTCAATTTACAAGAATCATATTCATAAATTGACTTAACTAAATTCAAAGTATCTCTATTGCTTAAATGTCCAAACTTACTTTTAATTCTATTTTTAATATCCCATGGATAACTTCCATTCATAAGCATATCTAAATCATAATTACTTTCTATTGCAAGTATATCAGAATTTAAGCAATTTAATTTCATAGTTTTACTTACATATCCAGTGTCTGTTATATACGTAAATTTTTTATCGTTTATTTCAAATGAATATCCTAAACAATGAGATGCATCATGTGTTAAGTCAAAATTTTTAATTGATAAATCATCTAAAAAGATTTCTCTATCATCTAATAAATTAATTTTATTTGAATCATATTTTCCAATTTTATCTTTAATGGCATCAAAAGATTTTCTATGTATATAGACGTTTACATTATATTTTCTAAGTATAGAACCTAATGATTTTATATGATCACTATGTTCATGTGTTATAAAAATATATCCTATATTTTCTAAACTTTCATTAATTTGAGATAATTTATCATTCAATTTTTTCATACTAAATCCAACATCTATCAAAATTTTTTTATTATTTACAGATAAAAAAGTTGAATTACCACTACTGCTACTACCTAAAATAGATACTTTCATATATTCAAGGCTCCATATATTATATTAACTCCTATTAATAAACTAGTAAATATAATTAAAAATAAAAATAGTATTCTTATAAAAAACTTAATTACCATAGAAAATCATCATCCTCTTCTATATTTTCTTCAAAATTAGAATCTTTAGATATACTTTTTCTAACTACGACTTTTACATATTTAGGTAAATGTAATCTAACTTCAAGAGGTCCTCTTTTAACTTCTATATATCCAAGTCCTGATATTACTAAATCTTCATTTTCATCAATTGTATACTCTCTGGTTATAAATTCATTTTTATTATATTTTTCATAATTTTCTTCATCCAATAAATTAAAGAAATTTAAATTAGAATATAGTTCATCAACCTTATTTTTATTAGTTACATGAAACTTAACTTCTTTTGAAGCATAAACTGATACTATAGAGCTATTTTTATTTTTAGGATTAGATAAAACCTCAAAATATGCTAAATTAGACATCATAAACACCATTTTTTCTTTAAGTCTATAAGTCTTTCTTGAAATTTCTCCACTTGGAACTAATTTATAGGACATATCAGAATTCAATAAATCAGAAAGTCTTCCATCTGGAATTAATCCAGGTGTATCTATAATTTCTAATTTAAATTCTTTAGTATTTTTTACATTTTTTATATTCTTTTTTGTTGTTCCAGAAAATTTAGAAACTGTAGAAGAATTTTTATCTAATAATAAATTAATTAAACGTGATTTACCTACATTTGATACACCCATTATAGCAATTTTAATTTTTGTATCTAATTTCTTTTTTAATATATTTTTAGCTATATATTGGATTTTTCTAAATATACCATTTACTCCATATTTTTTTTCTGCTGAAACAAATGCAATATCTGATGGGAAAAAATTATTTTCATTAAAATAATAATTTATCCATTTAGAAACTTCCGATATATGTATATATGAAGGTAATAAATCTATTTTATTTATTAAAGCTAATATTGTTTTATCTTCTAATAAATCTATTATTTCATTAGTAAAAGATGATTCAAAATCAATGATATCAAATATAGGTATCACTATATCTGCTTCACTAATAGCTTTTTTTACTTCTAATCTATATACATCTTTCTCTTCTTCCTTTTCTAAATTCTCTCCATAATGTTTTAATCTAAAACATCTCTTACATATTATATTATCTCTAGTTTCTAAAATATTTTTAGGTATATATCCCGGAAGAACAGGATTATCATATTGTAATTTTTCACCACAACCTATACATTTTTTTTCTTTCATATCTCTCCTATTTATTAGCAAAAGGATGACTTTTCATATATACATCCTTTAGCATGTTTTTACTTATATGTGTATAAAACTGCGTAGTTGCTATGCTACTGTGACCTAAAAGTTCTTGTACATACCTAATATCAACTCCATTATTTAACATTTCCGTTGCAAAACTATGTCTAAATACATGAGGTGTTACTTCTTTATTTATATCCGCCTTTAAAGCATAATTAGTTATTAATCTTCTTAAAGATCTTGAATCTAATTTATCTCCATTTTTATTAACAAATATTATATCTTTATCTACATTCCTATACACTATTTTCTTTTTTTCTATATATTCTAACAAATATTTTTTAGCATTATCACTAAAAAAAGTTATTCTTTCTTTGTTCCCTTTACCTATTACTCTTAATTCTCTTTCATTAAAATTTATCATAGACTCCGTTAAATCTAATAATTCCATAGAACGTATTCCACTAGAATAAAGTAACTCTATCATAGCTCTATCTCTTAATCCTGTTATCTTTTCTATATTTATAACAGAACGTATCTTATCAACATCAGACTTAGTTAAATAATTAGGTAATACTTTACTAAATTTAGGCGTATTTATGTATACTGTCTTATTTTCAGTTATATAATCGTTTTCCAATAAATATTTATAAAAAGTTCTTATTGCAGATAATTTTCTATTTATACTTCTTTTATTAACTTCAAGTTCCATATTAAGATAAGCAATAAAAGATCTAAAGCTCATAATTTCAACTTTATTAAAATCATTTATTCCTTCATTATTTTCTAAATAATATATAAACTGTTCTATATCTTTTCTATAAGATTTAACAGTATTGTAACTCTTATTTAAAACTACTTCTTGATAATAAATAAATTTATTTAATATATTATGCATTTCCATTATTTACCCTCTTTAGGTATTTTTTTTATATTTTTACATTCTGGATATCCACTACAAGCTAAAAACTTACCATATCTTCCACTCTTAATAGTGAATTCTTTACCACATTTTTCACATACTCCAACTTCTGAAAGTATTTTATTATCACCTTCAACTATACTTTCCAAAATATCTTTTAAAAGAATAATTCCATTTTCAATTTTTATTTGATTTTTCTTTAATTTAACTTTTATTTCTTTACTTAAAGGCTTTCTAATATTATCGTTTTTATAATCTTCACTTTCAAGATATGCACCATATTTACCGTCTTTTAAATACATCATTTTATTATTTTCTGTATATACATCAGTAATTTTACCTTTTTTAGAATCAAGTAATTGTTCGACTTTATCTTTTATTTTAACAAAATTATCTTTAATATCATTTTGATCAATATCTATACCCTTAATAGATATTTTATCTTTTGAATCAAATTCACAAACTAAGTATTTACCAAAATTTCCACTTTTTAAAAGCATTCTACCATCTTGATACGTACACTTAACATCAGTATATATATTAGTATTTTTAAACTCATTTACCTTTTCCTTATATACAATCATTTCTTTCTCAAGAACTTTATAAAAATCACGTAATAAATCTACCCAATTTAATTTCCCATTTGCAACTTCATCTAAATTATTTTCCATCATTGCCGTAAATTTAACATTCATTATATCTTTAAAATTATCTTCAAGTTCATTTTTTACTTCTTTTCCAAAAGCTGTTGGTACTAATCTTTTATCAATTACATCAACATAATTTTTAGATTTTATTGCTTCAATAATACTAGCATAAGTTGATGGTCTACCTATACCTAATGACTCTAATTTTTTAATAAGTGATGCCTCATTAAATCTACTTGGAGCCTTAGTTTCAGATTCAGTTGGTATCAATTCATCTATCTTATATTTAGTATTAAGTTTAAGATCTGGAAAATCTAAAGTCTGTATCATATCCTCACTTTTATATAATTTATAATAACCATCAAAAATTATTTTATTTATAGTACCTTTAAAAGTATAGTTTTTATGTTCTGCAACAATTTTTAATTGCTCATATTTTACATTAGCTAATTGAGAAATTACAAATCTTTCCCATATTAATTTATATAATTTATATTCTTCATTAGTTAATCTAGTTTTCATATATTCTGGAGTTAAATCAATATATGTAGGTCTAATACCTTCGTGTGCATCTTGACTATTCTTACTTTTTGAATATTTTCTATAAGTACCAACATACTCTTTACCATAATTTTTTATTATAAATTCTTTTGCACTTTGTTTTGCCTCATCAGAAACACGAGTTGAATCTGTTCTCATATATGTTATCAACCCTTTAGTTTCACCATCTATATTAGTACCTTCATAAAGTTTTTGTGCAAGTCTCATAGTTTTCGTAGCATTATATCCTAAATTTGAAGAAGCTGCTTGTTGTAATGTACTTGTTTTATATATTGCAGGTGGACTTTGAGTCTTATTTGAAATATCTAATTCTTTTATTTTAACTTCAGCATTTTTTAAATCACTACATGCTTTATCAAAAATAACTCTATTTTTTATTTTATCAACTTTTTCTCCAGATATTTCAGATAAAGAAAGTTTAATCTTTTCCTTAATTAAAATATCTATTTGATAATATTTTTCTGGTTTAAAATTAAGTATTTCATTTTCTAAATCACATATCAATTTAAGAGCAACTGATTGCACCCTTCCTGCTGAAGCACTTCTACCTACAATTGGCCATATTAACGGTGATATTTTATAACCAACAATTCTATCTAAAATTCTTCTCGCTTGCTGTGAATTTACTAAATCAGTATTTATATCCCTAGGATTTCTAACAGCATTAGAAATAGCGCTTTTAGTAATTTCATTAAATTCTATTCTTTTAACCTTTTCACCTAAATTTATATAATTCGATATATGCCAAGCAATAGCTTCTCCCTCACGATCAGGATCTGAAGCAAGGAAAACTTTATTAGCTTTAGAACCTTTTGCTTTAAGTTCTTCTAATATAGTTTTTCTATCTTTTATTACTCTATATTCTGGTTTAAAATCATTTTCTATATCAATACCTATTTTAGTTTTGGGTAAATCAATAACATGTCCAACAGAAGCTATTACATCATAATTAGAACCTAAAATACTTTTTATAGTCTTAGCTTTTGATGGAGATTCCACTATCACTAAATTTTTAGCCATCTATATCCTCCTCAAACATCTCTATATCACTACTATTTCCTATTGCTATTGCATAATTATTTCTTAATAAATAATTACAACCCGAAAAACTTTTACCAAATCCTCCAGTTACATATATCTTTCGCTCTAAATCTATACTAATATTGGCACTAAGCATCGCTCTTGTATAAATATTGCTTTCAGGTATATATATACTATTTGAAATACAAGAAATCAACATATTGGTTAAAAAATAAGCATTATTTTTATCTTTTTCATTTATTAACAAGGATACATATAAATCTTGAAAATTTTCTTCAAATTTCTCTATACTAGTAGTTACATATATACAATTTCTATTAATAATAGAAGAAATAAATATATCAGATTCACTAATTGAATTTATAGCCAAAACTACATCAATATCTATCGAATTTAATATACTTTTTAAATTATTTCTTGTTAAAGTTAGTAATTTATTGTTATAGTTTAATCCTAAAATTTTCTTATTCAGTAAATCATAATTTCCTCTATAAAATATATATGGTATTTTATAACCAGATTCTTTAATATTTTTAGGAAATTTTTCATCATTGCAATATATTATTCTTATATTTCTACTTTTAATATATTCCAATATTTCCTCATCTTTACCAAAAGACTCTTTAACATTTAACAATAGTTCTAAATTACAATTTTCTTTTTTTAAATTTTCATAGCAATTATAGATATCACCAAACCTATATATATAATCATAAACTAGGTTTGGTGATATTTTTTGACTCAAACTAATCCACCCCATATTTTTATAATTCCTGTAAAACTGAATTTACATTAGAATTTCTTCCCCCTTTTTCTATATACATTCTTAAATATTTTGATGCATTTGAATTATCTTTATTAGCTCTGTATGCAAGTCCAAGTCCAAGTATCGCATCAAGATTATTTGGCTCAGAATTTATAACTCTTCTATATTGACTTATTGAAATATCATATCTACCAGTTAGTCTAGCAGCTAAGGCGCCTATATACATATTTCTAGGATCACGTGATTTTTGTCCTAGCTTCATAGCTCTTTCATATAATCCACTTCTCATATATATTTTTAATAATGAATTAATATTATCTTGATTTTTAGAAGCTAATACTTCCGCTTCTAATCTATCATATTCTTTATACTTACTTGCATCATTAAGTTCATCACCAGGATATGCTACAGTTCCATCTGATATTGTTTCTAAATTTTCATCTTCTGAAACTTCATCAGTTTCAAAATTTGGTTCACCATTATTATTAACAATATTTGAATTATCTATTTCTTTTTTAGAATCATTTTTAATCTTTTCTTCAATTTTAGATAATAAATTTTGTAATGCTTTTTTATCTTCATCAGATATGTTAGTTTTTTGTAAAGCTCTTCCTTTATCTAAAGCTTCTTGAAATTTACCTTGTTGTAATAAAACATCCATAGATTGTAATTCATCTAAAAAATCTCCACGCATTAAAAATGGTAAAAATAAAAGTATAGGTATAAGCCTTTTAAATTTTTTCATAAAACCTCCATTAATACTCTAAACTTTTAGCTGTTCTTGGGAAAGGTATTACATCTCTAATATTTGCCATTCCAGTTATATACATTAACATTCTTTCAAATCCTAACCCATATCCTGAATGTGGGAATGAACCAAATCTTCTTAAATCAGTATACCATTTATATGATTCTCTATCTAATCCTTTTTCATCCATTACAGCTATTAATTTATTATAATCATCTTCTCTTTGACTTCCTCCTACTATTTCACCTATTCCCGGTGCTAATAAATCCATAGCTCTTACAGTTTTCCCATCTGTATTAAGTTTCATATAGAATGCTTTAATATCTTTAGGATAATCTGTTAAAAATACAGGCTTTTTAAATACTTCTTCTGCTAAATATCTTTCATGCTCTGTTTTTAAATCCATACCCCATTCAACAGGTACATCAAATTGTTTTTTTGAATTTTTCAATATTTCAACAGCTTCTGTATATGTAACACGTGCAAATTCATTATCTAAAACATTTTGCAGCTTATCTAATAAACCTTTTTCTATGAAGGTATTAAAGAATTCCATTTCTTCTTTAGCATTTTCCAATACATATTTTATAATATATTTAATCATATTTTCTGCAACATCCATATTTGCTTCAAGATCTGCAAATGCCATTTCAGGTTCTATCATCCAAAATTCAGCAGCATGTCTTGTAGTAAATGATTCTTCTGCTCTAAATGTTGGACCAAAAGTATATGTATTATGGAATGCAGATGTAAAAGTTTCAACATGAAGTTGACCTGTAACTGTTAAAAATGCTGGTTTTTCAAAGAAATCTTTTTTATAATCTATCTTACCTTCATCATTTTTAGGAACATTATTTAAATCTAATGTAGTTACTTGGAACATTTCTCCAGCACCTTCTGCATCTATTCCCGTAAATAAAGGAGTTTGAACATATACGAAATTTTGTTCCATAAAGAATTTATGTATAGCATATGCTAATAAAGATCTAACTCTAAATACTGCATTAAAAGTATTAGTTCTTGGTCTTAAATGTGCTATAGTTCTTAAAAAATCAAAACCATGTCTCTTATTTTGTAAAGGATTTTCTATACTAGCTTTATCATAAATTGATATTTTTTTAGCTTTTATTTCAAAACTTTGTCCTTTAGCAGGTGAGGATACTACTTCACCTATTACTTTTATTGATGAATATATAGTTAATTTTGATACTTCTTCAAAATTTTCTAAAGTTTCATCAAATACTACTTGCATTCCTTTAAAAAAAGTACCATCATTAAATTCTATAAATCCAAAACTTTTTTGATCTCTTATTTTTTTTACCCAACCATTTAATTCAACTTCTTTTCCTAAATAGTTTTCTGTATTTATTTGTAATTCTCTTAATTTCATAATAATTGTATGATATACATACTCTCCTTTCTAAAATTATATTATAATTATACACATTTATAGCTATAATTTCAAGTTTATTTGATACTTCTAGCCATTTCTAAGAAAGGTGTAAGTATATCAAAAAACATATCTATTTCTTCAAATGTATTTTCACACGAAAAACTTACTCTTATACTTCCGTTTATACTTTCTTGATTAAGATTTATCGCTTTAAGTATTTTGCTATCTCCTTTATTACCCGAACAAGCAGACCCCGTAGATACATATATATCATTTGTTGATAAATAATTAAGAAGCACCTCTGCCCTAACACCTTTAAATGAAATATTTACTATAGAGGGTGATGAATTAATCGGAGTATTTATATCGACATTTTTTATTTCACTTAATTTAGATATATAATACTCTTTTATTTTTTTTATTTTTTCTATATCCTCTTTTTTGTATAAACTTATTGCTTTTAAAAATCCACAAACTAATTCATTTGGAAATGTTCTATGTATTAATCCATTAGAATTATTTTCTCCGTATATCTGTTCCTTATATTTAACATTTTTAGATATATATAAAGCTCCTATACCTTTAGGACCTCCTATTTTATGAGAACTAATACTAAGTAAATCTACTTTAATTTTTGAAAAATCAACATCTATATGATTTAATCCTTGTACAAAATCTATATGTAAATATGTATTTTTATTTTTATTTTTAATTATTTCACCTATTTCTTTAATATTTTGAACAGTTCCAAGCTCATTATTAACTCCTATAATTGATACAAGTATAGTATCTTCTCTTATTGCATTTTTCAAATACTCAAGGTCTATATTACCGTATCCATCAACTGGTATATATTCTAATTCATAACCTTCTTGAGATAATTCTTTAGCACATATTTCTACACTTGCATGTTCTATACTAGATATTAAAAAATGACCTTTTTTATATTTTCTAATTACACTTGTTAATGCTATATTATTAGCTTCTCCTCCCCCAGTAGTAAACACAAATTCATTAGGATTTAATCCTAATCTATCTTTTAAAATTTTTTTCTTTTCCTCTAAATATTTACTAAATTTTAAAGAGATCGTATAATTTGCATCAAGATTTGCAAAGTATTCATCCATAACTTTTAACATTTCCTCTTTAACTTCTTTTTTTACTTTAGTCGTTGCAGAATTATCAAAATATATCATTTTACCTCCAAAAGAAAATAAGAGTAGAAGCTCTACTCTTATCTAAATATCTTATAATCTATATTACTAAATATATTATCTCTATTTTCAATTTCAGATAACCATTCTTCATCTATACTATTATTTTTTATATCTTCATAAAGTTTAAATAATCTATAAGTATGATCACTAACTTTTTTCTGAGCATATCCAACCATAGTCTTAGTAAACATAATAAACGGCCAACAAGAAGTTTGCGCCATCAACAGTTCTCTACTTGCTTGATTTAAAGCTCTGATCATAAGAGGATTTTCAGTTTCAATTTTAGATATTTCTATCATTTTTTCTGCTGCTTTATGTAAATGTCTATAAATATAATCATTTGACCCGTCTACCCAAACATCAAAATAACCATTAGCTCCCCAACTAGACATACTCAAATCTACAATTTGATTAACTTTATATATATCTAAATACTTAGATGGTGTAATACTTGAAAAATTACTTTCTTTAATTGCTCTAAATATATATTCTAAAAATATTGGTCCTTCATACCACCAATGACCATAAAGTTCAGCATCATAAGGTGATACTATTATAGGTTTTCTATATTTCATCTTACTTGACAAATATTCAAGCTGTTTACTTCTATTAAATACAAAATTATATGCATGACCTATCGCTTTATTTCTTGCCACATCTGGATCGTATACTTTTTTATAAGTTCCATTTTTATCAGTTATTGCATGATATTTTATACCCATATTACGTCTTATTCCATCACTATGTAAATATGGTTTAACATAATCATAATCTAACTCATAAGCTACATCTTTGTGAAATTCTCTATAATCTCCATCTCCAGGATAACCAACTTCTGAAGACCATACTTGTTCTGATGATTCTAAATCTCTTGCAAAAGCGGCAATTCCATTTTTAGTATACACTGATGAGTATACACCATATATTGGTCTTGGATTTGAATTTAAAATACCATGAGCATCCACTAAGAAATATCTTATTCCTTCTTCTTTTAAATAAGAGTCTTGTCCGTTATAATAAGCACATTCTGCAAGCCAAATACCTTTAGGTTCTCTTCCAAAGTGTTTCATATAATCCATTTTAGCCATCCTTACCTGTGCACGAACAGCATTAGGTATATCTTTCATCATAGGCAACATTCCATGAGTTGCAGTTACTGGTATTATTTCTAAATTACCTAAATCTTGATAATATTTAAATCTACCTAATAAGTTTCCTGAATATCTAGTATAATATTCTTTACTTCCATTATATAACTTATAATTATGAAGTGCAACTTTATGCATATCAGGATATTCCTTTAATCTATTTAATTCTAATTGACAAAATTCAATCATTTTATCTAAATGTTTAATATATCTATTTTGAAGTAAAGGATCATTTAACATATTTGCTAATGTACCCGATATAGTCATCGTAATATTAAAATCAATATTATCATTTTTCAAATTATCAAACATTTTCAAAATTGGAATATATGTTTCCGTAATAGCTTCATATAGCCAATCTTCTTCTAAAAATTCTTCATACTCCGGATGTCTTACATAAGGTAAATGTGCATGTAAAACAATACTTAAAAAACCAGACATATAGCCTCCTATCTTATCATTACAATGGCATCACTTCCATCTAAATAATAATTTTTTCTCCTAGAAATCATTTTAAATCCATTTTTTTTATATAGATTTATTGCAACCTTATTTTTCTCAGATACTTCTAATAATATTTTTCTTTCATCATTTATCCTATTTAATAATTTAGATGCTAGTCCTTTTTTTCTAAAATTTTTATCGACTGCAATTTCAAAAATATCTAAACTATCTACATTATCATAGGTAATTAAATAACCAGCAAAAATATTTTCAAAATACTCTTCATATATATTATACCTTGAATTTTTATAAAATGCATCAAAATCTTTAATATTTTTAATATCTAAAAAATTTTCATTATGAATTTTTAACATTAATTCTAAATTTTTCTTATTCATTACCTATAAATCCTAGTCTATTTAAAGGATACCATCTAACTAATAATCTACCATAAATTCTACTTTTTTTAACATAACCAAAGAATCTTGAATCATTACTATTAGTTGTATTATCTCCCATAGCCATATAGTAATCATCAGTTAATGTTATTTCTTCATTATTCAATAATTTTTTCATATCATTTTTACTATATTTAAAATCTAGTATAGGCAATATAAATCTATCATTAGAATCTGTCAAAATATAGGTAAATCTTTTACCATTAAGATTAAATTTTGTAAGTTTTGAAACTTGTTCTGGTGTTTGTGTATTAAATAATCCAAATATATCTTTATACAAGTCTTCAGAAATATTCATTTTTAAAAATTCTTCATTAGTTATTAAGCTAAATTGATTATTAGTTTCATCATACATAACTATATTTTTTAATTTAACATTATCTCCTTTTTTAGGTATATATATTTCTGGATTTCCAAATAATTTTAACAAACCATCAACGCTATATTTTCTCCCTAAATTAGAATCTTTTGAATTAAGATATAAAGTTCCAGAATTTTCATCTATTCTTAAACTATCTCCAAAAGAACCTGTTATTCTTTTTGTATACATAGTCTTGTTGTCTAAAGGTTCTTTGAATGCAATAATATCACCAACCTTAGGATTTTTAAATTTATAAATAATATTGTTAGCAAAAATTCTATCTCCAACTAATATAGTTGGTTCCATTGAACCTGTAGGTATTACATAATTTCCTAAATAATAACTTTGTATTACAACAACTAATAAAATTACATAAATTGTATTAAAATATCTTCTAAATGAGATTTTCTTTTCATTTTCAGAATCAAAGATAATGTAGATCATAAGATAAACTATAGATGCTATTATTAAATAAGTAAAATAAATATCATCTATACCTATCATAGATCTTCCAAAAACTAATAAAATTGTATTAAATATTAAAAGACCAGTTAAATAGTTTTTCTTTATATAAATAACTAAAAATACTATAAAATTAATTATTACAGATAAAAACATAACTTTATTTTTTATAGGTAAAACTTCATCATAACCAAAATTTATCTTTAAAGTAATAAATGAAATATTTAATAAAAATAAAGCATTTATAATGTATAAAAAATTTCTACTCAAATTAAGCTTGTCAATTTTTAATTTATTTACAAAAAAATCAGAAAATTTATCAATATATGATACAATTAATTTTTCTTTAAATAAATATGATATTAACATTAAGGCTGTTATAATATAAAATAAAACATATATTAAAGTATTCATAATCTCCCTCCTATATTTCTTTTAAAAAAAAGAGGTGTCAATTCTAACACCTTTTATTACAGTGAAACCCTTATATAAAAGGTGATTCCACTAATTAATTTGAAAATAAAATTTTAGAAAGTCTAGCACTTAAATTATCTTTATTTTCAAGTAATATTTTCTTAACTTGATCTTCATTTTTACCTTTTAATGTTTTCATAGCTTTTGTGCTTACTCTAACCTTAACTTCTTTACCATCAAGTGATAATTTCATTGTTTGTAAGTTAGGTCTCCAGATTCTCTTAGTAGCTCTGTGAGAGTGGCTCACTAAATTTCCGTGTCCTACTTTTTTTCCAAATACTTCACATACTTGCATTACTTACACCTCCTATTACTTTTCTAGATTTTCATTATATCATACTTATCGGTATTATTCAAGTGATAAATTATACAAATTTCTAAATATATTTTCTTCATAGCTATTTTTAGGATAATATTTTCTATTATCAGTATCTTCACTAAATAAAAGATAAGCTGCAAATTGGTTTGCTTCTTTCTCATATATGCTATCAAAATTAAGAAACGTATCCTTAATATCAACTAAATTATCATGATCCTCTGAATGTAAAAAATAATGCCCCAATTCATGTGCAAGTATCATATTAATCATAAATTCACTCATATTTTCATTTATTGCAATAAATTTTTTTCCTAAAATATCTCTAAAAAAACCTTTTATCTCACCTAAATCTCTATACATTACAGTTATAGAATTTTTTTTTGCTAAATCTTTAGGATTTCTAGTTTTATAAGTATTTACTATAATCGATACTTTTTCTTTAATAGTTTTTTTCATTATTATTTACCTATTTTAGCTTCAAAATACATTTCTGATATAACGGAAAATAATTTTTCTTTATCTTCTTCAGATATTGATTCATTATTAAAAAATAAAGCGCTTTTATTTAGAACATCATCATATTCTGATTTTTCTTCAATATTTGCACCAGCTAAATTTAAAATATTTATCTTATCTAAAGAATATATTTCACATAATGCAGAAAGAACTTTTATAGGGACTTTCGTATTATCATCATCTTCTACTCTTTTAATATTTGTATGAGCATAATTTATACCTTTTTCTTTTAATTTCCCTTCAACTTCTCTTAATGAAAGATCTTTTCTTTCTCTATTTTTTTTTAAAGTTGCACCTAATTTCATAGACACCTCCAAAATTTGTATATTTAAAGTATATCATAAACGTAATAAAAATACAACAAAAAAATATTTTTGTTATATTTTTTTAACAAAATTGTTGCAATTTAATTACAAATATGTTATTATGAGTTATAAAAAGATTACAGGAGTGATTTAATATGATTAAATTTTTAAAAAATATAAAAAAAATAGACTTATATGAAACAATAAAAAATATATTAACATATACAATTTTATTTAATTTATTTTTATTTATTTTAGATTTTGGAAATTTTGCTTTTAATATTTTCTTTTTATTTTCATTAATTACTCAAATATATATATATTATATTAATTTTTAAAAAAATGGCTTAAAGCCATTTTTTATTTTAAACATTCTATTAAAATTTTTTTTAATCTAATAAATTCTTCTGAAGTTGTAGTCCTTTTATCTAAATTTACTTCTAAAACATTTGTTATTTTAGCCTCTTTTCCTTCTTTGGTTAATACATATATTCTATCTGATAAAAGTATGGTTTCATCTATATCATGAGTTATAAGCAAAGTTGTAAGATTTAATTCTTTCCTAACTTTCATATACCAATCATGCATAGCATATCTTGTTATTTGATCTAAGGCTGAAAAAGGTTCATCAAGTAATACCATATCACTTGAAAAAAAATATGTTCTCAAAAATGCTACTCTTTGTCTTTGACCACCAGATAATTCTTTAGGATATTTATCTTTCAATTCTCTCAAACCAAATATATCTAATTTTGTCTCTACTAATTTTAAAGCTTCAGTTTTACTTACCTTTTTTATTATTAAAGGAAGTATAACATTTTCACTTACAGTCTTAAAAGGTAATAACAAATCTTTTTGCAACATATATCCTACTTTACCATTTATCCCTGTAATATCTTCACCATTAAGAAATATTCTACCGTCATTTGGTGTTAAAAGTCCAGATATAGCATTAAAAATTGTTGTTTTTCCACTACCTGATTTTCCTATTATACTAACCATTTCCCCAGTTTTTACTTCTATATTTAAATTTTCTATAAGAAAATCATCTTCATACCTAATTGTTAAATTTCTAATACTAAGCTTATTTATTAAATTCATTAGTGAATCCATATCCTTTTTCTATTTGTTTATCTATAACCTTAGAATCATATAACCATTGATAAAAAGCATCCCATCTATTTTGATCTATTATACCCCAAGATTTATTTTCATCTACATATTGATTATTTATCCATTTTTGTGAAGCAAGAACAAAATCTCTTTTTTCTTTTAATTCAGGAGAATTTTTTATTAAAATATCAGCTGCTTCTTCAGCATTATCAACAGCAAACATATATCCTTTTTTTAGTGCTGATATGAATTTCTCTGTAACTTCTGGATTATTTTTTATAAAATCATTATTACCAATAATAACAGGTGTATAATAATCAAGTTCAGGTAAAACCTTAGCTTCTAAGAAATTAGTTTTTATACCCTCATTTTCAAGAGCTATACCATCCCACGCATAAAATATCCATGCTGCATCAGTATTAGTTTTAAGTGCAGAAACTACATCCCAAGAATATGGTATTACATTAACCTTAGAAAAATCTGCTCCTTCTTTAGACATTAAGTATTTAAGCATCCCTTGTTCTATAGGTGAATCCCAAGTTCCATAAGTTTTACCTTCTAAATCTTTAAAACTTTGTATGTTTTTTTCTTTTAAAGATATTAATCCTGAAGTATTATGTTGTAATATAGCTGCTAAAACTGTTACAGGTAATTTTTCATCTTTAGAAAAATATGTTCCAAGTTCATCTTGAAAACTTATACCAAATTGTGATTTACCAGAACCAATAAGTTGTGTTGTACTACCTTCAGGGGCAGGTAATATTTCTACATCTAAACCATTTTCTTTAAAATATCCTTTTTCTTTTGCAACAAATATTCCTGTATGATTTGTATTAGGTGTCCAATCTAAAACTATTTGTACCTTAGTTAATTTACCTTCTTCTTTCACTTCTTCTTTCCCACAGCCTATTAAAGCCATTGCACTCATCATAACAAAAATTAAAAACTTTTTCATTTTTCCTCCCATTTAACTATATATTTCTCAAAAAATTTGACTAAATTTATAAAAAGTAAGCTAAGTATAGATATCAATATTATACTTGCAAACATTTTATCAAACAAAAAACCTCTTTTAACCCTTATCATATACACACCTAATCCATTAAATGCACCTAACCACTCAGCAACAACAGCCGCAATTATAGAATAAGAAACTGAAATTCTTAATCCAGAAAAAAAATAAGGTAAACTGCTAGGTAATTTAACATGTATATATTCTTGAAACTTAGTAGCTCCCATAGATTTAAGTAACATCAAACTATCTTTTTCAACTGATCTATACCCTTCTAAAAGAGCTATTGTTATAGGAAAAAAAGTTGTCATAACAATAAGAATAATTTTTGATGATACTCCATATCCAAACCACAAAACTAAAAGCGGAGCGATTGCAACCGTAGGAATGGTCTGAGTTATTACAATTATAGGCATAATAGATTCATATATATACTCAAATCTATCCATAAATATAGACAAAATAAAAGCAAGTACAACTCCTATAATTAATCCTATAATAGATTCATATATTGTATATTTACTATTATTCATTAAAATCCAAAAATCATTTTTAAAAGCAAAAAGTATATCACTTGGAGACGGTAATAAAAATTTAGGTATTACCTTCAAATCTGATATAATTTCCCAAAATAATATTAGTATTATTATTGCATTATATTTTTTTAAAAATTTAAACATAAAAAAACTTCCTCTCTGTAAGGAAGTTCTAAAACTTTAAAAAAAACATCCCTACGTCAGCATTATCTGAATCAGGTTATCGGGTATAATCTCAGCAATATGCACCCCGTGCTTTATTATTTATTTTTCTTTATTATACTATTAAATTCGTATCTAATATTAAATTCTTTTATAAAATCAAGAAATTTACTTATCCAAGGTTTAGCTTCATTTTCCTTTAATAAAGCTATTTGAAATTTATCCTCTGATATATCAAATTCATGTACTAAACTTAACTTATTATCTCTAATTTCTTCATATACACAATAATATGGTAATACACTAATACCCATACCATTCATCACAAGATTTTTAGTAGTTTCATTACTACCATTTACAATTAATTTATTTTCAAATACATGATCTATAATCTCTTCAAACTTTTCTATATATTTAAGAGCTAGAGGAGAATCTTTTTTCAACATACTCATTTCTTTAATAATTTCTAAATCAGTTACATTAGGTGGAGCGACTACAACAAAGGGATAAACATCTGTTTGAAGCATTTTAATTTCTCTTTCATCAAATATTTCCTCTTCCATTAAAGCAACATCAATTACTCCATCTTTAATATATTTTATTAAAGAACTTGAATTTTTAATATATATTTCAAATTCTACTTCTTTATTTCTCTTACTATATTCACTAACAATTTTAGGTAAAACTGGTTCACCAATGTTGTGTGTTGCACCTATAACTATTTTAGTTTTATTTTCTTTAATAATTTTAAACATTTCATTTTCCATACGAGATATTCTATTGAATACCTGTTGTGCCAATCTATATAACTCTTTACCTGCAAAAGTTAATTTGAAATTTTTAGAATCTCTTTCAATTAAAGTGACCCCTAAAGTTGTTTCTAATTTTTTTATTTGTATAGACACTGCTGATTGGCTTATAAAAAGCTTTCTGGCTGCTTTAGTAAAGCTTTTTTCATTACAAGTCTCATAAAAAATTTTTAAATGATGTATTTCCATGACACTCCTTTACAAATTTTAATATAGTTAAATTATATATTAATTTTTTATGAAAATCAATACTATAGATTCATTTTAATATTCATAATATTTTAGTTTTTATTTTCAATTTCATTTTCAAATTTTTTCAACTCAACATACGCTTCATTAGAAATAGGTAATATGCATATTATATTAATAACGGTAACAATTCCAAGTCCAAAATCAGCAAGTGACCAAACAAAAGTATTTACAGTTATTCCTCCTAAATATATCATTAAAATTAAAAATATTTGATATAAAGTTATATAAATATTTTTACTTGAAATATAGTTTATAGCACTTTTTCCATAATACGCAACAGCAAGTATAGTACTTATACAAAAGAAAAACATTAAAATAATTACAAAAGGTTTAGCAATTATACCTATATGGTATATCATAGCATTTTGAAATAGTTGCATACCTTGATATTTACTTAAAAGATAACTAGGAGCTAATAATACCATAAAAGCTGTTGAACTACACATTAATAATGTATCAACAAATACACCAATCAATTGAGCTACACCTTGTTTAGCTGGATAATCAACATCAACAGAACCTGCTGCATAGCTAGAATTACCACTACCTGCCTCATTAGAAAAAAGTCCTCTTCTAACACCATTCATTACTATAACTCCAAAAGTCCCACCTAAAAATTCTTTACCACCAAATGCTTGATAAAAAATATCAAAAAACATTGAAGGAATACTATTGATATTCACAAGTAAAACATATATCATAAATAAAATATATATTATAGACATAAATGGTACTATCATATTAAGAGAGTTAATAATTGAATCTTTATTACTTCTACTGAAAAATAATATATATGTAACCATTAATAAAGTAAATAATGTAACTATATATTTTAAATCAAAATTTAAAATATTTATATTATATACACTAGTTACAGATTCAGTTATACTATTTGACATAACTTGTGTAACTCCAAAGTAGCATATTAAAGAAGCTATTGCATAAAGACTACCTAAAAATTTTTTATTCAATCTATTTTTTAAAATATATGGAGTTCCTCCTACAAATACACCATTTTTATTTTTCTCTTTATAAATAACTGCTAAAGTAGATTCAACAAATGCAGTTGCTGAACCAAATAAAGCAACTAACCACATCCAAAATATAGAACCTGGACCACCAATAGAAATAGCAGCAACAACTCCAGCAATATTACCAGCTCCTACTCTACAAGCTATCCCCAATAAAAAAGCTTCAATAGATGATACTCCTTCACTCTTATTAGAATTACTAAAAATATATTTAAACTTTTTAAAATTTCTAAATTGTGGAAATCTCATTTTAAAACTAAGATAAAGTGCTGAAAATATTAGTATTACTACTAAAATATTCTTACCCCACAAAAAAGAATTAACTGATTCAACTAAATCATATATCATATTCATACTTAACTCCTTTTTTATATATTTAATTTATTTTAAATCTAGTATATCATAATAGTAAAAAATTGTAAATATTTTAATTTAATCCCTTGACTTTTATCTTATTTTTATATACAATATTAGTTGAATACGGATATTCCGCTGTCATTTTTTTATTGATACGAATATTTATGAAGGAAGGATGTGAATTTCTTGAAAGAGAAATTAATAGAATTAGTAGAAAAAGAATATCTTAAGAAAGATTTACCTTCATTTAAAGCTGGGGACACAGTAGCTGTTCATTATACAGTTAAAGAAGGAAACAAAACAAGAATCCAAATATTTGAAGGATTAGTAATTAGAGTTACAGGAGGAAGCGTACAAAAAAGTTTCACTGTAAGAAAAATATCTTCTGGAGTAGGTGTTGAAAGAATAATACCAATCAATTCTCCATTAATCGACAAGATTGAAGTTAAGAAGATAGGTAAAGTAAGAAGATCTAAACTTTACTACTTAAGAGGTCTTTCAGGTAAAGCTGCAAGAATTAAAGAAATTAGAAAATAATAAATATGGATAGCTAATGCTATCCATTTTATTTTAACTTACACCCATATCAAATGCATAAGGCACATACTTACCTGTCTTAGTTTTTATAGATTTTATAATTTTCTTAACTTCTTCATAATTTTCAAATGTAAAATCTAACCTAAGTTCATCTAAATTCAATCCATAAACTACATCTAAATTAGGTATTAAATTCATAGGTTTATTCAAATATAATTCAAGATTATTTAGTTTATTTTTTACAACCTTATACCTATCAAAATGTTCACCTTGTATCTCCTTATATTCTTTACTATCTATTGTATGTTCTATATACATAGATTTCAAGTTCCCATATATTACAAGACCTCTACGTAAATTTCTATTTGTAATTAATTTTAATTGTTTATAACTCAATTCTGGCGATAAAAATACTGTTTCTATATTTGGAAACTCTGAATAAACATCTATACTCATATTATTAAATACATTAAAATTCCAATTCATAGATTGTCTAGACATACCATCTTCTTTACCTTTGATTAATTGATAAAGATTAGAAACAAGATTAGTATTAGAATTAATTAAATCTGTATTCAAATTTTTTTGTTTAGCTATATCATAACCATCTCTATATATTTTATTTATTCCCATATCCCTACAAGCTTTTTCTTGTTCATCAGTTCTTACTAAAGCTGAAAATTCTGGAATTATTTTTTCTTCAATTTTAGGATATGTAAATTCAATTAATTCTCTAGGTTCATTTTTATATGATTCAACTATCATTTCTCCCAATTTTTCACTAAGTTCTCTTTTAATTTTCTTCAACTCACTAAAAGGAAAAAATGCTTCATTATCATAATAAATATTACAACTTTCAACTTTAAAATCTGTATTTCCAAGTTCTGATATTTTTTCTTCTATATCTTTATATGTTATTATTTTTTTAGACTTTTCATTAAGTAAACTACCTTCTATTTCTACTTCTAATTTTTTATTCATATTATTTTCTGTGATAAATTTCATTTTAAGTTTTTCTCCAAGTTTTGCAAAAAACTCAACATTTATACCTTTATATACATCTATAATTTTTAATTCTGAATGTATTTTATCATTTAATTCTTTAGAATAATTTTTATAAATATACTTAGTACCTTTAGGTGATTTAATATTAATTACATCACCTTTTTTAGCAAAATTAACTTTTTTATTATTTAAAATAATTTTATTAATATATTCACCATCTATTTTTTCAAAATATTTATCTACATATTGTATACCATCACCAAGTACTATATCATCTAATAATTTAATTTTATTATCTTCAACTTTCCCTAATAAATATCCAAAATTAGAAGAATATTTATGATTCATCAAATTATTATCTAAATAAAAATATCCTTTAGAATATCCTCTATTAAATAATTTATAGCTTTGACTTTCACGTGGATTACCATCTAATATAGATCTATAATATGAAACTGTTTCGTAAATATATTCTGGTTGTTTTTTTCTACCTTCAACTTTTATAGCATCTATACCAATTTCTCTTAACATATTTATTTCTTTTTCTTCAAGAAGTTGATCATTTGGTGAAAGAAAATATGAAAGTTTTCCTTCCTCATCTTTAAATTTTTTTCTACAAGTATATGCACACATACCTCTATTCCCACTTCTACCACCTATAAAACTAGAAACATAACAATTACCAGAATACGATATACACATTGATCCTGAAACAAAAACCTCAAGTTCTATATCCGTATTTTCTCTTATCTCTTTTATTTCTTCAAATGATAATTCTCTAGCAAGTACAACTCTCGATAATCCTAAGTCTTTCAAAAAATTAGCTTCTTTATAATTTGATACTGTCATTTGCGTACTACCATGTAAACATAAATTAGGAAAATTAGCTTTTAAAAATTTTATAAGTCCAAAATCTTGAACTATAACTGCATCTACTCCATGCTCATATATGGGTTTAAAATTTTTATAAACCGACTTAATTTCCATATCTTTCATTATTGTATTTAAAGCAAGTAATACTCTTACTCCTTTTTTATGAGCATAATCTATACCATCTAAAAGATCTTGCATATTAAAATTATCATTATTCCTTCTAGCCCCAAAACCTTTAAGTCCTAGAAAAACTTCATTTGCTCCCGCTTTTATAGCTGCATCTAATTTTTCAAAATTACCTGCAGGACCTACTATTTTCATTTTTCCTCCTGAATATAATTAGGTTCTATATGATATATAACCTTTTTAATATTTGAATATCTAAATTTAATATTTTTTTCAGATATAATTGCTATATCATGCGCTTCCTCTACTGTTAAATTACTATCCATTCTTATATCAGCTATAACATATATATTTTTACCAACACGAGTCATATAAACATCATGTATATTTTCAATTCCTTTAACTTTAAGAGTTAATAATTTAATATTTAATAATAAGTTTTCATCTTGAGAATCCATTAATATTAAAGAATTTTCCTTAACTAGATTATATCCTTGTATTATTAAATAAATTGTAATAACTATCGATAAAAGTGAATCAATAACTGGATTAACATAAATAACTCCTACTATACCTAAAAGAACAGATGTTGTAAGAACTATATCTAATTTATAATCTACTATTATGGCATTAATTAAAGGAACTTCAACTTTTTTAGAAATTGTACTTACATATATATATTGTAATATCTTAACAATTATCAAGAATAACAATATATATACCATTATTTTAAACTCTAATCCTTTCATAATTGTAACATTATTTTTTATTAAACTGATAAAAGCATTTTTTAAAGTATTTAATGACGAAAATATTATAATCAAACCTATTATCAAACTAAATATAGACTCAACTTTACCATGTCCAAAAGGATGATCTTCATCATTAGGCTCAATTTCTATCTTAGCTCCTATAAGTACTAAAACATTATTAATTAGATCAGATAATGAATTTATACCATCTGCTATCAACGAATTTAATGAGAATATATAACCAAAAAACAATTTAATTACAGATAATAATATATTTATTACTATAGATAATTTATTTATATGTATAATTGTATGTATATGTTCTATTTCCTCTTTAATATCATTTCTTACATATATACCATCAATATCTATAAAATCATTTTTTTCTAAAAAATTATTTAATCTCTTATGATATTTTACATATACATTATTAAAATCATAATTTAAAGAATCATGTATAGCATAATTTAACAATCTAGAACCATACCCACTATTTCTATAACCTTCTTTAATAAATATATCAATTATCTCCAATTTATTTTCATGTCCTTCAAAAATCAAATATCCAAAAATTCTATGTTCAAATGAAATTGCATAATATATACAATTTTCATTATTATTAACTCCTTTAAATTCATATAAATCATCAAATGAAACCTTACTTATTTTCATATTTCCTCCATAATAAAAAAAGCTAGAAAACCTAGCATACCGTACACCGACTAGTCGAATAAATCCAACACTTGTTTCTTAAGAATAAAGCTCAATATTAGCTACCTCATAAACCTAAAAATCTCAACTTAATGCTGCTTCATTCCTGACCTGACATAGTTCGCTGAATTTTTACAATATAAGACTAATATCTCAACACTTTAATAATTAAGGCTTAAATACCAAATTTACCCTCAAAGTCGGTATCATCCCTGCTTAAGCGGATTTCAGGTACAAGGACCCGCTACATCCCCGACTTGTACGGTAAGAATATTCTAACATTTTTATTTGTTTTTTTCAAGTACAATTTTATCAATTAAACCTTTAATAGAATTTAAAGAATATTTACTTGCTAACTTATCCAAATTAGAAACGTATTCATTATATTTTTCTTTATTTGATATAATTCTTTTTAATTCTTCAGGTAATTCAGAAACATCATTTAAAACTATTGCTAATTTTTCTTGTTTCAAGAATTCAATATTTTCTTCTTCTTGACCAGCTATATAAAATGGAATAATCATAGGTAATCTTTTAGCTATACATTCTGTCGTTGTTAATCCACCAGGTTTAGTTACAATAACATCAGAATTATCCATTATTTGCGATATATTATTCGTATATCCATATATTTTTAAATGTCCTAAAGATATTTTATTTTTATAATCCTCTTCTAATTTTGATTTAAGTTCAATATTAGAACCACAAACTATAGTAATTAATATATCTAAATCAAGATCAAGTAATTTTCTAATTGATAATTCCATAGAATCAAGTCCCATTCCACCACCCATTATCAAAAGTCTAAACTTATCACTTTTTATCTTATTTGAATTATAAAACTCCGATTTTATTGGTATACCTAAAATATTAATTTTATTTTCTTTTACCCCTCTATCTATAAGTGAATTTTTAGTGTAGGTACTTCCTACAATATATGCATCCGTATCTTTATCAACATAAATATTATGCGCTTTAAAATCAGTAACAATTTGAATAAAAGGAATGTTTTTATTTTTTATTTGTGATAAAACTAAAGGTATTGAATAAGGATGCGACGATAAGATAACATCTGGTTTAAATTCAATTATTTTATCTATTATACTTCTCTTATTTAAAACGAATAATTTTTCTATCAATTTACTTGTTATTTTTAAATCAGCTGTATTATATATAACTCTATATAAATTAGGTAACTTATTAGCTAAAAATAAAAAAGATTTGTCAAAAAAACTATCAGCTAAACTACTTTTCTTTTTATCAACATTAAATAAATTAACAACTTCAACAATATTATCTTTTTCTAAAAATAATTTAAGATTATTTGCTGCTTGATTATGCCCTGTTCCTGTTGTTGCAGAAAATATTAATATTCTCATTTTTCTCCTTTCATAATAAATAGATATTCTAACGTTGTTTTATCTATTTTAGTATTTGGTTCTATACCTAAAGATTTTATTATATAACCTTCAAAAAAATATGTATTTGCATTTATTTTAACACTTGCCATACCATTTTCTAAATATTTTATTTCTTTTACTTTATATATCTTTTCTAAATTATCTTCATAAATTTTTTCAATTTTTTGTATAAATAAATCTAAATCATATTTCATAGCTAAACTATATGATAGTTCTTTCATTTTTTTCTTTTTTTCTTCTATATTTGAATAATATTTATCTATTTTTTCAGACAGTTCTTCCTTAGTATCAAAAAAATACCCATTTTCTCCTTCTATAAGTAATTCTTCTAAAACTACTCTATCTGAACAGAATAACACATTACCACAAGACATTGCTTCGATAAATGTTAATCCTTGTGTTTCTGAAAGACTAGCAGATATAAATCCATCTGCTAAAGAATAATATAAAGGAACATCACTATATTCTTTTTTTCCTAAAAATAATATATTATCAGAAACATATTTTTCTTTAAACTCTTCTAATTCTGGACCTAATCCTACAACTAATAAGATAGCATCCTTTTTTTCCATAAATGTATCTAATACTATTTCAATATTTTTTTCTTTAGCTACTCTTCCTAGATAGATCATAACTTTCTTATTTTCTAAATTTAATTCTTTTCTTAATTCTTCAACCTTAACTTTATCTACATTTTTAAATTTATCAAGATCTATACCTGATGGTAAAACAACTACTTCACTATTAACATTATATTTACTTAAAGTATTAAATGTCTTTTTTGATGGAACTATAACAACATTAGATGGATCACAATATTTTTTTGTTACGTATTCAACAAATTTTAATGAAGGTTTATCTAATATTCTTAAATCTAAAAAATTTAAATAATGTGTATAGTCTTCATACATAGTATGATAAGTATAAATTAACGGTAATCTTAAATATCTAGCTATAAATCTACCAAACAATCCTACACCATATTCAGTATGTACATGTACTATATCTAAATTTAACTTTTTAATTTTTCTATAAGCATTAAAATGTAATGGACTTGTAGCTGAGTAGCCATATAAATTTTTTAATATTATTGATGGTAATTTAATAATATTTTTATCACTCTCTATTTTTAAACTATCATTACAAGTTATGACATACACCTCATGCCCTGCTTTTTCAAGTCCTAATCTCAAATTTTCAACACAAATTGCTACACCATTTGCATGAGGTAGATATGTATCTGAAAATAATCCTATACGCATATTATCTCCTATTCCATAAACTCAATATTATCATTTAAAGATTTAATTTTAACTAAAGATTCTACCTTTATACCCTTAGATAAGATCTTATCTATTCCTTCCTGATAACTTTTTTCTATAACTATTCCAAGACCTACAATATTTACCTCTGCTTCTTTTAATATCTCTATTAAAGCTAATATTGAAATCCCGTCAGCTAAAAAATCATCTAAAATTAAAATATTTTCACCTTTTTTTAAATACTCTTTATTTATCATAACATTATATTCTTTGTTTTTACTAAAAGAATATACAGATTTTCTATAAATATCATCATCTAGATTTTTAGAAGCACTTTTTTTGGCAAATAGTACATCAACATCATCAAAATATTGTGCAGTTACAGTTGCTATAGAAATACCTGATGTTTCTATTGTAACTATTTTATCAATTTTTTCTTTTCTAAATATTCTAGCAAATTCTTCTCCTATTTCTTTTAATAATTTAATGTCTAATTTGTGATTTAAAAAACTATCAACCTTTAAAATATTTGGTTTTTTAATTTTTGCATCTTTTAATATTCTTTCTTTAAATTTTTTTCTAAATTCTGAACTTAATTCTGCAACTCTAAATTCAGAAAAATTTTCAAATGAAATTTCTTCACAACCACAAATGATATTTCTACTATTTCTATACTCTTCTTCCAATTTATTTCTTAATTTATCATCCATATTATTACCTTCTATCTCTTATTATTCTTTGTTTTTTTAGTATTTTTTTCATTTGCCACTTTATTATTCAAATCATTAACTATTGTATTCACAGTTTTTTCTTTTTCTTTATCTGTTTTTATATCAGTTTTAACTTCCTTTTTTATTTCCTTCTTTACTTCATTTTGTTTATTTTCCTTTTTAACTTCAGTTGTTTCTTTTTCTTGCTTAATTTTATCATTAGCTTTTACTTCTTCTTGTTTAATTTCATCATTAGTTTTTATTTCTTCTTTTTTATCTTCTTTAATTTCAGAATTTACTAATTCTTTTTCATCTTTCTTTTCATCTTCTGTAATATCTATTTTATTTTTTTCAAACCCAATCTTTCTTATATTAAATGAAGAAGAAAAAATTTGCGTATTTGTAACTGCAGTCCTATTTATATATTTAACCTTAAGAAAAATAAAGATAAAAGAAATAAAAAGTAATAAATAAAACAATAGATTTATAAACTTATTTTTTTTTCTCATTATATACCA
The DNA here is from genome assembly GCA_963526495.1 of uncultured Streptobacillus sp. GTDB lineage: Bacteria > Fusobacteriota > Fusobacteriia > Fusobacteriales > Leptotrichiaceae > CAURNT01. The sequence continues at coordinate 911 of CAURNT010000010.1, read as the reverse complement.
CCTTTTAAAATTTTAAGTATTACATTTTTAGAATTATTAGCAGCTAAATTAACAAATTCTGTATATTCCATTACAGAAGATGAATTTAACGAATCAGATATAGAACGAATAATAGCAAATTCTATTCCTAATACATGGGCACAGTGAGCAACTGATGCAGATTCCATATCTACTGCAAGTGCATTAAACTTTTCACCCAATTTCTCTTTTTCTGATAAATTAGAAACAAATTTATCTCCAGATAAAATTTTACCATAATATATATTATCATTTTTTAAAATATTTTTTATTTTATTTAATAATATGTCTGATCTAAATATTGAAGTATCCATTCTTGGTATTGTACCTATTTCATAACCAAATTCTGTTGCATCAAATAAATATTCAAGTAAACTATCTCCTATTACTACATCACCCACATTTACATTTCTATTTAAAGAACCAGCGACTCCTGAAAATAGTATTTTATCAACACCAAATTCTTTAAACAATAAAGTTGTCGTAATAGAGGCATTAACCATACCAATACCTGATTTTACCAAAACTATATCTTTATCATATATTTTACCTTTATAAAATTTCATATTATTAATATCATATACTGTTAAATTTTTTATTTCTGATGATATTACACTAATTTCCTCATCCATTGCCCCTATAATTCCAATCATATTTCCTCCTAAAATAACTTTCCTTTAGTATATATTAACATTTTTTTTAAAATTTTTGAATAAAAAACAGTTTTTTTTAACTACTAATATTATAAAGTAGTATTTTATATTTAAAGTTTATTTCAAATATATTTATTTACATAATCTTTTATAATTTCAATAGAAAGAACTATTTACCTCCTTAAAATAAAAAAGGTACACCTTCTATTTAGTCTACCTTTTCTACTTTTCATTAATTAA